>CAZFBA010000012.1:0-104540 GCA_964517135.1 uncultured Gammaproteobacteria bacterium
TATCCAGGGTGCAGGTAGTATATCCTACCTGTTACCTGTTAAAGGAGGGTTTCAGTGCGCCGGGCTGCGCCCGGCGCACTGAAACCCGACCCCTGAGGGTGGGTGGGCGGGCCCTGAGCGGCCGAAGGCCGCTGAACCTCATAAAGGGCTGGTGTAGGGTCACATCTGGTTGCAATCTTTGTCTGTCTGGGGGCACGTTTGCAGAGGGTTATAATCCCTGCTTCCTCGCTTAAGTTATTTCCATGTAAATATTTTCATAGATTTCTGCCAGGGTATTTCCTTTAACTAAATAAAACTTTGCCTCAGGAGTACCATTAAATTGTCCATGAGAATACCTCATCTCATTTCTAAACTCTATTGTTTTCTCATTATCAGTATTTTTAATTAATGTATAAATATTAAGTTGACTTTTAGGAACATTACAATAAATTTTGTCAATTATAATTTTCTTTTGAAACACTTTAATATCAGGTACAAAATATATTTCGATTGTTTTATCTGTACTTTTTGCATAATAATATTCTTCATTATTTATTTTAAATAAACCGGGTAAAGATTCTGGTGTTGTTTTTACATAAGGTTTTAAGAACTCGCATATATTGTTTCCTGACGTTAAAGCACAGTGCTTTTTAGCATCAATATACTTTTTATTTGCTTCAACTTTTTCTTTTAACCACTTCGAAAATACCTTTTCTCTTATATTAGCATTAGTTGATTTTAAGAATAAAGAATAATTACATTCATTAAAATTGCTAATTTGAGTAGATTGAGGGGGTTTTCTTGTTTTAATATATTCTAAATGTAAGGTTAACTTTTTATCGATTTTAGCTATAGATTTATAATCTTTTCCTTTATAAATGAATGGATTTGGACCATGCTTAATTAGCAAATCTCTTGTAATATCAAACCAATCATTAAATTCATTTTCAGAAAAATGCCTGAAAACATGAAGCCCACGTGTAAATTTATCACTATTTGTAATCAAGTTTAGATACCTATATAACCCCATATTATCCAGAATAAAACTATCTTCTTTCAAGGAAAACCTGTATTTATCAATAACTAAATCAATAGTATTTCCACTTTGAGAATTTTTACCTGACCAAACAATATAAGGATTTTTACATATATTAAAAATTTCCTGTATTTTACTAGCTAATTTAAACCCATTTTTAATTGTATTTATCTCTCTTTCTGAAAAAAAATCGCCAGTGCTGGAGCTAATATCAGATTTTTTTAAGCTTTGGCAATTTTTAATATTGTTTTTACAAACTTCTAAAAAAAATGATGGTGTTATATCCTCTAGTCTTTTATGCCATTCATAAAAAAAGAACCCGACACCAAGTTCTCTTAAATGAGTTAATACATCAGCCATCATCCAAACCTTTAAACAAGTCATAAACAGTAATATCTAACGCTTTTGATAGCTTAGTAATAGTTGTCAGGGTTACATTTTTTTCTCCCCTTTCAACCATGCCTATATATGTTCTATGTACTTTAGCTAATTCAGCTAATTCTTCCTGGCTTAAATGTTTTTCTAATCTTAATTTTTTTATCCTTAAACCAAATTGTTTCAATGTAAGCATATATGAGTTCTCCTTAAGATTTTTTATGATAAAATTTGTATAACTATAGTTCTACATACTATAATTAGCATCTGATTTAGCGATATTATTTAAAAGGTTTTTAAAAAGCAACATGAAAAGAAAAAGAGTTCTATCACTATTTTCAGGATGCGGAGGAATGGATTTAGGTTTTGAAGGAGGTTTTTACACATTAAAATGTCTCATCAACCCGCAAATACATTCTGAATGGCTAAAAGAAAGTGAAAATGGATATATTAAATTACCTGAAACCTCTTTTAAAACCGTATTTGCAAACGATATATTAACCAGCGCAAAGGCTTCTTGGCTTCCTTACTTTACAAAAAGAGGCACAAGCCCTGATGTGTTTCATTTGGCCAGCGTTGTAGACCTAGTTAAAAAATACAAAGACGGAAAATTTATCTTTCCTCAAAATATTGATGTTGTTACAGGTGGTTTTCCTTGTCAGGATTTCAGTTTAGCTGGTAAAAGAAAAGGGTTTAAGTCTCACAAAAATCATTTAGGAGTTGTTGGAGATGAAACAGGTGATCCAACAATCGAGAATAGAGGATTGCTTTATATATGGATGAAGGAAGTTATCGAAATAGTAAAGCCTAAAATGTTTATTGCTGAAAACGTAAAGGGTTTGGTTACATTAGATGAAGCAAAAACAATTATAGAGAATGATTTTAGAACTATAGACAAAAATGGCTATCTTGTACTACCTGCAAGGGTATTAAGAGCAGCAAGCTACGGAATACCACAAAACAGAGAACGAGTATTTTTTATTGGCTTCAACAAAAAATATATTACACAAAAGGCTATTATTAATCTCCAAAAAAGCAATATAGATTTTGAATATGATCCTTATCCACCTATAACTCACTATCAAGCAAACGGATCAAATACACAAAAAACTGTTTTTGATTTTAATAGTGATCATTTAAACCTTGTACCATTTGTGAGAACGAAAGAAGTACTTAAAGGATTAAAAGAACCTTCAGAAGAAGAAAAAGACTTGTCTCAAATCAATTATTCTAAAGCACGTTTTTATGGTAAGAATCTTCAAGGCAATTCAGAAATACACCTGGATGATATCGGCCCAACTATCAGATCAGAACATCATGGAAATATTGAATTCAGGAGGTTATCTAAAGAAAATGGTGGTAAACATCTGGAAGAACTGGAAAAAGGTTTAGCTGAAAGAAGATTAACTGTTAGGGAGTGTGCAAGATTACAAACCTTTCCTGATGATTATGCATTTGTAAAGCAAGGGAAAAGAAATGATCCACTAAATATCTCTGCATCAGCTGCTTATAAGCTTATTGGCAATGCAGTTCCGCCTTTACTGGCGTATCATATAGCTAAAAAAATAGATTATATTTGGGATAATATTTTTGTAGATTGACAAGAGTGAACAGCAGTAAACTTTCATCTTTCTTCGACAGGGTGTTCAATCGGTAGTCATTTCCTGTCACCTGCTAAATGTTTTGTTTGCTTATTCTCAGCAAGTTCCCTTCCACTTTCCCCTGAAGGGGTGCCATGGCTGGCACCTGACCCCATAAAGGGGGCAAAGCCCCCTTTCGCCTGCAAAGCAGGCTATCCCCCTCCGCTTTCCCCTGAAGGGATGGCCATCTCTAATCATAATGTCATTTAGAGCTGCCGCATTGAAAAAAGTGGAGCAAAAACTTTTCACAATTGCCCTGCTGACTTTACACGCAGGCTCAAGTGTTCGCCTGCTTGAGCCTGTCTGGGGTCATGTTTGCAGAGGGTTATAATCCCTGTTACCTCACTAAAGGAGGGTTTGTTTGCTTATTCTCAGCAAGTTCCCGCCCACTGCCACCCTTCAATTCGGGTTATGCTCGGCTCACTTCGTTCGCCTCGCAAACCCTCTTAAATCAGTATCCAGGGTGCAGGTAGTATATCCTCCCTGTTACCTCACTAAAGGAGGGTTGCATTGCCTCTGTCAAAGTAGAAGATTGTAAATATAAATAGTCAGTTTGAGAAAAACTTCGGGAAGTCTGAAAAATCATAAATTAATAAAAACAATATATTGAAAAAATTCGATATATGCTATACAATAAAATACATGTATTACATTGTATAGATAGAGGCCATATATTAATTATTTACGTGGAATAGTATAAAAGGATTTTATTATGGGAATACCAGATGCACATGAAAAAGAACCTGTATCATTCAGGATAAAGAAACAAATAAAAAATGATCTTGCTAATTTAGCTGAAACAACTGGACGTTCACAGACTTTTTTAGTAGAAGAAGCTTTGCAGGAATATATTAATTTGAATGTCTGGCAAATTAATGCCATTAAAGAAGGGATTAAAGCTGCTGAAAATGGAGAATTTTATTCCACTGAAGAAGTATTAGCTCAATTGGAGGAAAGTGGTGAAAAATAAACTCCGATGGAGCAGTAAAGCTTTCCAGGATATAATGTCAATAAAAAAGTATATAGAAAAAGATAACCCAACAGCAGCAGTTGATTTAACCAAAAGAATAGTACTAAAAGTTGTTGAACAGTTAACAACATTTCAAAATATTGGCAAGGCCGGTCGAGTATCAGGAACAAGAGAATTAATTATTCCAGATACTCCTTATATTGCTGTTTATTGGGTTAAATTAGGTGTAATAGAAGTTTTAAGAGTGTTGCATACCTCAATGAAATGGCCTGATAGTTTTGAAGAATAATGAGTTCAACAAGGCACTTTGTTCTGACCTGCCCCCATTTAGGTTCCAGTTTTTAACTTGGTAAATCCAATAACATCTGCATATTCCTGTGGTGTTAGTCTTGTACTTTATTGTCATTGCTTTTTCCTTTTGCTTCTAATTTCTCTTTTCAGAAAGGAAAATGTCTATCTTTTTTTCTGTCTAAAAAAACCGACTCATTATAAAATTCAGTAATAATATCTGTTATAAAATATTGTAAAAGTTTATATATACAGAATATACAACGTTATTGTTAAATATATAAAAATAATTCATAATCATTAAGAGTAATTGTCTTTTTATGGTTACGAGAGATTAAAACAGGCTAGGCATTTAATGAGTTCATTAGATTTACATTTGAGATTTAATGATATGCGCATGGCTTATTCTGGAACTCTGATGCAATTTAAAAACAGGGTCAACTCTGGTATGACAGATGTCTCGTTTCATAATAATTCAGCGAGTATGTTTATAGGTACGCCCCCCCAGTCTGGTTTGCTCGCCAGTTCCAGTTTTGGTTTGGCTTCGGAAAGTGCCTCTGCAGGCGCTAAAACCAGTTCCAACCTTCTGGAAGATATAACCAAACAATTCGGTGATGTCCTGAACTTCTTTGAAAGTGATATTTTTAAAGCTCTATCCAATGTTCAACAACAAAAGCAAACTATTCAGGAATATAGTGATAAAAATGCCCCACAAAAAACCAGGCCCTTTGAAGATAGAAATAAACCCCACGCTAGTAATCCATTTCTGAAAAAGGAAGAAGAAAAAGAAGACAAAGCTGGCCAGCCGAATGATAACAGTCAAAACACCATTGATCAAGTCCGATATCTCAATGGTGGTCAGCAAAATAATATGCAGAAACCTCAAACAGTAAATGAAATGTTTTTAAAACCTTTCCAAGATGAAGAAAACATGGGTATATTTCATAGACTCAATAATCAGGAAAAAACATTAAAAGATGAGATATTAGCTGCAAGAAAAGAAAATGATAAAGTACTCAATAACCTTTCACAATTTTACTCTGATGCTATTATAAGGTTTAAAGACCTGAAATTATTTGCAGATGAAAAAGCACTGACAGGTTTAAATAAATATTATATGGCAAATAATAAATCCTACCAAGGCAATGACGGCAATAAAGGTGCTAATATTGCTCAAACTGATGAAACAAAAACCAATAATCCATTTATAGTTGGCCACCTGAATGAAAAACAGTTTTTCAATGCTAGTTTACAGACTAATTAAAATACTTTATACGGGATGAATTTTTTTATATGTAAGAGATAAACATCCAGACCTGCCCCCATTTAGGTTCCAGTTTTTAACTTGGTAAATCCAATAACATCTGCATATTCCTGTGGTGTTAGTCTTGTACTTTATTGTCATTGCTTTTTCCTTTTGCTTCTAATTTCTCTTTTCAGAAAGGAAAATGTCTATCTTTTTTTCTGTCTAAAAAAACCTAACTCATTATAATATCAACCTTTGCACATTAGGAACAAAATTTGCTGGTAATATTCACATTTAATAAGGTATGAAAATATGCTTAAATTTATTAAGATAGTTATTTAATTGTAAAGACAAATTAAAATGAAAAGATTTTTTTTCCTGATTATAACTATTTCACTTATCATAATACTCTCAGGCGACAATCTGGTATTCTCGCAAAGTGCACCCGTGCCACGGCCATTGATGCAGCCTTCAGACCTCGGGCCGCAACCTTCTTCAACCCCTGTGAATCCAGAATATAGATCAACAAATGATTGTGCAACAAATAACTGCCCCCCTCCACTGCCGCAAATCAGAAATAATCAACAATCCACAAATATCAATATACCTCAAAAACCACCCCCGGGGAAGTTTGGCAACATTCCACCACCCCCCGGACAGCAAATTCAACCGCCACCAGCTAATGAAGGCCCGCAAAATGTTCTCATTATTTTCGATGCGTCATACAGCATGGAAGAAAAAATTAACGGGAAACGTAAAATTGATGTTGCCAAAAGAGTTGTCTATAACACCGTAAAGAACATCCCACCAGATACAAGAGTAGGTCTGAGAGTGTATGGACACAAACTGGGAATTATCGGACTTTACCCGTGCAGGAAAACTGAGCTGCTGGTGCCGGTGCAATTCAACACCAGCGGGGCTATTATAGAAAAGTTAAGAAGTATTAATCCCACAGGACAAACCCCTATAACCTATTCAGTCAAAATGGCAGTTGAAAATGATTTCCATGGCCTCAACGGCCCTAAAAGAATTATACTTGTGTCTGATGGTATGGAAACCTGTGATGGAAATCCCTGTGACTATGCGGTCGAAATGGTAAGGAGGGGAATCGAATTGAAAGTTGATGTAGTTGGTTTTGCCCTGAAAAACCCGGCAGCTATTAATCAGCTTAAATGCATTGCCCTTTCAACAGGTGGAAAATTCTTTACCGCCGATACCGAAGCCGCCCTCGCCAGGAGCTTACAGAACAGCTTCCATGTCAAAAAAGACGTACAGGGTAAAATTTTGTTTAATAAATAGGGGTGAACATTGTTTAAAAAAGCATTAACAGCAGGTCTTGTTCTGGCTTTATTATTTATTCTTTCAACAAAACTTATTGCGCAAAACTCAAACGAAAATATACTCATCATTCTGGATCTTTCAAGGAGCATGAATGAATATATCAATAAGCATGAAACTAAAATGGATGTAGCAAGAGATTCTGTAAAAGAAGTCATACAGGCACTTTCAGACGATATAAAAATAGGGCTGCGTGTCTACGGGCATAAAAGCGGCTTTCTAGGAATGAATCAGTGCAGTCAATCTAAACTGGTTGTGCCAGTGGAACAAAATAATAAGAAAAATATACTTGATCAAATAGATAAGCTTGATCCCAGTGGTGTGACTCCTATAGAATATTCACTAAGAAAAGCACTGGGAGATTTAAAAAATGTTGAAGGCCCCAAAAGAATTATCCTCATTACCGATGGGCTTGAAACTTGCGGCGGCAACCCATGTAGCTTTGCCGGAGATATTGCGTCAAAACATCCTGATATAAAAGTAGATGTCATTAGCTTCGGAAGAAATGTTAAAAATGTTTCGCTGGATTCACAACTTCAATGTATTTCATTAAAAACGAGTGGCCGCTTTAGCCGGGCAGATACGCAGGCAGAGCTTGTTAAGTCTATTAACTCCAGCGTGCAGGTTGACAAAAGCATCTACTGGCAGGTAAAACCAAATTATTAGTCAAAAAGGAGGTTTCAATTGTTTAAGAAAACAGCTACTATATGCGTTATACTGGCACTGGTTATGAGTATGTTAGCCAGTCCTCAAGTTTTCGCACAGGATAATAAAGATAAACCCGAAACAGAACAGGCCAAAAAAGAATCTCTAAAATCACCTGAAGAACTTAAAGCTTATCAGAGCAAATGCTCTATGCTGGATCCGCTTGATCTGGTTGCAAATCCAGAAGAATACCTTGATAAATATATATTTATTGAAGGTAAATTTGATAAATATACTACCCTTGGCCTCGACTATAAAAAAGCACAGAGAGATTCAAAAGATTATATCACCTTTCTGATAAGAAGACCTGACGTTAAAAGAGATAGAAGAGTCATACCACTGTCTGAACTCAAGCTCATTATATCCCGTAAAGTTGCTGAAAACTATATTAACCTCGAAAGCGGAGATGAAGTAAAAATATATGGAAAAGTCTTTTCAACTGCCCTTGGTGATCCATGGGTTGATGTAGATCACCTTTCTTCTGATAAAAAAGACCTTACTGCACAGCCAAAAGACAAAGACTCTGCCAGCAAAAATGAATTAGAAGAGTCTGATAACTAAACCCGCTATTAATAAGTAAATTCAAAAACATATGCATAAAAACATTGAAAAGAACCTGAAAAACATTAACTGGGGTTATATAATCTCAATGGGTATTCTATTTTTCTTTGTTGGGCTGATAATATCCATACAGACAAAGACACATGCAGAGTCTGAAACCATTAAACAGGCACCAACAAGGCAATTAGAGAAAATGGTAGCCCTGCTTAAAGAATCAGAAGATAAAAAACAAAATCTCGAAAAACAACTGACAGAAATGAGAAAGCAAATTGAAGAACTTAGAGCATCCTCTGAAACAGGTATAACCAAACCCCAGATGGAAAAAATATACAGACTGGCAGGGCTTACGAAAGTTTCTGGCAAAGGCATTAAAATAATACTGGATGATCGCAAAAGCTCAAAGTCTGCAACACCTGACAATGACGGCCTTGTTCATAGTGACGACATACTTAAACTCGTAAATGAACTAAAATCAGCAGGCGCAACTGCCATTTCAGTTAATAATCAAAGACTTGTTACCACAAGTGAAATAATAGAAGCAGGTAGCTCTATAATGGTTAACCAGACAAGGCTGGTATCACCCTATGAAATAAAGGCTTTAGGAGATCCGGAGGCTTTGAAGGTCTCACTGACATTTAGAGGCAGCATTCTTGAATATTTACAGTTTTATGGCATAGATGTAAAAATAGAGCAAGATGAAGAAAACCTCACTATACCCTCATACACAGGAAAACTCAAGGTTTAACTTTGCATTATGGCCAGTATGACAGCTAAAAAGCAGTTATTGTTTAGCATTATTACTGCTATAGGAGCGTTATTGCTTATTGAATTCACACTCAGGCTTACAGGCACAGGTGATCCTTTGTATGACAACTATGAACCTTATGCAGGATACGAAAAAAGCCCGCCATTCTACATTGAAAATCCTGTTAATAAAGCTGAAATAATCAATAATCCTCTTTATAAGGATCTTCATCAAATAACTTTTAGACGCACAAAACCTGAAAATACCTGCCGAATAGCCTTAACAGGTGGCTCTAATGTAAATTATCTCGCTGAAGATGACCTTGCTAACTGGATCAAAGGAGATAAAATACTGCCAGAAAAGCTTCATCTTGAAATAATCAATGCAGGCATGCCCGGATATGGTTCAAGGCGGGTAAAAAGAATTCTGGTTGAGATACTTCAATATGATCCTGATATGGTTTTTATCTACTGCGGGCATAATGAATTTCTTGATCTTCTTGTCTCTCAAAGGGTTGCCAGGCCTCAGGGGAGTTTTGAATATTTCAGAAAGAATGTTTTATACAAACTGAATAGCTATATTGCTCTGAAAAACCTGTACAGAAAGCTAAGAAAACCATCTATCAAGATGAACAGAGAAGAAATAAAAGATACATACCTTAAAAATATTTCAGATATTGAAAAGAATGAAAGCATTACCTTTAAAGAACTTTCAGAAAAGGTTTATGACCAATTTGAACAGAACCTCATACAGATGGTCAGGCTTGCGAAAAGAAATAATTCATATGTAATCTTATCCACAACACCTTCAAACGATTTTGTATCACCGGTATACTCTTTTTATACGGCAGGGCTTTCAACTACAGAAATAGCTAAAATAAAGCTGCTGGAAAAGCAGGGAGATGAGATTCTTGGTGAAAGGCTCTATTTTCTTAATGATTCAGGATGGTTCAACAGCCAGCTTTTTATACATAAAACAAAAGAAAAAACTTTCCCTTATATTTTGCGGGTTTTTCATGACAGGTTTAAGCTTTCTCCTTTTGCTTCTGAGCTAACAGAAAATATCAAACCCTATAATATTCAAGGAACCGAAAAAACAATCTGGCTCAATGCACTTGATAAATATGAACAAGCACTAAAAATTAACGACAAAATAGCAATGATTCAGTATAAAGCAGGGCTGATTCATTATTTAACAGGCAATAAAGATAAAGCACTCTATCATTTTCACCAGGCAAACCTTTATGATGGTTACCCTTACAGGTCAACAGAGCGAATAAATAACATTATCAGGGATGTAGCTCGAAGAGAAAAAGTTGATTATCTTTTAGATTTTGAAGAATTTATCAGACAAAACGCTCCTGACAGCATTATTGGCTGGGAATCGTTGTATGACCACTGCCATTTGCAGCTTGAAAATAAAATTTTGCTTCTAAAAAAAATTGAAGAAAGAATATATAAACACTGCAAAAATCTTTGCACATAGCAATAATTGACGACATAAAGAATTAAACAATTCTAAAATTCTCCTGAAACCCCAATAATCTTAAACCCTTTTTCGATTTTCAAAAATTTTAAAAGTGAAAATATGGGTTGAACGAACAGGCACAGCCTGGGAGTGAGACCCCATGCATTCCTTAAGGGTGGGCGGGATCTGGGTTTTGAAAATCGAAAAAATTATAAATTATGCACTGATCTTTTAGTATACTTAATTAATCAAAGATTCAATCAGTTATTCTAAGACTCCAATACTCTTAAACCCTTTAAGAATAAAGAACTCCGCAATTATTATGCATGTGCTTGTTGAGTATTCAACAAGCACATGCAGGCATATTTACTCACATTATAATAAGTATCTCTAACAGTTCAAATGAGATGCATAACTCACGAATAGTACCCCGAAATTTCTTATAATGATATTGTGATTGAGAGAGACAGGCAAATCTAACAGATATAATAACATCTGACAGAAACTTGAGAGTAGAGATAAACAAGGTATCTGAACTATTGAAACAAGTTTTAAACAATTAATTTCATCTAACAGGCACTGCGATTCTGCTTGAAAGAGTTATGAGAAAAAAGATTTTCAACTGATAAAAAACAACTCTTATTGATTTTTGGCGTATTGAACTTAGGAAATTTAAGAGAGTAAACAACCTCCCCCTACCTCCTATATCAATTACTCTCTTTTACATTACAACATTCCAGGCGTAAGAAAATTTATTAAAACAACTCGAACAGGAAATTTCGTCTGGTTAACTATATAGACTAAAAACCTTTACGAGAGAAGAGATAGAGAAAAAAGGAGCAGCTTTAATGTTATCAAATCAATTCTTCTTTGACGAAATGGAACCCACAGGCGATCAAATAAGAATAAAAAATAAAATGAAAGTCAAAAACCTTATGGCCCTTGCGGTCAACTTTGCTGACGAAGAAACACTCAAAAAAATTCAAAACGTGTTTCTTAGCCTGACACCAAAAGAACTTGATGACTTCAGAAAATTCTTAGACGACAGAAGCTACATCAGATCAGAAGGACAAAAAAGCAAAGAATACAAAATTATTACACAACTTTCCAGAATTGCCCTTTCGGCAGAACCAAAAGACGAAAACCTGAAAAAAATCTATAAAGAATTTAAAGAAAACCTCGAAAAAATTGATGACCTTAAAATACAGACCACCAAAACAATCGACGGAGTAAAAGTAAACAAACTCATTGAAGAAATAGATATCATCAATGACAGAAACATCGAATTAATGGAAATAGTCAGCAAATACAGAAAAAACACTCAACCAGAAACCTGATAACAATAAGAGAGAGAGGAGACAGCAATGCAAAACATAGTGGTATTAATGAAAGAACTTAACCTCGCTGACGACGTTATATCAAACACTATACTAAAAATTAATACGCTCTGCTCAAGCTATCAAACTGAAGTCTTTACCACAAGATACATAATGAGCGGTAACGGTAACGGCAACGGAGACGGAAACAACTAAAATTATTTATATAAGGCAGTAAAAGAACATCAACACCATCTAACAAACAGGCAAAAATAGAGAGCACAACACAAAAAGTTGAGCAATAAGCTCAAACGGAGTCTAACATTTTTTTGAAACCTTGTAACATCATCAAAGAAAAGGAGAGAGAGTAATGGCATCTGGAATACAGGCAATGAACACTTTAAAGAAAAGCCCCACCGGTCAAAAGCTTTTAGCAGAAGCTCAAAAACGTGGCGTAAAAATACAATTTGCTGAAAATAACGGCGATAGAGTCAATGGTCAATATAACCCCAATAACAATACCATAACAGTAGAAAAAAATAACATCGAAACAATGGTAGAAACCCTTGCGCACGAACTCGTGCACGCAGTCACACCTGAAAATGGCAACTCAAAAAATGAAGAATTTATGGCCTTCAAAATAGGTGAACAGGTAGCAGAAGAAGCCGGTGTTAACTTTAATAAGCACCACGATGACTTCTGGAAAAACCACGTAGCAAGTTCATATGGCAACCTCAAGCAAGATAACGGCATTATGGCAGCTCTCGGAAATCTTGACAAAGCAGCAAGTGCAAATTATACAGGCTTTAACAATGCCCCTCAGGCAGCTAATGCAGGTAATGGTGGCAATAATGGTACAGATGTTTATAATATTGCCAAACAGGCAGCACAGGGCGTACCTCTTGCTGCTGCACAGGCCAACCCTTATAATGCTGCTGCTAACGCAGCACAGCAGGCTGCCCCACAGATTCAAAACCCCATGATGGGTGGCATGCAAGGCCAGGATATGATGCAACAATTAATGGCCTTTATAATGCAGTTCATTATGCAATTGTTTATGGGTCAAATGATGAATATGATGAAAGATCAAACAAATAATCAAGACAACCCGTTTAACAACAATAACAACCAGCAACAGCCAGGCAACAACCTCCTAACAAATAACAATCTAGCTCAACAATCACCGCAAAGCCCGTCAAACGGTCAAAACAAATTCTTCATTATGACATCATTTACAGCTTAACAAGTTTTTCAATCAGATAACACTACTCAATATAGCTCAATTACTCTTCTCCAATTATTACACAACAATTGCTCCAAATACTCCAAAAACAGACTCCCATCTTCTCCTCCTTCTTTTCGAAAGGAGTTTTTTTTTGTAAGTTCTTTGTTAATAAGTAACACTGGCGATATTTTCTGTGAAACCCTCTATCTGCAAAGTTTCGTAATGGAAATCAAAAAAAATTTAGTTTTGCACACCTGTTATACTGATCCTTGAAAGTAATGTATAGATTCCAGATTATAGAGGCCTCAGCATATATTAATTATTTACGTGGAATGGTATAAGATGCCTCTTTTATAAAGAAATGTAATCAAGAATATAAAATTTACTTAAAAATGATATGCACACAAAAATCTCTGGTGTAAATTAATATTAGTTTAATATTTAAAAATTGTATGTTATTGAATCCTTTTGACCCTGAAATCTTCTTGATAAAAAGGTTGTAGCCTACAAAAAATTAGAAAAGATTTTATTGTAGAGTTTAAAAGTATTATATTATTTACTTTTTCTGATAACTCAAATAAAATTAGGTTAGAATAATACCAGAACACCGTCTTTCAATGGAACAAGTAATTGAACATATGAAAAAAATAATAGATGAGATCTTGCTGATGGTGGGATTAAAACAAACCCATGAGCAGCTTCAGCTTGCCCATCTTAAGAAATTAGATATTCTTCTTGAAGCAACACCCTCTGATAAGAATGCCTGGCTTTCAAAAGGTATTATTCTGAGTGATTTGAATCGTTATGAAGAAGCCATAGAGGCTTATGACAGGGTATTAGAACTAGACCCGGAATGTGTTGATGCCCTCACCAAAAAAGGTATTGCCCTTTTTAACCTCGAAAAATTTGAATCAGCAATAAAATGCTTTGATAAATGTCTTGAAAAGAACCTTTATAATAGCATCGCCTGGTATAATAAAGGCATTGCACTCTCTAAACTTGAACGTTTTGATGAGGCTATTACACTCTTTAACAAGATGGCCATAGTAAATTCTGATGATCCTCTGGTGTGGCTGGGCAAGAGCACCATATATGCCACCCTGGGTAAATATGCAGATGCCGAAGAATGCTATAAAAAAGTACAGCTAAACTTCAGCTAAAGCCTTAAAATATAGATATCACTACATTATTGTCTGGTTAAATTTTTTCTGAGGGTTTGGTTTTTATACCTGATTTACACGCAGTTAAGCACTAAAAGCAGGTATAACTTTTAAAATTATCCTGTGTTGATAGCTTTAGCTGGCTATGTGGCAAGAAATAAGGAGGTTAGTGTTTTTTAAACAGTAAGTAGAGCAACAGGCTTTTCGGACAAATGTTACAACGAATTTTTATAGCCACATTGCTTAACATATCTACCTATAGCCCTGTTTTACATTAAGGAAAATGTAACGTTTTTATACCAAATGTGAAGATTCTTTACATGTTGATGCTATAATACATGCCAACTGGTAGGGGATTATTTATCTGTTGACTGTTTTGTTAGAGATATATCTTTAACATATTGACTTTTGATCTATCAAAATCTATTTCTTTCTGTTAACGCTCTTTTGTCCGCTATGTCAGGCCGCTAGACTCTTTATTAACAATACTTTTTGAGCGTTAAAGATTACAAAGCCTTTTTGGGGGAATACAGTATAATAACAGCTTTTTGAACTGATGTCTGATATTCAATGAATACCGTGTTTTGTGTTAACCTGCCAGGGTGTAAAGGGTAAATGTAAGGAGAAGAGATGATTCAAGCTTTAAACATTAACTCATCATTGCCGGCGAATCATATTTACAGGTCAAAAACAGTTTCTTCAGGTCAGAAACCTGTGACCAGATATAATCTCAAGGCTGATACAGTGAGTTTTTCATCCTTAGCTTTACTCAGAAAGCCTACTATGATTGAGAAAGCCATGAAGCTAATCAATCCCGGGCCTACTCCAGGAGAGATTGCAGCCCGTTCGTTAAAGTTTGCTTCTCAGGTTGCAAGTGTTATATCATCTATTATAGCTTTAATGCTTTTATTGTAAGACTAAAAACATTTAGTAATGTTGATATTCTTTCAGGTATATATAGTTTGCCCTGATTGAGTCATTGAAGTTGTTATCAAGACCGGGTCATAATATCAGTTTCTTTCAAGTCATAACTTTTACTGAATTCTTTTGAGGTATTTGTTAAGTCGTGGAATCATTTTCTTGCGACATTTTAAAGAATTTATCGTCTGCTTCTCATTGATACTTTTTGCTGTGCAATATTTAATGCAAGGCTAAAGTTTCTGTTAGAAGGCTCAAGGTTATAAGCTTTTTCGTAATAGTATGCAGCGTTAGTATAATCGCCTTTCAGGTCATAGTTTTGAGCAATGTGATAATAATAAGCTGCCGTTTTAGGAGAAAGTTCGACAGCTTTTTCGAGGTATTTCAGGGCATTCTGATAGTCTCCCTGCATCTGGACAGCCAGGCCGAGATTATTGTATGCCTGATCAGATTCAGGGTTAAGCTTAATAGCTTTTATCAATGCTTCTTCGGCTTCTTTAAATTTGCCGCTGTTAAAATAACTGTAACCCAGGTTAGCAAACCCCTGAGAATATTCTGGCCTTAAGTCAACGGCTTTTTTATGGTATTCCAGAGCTTTTTCAACTTCTCCTCTGGCATCATAAGACATAGCAAGGTTACTTGCCGCTTCTGCATATTTAGGGTCTTCTTCCAGAGCCTTAGAAAAACTTTCTATAGCTTTATCCCACTGTCGTTCTTGATAAAACTTAACACCTTCTTCGTTATACTTACCTGCTGTAGACCCTTCATCCATTTTGTTGCTGATCATGACCATTATAATAGCAAAAGGAACAATAAGTATAAATACTGGTATCAGCCGTCTCATCATAGTTTTAATCCTTTAAAAATTAATGTTTTCAATCATTTTTATTTTTCAACTTATTTCTCATATTAGACAGTTTATCTTCTCGTTCTTTTATTTTGTCCTGGTTAATGAGTTTTTTGCAGAGTGCTATCAGGTCATCAGAGTTAATGTAGCCGTCTCCAGTAACATCACAGGCTGAGAGCTGCTCAGGGGTGAGGCTTGCAAACAGCTTTTCAGCAGTAGCATCGCCTCTACAGAGCAATTTAAGTATTTCGATATCTTCCTGATCGATTTTGCCGTCGCCAGTAACGTCTCCAAGTACATATTTAATAACTCTGCCATCAGGCAGTTTTCTTTTCATTGTTTTGCCAATCATACTTCTTAAATCAGGTGGAAGCTTGTTAAGGAAATCTTTATCACTCATAAACTCTCCTTTTTGCCTGCTGGCTGTTATAAGTTGAATTGATTTTAATTAGAAATTGTTTTTAGAATTGTCTGACAAAAATTTTTAATGCTGCCCTTATTTTATCCCATTCAGCAGGATAAAAAAACATATTAAAGAATTATGCACAACAAAATGTTTAAAACCTGATAAAAGCTTTCTGGCATAAATTTACATCTTAACCTGTTCTACTTGCTTTTTCAGGGCGGTGCTTAAATTATTTTTTGCAACGTAACTGGTATCAGCAAGTATAATTTTACCGTGAGTTTTCTTTGACAAATCGCTTACGGCTTTAATTACACCTTTTGCCTGTTCTGCACCTTTGACAGCATCAAGTGTTCCTTTGAAGACAAGTGATGAACCTGCTATGATAGCGACATTAGTAAGGTCACCTTTAGCTATTTCTTGCCTGAGGTTTTTATCTGCTGCAATTGTAACCCCTAAATCACCTGCTGTTGAGGTTGCAGATTTCACCAGGACTTTTGTTGCATTTTTAGCCAGGTTTCCTGAAACCACTTTACCTACGCCATTTGAAGCTGATGTTGCCAGAGTGCCGCCTGCTATGCTGGTTACGCCTCCAACTGCGGTATAGGCAGCAGAAATAAGACCATCTTTAAGACCTTCTTTGCCTATTGCTTTATATTCATCGCCGAGCATTCCTTCTTTTGTGGCGACTTTAGTTACTGCGCTTCCAGCAGCAGCAATGGCAATAGAGCCTGCAGTAGCAGCAGTAGAAGTAGTTGCAGCAGTAGCAGCAATACCAGCAGCCGCAGCAGGTGCAGCAGTACCGGCAGTAGCAGCTGTTATAGCAACGCCAACACCTATAGCTGCAACGGTTGAAGTAATATCAGCAGCTTTCTTTTTGCTTTTCATGTAGTCTTTTAAGCTTTCGTCAGCTTCTTTATATTCTTTTTCTATCTGTTTAAGTTCTTTAGCATCGATAATACCATCATCAGCTAGAGCTGAGCTTTTAGCCGCTTTCAATTCTGAGAGTTCTTGCTGAAGTTTGTCATCCTTTTTGCTGAAAATATTATAAACCTTGCTCCAGAGTCGTTTTTGGGTTTTTTCAGATGTCTGTTCGAGTCTGGCAATTTTTTCATCAAGAGCGTTAACATCATTGATCAGCGCAGCTGGAGTAGATGGTTTTAATACATTGCTAAAATAATTATCATCGGCGTTATTTAAGGGGCTTTCAATCCCTTTTTTATTTGCTGAATGATTTTGCGCTAATAAATTATTGATAACTGCATCTGTCATACTATACACCCATAATTTTAACCCACCTATTTATTAAAAAACAATCATTATACATTTTATGATATTATGTAAAAGAAAATTTACATTTATAATACAGGCGGAACCTCTGATTAATTAAGAAATTACTGATTCCAGCAAAAACACTAATTTCTTGAATCTGTGAACTTATAAATTATTCAGAGATCTCAGGCGCCTGATCAGTAACAAAACGCAACGCACTAGCTAAAATAGAATTGAAAGTAAAACCAGTGCATTATGACCAGGCATTTTAGAAAAGAAGTAAGGGGTTGGGTTTCGGATCAACACATATGTATTATATTTTAACTAACTCTTCTACCCTGCTCAGTGCATATTCAAGATCTTCAATGAGGTCGTTAACGTTTTCAAGGCCGACTGAGAGCCTGATCATGCCATCTGTTATGCTGTCTCTATCAAGCATTTCTTTTGGGTATGAGCTGTGTGTCATTGTTACCGGGTGTTGTATCAGGCTATCAATGTCTCCCAGTGATATAGCCAGGGTAAAAACGTGAACATTATCCATAAGTATTTTGCAGGCTTCTGTACCGCCTTCGAGTTCAAAGGATATAATACCTCCTGAGTCTTTCATTTGGTGTCTGGCAAGCTCATATTGCGGGTGTGATGGCAGGCCCGGATATAAGATCCTTTTCACCAGGCGATGTTGTTCCAGATATCTGGCAATTTGCAGTGCGTTTGCTGAGTGTCTTTCCATCCTTATATGTAGTGTTTTGATTCCCCTTAAGAGTAACCAGGCTTCAAAGGGCCCTATGATTCCTCCTGTTTCAACAAGAACAGGAAATATCTTTTCGTAATATTCTTTATTACAGGCAACAAGACCAGCTACAACATCCGCATGGCCGCATATATATTTTGTTGCGCTGTGTACAATAATATCTGCACCGAGTTTAAGGGGTTGTTGAAGGTAGGGAGTCATAAATGTATTATCCACAACAAGTGGTATGGATTTTTTACTGGTTATTTCAGACAATTTGCTCAAGTCATATATAGTAGTAGTAGGATTATCAGGAGTTTCTATAAATAAAAATTTTGTCTTGCTGTCTATTTTGCTTTCAACTTCATCAAAATTATGGCAATCTACCCATCTTACTTCGATATTAAAACGATTAATGAACTCTGTAAGAAGCTTATATGTACCACCATACACGGTATTAGCTACCAGCAGATTATCACCTGAACCTGCAAGAGCAGTAACAATCGCATGAATAGCTGCCATACCAGAACCAAAAGCCAGTGCTTCTTCTGAATCTTCAAGAAGGGCAATTTTTTTTCTTAAAAGGTCTATTGTGGGGTTTGAAACCCTTGTGTAGAAATATCCATCAGAAGGGTTTTTAAAGAGAGCTGCGCCCTGTTCTGAGCTTTTAAATGCAAACGTTGAGCTCGGGTATAATGGTGGGCTTAACGACCCTGTCTGTGGATCAAGCTGATGATCTCCGTGAACTATTATGGTTTCTAGTGCCTCTTCTCTTTTTTTCATAATTATTACCTCTATCCCTGCTTTTTGGAGCTTACAAAGATAATTTACCCTAAAAAATCACCTGAAGCAAGCAAAAGTCTGGAAACCTTTTCTTTTAACCCCAGTATTATTTGCTTGACATCTAAAACTCTCTGTTTTAAATTTAGTTTGGATAATAGATTTGGCGATGAGGTTCGCCATTAATTGTTGTATAAACAACTGATGACCTCTACAGACATTGTTTGTAGAGGTTTTTTTTGTCAATAAGTAAAAATATTTTTGTGAGGACAGATTAAAATGGAACAGGTTTTTACTATAGCTGCTTTATGGTTTGCTTTAGCAATTGTTGCTGCTGTTATTGCTTATCACCTGCGTATTTCAATTGCTTTAGTTGAAATATGTACAGGTGTTCTAGTTGCAGGGATAGCAACATATTTCGGAAAGTTAGATGCACTCGGTGCAGACCTTGAATGGTTAAAATTTTTAGCAGCTTCAGGGGCTGTTTTGCTCACTTTTCTTGCCGGAGCTGAACTGGATCCTGATATGATACGTAAAAAAATTAAAGAGGTTTCAATAGTAGGAATTATAGGCTTCTTTGCACCTTTTATCGGTTGCAGTGCTCTTGCTTATTTCATTCTGGGATGGGATAGCCAGGCCAGTCTGCTTGGAGGCATAGCTCTTTCAACTACTTCTATGGCTGTTGTTTACGCAGTTATGCTTGAAACAGGTTTTAATAAAACAGAATTCGGTAAAGGTATTTTAGGATCCTGTTTTGTCAATGATCTAGGGACAGTAGTTTTTCTGGGGCTGCTGTTTGCACCTTTTACATATAAAACCATCATATTTATTACGGCAAGTGCATTGATACTTTTGTTATTACCCCGAATAACTCAGTGGATAAGCAGTATATATGGGTTTAAAACAGCTGCTATAAGAACTAAATGGATACTTTTTATTCTTTTTGGACTTGGCGCACTAGCTTTATGGTCTGGCAGTGAAGCCGTTCTTCCTGCTTATATTGCAGGAATGCTTCTGGCAGGAAGTGCTGCAAGAGATTCGTTCTGGATTAAAAGAATAAGGACTCTTACACTGGGCTTTCTTACGCCTTTTTACTTTCTCAGAGCAGGAACACTGGTTTCTATTCCTGCTTTATTCTCAGCACCAATTATCTTTATTGTGCTATTAGGCGGCAAAGTAGTTTCAAAAATCTTTGGGCTTTATCCTGTTATCTGCAAATTTAGAAAAGAAAGAAATGAACGCTGGTATTATACTCTTATGATGTCAACCGGTCTGACTTTCGGAACTATTTCAGCTCTTTACGGTTATTCTCATAATATTATCACCCAACAACAATATTCATTTCTTGTCATGGTAGTAATAGCAAGTGCCGTAATACCTACTCTTATTGCCCAGAAGTGTTTTACACCTCTTTTTGTGGGAGATGTCATAAACGGGTTTGAAAATACGGAAGATAAAAATCAATAATAAGACTAATCCATAACTATAACGTATTTCAAATGCGTTTGCTATATTTATATAAGAGATCTCTGAATAATTTAAAAGTTCACAGATTCAAGAAACTATTGTCTTTTGCTGAAATCAGTAATTTCTTAATTAATCAGAGGTTCCAATAAGAGACTGATGCTAAATTAAACCAGACAGTAATAATGAAAACTATTGTTTAATAAGCGTTTTCAAATTGAAATGTTTTTGCCGCATGATCTATATACTTCTCGTTTTCATCTTTTTCAGCATAAGGAGTGCCAAATTGCAGTATACAAACATTACCGCTACCTGAAAAAAGGTATTGCTTTACGTAATAACGCTCATTTCTGGAATTAGTAAAATCAATACACACATAATAATAACGCATTCCCTTCTTGCTAAGATACCCTTCCTTAATAATATCAAGCCTGGCCTGATGATGGTTTTTCATTTGATCAATATAATCTTCAATATACCACTTTATAAACTCATCAAAGGGTTTATTCGTTTCATATAACCTTACCTGAATGCCAGTATTTCGGTCTTTCTCTGCACTAGCTTTAATGAGATCTTTTGAAAGAGACTTTTTGGTTATTTTCCATGATGCAGGCAATTCTAAACTATAGTTGTTTACAAGATCATCAAGAATAGCATATTGCCCGGCTTGCGCTCTCAAAGGCATACATAACCATACGCCTGCACAAAGGACAATAATAAGTGCTTTTATAAACATCACTTTTATAAACATCACTTTCATAAAAATGTCCTCAAAAAATTGTTACTCACTCATAATGATATCACTGGTATCCGGTAAAAGATATTATTTAGATGTCTAAAACCTGTTATAATCTCTCTTTTGGGTTAGAAATTTTAACCAGACATTAATGACGTTAATTATACCTTTTCAAAACCAGAATAAAAGACACTGCAAAAATATGCCACAATACTTTTGCAGCAGGCTTCATAAAAACTGCCATAATGACTCACTGGTAGTCCGGTAAAAGATTTTATTTAGATGTATAAAACCTGTCATAATATCTGTTTTGGATTAGAAAATTTTACAGGAAGTTAAATTAAAGAAACTGGCAAAAATTATTAAAAAGGGTTCAGCGAAGAGGTAGGTCAGGTTTGGTTTTTGTGCCCGCAGGCCCAAAAACCAAACCCTCAGAAAAAATTTAACCGGACAGTAATGATAATGACTTTAAGTTTATTACAGCTAACCGGGAGTCTTTAAATCTCCTCATCATCTTCATAATCGTCTTCATAATCGTCGTCGTCATCAGGCTCATCATTTAAATGAGCATTATAAAGATCCATATCAAATTCTGGATCATCAGGGTCAAAGGCCTTGTTTTTGACAAAACTTCTCTTTGAATGAGTGGTAAAAGCTTTCGCCCTGGCTCTTGACTGCTTTGTCAGGTCATCACTTGAATAATGCCCGTTGCTATTGTGTTTCTTAGGCATGAAGATTAAGTCTCCCTGATATTAATCTATTCTAACAAACTTTTTTCTGGATATATCCAAACACCTTATACCCTGTCATTATAACCTATGCCGGTGAAAAAGAGAATATATTCTTTGATCATTTTGATATGATTATTGATAAATTTTTTTTACAATCTTAAGGGCACCTGTCAATATATGTATTGTAGTTGTACTTTGGGCAAACCAATATTAGCAACCGTTCGATATCCATTTATAGTTAACCTTTGAAGACTATTTGCAGTGCTAATTGCCTACTCTGGCAATTTAATTCATTGATTGAAATAAGGAAGAATATTTTAAAACGTAACATTTTTGTAAAATATACCTCTTTACGGTGATGAAAAATGCATCATTATCGGTCATACTGTTTTTAATTATACGACCGAGTAAAATCTCAATCGGGAGTAGAAAACAGATGAGGAAGAAGATAGCACAAACAATTTCATACCCCTGTGATATGACAATGTGGATGTTTGAAGATCACCCACGTTATGATTATCATATGCTGCAATTTAAAAAAAGATACGAGATTGAGTGTGCTGAAAATGAGCGTTATCTTTGCTCAAAAGAAAAAGATAAAAGCAAAGAACTTGCTTTTATCCAGTGAAATTGTTTCGTTACCAATTGTGGATGATTAAAACTTGTGCTAACTCTGATAATAGAGTTAGCTAATAACCATGTTTGCCGGTTCAGAATTAGGCCTGCCAATTGTTCTTACCAGTTCAAGAACGGTATGTTTCATCTGGCATTTTTGCGGACTGCCAGCAAAAAAGTCATTATAGAAGCAGCCAGAGCACCTGCATCCTCGCTGGTAACATTCTACTGCTGCCTGTGTCCATCTTCTTACAGTTGTTGTTCTTGTTCCGTCTAAACCTCTAGGTAATGATGCCAAGGTCATAACCTCCCCCGTTTCTAACTATGTGCCACTCTTTTTTTAGAACCAAAAATCCAAGTTAATTTTGCGATTCAGATACCTTCTTCTTAAAGGTTATGTCATTATAGTTAGCTGATTCAGAAAATGCAACAATTTGTTTATTAAATTATTACATTACTACACATTTTGTTTACTACGCAAATACTATTACTAAACAATATGTTTACTACAGGGATTACATTATTATGATCACCCCATAATAAGATTTCGTCAACATCTAAATGGCTATTATTACGTAATTTTACGAAAATTATAGCTGGCTAATAAGTAATAATCTATATTTTAGCTGTCATCTAAATTAAAATTTGAAGTCACAGTTGAATTTTTCCTTTTTTCTCCTCAAATTTTAATTCAAATTTGAATTAAAATTTTATTGTTGTTGATCCCGCAAAAAAGATATTAACTTGAAAGTTTTGAAATGAACAAATATATTTTTTTTGTAAATTTTTTGACCCGGGTCTTAAACACAGATATATATTATATTCATATGTTTAGTGTTTTTTAAAGAATCAGGCTTAAACTCTTATGAGCAGTGGAGTTATAAAAATTTTTAAAAAACCTGAAAACATTTCTTAATATTTACAAAAGAGAAGAACAATACGCTAAAAAGGCTAGCAGTAACTGTTACGGGTGTCATACAAAAGATTTTTATATGTCTTTTGTAGTAAAAAGGCAAAATGCTTTTAATACAGCTTTTTTGACTGCAGGATTAAAATATTCTTAAGTCATGTATCTTCTATAATATTGTTAGTCATGACGTTTGTTATATTTACAGATAACATTCGATGATAATAACAGTTATTATTATTAAAAACCAGCAGGTATAACTTTTTCTTCATATTATGTTCCTTTTTCCTGTCGTCTATACTAATATTTTAAGATCAGTGTATAACTTAAAATTTTTCGATTTTCAAAACCCAGATCCCGCCCACCCAAAAGGAAGGCATGGGGTCTCACTCCCAGGCTAAGCCTGCTCGTTCAACCCATATCTTAACTTTTAAATTTTTGAAAATCGAAACCAGAAAATTGATTGTTATAGTTATGCATTAGTCTTTATTTTAAGATCAATAACCACGTGTGTTAGTTTTTTTCGGTGGAAATGATTTATGTCAGGGTCAAAAAAACATCTTAACCTTTTAGTTATTTTTACAATAATTGCTTTTGGTATAACTATTATTGCCGGATGTGCCAAAAAACCTGAAGAAAAACCTCATGCTGTTCCGGTAAAAGTACAAAAAGCTCAGCTTCAGGATGTAGAATCGACAACAGAATATGTTGGAGCAGTAATATCAAGAAAATCAACAGATCTTAAGCCCCGTGTTGACGGACTTATAGATGCTATTCTGGTAAAAGATGGCGACTTTGTAAAAAAAGGCTCTGTTATTATGACTATTGAATCATCTAAACAGGGTGCTGCTGCTGCTTCAGCGGTTCAAAAAGCTAATAGTGCTTTATCAGATACAGAACAGGCAAGAGCCACTCTAGAATCTCTTGAAGCTCAAAAAGAAGCAGCAAAAATCAGATCTCGAACTGGCTAAAATAAACTATGACAGAACAAAATCTCTCTTTGATCGTGGTTCTGAAACACAATCCAATCTTGATAAAGATATAAATGCCCTTGATCAGGCAAAAGCTCAACTTAATTCATTTGAAAAACAAATCAAAGCACAGGAAAAAACCTTCAACACCAAGCAGGCAATCTATAAAGAAGCTACAGATAGTGCAAGAGAACAGAATATTCTCAGGCAATATTATGATATTAAAGCTCCGTTTGATGGCAAAATTGGCTATATACCAGTAAAAATAGGTGATTATGTCAATTCAAATACTGTTCTTACATCTATTACAGAAAACAATCATCTTGAATTGAAACTCGATGTAAATATTTCAGAGAAAGATAAGCTTAAAAACAACCTGAAAATAAACATTATTGATGATAATGAAAATATTTTAGACACTGCTCATGTCTGGTTTATATCTCCTAAAGTTAATGAAGCTAACCAAACAATAACCGTTAATGGCATACTTGATAATGATAAAAAGAATTATAAAGCTGGTGAGCTTGTTAAAACAGCGATTGTATGGGAAATAGAAAAGAAAATGGTTGCTCCCACTGAAGCTGTAGTTCATTTAGCCGGCCAAGACTATGTATTTGTTGTCAAAAAAGATAAAGATATGGATATTGCTATGCAGGTACCGGTTCATCTGGGTAAAATCGCTGGAGATAACTATGTAATAAATAAAGGCATCAAAGAAGAAGACCAGATCGTCATCTCTGGCGTGCAAAAACTGCGTAACAATACACCGGTAATGATTCAAAATAAAGGGTCTTAAGCATGATAGATTTTTTCATACGTAGACCTGTTTTTACATCTGTTTGCTCTGTTATAATCATTATTGCAGGTCTCATCTGCATTCCGCTGTTACCTGTATCCCAATATCCTGAACTGGCACCACCAATGGTAACAGTAACATCAATGTATACAGGGGCCAGCTCGGAAGTTGTTGAAACAGCTGTTACAACACCACTTGAGCAGGCTATTAACGGCGTTGAGAGCATGAAATATATGACCTCAACAAGCAGTAACGACGGGGTTAGCAGTATACAGATAACCTTTGAGCTTGAGCGAAACAAAGATATAGCAGCTGTAGACGTTGAAAACAGGATATCATCTGTAATAGGCACACTTCCGCAGGAAGTGCAGAAAACAGGTGTATCTATTTCCAAGCAATCTACGGCACTTGTTGCAGTATATGCCTTTTATTCAGAAAATGATGAATATGATGACATTTATATAAGCAACTATGTTGACAAGTACGTCAGTGATGACATATTGCGTATCAACGGTGTTGGCGGCATTACCATTGCAGGTGAGCGTAAATACGCAATGCGTGTCTGGCTATATCCTGATAAGCTTGCAGCCCGTGACTTAACCGCTTCAGATGTTGTTAATGCTATTACTGAACAGAATGTTCAGGTACCAGCAGGGCAGATTGGCGAACCTCCAATTAGAGATGATCAAAATTATCAGCTTAATATCAAGGTTCATGGCCGGCTTTCAACCCCTTCAGAATTTGAGGATATTGTCTTAAAAACCGGCAGTGACGGCTCTCTCGTTACTATCAAAGATGTTGGCTATGTTGAACTGGGCTCAGAAAGTTATGATACCTTTGCAAGATTCAATTCAAAATCTACAGTAGGCCTGTTAATATATCAGCTGGCTGATGCTAACTCGTTATCACTTTACAAATCTATTGTTGAGAAAATGACAGAGCTGGAAAAAGATTTTCCACCTGGTTTAAAGGTTAAAACTGCTGTTGAAACAATTTCAATAGTTGAAGATTCTATTAACGAAGTTGTCTTTACCCTGTTTCTGGCAGTCGTTCTGGTTGTAAGTGTTATATTCTTCTTCCTGCAATCCTGGAGGAGCACTCTGATACCTGTTATTACAATTCCTGTATCGCTTATAGGTACTTTTGCTATTCTAAAAGTATTTGGATTCTCTATTAACACATTAACACTTTTTGGTATAGTTCTGGCAACAGGGCTTGTCGTGGATGATGCTATTGTTGTTATTGAAAATATTGAAAGGACAATGGAAGAAAAGGGATTATCAGCCATAGCAGCAGCTTCTGAAAGCATGAGTGAGGTTATAGGTGCACTTGTAGCCAGTACACTCGTTCTGGCAGCGGTTTTTCTACCGGTGGCAGCCTTCCCCGGAACAACAGGGCAGCTCTATAAGCAATTTGCACTCACAATAGTCTTTGCTTTCGGTATTTCTCTTTTTAATGCTCTTACGCTAACACCCGCACTATCAGGCCTTTTGCTTAAAACTAAAACGTCTTCTTCCAAACATATTATATTTGATAAGGTTGAAAGCTTTATTAAATTCCTTACCAGAAGTTATTATAGTATTCTTGAAAGAATATTAAAATTTAAGCTCGCCGTCGTTTTTGTATTCCTGATTCTTATAGGGTTAACTTATTATCTGGTTACTATTGTACCAACGGGTTTTGTGCCCAACGAAGATCAGGGTTACTTCATTACAACAGTTCAGGGCCCTGAAGGAACCTCTCTTAACTATACTCAAAGAGTTATAGAAAAAGCAGAAGATGAACTCAAAAAAATACCAGAAGTTGAAGATATTTTTGCAGTAGGAGGCTTTAGCTTTAGTGGTAATGGACCTAATAAAGCTGTTTTGTTTACTACTTTAAGGCCTTTTGAAGAAAGAAAAGGCAAACAACACTCAGATGTAGCAGTTATTCAGCGTTTTAGACAGGCTATAGCTCCTATTAGTGAAGCTATTATAATGCCATTTCAGCCGCCAGCCATCAAAGGTATTGGTAACGTTGGTGGGTTTCAGTTTCAGCTTCTTGATATAGGCGGACATCCGCTTGAAGAACTCTCTTTAACCGCTCAAAAACTTATACAGCAGGGTAACCAGTCTTCTGTTTTACAGGGATTATTTACAACATTCAGCGCTGATTGCCCTCAACTATATATAACTATTGATCGTAAAAAAGCAAAACGTATGGGAATTGATCTCAGTGGACTGTTTGGAACTATACAGGTTTTTCTAGGCTCCAAGTATGTCAACGATTTTGACTTTCTTGATCGGGTATATCGGGTATACGTGCAGGCAGAAAAAATATTCAGAGATGACCCGGAAGATATTAGAGAGTTTTACGTTCGTTCAAGCACTACTGGAAACCTGATACCTCTTGATGCAGTTGTTAATATTGACAGAAAATATACTGCACAAACTATTACTCATTTTGATCTTTACAGATCAGTTGAAGTTGACGGTTCTTCTGCCCCTGGTTATAGCTCAGGACAGGCCATTATTGAGATGGAAAAGCTGGCAAAAGAAAACCTCCCTGAAGGGTTTAGTTTTCAGTGGTCTGGTATTTCTCTCGAAGAGAAAAAAGCCGGTCAGGCAGGTATTTTTATGTTCGCTCTCGGCCTATTGTTTGTATATCTGTTTCTTGCTGCCCAGTATGAAAGCCTTATTGACCCGCTGATAATTATTTTAGCTGTTCCTCTGGCTGTTTTTGGTGCACTTCTGGCACAATATGTAAGAGGACTCGAAAACGATGTCTTCTGTCAGATAGGCCTTGTTATGCTTATTGGCCTGGCATGTAAAAACTCTATTTTAATTGTAGAATTTGCCAATCAGCAAATTGATATGGGCAAAAAACCTGTTCAAGCTGTATTAGAAGCTGCTAAAACCAGGTTCAGACCTATTTTAATGACAAGTCTGGCATTTATACTTGGCATTTTCCCTCTGGTTATTGCTACCGGAGCTGGTGCTGCTAGCCGTAATTCTATGGGAACTGCTGTTTTTGGAGGAATGTTCCTTTCTACACTGCTGAGTTTATTTGTCGTACCCGTTCTTTTCCTTTTGGCTAAAGGCTTTGAAAACAGAATGAGAAATTTATTCAAGCGAGAAAAAAGAAAACAGGTGTAATTTTCTATTTTTAATGACATGGTGAATATTTATGGATATCAAATACTTTAAAAAACCCTTCACAACGTTTATATGCATAATCATATTATTCTGTTTGCCACTTAAAGCAATGGCTGAAGAAACTGAAAAATTGGAAGACATTAAACTGTTTGATAAGCAAAATATTGACCTGACTACTGCTATAGATATAGCTCTAAAAAATAACTTTTCACTCTTACAAAGCTTTGAAGATAACCAGATATACAGATTAAGGGCCAAAAAAGAATTTACCAGTATGCTTCCAGTCTTTAGCGCATCAACAGATTATAAGTATAATACACATGTCAGAGACTTAAAAATACCACAATTTCCACAGCAATCACGTCCTGAAATCCGTAATGAAGTAGATACTTACGTAACTGTCTCTCAGCCTATTACAGAGCTCTTTAAACTGGGCCTTAACTATAAAGTAGCAAAAGAAAATTATAATATCTCAATGTTTGATACAGATCTCGAACGTGAAACAGTTATTAATAATGTCTCAGGCTATTATTTTGATATATTAAAACAAAAAAGAACAATAGAGTTGAATAAGCAAAATATTAAAGCACTGGAAGAATATTATAAAGTAGCTCATGACAGATTTGAAACAGGTGAAGCTCTGGCAAGAGACTATCTAAAGATTAAGTATGAGATCGAAAACGCCCGCCACGACCTGCTTGTAGCACAAAACAAGCTTGATATACTTGTATATCAATTCAAAGATGCTCTCGGCATAAACCTGAAAGAAGATATCAACATTGTAGATAACTTTCAAGAAGAAACCTTTATTAATCAGCCCCTGGAAGAGCTTCAGGATATAGCAATGGTAAACAGGCCAGATGTATTGCAGCTTGAAGCCAATATCAGGGTGGCAAATCTCAATAAAAAAATAGAATACACAAAATATATACCTGATATCGACTTCTATGTAAGCTATATACACCTTTATGGGGCAGGTTTATCACCACCTAACAACGTTATTTTTGGTGTAAACGCTTCTTATGACTTCTGGAAATGGAACCAAAAATATATCGGTGTTAAAGAACAGGCTGCTGAGATAAGAAAGAATAAATTGGCCTTTAAAGAACTTGAAAATCAAGTATTAATAGATATTGAAACACAACTTAACTCTGTTAAAGAAGCTAAAAACCTCATTGAAGTCTCTAAAGTAAATGTAGAAGTTTCAAAAGAAAGCTTGCGAATTACAAAAAACAGGTTTGATGTAGGTCTTGCCCTCATACTTGATCTTCTTGATGATCAGACCAATTATCTTGATTCACAGGTACAGCTTGTGTCTTCGGAGTTAAACTACCAAAAAAGTCTTGTAGAACTTAAGAAAAGACTAGGTATGCTTGTTCAGAGGTAATAATATAAACTTTTAACAACTATGCAGTAATCTTTCTTTGAGATATATCCTGTATTATCCAGTTGACAGCATCTGAGATAGAGCTTGCTACATAGTGTGGCTGTTTTTTAAGATCCTGATAGGTTCCGTCGAGCACCTGTTGCCCGTAGCCTGTTGTAAGTAAAACTCCTTTGCAGCGGGCGTTATAGGCCAGTTCGATATCAGTTGCCTTATCTCCTACAACGTAAGAGTTTTCGAGATCAATGTCAGGGAAATCTTTCTGTGCCTGATCAATCATACCTGTTGCTGGTTTTCTGCAATTACAATCAAAGCTATATTCTTTAACAATACCGTTTTTCAGGTGCGGGCAATAATAGACTTTATCCAGGCGGGCATTATTTTCTGCCAGCAGGTCACAGAGACGCTGATTAAGAGCCAGAACATGGCTTTCAGGGTAATAATCTCTTGCAGGGCCAGTCTGATTAGTAACCAGTATACACAGTATGCCTTTTTCATTTAGCTTTTTAACTGATTCAGCAGCGCCTTCAGTCAGTATTAGATTATTAAGGTCTCTTATGTATCCTGATTCAACATTCAGAGTGCCATCTCGATCAAAAAATACGGCTATTTTCTTTTCCATCGGTAAGATCCTTTTTCAGAGTGTATTAATAGACTTTATTAGAGGATATTGTAGCATAACGGTACAACGGCTTTATTATAATATAGTGCCAGGGCAAAAAAAATAGACTTAATAAAATAAGTCTATTTACTGATATTCAGGCTTGAGCAGTCATTGTGTATATTTTTAAACTTTGGAATCTGCTTGAGACTCATCCGTAGACAGATCGTCATTTAAACAATTTTCAATGTATTCCTTTAGTTCTTTTTCATTGAGATTAAGTCTTGTTTTACCATCTTTCAGAACGTATTCCAAATCGCAATTTCTCATGTTTTCTTTTTTATTCATTGTTTACCTTTCTTCTATGTCTGTAACCCTATAAATAACAGAACAATTATTACTATAAAAGCTGTTGTCTGGGCTGTTAAAAATAATGTTGAAAATTTTATATTTGAATAAAGTTGATTTGGTAGCATTTTGCCCCCTTATAAAGTATTCTTATTCTGCTATTAAATTAATCTGGCCTGTATATCTATTAACAATTATGATAAAAAACAAACTTTATGTGACTTCTATACCTATAATAATGGCAAATTTTAAGCTCAAATGAAATACATCACTATGGGTAAAAATTGTTACTACTTTTGGGGTAGAGCCAAAAAAACAGGCCAATTAGGCCTGTTAACGCATCTTTGTCTTAATTATCGTAGTAAGAGTGGCAGTTTTACGAAATATTCAATAATTCTTTATTTGATCTGACAGAGAAATCGGTTAATTCTACTGGATCATTGATAAGTTCTTCAAGGTCAGTCAAGTTAATAGATAACCTTGTCTTACCTGATTTTTGATAGGAATTATGTTCGTTAAAGTTTTTGCGGGCTGATTTTCCTGGCATAGAAGAATTCCTCCGTTTAGTGGCATAAAGAAAAATATATGAGTGCGATGGTTATCATAAATGTTAATGTTTGAATACCTATAATTAGTGTTGAAAATTTCAAAGTGTAAGCATTTTTAAAGCTTAATGGTTCCATATTATCCCCTTCTTGATTTTCATCTCTGGATTTAATGGCATAACGGACAGACTGACCAACAAATAGATATTATATTTATTTGTTATACAAAAGACAGCATAATAATAATCCCAGAAAATGCCTTTTAAAGGAATAACCCAAAAATGGTAAAATGCATTACCACTTAAGAGGTAGATAATAATAAAACCCTTGCTGGGAGGTTAATTTAATTAGTAGTTTAAACGTTCAATCATCATTAAAAAACGACCTTCCACTGTGTTTTTCTTACGTTTTCTTAACGTTTTCTCACCCAGCCAGTTTTCAATATTGATTGACCTGTTAAGTGTTTGAACCTGTTTTTGTTGTTTATTAAGCGTAATAATCATATCTTTAATTGATTCCGGGTCATAACCAGCCTTTTCAATAGCTTTCATAGCCTGCTTATCTTTTTTAATTATTGTTTCATAAGACGGAATAATAAGACTCATCTTTTTTAGCATCTTTTTAGAAAGATAGTCTTCATTAGAATAAAGATTTTCAAAGCTGGGCGAGGCAAAATAGTCCAGTGTGTCAAAAGGATCAGAGAAAGGCTTTTTTGCCAATTTAACTTCTTCTTCACAAATTTCATTATTGCCTCCTTTTTTCTGCCTGTTTAAGACAGTTTTTAAAGACGACAGAAGGGTAAGAGCTTCCTGGTTTTGCATAAGCGTATCAAGCAAATAGTATCTATTAAGGCTGCTAATCTCTCTTGCCAGTGCGGCAGCCAGTTGAGCCTCATTTTCAAGTGCTTTTAGAAAACCCCGGGTAATAAAAATGTATCCACCTGGCAGTACATAAATTTTAATCTCCGTATCATCAGTAATGCCATAAATATAGAGGCTTCCTTCCTGATCATCCATGTGACTTGAAACGAGCTTCCCGACGGTAGCAACATATTTTACCAGCAGCGGGTCTGCTGTATAAAGCTTATGACTGGCAAGAAATTTTTCTAAAAGGCTTTTACCTATAGCTTTTTGCTCTGCATAAGTATAATCGTTAAAAGTTTTTTTGGCCAGTTTAGAATTTATTTTATCAATTTCTGCTAATTCATTGAATTTAAGGTTTCTTGTCTCTGCAAAATCTTTAATATAATCAGAAGTAATTCTGTTATTAATATCTATAACTTTTTCAATATCTGTTTTTTCAATATCAAATTGTGCAAAGGCCTTAATATTCAAGGCAAAAAACAAACATACAGTTAAAAACCAAATTAGTGTTAATTTTTTAATCATGATAATTACCATTTTCTTTTAGATAAACTGTTTAATTGCCTATTTTAAAGGAAAGATGCAAGAAAGAAAATATTATAAAGTACATAATTTTTAAAGATCAGGACATAACTTGAAAAATTTTATGATATTGTTTTGATTGTTTATAATAATGGATGACAATACCCGTCATGAAGAGCAATAAAAGACCTGCAAAAAAGCAATTTCCAAAAAGGAGTTCCTATGAAAGCTGCAATATATACAGAAAAAGGTAATCTTCAGTGTGTAGATATGCCATTAACCGAATTTAATGAAGATGAAGGAGCCCTGATAAAAGTCAATGGCTGTGGCCTTTGCGGATCAGATATTGTTAAAGTACAGAAAAACCTTGTTGAACCAGGCACTGTTCTCGGTCATGAGGTCGTCGGAACCATTGAAAAAATGGGTAAAAATACATCTTCAAAGCTTAAACCGGGTGATCGTGTTGCCCTGGCACACCATGTGCCGTGTTTTGCCTGTCGTTATTGTAAGCAGAGTAGTTTTTCAATGTGTGAAAGTTTTAAGACTTCAAACTTGGTTCCGGGCGGGTTTTCAGAATACATTTATATTACCAGACGCCATCTACAGCACACAACTATAAAAGTACCACAGGGAACCACTGATCTAACAGCATCTGCCATGGAACCTCTCGGCTGTATTCTTAGAGCACTTGAAAGATCAAAAATATCTGAAGGCCAAAATGTTATGGTGATTGGGCTTGGCTTTATAGGGTTACTTTTTGTTCAGGCATTGAAACTCTATCGAAGTTATGTTATAGCTTGCGATCTCATTGATGAAAGAGTTGAACTGGCATTAAAACTGGGCTGTGATATAGCCTTTAACCCATCAAAAATAGAAAACATAAGCACTTTGATTAATAATACTGAAAAAGAAATCATTGATACGGTTATTCTGGCTTCAGGGTCTGTTTCTTCTATTGAAATGGCTCTTAAAACCGTAAGAGATGGAGGCAAAATAATAGTCTTTGCTAGTATACCTGATGATGTAACAGGTTATGCAAATAATGAAATCTATTATAGAGAACTATCAGTAATTGGTGCATATTCATCAGCACCGGCTTTTCTTGGTATGGCAATGAATCTGCTTGGCTGTGGTAAGATAAAAGTGGAAGAATTTTCAACTGTAATGCCCATTGAAAATATCAACGAAGCACTGGAAAAAACCGTTTCTAACAGAGCCCTGAAGGTATATTTAACCCTATGAAAATGAAAGCCTATCAATATTATGGCCCGGGCGACATAAGGTATGAAGATGTTGAATTGCCTACAATCAAACCAGGAGAGATACTGGTAAAGGTAAAAAGTGCTTTAACCTGCGGTACAGACCTAAAGACTTATAGAAGAGGACACCCTGTGCTGATAAAAAAAATTCCATCAGGTTTTGGGCACGAGTTTTCAGGCACTGTCGTTAAAACAGCCCCGGATGTGGTTAAATTTAGTGAAGGTGACAAAGTCGTTGCTGCTAATTCGGCTCCTTGCCTTGACTGTCATTTGTGCCGTTTGGGCAAGCCGAACCTCTGTGACAACCTAGAGTTTCTTAATGGGGCTTTTGCAGAATACATAGCTATTCCGGCTAATATTGTAGAACGAAATACTCTTAAGATAGCTGATCATATAAGCTTTGAAGAAGCAGCTTTTTGTGAACCTCTGGCAAACGTTTATCATGGTGTTGAAAGATCAGATATAGAACCTGGCAAAACAGTTGGAGTAGTAGGCCTGGGACCTATTGGGCTTATGTTTGTCAGACTGGCAAGACTCAAAGGTGCCAGAGTTATTGCAATGGGAAGAAACCCATTAAAACTAAAACTGGCAGCAGAATTTGGCGGGGCCAATGAAATAGTTGATCTGACAAAGTATAAAAATCCTGAACAGGTTGTAAGAGATCTGACACCTGATAAGAAAGGGCTTGATGTCTCCATTGAGGCAGTAGGGCTACCTGAAATATGGGAAAAGGCTATATCACTTACCAGAAAAGGTGGTACTATAAATCTCTTTGGAGGATGTGAATCAGGTACAACAATTACAATTGATACACGCAGGCTGCACTATGATGAGCTGAAAATTATCAGCGTATTTCATCATACCCCTTATTATTTTGCTAAATCACTTGAGGTGATCTCTGAAGGCAAAATAGATGTCAAAAGGCTTATTTCTGATACAATGCCGCTAGAAAAACTTCAGACAGCCCTTGAAAAACACGAACAAGGCAAAGTCATTAAGGTTGCCATTAAGCCCTGATAATCTTTACCATAACCGGCTCTTTCATAATTATCAGGCAGGCCAAAAATAATACTAATATATGTTTTTAATCCTGTGGTGCTCTGTTATTATTATCAATAATCAATCAATAATGAGGTGATTTATGTCTAAAACAATTTATAGTTATACAATTTATTATGATAAATATATGTCATCAAAAAGAGGCAATTTTGACTTCGAAGAACCGGTTTTTATTGGTGATATTGTTGCAACAGACGAGGGACTTTGCAGTGTTGTTCAAAAAGTGATCTTTCCTATAGAACATTCTGGCGCAGCAGAACTGGTTGTGACTCCTTTAAGAGATGAAGATCCTTCATAGATTAAATTTCTGGCATTTTTTAAGATGAGCCCAGATATTTGGCAATTATGGAAAATGTAAAGCAGAATCGCCTCACTTATGGTATTTGCTTAATCCATCTATAGAAAATAAGTAATTTCACAGGGTGGAAAAATTTTTTTTTACGCAATAATAAAATATAACCAGATAAAAGATTGGTGTATAACTGTAAAAAATCTATCATTATAGTTATACATTGGTTCTGACAGCTAAATACTGTAAGTAAAATGCATAGCTCAAATAATAATTTATCAATTTCTACGTGGGGGTTTATAACATAAGTGATATTCTGACTAAATAATGATAATGATTACCGGTTAGCAAAGTCTTTAATCGGTATATTGCTTTTGAATTAAAGTTCTGGCGATTATTACCGAATATCTAAATAATATTTCTGTGAGGTGCAGCTATTTATGGCACTGGCTCTGTCTGAGGATTATAAGATTCTATAATAGGGCAAAATTTCATTTACTGAAGGCTTTTTTATGATTATCAGGGCAATTTCTGAGTATATTTAAAGATTATGAACAATCAGGTTGTTCAAAAAGAATGCTGTTATTAGTCAACAAATACGTGAGTAAGTACAGTGGTAACTCTCAGAATGTAAAGTTATGTTACGCAAAAGCAGGGATTTGTTAATTATTGTAAAAACTTCTGGCCAATATTTCATTATTAATAACACAAAACAACTAATTATTGTTTTTATGCATATACGACATTTTAGGGGGTCATTCACAGATTACAAAACAAAAAAGGATTTAATTTTACACTTTCATATACCAACAAAGGAGGGGCAGTATGACAGAATTCAGTAACAATTACAATGTAAACCCGAATGCCTATGTAAAGCTGAAAACTGGAAACACTAATGACAATGTCAAAGGTCATAGTCATTATGGCGTGCTGGACATTGCCACCGGTGGCGGTGATGATGTCACTACTATTACAGGTATGGGCGGTTTCACATTACTCGACAACGCAGCAGGAGATGATACAAACTACATCTTCAATTTGTTTACTAACAATCAGATTCGCAACGGGTCAGGTGATGATACAAATAATATCTTCACCAATTATTGCAACAATGTCATTTATAACGGTTCTGGCGATGACAGAAACGTTTTAGCTGGCTATGGCAACATTAACACTATTTACAACGGCAGCGGTGATGATGTCAATTACATTCAGGGTAGCGGTAATAAGACATTCGTCGATGGTGGCTCAGGTAATGATACTTTTTATGTAAGCAACCAGGGTGTTGGTAACCAGAATGTTATACACGGTGGCTCAGGCTATGACCGTGTAATTTTTGAAGGTTCACCTGCACAGTATCAAGTATCAATGAGTTATGAAAATGGTCAGGCCTACAGGGTCTTTACAGATGCTAATGGTAATGTAACAAAAGTAGCAGCTGATGTAGAGAATATTAGCTTTACCAGGCCAGCACCACCTCCTCCACCTCCACCACCACCATTACCTCCAGCACCTCCACCACCAGTTCAGGGCCCGGCCCCGACACCTTATCCAGAGGGTGCTGTTAATCCTGTACCTCCACCACCAATGGGCGGCGGTGATATACTCACTACACTCGCCAGCTGGTTCTTTGCAGCATTAAATGCTATTCTTAATCCACCTGCACCGGTAGCAGCAAATGAAGTTGGCACAATTACTGGTGATCCTCACTTTAAAGGTGGCGACGGCGGAATGTATGATGTTCAGGGTGAACCTGGCAAAATGTATAACCTCTTATCTGACAGTGGCCTTCAATTTAATGGCAGATTTGACGCCTGGGGCGGCGGCGGTGCAACAGTCGTAGGTGAAACAGGTATTACTGTTACCGGTCAGGGTGGCATGAGTACTGTTACATTCAATAAAGACGGCACAGCTAAAGTTAATGGTCAAGAATTAAGAGATGGCCAAACAGTTCAACTCGCTGATGGCGGTACAGCTACCAAACAGGGCAACAAACTCATTGTTCATACAGCTGAAGGTTATACCATTACACAAACAACACATGGTTCAAGAAATGGTAATTATATAAACACTGAAGTTAAAACAGGCGCAAATGGTGTTGCAAGTGATGGCGTATTGCCAGGTGGCCTGTTAGGTCAAACATTTGACCCTGATAATGATCCAAGACACGGTAAAAAAGGTGCTGGCGCACAGGGTGAAGGTGCTATCGCCGGTCACGTTACTGATTATGAAGTAAATAGCCTTGTGCCGATGCCACAGCCTTACCCGATGCCAATGCCATATCCGCAACCATATCCAGTACCGATTCCTTATCCTGTACCACCGGTTTATTCACAAACACCTGATCCAGTGATCTATCCAAACATGAATCCTGATGGCAGACTTGATGGCGGTACAAATCGCAATGACTATATCAGAGGTTCCAACAGTAATGATACCCTGATGGGCCGTGATGGAAATGATACTATCGTAGGAAGAAAAGGTGATGACTGGATTCATGGCGGTGCTGGCAATGACAGATTATACGGCGGCAAAGGCAACGATGTAATCTATGGCGGCGATGGCGATGACTACATTGATGGCGGCAAAGGTAACGACATTCTGGTCGGTGGTGCCGGTAACGATGTAATCAAAGGCGGCAAAGGTGATGATGTAATCTACGCCGGAGCCGGTAATGATATTGTCTACGGTGGCAAAGGTAATGATAGAATATATGCTGGTGAAGGCAACAACAAAATAAATGCCGGTAAAGGTAACGATTATGTCCATATCAATTCTGCTAACCAGCACGGTACAACTCAGGACATAGACCTTGGTAAAGGTGATGACAGAGTTGTTGTTGATGCAGCTAATGGAACCAATAACACCTACAACCTTAAAGGTGGTAAAGGCAAAGACACTATTGAGCTCAACAATATCCAGGGCCCAATAAAAGTCGAAAGACCTGGTTTCTTTAACAGATTATTTGGCGGTGCCCAATATGTTATTACTGACGCTAACGGTAACAAGTATGTACTTGATGACTTTAACCGTGGCAAAGACAAACTGATCATTAACGGTCAGGAAGTCGACCCTAAAAAACTTCTCTAGTTAAGAGATAAACATATAAACAATGTCAGAGAGGCTCTATAAGGGCCTCTTCTGGCATAGAAGAGAGTCATTTGCTCAGCCAACCTGACTTAAACCCATATCTTAAATTTATATTTTTGAAAATCAAAACCCCAAAAAGCCATTATCCTGGTTATGCATCAGTCTTATATAACAATTACAAAACAGATATTACGCTACACAACATAAAATTTTATCTGGTCTTTTAAGGTAGGTGTCTCTGTAATATAATTTTTTCTAACAAATTTATAATTTATCTATAAAGCATAACCTGAAAGCCTTTTGCGAATTATTGTTAAAAAATTACCCTTGAAAAATTTTCAAATGCTATTAGTATATATATATCCTGTTCTAAAACAGATCGGTCAGGCGTTTTTTAGAGAATGACGAATATTTATGCCAGAATCTTCCGGAACAAGCAAAAAACTTAAAAAAGAAAAAACCAGTGAAAAGAAATCACTGGTAATAGTTGAGTCTCCTGCCAAGGCCAAAACAATTAAAAAAATTCTCGGTCGCTCTTATCAAATAAAAGCTTCTGTCGGCCACATAAGAGATTTGCCTAAAAAAACCCTCGGCGTCGACCTCAGAAACTATTATGAACCTGAATATGTTATTATGCAGGATAAAAAGAAAGTCGTTAAAGACCTCAGCACCACCGCCAAAGAATCAGATTTCGTCTACCTTGCACCTGACCCGGACAGAGAAGGAGAGGCTATCGCCTGGCATATTGCCTCTATACTCGAAGAAGTGCCTGAAGACAAAATCTTTCGTATAGAATTCAACGAAATAACAAAAAATGCTATCATCGAAGCAATGAAAAATCCTCGTGATATCGACATGAAAAGAGTCGATGCACAGCAGGCAAGAAGAGTATTAGACCGCCTGGTAGGATATAAACTAAGCCCACTGTTGTGGAGTAAAGTTCAACAGGGCCTCTCAGCCGGACGTGTCCAGAGTGTCGCAGTCAGAATTATATGCGACCGTGAACAAATAATAGAAGCCTTCACCCCCGAAGAATACTGGACTATTCAGGCCAACCTGTCTAAACTGAAATCATCTCTGATCTTTCCAGCAGACCTGATTCGCTTTAAAGACGATAAAATTAGCCTGAAAAATGAACAGGAAACCACTGAAGCCCTGGAATACCTTAAAGATAAAAATACAAAATATATTGTTACTAAAGTAAACACAAGAAAAACAACCCGAAACCCTTCTCCACCTTTTATTACCAGTACCCTGCAAAGAGAAGCAAGCAATAAATTTAGCTTTTCAGTGAAAAAAACTATGCAAATTGCACAGCAGCTCTATGAAGGCATAGAGCTTGGCAATGCTGGTTTTACAGGTTTGATCACTTATATGAGAACTGATAGCACTCGTGTAGCAGATGAAGCTGCCGAAAGTGCCAAAGAATTCATTGTTTCTCACTTTGGTGAAGAATATTACCCCTCTAAAAGAAGAGTTTATGCTAAAAAGAAAAAAAGCGTTCAGGATGCTCACGAAGCCATCAGACCAACTTACGTTGAACATGTGCCTGAAAGTATTAAAGAATTTCTTAATAAAGACCAGTATAGAATCTATAAACTAGTCTGGGACAGATTTATCGCTTCACAAATGGAAAGCGCCCAGATCAATAACATTTCTAACGAAATTACCGCAGGAGATTATATTTTCAGAGCCTCACATTCAAAGATTTTATTTAAAGGTTTCTACATAGTATACCAGTCAGCAGACCCTGAAGATGTCGATAAAGACTCAAGCAAGAATATTCCAGAGTTAAAAAAAGGTGATGAGCTTCAACTAAAAGAAATTTTACACGAACAACACTTCACACAACCACCACCTAGATATACCGAAGCAACTCTGGTCAAAACTCTCGAAGAAAATGGGATCGGTCGACCGAGTACGTATGCTCCTATCATTGCTACCATTCAGGATCGGGGGTATGTTATCAAGGATGAACGTACCCTGAAGCCTACAGAGCTTGGCAAGGTTGTTAATAACATCCTGATGGAACACTTTACTAATATTGTGGATACAAATTTTACAGCAGAGCTTGAAGAAAAACTTGACCAGATCGAAGAAAACTCGCTGCTCTGGAAAGAAGTCGTTGACGAATTCTATAGCCCCTTTAAAGAAGTACTGAAAGAGGCAAAAGAAAAAATGACTAAAGTCAAAATCGAATCAGAGCAACAATGCCCCAATTGTGGCAAAAATATGGTCATTAAGGTCAGTCGAAGAGGTGAAAAGTTCCTCGCCTGCCCGGGCTACCCTGAATGTAAAACTACTATGCCCCTGACTAAAGACAATAAAATTATTGAACAGGATAGACCCAGTGATGAACTATGTGATAAGTGTAACTCAAGCATGGTTATCAAATATGGCCCCTATGGAGAATATTTGAAATGCACTAGCGAAAGCTGTGGCCACAGAAAAGCCTATGTTAAGAAGATAGGTGTCACCTGTCCGCAGTGTGGTGGAAATATGATAGAAAAGAAATCACGCTATGGAAAGATTTTCTACGGTTGTGATAATTATCCAAAGTGTAATTTCGCCAGCTGGGGCTTTCCTACTGAAGAAAAATGCCCTGAGTGCGGGTCTATGCTGGTTAAAAAATTCCTCAAGAGAGGTGATAAGCTGGCTTGCTCAAGCAAAGAATGTAAATACAGCCGGGCTGCCGAACCTCAGAGTTAATATTAGAAGTAAAACAAGAGAGTAGATCATGATTAAACTTGGCGTTATAGGTTATCCAGTTAAGCACACACTTTCACCTGTTATGCATAATGCTGCTCTGGCTGAAATGAGCATACCCGGGGTTTATTTACCCTTTGAAGTTGATCCTGATTCTCTTAGAGATGCTGTTAAAGGTCTGTCTGTTCTCGACTTTCAGGGCTATAACGTAACAATACCGTTTAAGGTCAGCATAATGGATCTTATTGATGACATTACTGAAGAAGCTAGCCTGATAGGTTCAGTAAATACTGTTATTATCTATCCTTCACGAAAAACACTGGGAGCAAATACTGATATATTTGGCTTTATGGAAACCTTCAGTAATGAAGACAAAGAACTGCTTAAAGGCAATAAAGCTGCTGTTCTGGGGGCTGGTGGAGCTTCAAGGGCTATCGGTGTTGCCCTCTGTAAAATGGGCCTGAAGGAAGTGGCTCTTTATGATGTGTATCCTGAAAAAGCTGAAGATACCTGCAAACACCTGAATAAAATATCTTTCAATGATACTCAATTCAAACCGGATGATGTTAAAAATGTTAATCTTGAAGGTGTTAAGTTGCTGGTTAACGCTTCGCCAGTAGGTATGCATCCAAACGATCATCAATATCCTCTTGATAGAGAGCATATTGAATGTCTTGACAAAAAATCTATAGTTTTTGACCTGATTTATCGCCCCCAGAAAACGGTGCTTTTGAAGTATGCAGAGTTTAACGGTCTAAAGGTCTATAATGGTTCTGAGATGCTTGTCAGGCAGGGTGCAAAATCTCTTGAGATGTGGGTTAATCAGGAAGTTCCGGTTGATATAATGAGAGATAAGGTTATAGAATCGCTGGAAAATGAAATCTAAGGATATACTGACTTTTTTCAGTACTCCTGTTGCCCTGCTGGCAGGTGGACATCTTGTAGCAGACCTTTATTCAGGGTTTATTTTCCCTATTTTGCCTTATATAGCAAAAAGGCTTGACATATCATTACCCATGGCAGGTTTAATTATATCGCTTTCAGGTTTGTCATCATCTTTTTTACAGCCTGTTTATGGGTATTTTTCAGATAAAATTAGCCGTCGGTTTTTTGTAGTATGGGGTTTAATTATTGCCAGTATCTTTATTAGTCTTACAGGTGTTGCTACAACATACCTTGCCCTTGCTCTTTGTGTTATAATAGGCAATATAGGTGTTGGCCTTTATCATCCTCAGGCGACTGCAATAGTTGGCAAGCTTAAAGAGCGCAACAAGAACCTTAGTATGGGTATTTTTGTTGCTGGTGGCATTATTGGCTATGCGCTGGGGCCGCTGTTATCATCTTCTATTGTTGAGTTTCTCGGGCTTAAAATGACTCCTGTTGCAGCTATACCGGGGCTTTTGCTGGTTATTTTAATTTACCTGTTTCTGCCAAAGTTGAAGGTAGAAAAGCCAGTAATACATTTGAAAGATGTTTTTGCTTATTTATTAACTAAAAAGCGTATTTTATTGCCGATTATATTTGTTGTTATTATACGATCGTTTTTGTTGATGTCTATGTCTACTTATTTTCCGTTTGAGTGGGAGGACAACCTGGGCTATTCTATTTTAACAGTAGGATTTGTAATGGCCATCTTTTCTTTAGCAGCAGGTATAAGTTCAATTGTAGGGGGTGGTCTGGCTGGTATATTTGGTGAAAAGCGACTTCTGTATATTTCATTTCTTGTTCCATTCCCGATATTGTTTCTGGCTCTGTATTTTATGAAGACCCATGGTATGCTTTCTTTTGCTCTGTACATTCTGGGCGGTGCTATTCTTGAGTCTACTATTTCTGTTAATATTGTTATAGCCCAGCGTGTTGTATCCCGCTATATGGGTATCATATCTGGCATTACTGGGGGCTTTTGCTGGGGTATAGCTGGTTTTATGATGTTTCCTCTGGGTATTTTTATCAACCAATTTGGCATGTATCCTGTGTTATACACGATTTTGTTTCTGGTATTTGTTGCTATGATTTTGATACGGTTTATACCTGATGAAGTTTGTGATATCAGGGAAGCAGCTTGAGGACACTTGGTCTACATTTAGATATTATATCTATTTGTTTGTCTTTGAATAGTAATCATTTTATCCGGTCTGCTAATTCAGCAATTTTTTCTTCTATATCAAGTTTTTTGCCCGGTGCAATAGTGCTTTCATAGACTTTATCTTTTAGTTTCTGGCCATAAAGCTGAATGCCAGCAATATCAGGATGACCTCCGCCGCCAATCTCCATTGCAATCCTCAGAGCACGCCCTGAACCTCTGGGAGATCTCAGGCTAATAGTTGTATAATCCTGGCCATCTGTATCTTTTGTTTCTACTTCTATAAGAATAACGGCCAGTCGGTCTTCTTTGCCTGTTGCAGGGTCTATAATCAAATCAAGAAATGCAGTAGAGTTTTTGATTTCTTGTTTTATGTCGTTGATTGTAATTTCAGGGTCTATCTTTTGTGCAGTTCTGAAAACATCCATAAGCTGATCGTGTGTTATTTGAATTGAGGCATAAGCACTTTCATTAATGACTTTAGCATCATCTGCTATTTTTTTAAGCTTAAGGGCAGCTTCATCAGGAAAATCATACTTAATGTTATCGTTAAGCCATTTTTTATAAAATCGAGCCCAATACATCAGGCCTTTAGTGAAAGATTCTATTTTGTATTCTTCACCGTGTTTAAAATAGAATGAATCTTTAAGCATACCTGCTGCTAAAGGTTTTGCTATTGCCCGTTTTTGTTCTATATGCATATTATTAAGAATATCAGGTGGTATAATCTTAAAAACAAGCCCTGTAACAAGCTGGCAAACAGCTGATATATCCGGTCTGTTCCAGAAGAGGTTATTTTGTTGAACCTGTTTCATATCAAACCCTGACTGATCTTGATGGCCTACCCAGTCAGATTCTATATATTCGTGGTGATCAATAAAAATAACTTTTTTTGCTGATTGCAGAAAGCGGGCATTATCTCCTATTCTTGATGGTATAGGTGTATCCATTACTATGACAAGGTCATACTGAGTTTCAGGGTTGAGATCTTCAGGCTTTTTGAGCTTTTCATCTATGCCTGGTAGTTTATGCCTAAACTGACCTTCTATAACATCATCTATCGAGCAATCAACCTTTTTTCCGATGAGTTCAAGAGCTGCACCAAGTCCCATAACACTTCCTATGGCATCACCATCAGCGAATTTATGAGATACAAGCAGAATATTTCTGGCTTTATTAATTTCATTAACTATTGTTGTTACAGTTTCTTCAGGTATAAGAACCTCAAGAAATTCATTCAGGTTTATGACAGGCTGAAAAGCAAATACGTAGTTTGATGTTACACTTCCTGTCAGGAGCTTTTTAAAGCTCTTTATTATATCTTTCGGTACATCACAAAGCTTTTCGTTATCTTTAAATAAATATTTAATGTTAATCCGCAGTTTCTGGTTGTAAAGAACTGTATTTTTGTCTCTTATATCAGCCAGTTCAACTTTAAAATGGTGGTTATTGTTCATCAGTTCTAGCAGTTCTTTGCTGACAGGTTCAGGCAGGCAGCCAATTTCACCCAGTTTAGAATCCAGAACAATAATATTATTACCCTGAATCTGATAATCAAGCGGATAGCTATCGAACCAGTTTTTCTCATAGAGTTTTTTTATATTTGATTTCTGTTTATCTGTGAGAGTTTCCAGATCCACTTTAATAGCAGATATAGGCAGAGAAGGCTTGCCGGCAAAACTAACAAGGCACATAACATTATTATCACGACTTATAGAATATCGTTTATCCTTAAATGTTATGCAATCTGAGCTAACCTGTTGCAAAAAGCTTGTTTTCTTTTTTAAAAAAGTTCTTTGCTGGATAGCAACAGACGATTTATTGATCCCGTTGAGCTGCACTGAAAATCTCTCTCTTATTAATCTTTTCATTTTAATAAACGCACAGATTAATTTTAATCAATGAAATATACTAATTTTTTCAAAAAACTATAATTTATGCTGTGATCTTTTTTATTGCTATACTTTTCCCTTAAAGAAATGATAGATTCCAGCAAATTGGGGCAGGTGTTTTAGACCCTGTAGTAAATTTAAACTTTCGGTGATTGGTATAAAAACGCACTAATTATCATTACTGTCCGGTTAATTTTTTTCTGAGGGTTTGGTTTTTGGGCCTGTTTAATAATTTTTGCCCGTTTCTTAAATTTAACTTCCTGTAAAATTTTCTAATCTAAAACAAATATTATGACAGGTTTTATACATCGAAATATAATCTTTTACCGGACACCAGTGACTAATTATAATAAATAATGAAAAGCAAGACTATATTATGAATTATCTTGCTTTCAAACAAAACAACCTCCTGCTGTGAACGGTTTAAGATTATTTGCCCAGGCCAGGTTACTTAACATTGTTGAACAAATAGCGTATTAATATCATAATATTAACTATGAATAAGATTAGCACAGGGGAGAAGCTATATATTACAGGCTTCATTATTACGTCTATCGTAGTTTTGTGGCTTATTTCACCTGCGGGCCAGCTTTACCTGCCTCCGGATAACACCTTGCTGGAAAAAACTCTGGCTTTTACAATGCCTGAAGGGTTTATAGCTAAAGGTTATAGAGATTATAAAAATGGAAGAGTCTATAATGTATACTCTGAAATATCAAGCCCGCAGGTATTTAGCTTGATACCGGTTGATGAGACACAACTAACCGTTGAAGATATTGACTTTTCTGATCCGCTAAACCCCCTGGTGCGTAGCTTCTGGTACGATACCGGGTTTATAAATGGAGAGATTACAGGCTGTCATAAAACTACTCTCAGAGATCATAACCTGACACGATGCATGTTTAAAGCACAGAAGACAGCTTTAAGCGAAAAGACTGCCCGAGAAGGAGAAGTGTTTATTTTTAATAAGCTCTCTAAACAAGTATTTATGCTGGCTGTAGCCCCGGGTATAGCTTACAAACCAGAAGTAACAGGAAAATTATTAGAAAGCATACTGAAATAACTTATGAAAAAGTTTGTAATTTTATTTTTAATTTTGTTGATAGGCGGTTGTTCACCACAGAACACCCGAGACATATCTAATTTGCCCGCAGAGGAAATAGATATCCCTCAGGATGAAGCGACAAAAGGCATACCTGAACATATTGTATCGCATTTTAAAAGTGGTAACTATTTTTTAACCCGGGCTGACTACCCCAATGCTATACGTAAATTCAAGCTTGCCGTCAAGCTTAAACCTGATTTTATTCAAGCTCATTATAATCTGGGGGTTGCTTACATTGAATCAAACCAGCCAGGACTGGCTATCGACGAATGGCAAACTACTATTGACCTTGATCCTGATTATGCTAAGGTCTATCTAAGTCTGGGGTACGCCTATGAGAGGCTTTCAGATAACGATAAATCAGTAGAATATTATGAAAAATATCTTCAACTTAACCCGGATGATCCCAACGCTAAAGCCATCAGTGAAAAAATTAACAACCTACGTGGACACCTTATCGGTCACGGTATTGTAGGCAGGATAACTATGACTGATAAAGTCAACACTACTACTTATGACCCTGAATTGTCTAAAAACATTTTTACTGCAAACATTCCGGTGATTTATACTACAGCAGAAATTGGTGATGCACCGGTTAACACCAGAATCAAAGCTGTATGGTATTATCTTGGGCTTAAAGGTGAAGAAATACCTGTCAATACAAAAGAAAAGGTTGTATCAGGCCCTCAAAAGATGGTTTTTGCAGTAAAAAAACCTGCTGATAAACCGTGGCCCACTGGCAGATATGCATTAAGGCTATATGTAAATGGAAAAGAAAACCTTTCTGTACCCTATACAATACTAAAAGGAGATCAGAAAGCCAATGCCGAAGGGCAAAACCCATGATCAAATAGCATTTATTTCCTTAATACCGACTTTTTTAGCCGGTCTTTATATCTTTCAGGATACAGGAAAAGCTGCAATACTGACATTGTTTACACTGTCAGCCTCACTGATGCTGGGACCTGATCTCGATACACGCAGCAATAATTATTATCGCTGGGGTTGGATGCGTTTTATCTGGTATCCTTACAGAAAACTGATTGTTCATAGATCACGAATAAGTCATAGCTTCTTAATAGGGCCTTTTATCCGTACTCTATATCTTTCAACCCTTCTTTTTGCAGTGTTTTTTGTATTGTGTTATTTTTTCCTGTATGGAGATTTCAGCGGTTTTTTCAGTTTAATCAAAAAAATCTATAATACAGCATTTACAGGCTACGGAAGCTATTTTGTTGCTGCGTTTGCAGGTATTATGTGGGCCAATGCCCAGCATATCATTGCAGACAGAACTGTTAGCACTTATAAAAAAGCACTAAAGAAAGTATAATAACGTTTTGCCATCAAAAAAACAGGTTTAGAAATCAAAATTTTATAAAAGCTTTAAAGTATATAACTTTAAAAATAATCTATCATTTTGGGCTTATTAATTTTCAAGTATCAGGTTTAAGATATCCGTAACCGTAATAATGCCTGCTACCCTGTTGTTTCTGGTTATGATAACCCTGCGAATCTTGTTTTGTATCATTATTTTAACTATATCTTCTATAGAATCTTCAGGAGACGCTACAACGGGTCCCGGTGTCATCAGTTCTTTTACGGTTAATTCTGAATAGTTTTCATTGAGGTGATTTTGAACCCGGGTTTGAATTTCTTCTGAGGCATTAAGAAATATAAGGTCTATGAGCCCTCGAAGCTCTATAATACCTTCACTGCGGGTTATGTCGGTGATAGAGACAACGCCAACAACTTCATTATCTTTATTAACTACCGGGGCACCAGTTATATTCTTTTCTGCAAAAAGGTTTGATACATCACGAGCGCTCATTTCAGGGTTAACAGTTATTATTTTGCCTTTTTTATTCTCAAGATATTCTTTGACTTTTAGTTTTTTAAGATTCATCTTTAAATAAACCAAATATTACTGTACAGGTATTAATTCTATACGAAAAAAACCAAAAAGAAAAAAAGTATACGATTTGTGTAGTTATTTTATAGTGTTAAAGGTTTGCGGGGGTCAGATTTGAACTGACGACCTTTGGGTTATGAGCCCAACGAGCCCTTAGATCGTTCCTCTCAATAATTTTTTGTTATCAATTTTTTTACCTAAAATCAACTACCTCCTTTCTAAATTAATCTTGTTATAGACATCTTAACTCTGTTTGAGATAATTTCAAGCCTTTTTTTAGCTTAAATTTACTTCTGGAAACAATCAACGCTCTAAAGCTTTCTGTAAATCCCTTAATTTAAAGCTAAAGTCGAAAACTATTAATATCAAATCTGAGATCAATCTTGACACCTGTTAAGTAACAGGTTATAATTAATTGTATGATCAAATCATTTAAACACAAAGGTTTAAAAAGGTTCTTTTATAAAGGTGATACAAGTAGTTTAAATCCTAATCATATTGAAAAAATAAAATTTATTCTTAGACGATTAAACAGTGCTTGTATTATCCATGATATGGATGTTTCTGGTTATCGTCTTCATCCTTATAAAAATGTACCTGATCTCTGGTCTGTTGATGTAAGCGGAAATTACAGAATACTATTTGAATTCAGAGATGGAGATGCTTATGTAGTTGATTATTTAGACCCACATTAACAAAGGAGAATTTAACTATGATCGATTGTGAAAAATATGGAATAATGTTTGATCCTCCTCATGCAGGGGAAATAATCAAGAAAGAATATTTGGAGCCATTAGGTCTTTCTGTTACAGAAGCTGCTTTAAATCTTGGTGTCTCAAGAAAAGCTCTTTCAGAATTGTTAAATTGTAAAACAGGCATAAGCATTAAAATGGCTATAAAACTAAGCAAGGCATTTAATACATCTATTCAGTTTTGGTTAAACCTTCAACAAGAATATGATTTATATCACACACTTATCAATTATGAAGGTGATGATGTTAAAGCTATACGTGCATAAGACTATTAAATTCTCAAACTTCCCGGAATTTTTCTCAATGTAACTGACTATTTATACAAAACGTAATGAATATTCTCAAAGTAGATGATAATTTTCAATTTGACCCGTTCTATGCGCTCATGGAAAGTACTATGTATAAACAAAATTCAGACAGCAAAAAGGGTCTTCCACTAAGATGGTTGCGGGGGATTGATTTATGGCAGAAAGAAAAAAAGCCTAAGGTATAAAACCTTAAGCCTGTTAGATATTCCGGGGGAGGAGTGTCAGGAAGGTAAAGTGATGGGTGCGAATTGAAACTGAGGGGAGGGTGTTGATACTTTTGTTAATGTTGTTATGTCTGTTTCAAGCCAGACTTTAGTCTTGCTTTGAGGGGTTTTGTGACGTTCTCTTAATTTGTAACTGGCAAAATTGGTTTCATATATTTCAAGTCTGTTTTTAATCTCTATCTCGAAATGCTTATTACCACATTGTCTACAGTATTTTTCAACAGGATAAAACCTGTCATAAATAAAGTATCCCGAGCGTCTGGAACCGCAATCACTGCAGCATACAAAACACCACTCAACTATAATTTCTCTACCGCAGTCAGGGCAATAATTATTAAAGGCCATAAAGGGGTTTACTCTTTTATGATCGCACTCTTTTCGTGGCAGAAAAAAGGAATAAATCCACACTAAAACAGGCTTCCAATTTAACATGGAGTTTTAAACCTTCATTAAATAATTTCAAAACTTTTTACGTCTACAACTCTTCAGTGGTCAATCTAATATCCTCAAAAACAGGTAATATCTTTAAAAAGTAATAGTTTTCTTCACTGCTGTCCGGTAAAAGGTTGTATTTAGACATATAAAACCTGTCATAATATCTTTTTTGGATTAGAAAATTTTACAGGAAGTTAAATTAAAGAAACTGGCAAAAATTATTAAACAGGGTCAGCAAAAAGATAGGTCGTGTTTGGTTTTCTTATGTGCTCTTCACATCAAAGACTGATGCATAATAAAGATGATAGATTTTTTTAGTTATACATTGGTCTATATCATAATGATATATTTTTAATTTGTTAAAAGCAAAAATTGTAAATGAATGTGGTTGTCTTTTTACAAAAGTATAAAAAAGTAGCGTTGTTACAAAATTTTACAGTGTACGGGTATCCGGTCATAGTTCTAATAACAGAGGATAATCAGCAGATACCCAACAAATATGTGAATGATATCAGGGCAATTCAGCCAGGAAAAAAAACTTTTTTATAGTGTACGAAGCAAATTGAGGGGGATTTATGTCCATTAACGCAACTAACCCTTTCGCTTCCATTAAACCTAAAATGGCTGAAGCCGGTCTTCAAACCGGCGTGGATCTGCAAACCAAGAAGCCTCAACAGGGTCAACCTGAAGAGAAGATGTATGGAATGGCCAACCCATTCCAGGGAGAAGCCTTCAAGGGCTTCCAGGTGCCCCAGTCAAACGGAGCACACAACAGCTTCAGACCAGAAGGCCCGCTTGGTGACAACGCTATTCAAGCTGCAAATGGTGCAGAACTGGGTCGTAACTTGTTTGCATTCGCTTAAAACAAACCTGCTATCAACTGAATATTGATCTGGTTTCCTCATAAGTGAGGATATGTTAACCTGTCGCTCCGCAAAAGATTGCGGGGTATGTTAGGGTGCAATTTGTTTGCAGGTAAAAACAGAAACCTGAGCATAACTATGCTAACGGCATAAAAATAAACAATTCAAGACTAATGTATAACTATAACAATAGATTTTTTGTTTTCGATTTTCAAAAATTTTAAAAGTGAAGATATGGGTTGAACAAGCAGGCAACCACTCTCTGAGAAAGATCACAAGAAATCACTCAATACCCCGGGGGATAGCCGCTTTGCAGGCGAAAAGTGGCAGTGCCCCCTTTATGGGGTCAGTTGCCAGTTGTGGCAAGGGTTTTGAAAATCGAAAACTTTTTAAGTTATGCACTGATCTTAATTCTAAAAATTATCAGGGTGTTTTTAAGTTACACATCCGTTTTGTAAATGGTTCTCATTCTTATGCCTGAGTAAAAATGAGACTTTTTTCTGATGTCATATACGCTCTTAAGGCCGGTGTTTTTAGAACGAAAATCTTTTATAGTATTAACATAAAAAGCAAACACAAGCTGAATGAGGTTAAAGATTATGAATAATCAAAATAATATGATATCTGTTATTCTCTTTGTAGCTATTCTTGGTATTTTTCTTGTATTACTAAAAGTGTCTGCTCTTAATGTACTGGTTGTATCAGTTTTTATAATGGCTTTTTCCTGTTTGTTTGTTGGTAAAGCAAGCTATGAACCTGTAAAACATTTGTATGCAAGCAATAGATTTAAATAAAATACATATTCCTCCTCTTATGCGACCTCTTAAATACTCCGGTTTAACTTTTAGCCCCTTTTTAGGGGCTTTTTTTGCTTTTGTCTTCTGGTTTTACAATGTATAACCAGCCCATATTTACATTTTGTGTATCAGTTAGTCTCACAAAAGCTATTGCAGGCAACGATTTTAGCATTATATTTGATAAATGATTAAATTCAGGCTCAGAAATTACAAAAACACTGTTTTTACTGATTTCCGGTAATGATGGAGAATTATTTTCTTTTAAATTAAAGATTATATAGGGCTTTTTTTCCTTTAAAATAAAACGTGAACTTGGTTGATTAAGATCAATTTTATTGACAATCGTTTCATCAAGCATCGTATCAGGTAAATAAAAATTAAAATCATTTTGATTAGATATTATTAGCCCTGACATAATGACATTACGGTCATATACAGTAATAAGCGACTTTTCCATAATATAAATGCTGGTATATGTATTAAGACCTAGTGCAATAATTAAGATTATACTTGTAAAGATAGCAATTTTAGAGAAATAAATCTGTATCATTTTTGATTTAAATAAATTTATGATACCCGAAACGTATAGATGAAGAGATATTGCTGCAATAACAGCACAATAGGGCATAATAAACAATATTCTCTGCGCACAGGGAGCATTAATAGTTAATCCCCAGCCGGTTAGAACAGGAATCAGTAAAAATATAATTAAAAAACCACACCTGGGATCTTTAAACTTAAGCAAAATGTAGAAAAAGCCTGTGGTAAAAAATATACCTGTTAAAAAATCAAGAAAAGGTCTGTTACTATCATAACTTGAACCTGTGTTATCAGAGTGAATAAAGCCCAGCAGTGAATTTTTAAAGCTTAAAGCAACTATTTTAATTTTGTTTTTAGTGTTGTAAACACTACTCATATGCTCATAAGCTACTCCCTGAGTAATAACTATTTCATTGTTTCTTGAGTAAACAACCATATCATCTTTAAAAAACTCAGATAAAAGAGGTGTAGTAACAAGTGTAAAAGCATAAACTATTATTATAAAAAGCTTAAAGAGCTCTTTTTTCTTTTTCCAGCAAAGTATAAAGCAGTAAGCAAAGAAAAAAACCAGCAATGGCATAAATATTCTGCCGGCAAAATAGGCATAAAAACCAACGCCAGCTGAAACTCCAGAAAGATAGATAAAAATTCTGTTTCCTGACCTGAAAAAAGCAAACATAAAAAATATTATAAGTGAAACAACCAGCAATGGTTGAATATGGTTATGCCCTATTCGTGAATGAGCAATAATGACATCAGATGCAACTAGAATAATAGCTGAAAGAGCTGCAATATTTTTATTGAAGGTAAATCTAAACCCTAAATATACCAGCGGTATTGAAAATAAAGTAACAAAAAAAGATGCCAGTCTTAAGCCAAACAGGTTATCCCCAAAGAGTGACATAGAAATGCCCATTGGCAGGTAATTTATAAATGGATAATGATAGTAACTTGAGATAGAGAAGATATCCTGCCATTTGTTTTCAAGTAAAATTCTTGTAAAATTTCCATAATTACCCTCATCTGTTTCTATAAAGCCCGGTATTATTGTTATAGCTGTTAGGGCAAGGGCTGTATACAGAATAGTCACAGTAACAAGAAAAAATATTTCTTCTTTATTAATTTTAAATAAATTTAAATCAGGTTTTTTACCTTCATAATAGTATACTGCCAGGCCACCTGAAATAATTGATACAAGCCAGATAAGGTTAAGCAGAGGATTATATCCACTGTAAAAAATTAAAATAACCATAAAAACAATGTTTAATACAATAGATATAATGAAATACCTTATGAATAGGTTTTTCTTGCAATCAGGTTTTATTGAAAGTATCTCTGAGAGGTTAACAGGCTCAAAAAACTTTTCATCTTTTAAAGCATAAATAAACAGTATTATGGCAACAAAATAAAAACCCAGACCGAAATAAAGAGAGTTACTGTGGTTTATAATGTCAGTTTGCAAGTATGACCAAATATCAATACGTTTATAATACATTAATAACTGACCAAGTAAGGCAAAAAGAAATGAAAAGACCAGAGCATAACTCTTTATAGAGTAATTAAATACATTATAATTTTTATCATTAGTCTTTATATTCATTTTTTATCCTGTTTTACTTTGGATTGCAATGTCTACCGGCAATACCAATGTTGCCATCAGGCATCAGCGTTAAAGATTTAGTTTCAATGCTCCTTAAAGTATAGAGTATCTGACGTGAAGGGCTCAAAAAACAGATGTTTTTGTTTGCGTTGTCTGCAATAACATAGTTTCCGTCAGGCAGCAGCAGAAAGTTATCTACATTTATTATATCCCTGAAATCTTCAATAATAGTGGTTTCATTAGCCTGATCAATTGATACGATCTCCCGGGAGTGTGTATTGTTAAAAAGAAAAGTGCTTTTATTGAATATTTGAAGATTTGAAGCTTTTTGTATATTCTCACCTGTTTCAATATAAGATATTTTTCCATTTGCATTTAGAATAAATAGCTTATCATCGTTATTTGTAAAAATTATTGCCTCTTCAGGGTTTATCCAGAGGGCCTGCCGAATGTTAACAGGATGTATATACTCAAATAACTTATTGCCAGCATTATCAACACCATATACAGCGCCCGGATAGTGATTATTAACCAGCAAATAGATTCCATCAGAGTTTTTATCAATATATTCAGGGTAAAAAGAATGGTAAACCCAGTTTAGATCACCATCTATGCTGTATTCAAAAAACATTTTTGTGTATTTATCAGCAATAAGCCTGTTGCCTTCTCTGTCTTTATTCAGGCACCTGGGGTCTTTAAACTCTGATGAGCTCCATAAGACCTTGCCTGAAGGAGAAACTTCTAATAAAATACCTGTACAAGCCTGTTTAGTTTTCTCTTTCCAGTTTGAGCATCCGGAAAAGGCAGAGGCACTAATGATAATAGCTACTATTACTAATAAGATAGACTTCATAAAAACTGTTGAAATGCTTTTATAATAACCATCCTGATTAATCATTTTACAGAATTTTTGGCAACTTATCACGGTTAAAAGACACGTTTTGAAAGCAAATTAAAATTAACAACAAGCTTTCAGCACTATACAATTATAAAACAAGTTAAGCTGAGAGGATAGTTTCAGCAAAATTGGTACCCAGGGCTTAAAACCCGGGAAACTTGCCCTTAAAGCCCGGCGGCAACTTCATTTTGTTTTTGGATTTTTTCATTTTTTTAGTCATACCGGCGACGTTTTTCATCATTTTTTGCATTTTTTCAAACTCTTTAAGGAACCTGGCTACCTCTTCAGGGCTATTGGCACTGCCTTTTGCAATTCTATTTCTTCTACTTATATTTATTATAGAAGGATTCCGGCGTTCATCTGGTGTCATACTGTAGATAGCAGCCTCAATTTTTTTAAGTTGTTTTTCCCCTACAAAGGCAATTTGCTCTTTATCGGCTTTGCTCAGGCCCTGTATAGGTAACATACCAAGAATCTGGTCAAGAGACCCTAGCATTTTAACCTGTTTTTGGATCTTCAAGAAGTCCTCAAGAGAGAATTCTTTTTTCATCATCTTGCGTTCAAGTTCTTTTGCAGACTCAAGATCAATGGTTTCCTGAGCTTTTTCGATCAGGCTGAGCATATCACCCATGCCAAGTATTCTCTGGGCCATTCTATCAGGGTGAAACGGCTCGAGGGCTTCAATTTTTTCTCCTGTGCTAACAAATTTGATGGGTTTTTGAGTTGAGTGAACTATACTGAGAGCTGAGCCGCCTCTGGCATCGCCATCCAGTTTTGTGAGTACAAAGCCGGTCACATCAAGCTGTGTATTAAAGGTCTCAGCAACATTAACAGATTCCTGACCTGTCATAGAATCGACTACAAGCAGTTTTTCAGCTGGCTGATAAAGTCTATCAATCAATACCAGTTCGGCCATCATTTCCGTATCTATTTGCAGCCTGCCCGCTGTGTCTATTATAAGCGTATTAAAGCCATTTTCTTTAGCATATTCTACAGCACTATCAACGATTTTAGGTACATCCTTTGTGTCATCCATACTAAAGACAGACACATTAACCTGTTTACCCAGAGTTTTTAGCTGGTCTATAGCAGCAGGTCGATAGACGTCAGCAGCTACCAGCAGAGGGTTGCGCCCATTTTTTCTTATTCTAATAGCCATTTTAGCAGCAGTTGTCGTCTTACCTGACCCCTGAAGACCAAGTAACATTAGCATATTAGGCTTTCCGCCTGTGTTTAACGGTGTGTTATGACTGCCCATCAGTTTTACTAGCTCGTCATAGACTATTTTGACGAACTGTTCGGTAGGTGAAAGGCTTTTAAATACTTCTTCACCCAATGACCGATCTTTAACATTTGATATAAAGCTCTTGACAACCTTCAGGCTGACGTCGGCTTCTAATAATGCTCTTCTGACTTCTCTTAAAGCATCTTTTATATTGTCTTCGGTAAGCTTTGTTTCACCTTTAGCATCCCGTAATATTTTTGTTATACGTTCTGATAGTGATTCAAACATTAAAATCCCTCTTGTTTAGCTGAATAGAGCTGCAATAAAGTCATCAGGGCTGAAATCTCTTAAGTCATCTATTTTTTCGCCCACACCAACAAGTTTTACGGGTAAATTCATCTCGGCAGCGACTGCTATAATGATACCACCTTTTGCAGATCCATCCAACTTTGTCAGGGCGACAGAGGTTAAATTTACTGCTTCAGCAAATACCCTGGCCTGCTGCAAACCATTTTGCCCTGTTGTAGCATCAAGAACAAGCATTGATTCTGCTATATACTCTTTGGCATTGCGATCAATGATCTTTTTGACTTTGCTGAGTTCTTCCATGAGGTTGAACTTGTTGTGTAATCTACCTGCTGTATCAATCAGAAGTACGTCGTAGTTTTCCATATTGGCTTTGACAATAGCATCATAGACTACAGATGCTGGATCTGCGCCATCTCTTCTTACAATATCTGCGCCTGCCCTGCGTGACCAAATATTAAGCTGCTCTTCTGCTGCGGCTCTGAATGTATCTCCTGCTGCGATGAGAACCCTTTTGCCCTGTTCTTTGAAGCGGTAGGCCATTTTGCCTATCAGCGTGGTTTTTCCGACGCCATTGACCCCGGTTATCAGGTAAACATTAAGTTTGCCTGGTGTATAGTTTAAATTTACATCAGTGTTGTTTTTAAGGAGTATCTGACTGAATTCTTCTTTCAGGTGGTCTTTCAGAGCCTCAGGGGTTATTTGATGCTTTTTGTTTCTAAGGTTATCAACTATCTTAACAGCAGTATCCAGCCCTATGTCGGCTTTTATAAGCTTTTCTTCTATTTCATCCAGTATATCCTCATCGATTTTTTCTTTTCCTGAGACAATCGAAACAACGCTGGAGATAAGGGTTTCACTTGTTTTAGAGATTTTTTCTTTCAGGCTGGATATAGAAATGCCAAACCAGCCTTCAGGTCTATCCTTTGATTCTTCTGGTTCTGGAAGAGGTTCTTTTTTCTCAAGTATTTCTTCAAGCCCGGGTATTTTAGCTTCTTCTGTCAAAGGTTCATGGATAACAGTATCTTCAATAACAGCTGATTCAAGTTCACTAACAGGTGGTGTATCTTCCAGTATGCTTCCTTCTGTAAGTTCTTCAGTCAGCTCAGGTGCTTCATGTTTTTCAAGATGAGTTTCTTCAACTATTACAGGTGCAACATCTTCTTCAGGTAGTGGTGAATCCGGTATCATTTCTCCTGTTGCCTGCTTTTCAATTAGCTCAGCTGGGGTTTCTTCTTCTTTTTTATAGTGTTTATCTATAAATCCACGTGGTACTCCTTCATCAAAAACGCTTCTGGTATCAGATGAATCTTCTTCAATAGATGGTGTTTTTTCCTTACCAGGGGTTTCTTCTTCATCAAAAATGCTATAGCCTTCAGGTGCTTTAAAATATTCTTCTGGTGGAGGTGAAATATAAGATTCACCTGCAGAGTCGTCAAAAAAGTCATCCCAGGTTTTTGGTGTATCTTCTTCAGAAGGTATTTTATCTTCTGTAACGGTGGTATCGGGTGCAGGAAAGGCTTCATCATCCAGAGATTGTGCCGGTTCTGGTATGTCATCAATTGTTTTTTCAGGTTGTTCAAAAATAGAGGCCTCAGGAGTTTCAGTATTATCAATTTGCCTGCCGCCTAAAATAGTTTGATTACCCTCGCCAGGGTGCATTTCAGTATCAGAGGGCATTTCAGGTTCAATAGTTTCAATAGGTTCAGCAGCACTACCACCAAGAACGGTCTGGTTGCCATCACCTATACGTATTTCTGCCTGTTCCGGTTCTTCTGTTTCAAGAGATTCAACTGGTTCTGTCGGAAAATCTTCAGGTTCTTCAACTGTTTCCGGTTCACTTTCCTGAGAAGATTTTTCAATAAACACAGACTGAAAAGCACTATCGAGTTCCATTTCGAGGCTTTCAGGTGATGGTTTGGGCTGTTCTTCTTCTGGTGGAGGATCTTTTGGGGGCACAGTTTCGGTAGAATCTTCTACATATGTATTGCTTTCTGTACTGATTTCACCTACCTGTATACCAAGACTCTTAACCGGTGTAATGCTTGCAGTATCTTCTTCAAGCTGAAATTCGTTCTCTTTTTCTTTGAATAACGCTTCAATTTCTGAGGGATCTGCGCTGATGGCAGACAGTTCATAAGTTTTGTCTTCTTGTTCTTTTTCTTTTTTTTGTTTTTTATCTTTATCACTGATTTTTTCTTTTAATTTTTTGAAAATATCAAACAAGGCTCAGGTCTCCAGTGTTGCAACGTGTAAACTTGAAAGATACTGGCCAAGCAGGCCATTAATAAACTTTGGGCTTTCGTCAGAGGAATATTTTTTAGCCAGTTCTATAGCTTCATCAACTGCCACAGCAGCTGGTATATCATCAAAATGAGAAATTTCTGTAATAGCAATTCTTAAAATATTTCTATCTATTTTGTGGAGGCGGTCGATATTCCAGCCTTCTGAATATTGCCTTATGATCTTATCAACTTCGCTTTTATTTTTTTGATAAGTCTGTAATATCTTTATAGAGAAGATTTTAACCTCTTCTTTTTCTGAAAGAGCAGATATTTCTGAAACTTCAGCTGAATGCATAATATATTCAGCCGATTCAAGAAGTGCGTCAATGATTTCTTTCAGTTTTTTTGTATCAGGCATTTTTACCGGCAATAATCTGGCTTCGATGGGTCGTTCAAGGTTTACCGGGTCATTAAGTTCTAAATCATCAAGGTATTCTTTTACGTTAAGTAAATCTGTTATGGTATCTTTTAAATTTGCTGATGCATAATCATTTAGTGTTCTGGTAGCACCTATTATCAGGTCTTCCAGAGTATCAAAGTCCTGATCTTCGGGGTCTTTTGAAAGCTGGCTAAAGCTTAGAAGGGCCAGTTCTCTTGCAACGTGTCTTGCTTTCATATTTTTAATCCAACTTTAAGCGTATTTACAGGTTTTTATTATTAATACACAAATAAAAGAATTTTAAAAGTTAATATAACCAATCCTTAAGGGGTGTAGTAGAGCATATGCAACGACTAAATTTAGAGGAGTGCAAAATGTTTTCAGGTTATTCATAAGTATTAAACTTAAAATTTAAATTAGAATGTCAGCAAACAGGCTTTTGTCTGACTGTTATGAGAGATATTTTACTTTGATTTAAGCTTTGAAAGAGTTTCATCAGCCTTTCTAAACTCAGGATTAAGCCCTACTGACTTATTGAGAAAGTCTTCTGCTTTGTCGAATTCATTTTGATCCATATATAATTCACCCAGCCAATAATAGGAAAGATAGTCATTAGGATTGTATTTGATGGCCCGTTTGTATGTCCTGATAGCAGAGTCGTTCTTTTTGTTTAGCCTATATACGTTTGCAGCTTCTCTTAGCTTCATGGCTTTTCTGAGATTTTCGACAGGAACATCCATTCTGGCTACAGGTGATACCTTATTCAGCTTTCTTGAGCGGGGTTCAATAGAAGAAATAAGTATAACTTCTTTAACTTCATATGGTTGCATTTTTTTTCTGAAGAAATCTTTGATATATATACCTGCCAGGCTGGCAGATTTGCCATAGCCTTCCTGTTCTGTTTGCCAGCTGACATCTATTTTAGAAAGAGAGGGGTTAACACCCATAATACGACGTATAATTTCATAGGCTTTATCTCTTATAGTAGCATTTTCAGAATCAGGCGAAGATTGTATTGTTATACTGACAACATTTTCACTGGCAATAACATAAAAATCTTCTTTGATGATGGGTTTTAAAATAGGTGTATAAAAAGTTTCAGGTGGTATATCAGGCTTGATGACAGGCTTTGTATCACTGCTTACAAGGCTTTCAGTGGGTGATAGCTGAAGTTTTGTTTTTTCCAAATTGTCATCAAGTGAATCAGATAGTTCTTGAAGCTGGCTTTTAGCTATTTTAATCTTCGAAAAGAGTGTTTTATAGTCTATCTGGCCTTTATTGTATGCCTCAAGATCATCTTTAACAATAGCTGCCTTGTATGCATAGTTGCTATCAAGATCTTTCCAACTGGTAATAATAACAGCCGGAGCCATTTCATTAGTCAATAGAAATGATGCAATAGAAAACAGCTTATTTTTCAGGTAATCGTCAGCAGTTATAATAACTTCGTGAAAATTGACAGTAATATTTGCTACATTAACCTCAACGTCAAAAGGCTCTTTAATAAGGGATGACAGTTTTGTTTTAACCTCATCCCTATTGAGTGTAGTTGTGATAAAGTGGGGCTGACCTTTAGGCGCCTTTGCCAGTACTATATTCAGGGGTACAAGGTTCATCATACTAAATAATAATGCCCCGCCTATAATGTATGTTGTTCTATTAATTTTTTTATAATTCATAAGATATTCCTTAACAAAACTATACTTTTATTTCCTTTTATATGCCGGGTTTCCAGTTATTATTTTAACATTTAGTTGGATTTTAAATGATATTTTTCAAGGTCTGTAATATTTTGTCGATAAGAAATTTAGGGAAATATAATGGGGTAATGTATAAGGATGCGGATCAATCCACTAAATACCAACGTAAATCTTTTAACCAAGTATTATGAACTTAATACGGTACGTATAAATGGTAAGGCTTATCAGAGTATTGATGAAGTAACAGGCAAAACAGTTAATTCTACTGGTGTTAGCAACCCCATGCAGATTGACCCGGGCCTGGCACTTGATCTTTCGGTGGTATATAATGCATTAGCAAACCCTGACAGCCGCCTGGGCATTCTAATGATGCTTAATAAACCTGAACTTATGCAGCTATTGTTCCTGCTCGATAAAGAAAAACTTATTCTAGGACTAAATTTTTTCAGTCTGCCCAAATTGCTTGAAATGATAATGCGTTTGCCAAAAGAACTTCTACTGCAAGCACTTTTAATGCACATGGATCAAAATACACTTCTAAGCCTAATGCCACAACGAGAACTATTGCGTATACTCGGCAGCGGCAAGATTAAAGAAGAAATGCTGGTTAAATCTCTTGAAAATTTGCCAACTCATATTCTTATTCAAATGCTTGAAGCAGTTCTAGGTCAATCTGTCGGAAGACTAAAACACCATCAGGTCATAGATAGAATGCATCACCTCAAGAAAAGACAGATACTTGAAGGTATTATGACACTTCCCAGCGGCACTTTGCTCAGTATAGTATCTAATTTCACACTGAAAGACCCTTCACTTCTAATGGAACTTTCCCGAGGAGCACTTACCCAGCCATTTACACGCTTTACCAAACCTATGCTTGTTCAAAGCTTTATGGTGCTCGATAATTCTGAAATCATCAAAATGCTCGGCGGATTACCCAAAAACCTGCTGGCTCAGGTCGCCTGTATGATCGATCCCGGCCAGCTTGCTGAGGTATTTGCAAATCAGTTCCAGGGCTTAATGGCATCACTACTGGGATAACGTAATGTGTTTCGAAATGTAAATTGCTTTTTTGTTAACAATAAAAGTGATTTTTTTGCGTCTATTTTCTGACAGGTTTATATAATTGAGATATCACTATTGTATAAAATAGTCCTAAAAACCTTTATTACTTAACATTTTTGAGACATTGTGACAGGCAATTCGCAAACTTGGATTGTTTTTATAAAGACAAGAGAGAATTAATCCAGAACAACTCAATAAAATGGAGTAATGAGCAGGAGTAATTCTTTATAAGTTAGTAGTTTACACGTAACAAACGTCGTAATATGTAATAGTCTAGGGAGGATGAGTATGGGCATTATTGGTCAAGTTAATTTACAAAACGTTGGTGCTAACATCAATTTTCAAAACGAAGGCAAAGTAGGCCAGGTGAATTCACAGGCACTGAACGGTGCTAACACATTCCTTGGTAACAACGGTCAAATAGGTGAAATGAACTCCTATACCCGTGCAGCTGAAACAAACATTTACAACTGCCCGACCGGACAGATCGGCACTTTAAACGCAACAGACCAGTGGGATAAAACCAATATCCTTAACCGTGGTCAAATCGGAACAGCCAACTTAACCGCTATCGGTGCTCTTGGTGAAATCAATATGCAAAACCAGGGCATGGTTGGCACACTGAACGCTCACGCTAAAATCGGCGGCGAAATCAATGTTAACAACCTCTTCGGTATGATGGGACAGGTTAACGCTCTTGCTACCGGCTCAAGCCACGGTCAACAGTCTCAGTTTAACTTGCTGACATAACATAAGATGTAAATACCAGCCAAAGATTTAAAAGCCCTGTTGCACCAGCAACGGGGCTTTTGCCTATCAGTGGTTATTGTTTATACCTGAAGACTTTTAGAATTGTTTAATATTTTATGTCGTTTAGTCTATTTATTCGACCCCCTAACTTCTGTTCCTGCAATGTTTTAACACTGTGTTAAAAAGATGTATTCGCTAAACGTCAATTTCTATAACTGTTTCAGGTCAATTTATTAATAGTGTATGAATTTTACTGATCCTTGAAAGTAATGTATAGATTCCAGATTATAGAGGCCAATTCTATCAGCATATATTAATTATTTACGTGGAATGGTATAAATGGGCTAATCCAAAACAGAAATTATGACAGGTTATATACATCTAAATAAAATCTTTTATCATACATCAGTGCAATTTTATTCTGTGGTGATTGTTTTTTTAAACTTGTAAATGTTTGTAAATATAAACTTTGTAAAGGTTTTTATATATATACAGTATCTATATTTGATTTAACTCATGCATATAAACTGCATCGTTAATTTATAATTCTTCTCTCTTTATGAGGTTCTATTTACATACCCAAAATACCCCTACAGGCAATCGAAAAGCACAAAATGTTTTTATATGTATAAGAGAGTAAATGGTTGCTACATTGGAGTATACATAAGGAGTAATTAACCATAACGCAATAGTAATATTTATTCTTGTGAGTAACATACAGAGTAGTTGAGTAAATTGGGAGGAAAATTATGGGCTATATTGGTAACTTAAGTGTTAATACTAATCAAGCACAGGTCAACATTAGCAATGAAGGCTACATTGGTAACATGAATGCCAAAAACCAGGGCGGCAATCTGGGTGTACAAAATAACGGCTATATCGGCAACGCAAACGTTGCTACTTATGGTGGTGCTACCCAGTTTAATCAATGCCCTACAGGCTATACCAACAATGCTTTCTTTAAAGATCAAAATGATTTCACACAAATTAACAATCAGGGCACATTCAACAACCTTGGCCTGCAAGCAAACGGAGCATTAGGCTATATTGGCCTGAACAATGCCGGTCAGGTTAATAATTTAGGTGCTCAGGCAAACTATGGCGGTCAGATTGATATTAATAACATGTTTGGCGCCATCAATAACCTTTCTGCTCAGGCTAACGGCCAGAGTCATGGTAAACAGTCAGGCATCAATATCTGGACATAACCTGAAATCTTTAATTTGGGCCATAAAAACTCTAATTTTATACTAAATAAAGCTCTCCTAATGGGGAGCTTTTTTAATGCAATACCTGAAAAATCAACATCTTTAACCTTCATATTAACCAAAATACCCGTCATATCCTGTAATCTGAGTACTTATGACGTTTGTTATAATATAATTACTTATCAAACAAAAAAAAGCCAGCTCGATTGAACTGACTCAATACCTACCTACTACAACTTACTCAGAAAACTCTTTGGCTAAATTGATATGAATTATTAAATCTTTTTACTAGTCTTCTAACAGGCTATCAACCACGTTATTAGACTTTCTGAGTGATATCCATTGTTTGGCAAAGTTGTTTAAAGCTTTTTTATACTCATCTGAGTTTTCACCGTGACTTCTGAGCATTGCAGTAACTTCTTTTTCTGCTGCTAATACATTGTTTCTTACTGTTGATATAGACATAGTAGGCCTCCTGGTTGACTTTCCCCGAAATTAAATTTTTAATTTTGTCCTGTGATTACTTAAAGGCTCCTCAAAAATAAAATTGCTATTATTATAAAAAAAATTTTGTAAAATTTTAAAAAAATTTTCTCTAACAGGTCAAAATCACTGCTATAAAAGCAATACAGAACACACATAGAGTTTAAAAGTTCTTAACAATTATATCGAACCAATATAGTTTACCGGGCGCCCGAAATAACCCCCAAGTTCCTTCAAGCTTATTGTATGAGAGATAGTTCTACCATGAGGACAGGTATAAGGATAATCACAGGATTTCCATTGCTTAATTATCCCTTCCATTTCTTTAATAGATAACACATCTCCTGCCCGAACAGCACCATGGCAGGATAATGTCTTGAGTATATTATCTTCTATGGTATCCATTGAGTGATATTGCTCCAGCAAAAGTATTATTTCTTCAAATATAACTCGCTGATTTCTGCCAGAAACTATCTGGGGTACCTGTGTAATAGTCACCTTGCCTTCTTCTGACAGGGTTATATCATATCCGTGGCTTTCTAGGTGGTCTTTTGACTCTTCTAGCATTGACAGTGTATCCTGATCTATATACAATTCTTCAGGTATAAGCAGTCTCTGACCTGCTATTGACTGTGCCTGTTTCTTTAGCCGGTCATAAATCGCACGCTCGGATGCTATATGCTGGTCGATTATCTGTAAACCTTCTGGTACCTCTATAATTATATATGTATTGAACGCCTGTCCCAGCACTGTCCAGTTTTTTCTCTCATGTGTATCAACTTGTCTCAGATCTTCTGAGAGTATGAGCTGTTTTGTATCCTCTTCTATTACTTTTATCTCAGCAGCAGGCATTTTTGATTCTTCTTCCTGCCCGGGTGGGCGGGCACTGAGCGGCTTTTCCTTGGCTGATTCTTGCTGGTCTTGCCGGGGGTGCTGAATGCTTATTTCCTGCAAACTTTCTGGAACATGACCTGTCTCAATCTCTCCCTGGTGTGTCTCTTTTTGTCTCAGTATTGTCTCATCTCTTGTTGCATCTAAATAATCTGATTTAACTTTTTCTGAATCAGACTTTTTGTAATAATATTCACCTTCTGAAAGGGCATTTGAAATTGCATAGTGGATAAAACCAAATATTTGATTGGTTTGAATGTACTTAACCTCACGTTTGGTAGGATGAACATTTACATCAACCTCTTCAGGAGGCAGCATCAGATTAACAATAGCTACCGGAAACCTTCCTCTGGGCAGTTTATCTTCCAGTGCTTTTTCTATCGCCTTCATAATAACAGGACACTTGACAAAGCGATTGTTTATAATAGTATAAATAGACTTCCTGCCTGCCTTCGTAAACGATGGATCAGTAATGACACCTGTTGCAACATACTTTTGCTTTTCATCAATGGCATTAACCATCAAAAGATGGTTTAAAAGATCTTTAGAAAATATTTCTGTCAAACAGAGCGAAAGATCTCCACTGCCGGAAGTCTTAAGAACAGTTTTGTTCTGATGTTTGCAGGTAAAAGAAATTCCCGGGTTAGCAATAGCAAGGTTTTGAAGTGTTTCAACAATAACTGCAACCTCTGCCCGTGGAGATTTCATAAACTTAAGCCGGGCCGGCACATTATAGAATAAATCCTTTATCTCAAATATTGTTCCGACTGAACAGCCAGTTGGAGTATAATTCAACTCACCTTTATCTTGCTTTACTACTTTTATGCCATCTTCTGCATCAGGTGTCCTGGTTATACAGGTCAACCTTGATATAGAAAGTATACTTGCAAGAGCTTCTCCTCTGAACCCAAGACTGTGCAGATTCCACAAATCCTGCTCGTTATCTATCTTGCTGGTCGCATGACGACTAAACGCAAGCTTTATATCTGCCGGATGTATACCTGAGCCGTTGTCTGATATCCTTAAAGATCTTGCCCCCTGTGACACTTCAACATCTATCCGGCTGGCACCAGCGTCAATAGAGTTTTCTACTAGCTCTTTAACCACTGAAGCCGGTCTTTCAACCACTTCACCGGCTGCTATCTGGTTTATAACCTCTTCACTTAATAAATGTATGCGTTTCATATTTTTTATAGTAGCCTAAAAAAAACCCTTTTTACACCATTCATTAAGAAATACATATCAAGTTTTCTCTATCAGCAGCAACTAAACATTTTTAGCCTTAAAAGAATTTTGACTTTGAATCATTTGACTTTCTCCGGTAGAATAAAAAAGGGTACAAGATATCAAAATAATACCCCGCAGACCTGAAAAGCATATCCAGTGTTAAAAACCGGTAATACCTATGAAACTCGAACAACTTTTAGATAAACTTCATCAGGAACCTGACAACATTGAACTGATTGTCAACATCGGTAAAGCCTATAAACAACTCAATGACTTTGATAACGCCCGCAAATATCTCGAATGGGCACTAGAAAAAAACCCGCATTACAGTCAGGCTACCTGTTCTCTTGTTCATTTGCTGATGGACTTCGGCCTCTACACCGAAGGTATAACTATTTTTAAGCAAGCTATGGCCGACCACAAAGACGATGAGGCATATAGAGGTACTCTTATTAACGCCCTGTTTGCACTTTTCTTGTTGCATAAGCTATCACTGGGGACAGGCAAAAGTCCCGGCCCTGTTGAACACAATTATGAAGAATTCTTTTTTAAAATCGGTACTGTCTTTAAAGAAGAAAACCTGTATGAAGCCGCCATTAAGATATTTGAAACCGGATACAAGCTCTCACCACTGAATGCCAGGCAGGCAATCGACCTGGCTGACTGCTATATCTATGAAGAAATGTATGGCGATGCTGAAAAAGTACTTGAAAGCCTGCTTGTAAACTACCCTGAAGATGAAGAAATCTTAAATAATCTTTGTGAAGTTAATATACACCTCAAAGAGTACGATAGAGCCATAGAATATGCCCACAAACTTAACAAACTAAACCCTGAGAACCTCTCAAACCAGAATATACTGGCATACGGATACCTCAAAAATAAAGAGTATCACCTCGCAATCGAAATTTACCAGAAACAAATCAACCTCTACCCGGAAAATTTTGAACCCTATAAAAACCTCTTTATAGCCTACAAACTTGCCAAGCAAACAGAAGAGGCCAGAAAACTTGCCAGTCACCTTGTTAAAAACAAACATGAATATGCTAAACGCCTCAGCAAAGAGCTTAAAGAGCAGCTTAAAGAGTTACAAAACCTTGAAGACCCTGAACAATTAGCATAACTCAAATGCGTCATCACCGGTTTTTATACTAACCGTGATAGTTTCTGGCCTTTTTCTCTGGCTCTTTTTTTAAATACATTGCCTACCGGATACGGCTCTTCCTGCATGAGTGCCTGATATTTAACTTCGTCAATGACTTCTGTCTGTTTGAGTGCACTTAAAGCTGTCTCATAGCCCATCTGAATGATTTCATCTGCTTTCTGTCCGGCTTTATCAAACTCCAGGGTGTCAACCCCGAAAGGTTTTTCGGGTCTTATGAGTACGATTTTAATTTTCTTTTTAGCACCAAAAGGTTTATAGTCACTAAGCAACTGAGATAACTGCTGGGTATCTTCCAGATTTTCCTGACTCATTTGCTGCATTTTCTTTGCTATTTTACGTATTTTAGTGGCTTCTGACTCATCAGGTATGATTTTTGACAACTGTAAGAGTTCAGCAGCCTTTGCCTTAAGCCCCAGAGTAGTCTGTCCGAGTTTTTCGATGGTTGTCTGAGCCTTTTCGTTCTGACCTTCCCAACGTTCGATCTCTTCTGTGATCTCCTGTGCCATTTTGACATCTGTTTTGGCGGTATTGTCAAGAACAATATTCAACACTTTAGTGCCAACCCTGTTGATGCTGGCATTCTTATCAGTAAAGCTATCTCTTATTCCTTCTGCATCTTCGGGTGGCTGTAATAGCATGACAAAAAGCAGGCCCTGATTCAGCCCATCATTAATTGCAAAAAGTGAGTCAATAGCATTCTTTGCCGGTGTATTATTACCTGCACCACCGTCAACAAAAACTTCATCATCAATTTTGACTGCTGGAAAAGCTACCGGTATTGATGTTGAAGCAATAACGGCATCCTCAAAGTTTTCTGGCGAGAGTTTGAATATTTTATGAACCGGGTCATCTTTGTATCTATCGGCCAGTTTTCCATACAGCTCAGGAGATGCAAACAGGGCTTCGTGTCCTTCGTTTAGCCCAAGTACACCCATTAGCAGTTCTACGTGGTTGGCTCGTGTATTATCTAAAATCTTTTCATAATCAAGTTCCTGCCGCAATAACTCTCTAAGAGGAGTATTGTCAAGAACTGCTTTGACTTTTTGATCATTTTTAATGCCAAGCCAGTTGGCAATTTGACCTATTCCTTCAAAAATAATTTTGCTTATTCTTGTTTTATAGACTTTATCTTTAGAAATATCTTTCCATAAGTCAACTGCCTTATCGATATCTCCATTGGCTATGGCTGCTGCATTGAGTGCCCCTACAGAAGTTCCTACAACAACATCAGGCAATAGGCCTGCCTTTGCAAGCGCACAGGCAACACCTATCTCAAAAACTCCTTTTGCGCCACCTCCACTGAAGACCCAACCGATATTATCAATCTTTTTGAGGTCAACTTTCTGCCTGTTTAATGGATCAGGCCTTATAGCTTTCTTTTCAGGCTTTTTGCCTTTAAATTCAAGCGGATGGTTCTTGAAATCGCTTAGTGATACGACATTCTGGATGGTTAACATTTTAATCCCTTATTATCCCTGCTTTCTACCCCTGAACCTGGATCCTTCTAAGAGGTTGAAAACTACTGAAAGAAAATATTTGACGAAAAGTTTACAATAATTAATCTTCTGGCTGTTATTGTACCGGCAGAGGCGCAATATACAACAATTGCATATAGTATACAATCACCTGAATACAGGACAGGATAAGATTAGCAATTTTATGCCGGTATAAAGTTGCTGGCAAAAGGTTATTTTCAGTAATAAAAGGTTATTCCAGTCGGTAGTCGCTTTTCATTTCATTGAGATGTTTGTCGATTACATTGAATAGGCAGTCAATCTGGTCACAGGTAATAGTATAAGGAGGCCTGATAAGAAGTTTTTCAGGCGTAGCCAGCTCAAGTATAATGCCGTCTTCCAGGCATTTTTCAACCAGTGGTGTCAGGTTAAAATCCATTTCAACGGTAGCATAGAGACCTTTTATCTGTATATCAAGTATATTAAGGTATTTTTCCTCAAGTTTATTTAATTTTTCTTTGAGGTAGAGTGATTTTTCATTTATTAGATTCTGAAAGTCGTTTTCTTCAAGTTTTTCGATGATTTTATATAGTATGTGGCAGGCAGTTACTGAGAAGTTATGTTTATGTTCATAGTATTTATTAACAACTTCGTAGATTTCTCCGTTAATAGCGGTTATTCCGAGTTGTATATCCTGCCCCAGGCCTGCTGATAATAAGAGCATATCAGGTATTTTGCATCCTGACGCCAGAATTTCTCCTGTTCTACCGGGTGATACAGAGGTCAGGTCAAATACAAGTAAGGATTGATATTTCTGGCAAAGTTTTTCTACTGATCCAATAAAGTGATTGTCTATAAAGAAAGAGCCTTCAATATTAATAAGTGGGTTAACAATAATAGCAGCAACTTTTTTAGAAAACAAATTACGCATATTGCTTATGCTGGCTGGTGTTGAGTTAATAAATTCAAACGAATTCTTTTGCTGAAATTCTTTTTTTTCTGGTAGAGTATGAATTTTCAGCAGGTTAATTGAGGGTTTATTATCAGTAAATATAATTATTTCAGACTTATCAGGTATAAATGGAGCCTGTGAAATAAAGGTTTTTATTATGCTTAAAGCAACATTAAAACTTTCTCCTGCTGAATTGCTGAAGAATACATGGGGCAAACCACTTATATAGCCAAGCTTTTCTATCAGGTCATCAAGAGGTGGTTGTTGTAAAAGGTAAGAAAAGCAGACCGGTTTATCTGAAAATTGTTGTTTTATTTCACTTATAAATGGTTGATTATATCCTAGAGAGTTAATTTCAGAATTAGAAGTAAAGTCAATATATTCTTTGCCATCAGTATCAGTTATTATAGCATCTGACATCGTCTTGATACTAATATTATAAGGATATTTAAGCCTGATAGAAGCTTCTTTTTCTTTCTCGATAAGTTCTTTAAGTTCGAGTTCCATTTTATTACCTCAAAAAAACAATTACAGAATAAGCGAAACCTCTGATATTTATAGCCTGGAGAGTTCATATCTAGCCTGATTAGCGTCAGGTGTATTTTTATAGTTATCTATAAGATACTGATATGCAAATTTTGCCTTATTTTTATCACCAAGATTATTATATGATCTGGCCAGTAAAAGAAATGATTTGGTTTTGTTGTCATCTTTTGTTAATTTTAGAAGATTATAATACCTATCAAGAGAGGTATGGAGTTTTTGCACAGTGCTTTTATCCAGTTCATTAATATTATTACCGTTTGCCAGAGGAGTAATAAGATCATTTATATCCTGAATAGCGTGATAGATAAAGGGGCTACTATGAAAACCTTTAAAAAGTGGCCTGTATTTATCTATTTGAGCATTCAGCTGACAGAATGTATCACCTTTGCAATCAACATTATGCTGAATTGTTGCCAGCATATAAGCAGCATCGTCAGCTATTGGGCTTGCCGGATAGTTCTTTATAATTTTTTTAAGGCTTTTTCCGTTGTAAATATAAATGTCTGCTTCTTCAAAATAAACATATTCGTCAGGGCTGTTAGCTGCATAATTCACCTCATTATGCTTATAGCCAAGATAAATCTTGTATTGTGCTATTGTATAAAGAATTTGTGGCTCATTGTTAATGAGAGACCCACCTTCAAGGAGACTTTCAAAACTTATGACACCGTTTAAAGCTTTTTGTGGCGTTATTGCTTGTTTTTCAAGGTGTTCAACTATTTCAGTACCTTTAAGAGCTTTAACGCTTTTCTGTGCCAGGCAGGGTAAGCCAGTATAAACAAGTGCAATAATCACTGTAAATAAAGTAATTTTCTTGATGTATTCTGGTTTTAGCATTGACTTTTCCTTTATTTGCCGAATTGATATATTCTAAAACTCTTTATATATAGCGTAAATGTATTTTCTGCAAAATCAGTTTATGGTCAGATCAGTTGTTTTAAATTTACCTTTTGAGAAGAATATAGCATAAATCAGGTTTAATATAAAAAGGCATTTAATGATGAATTGATTGAAACCATAATAACTATTGTCATAGCTTTGCATCAGCCTCATAATATTACATATAAATTATGTTTGTATTTCATCTGTCTTTTGATAAAATGGTCTTGAGGGAAAGAAAAATGCACAAATACCTTAATATTGGATGTTATTTAATATACAAACCAGGCTATATCAATATAGACCAGCATAACGATGACATAGCTGATGTTATTGCCCGCCCATACGAAATACCCGAAGAAGACCAGAGTGTGGATCTAATTGAAAGCTATAATCTTCTGGAACAGCTCTCTCATGAAGAAGGTTTAATGGCTATAGAAGAGTGGTTTAGAATATTGAAACCCGGCGCTTCACTGATAATCGAAACTTTTAATTGCGATGAAACCATTAGAGAATACCATAAAGCAGAAGACAATTTTCATAAAGATCATATTATTAATAGCCTGTATGATTCTGAAGATGGCTATAAACTGAGATCATCATACTTTTTTTCTAGCCTGACCCGCTTGCTGCAACAAACAGGCTTTGTTGATATACAGGAAGAAATACCAAAACTAAAAAATTTCCAGTATAACATGCGCTTCAGGTGCAAAAAGCCTGAAGAAGCAATACATGAAATGGCACTAATAAAGACTAAAAAGAATATTATTAATGCACTTAATCTTCTTTCTGATAATAATAACAAAATGTTCTGGGAATTTAACCATGCTATAGCAGACAACCTGATGAAAAGCGTCTTGCTAAAAATACAGGATACACCATTAAACAAGAATCCTGACTTTCTTAAAATAGCAACATACAGCCCCAAAGCTGCCCGGTTCTTTATAGGTGAGCTTTATAATTCCAGAATCATTGAACTTACAATGCTAAAACAACTCGATAAGACCCTTGAATGCTTAATAAAGTTTAATTATGTAATGGCAAGCTATAAAAACTACCTGGATCTTGACAAAATACCGGGACAAAATATCAACTATTACCTTGAAATACTTGAAAAAAATTCTGCCTTCCTGGAAGAAGTCTTTAAAACACCTGCTGATATACTGGATAAACTTATCAAAACACACTTTCAAAAAACAATCGGTAACCCCGAAACACTAAAACTTGAACTTAACCCTGATATATATTCATTCGAACATATAATAGACTTTTCAGGATTGTTGATGTTTAAAGGCCTTAAGGCATACAGCAAACCAGAATATGAGGTAGCCTATAATCTTTTAACATACTCAAAAGACCTGAACCCTGATTTAATTCTCGCCCATACAAACCTGGCCCTACTGGAAGCCTACGCCGGCAGATATCAAAATTCCCTTAAACACTTTGATATAGCTACCTCTATAACTGAAAATGACATTACAAAACTCTATTCAGGTATGTGTAAATTCTATATGAAAGATTATGAAGAAGCTATCAATACAGTATTACCCATAGAAGAAGACAGTCAGCAAAAATTCTTAATACTTGGTAATGCATACTACCTGTTGAAAGATTATGACGAAGCAGTAGAAGCTTTTTCCTGGGCCAGCATTTTAAATGAGTCTGCGCAGGCATATGTTAACCTTGGCATAGCATATGAAAAGATAGGAGACAAGACTCAGGCACAAATAAACTTCAACAAAGCCAAAAAACTTCAACCGGATATAAGGCCATCCCTTGAACCTTATCAACCAGTATTCAGGCAAACTCCTTTATCTATTGAAGAAATACAGCATTCAATAAATATCGTCTCTAAAAGGAGTTATACCAGTGTCCGATAAAATGTTTTATTTATACCATTCCACGTAAATAATTAATATATGCTGATGGAATGGCCTCTATAATCTGAAATCTATACATTACTTTCAAGGATCAGTATAAAAAAGAAGGTCGTTTAGTATAGATACAGGTTTAAAGTTTTTTTATCCGAAATGTTTATTATAGCAGTATTAAAGAAGATAGAAAAGGCTAATATTGAGCAAAACTACCGGAGCGAACTTAGTTCGCTCCGGTGAGAGTTTTATTTCAGGCTAATTCAGGTATTCAATAATCTGTTGTCGGCGAGAGGAGGGCTTTTAGTTCGACATGGTAATCCATAATAAACATTTAATATGTACTCAGGACAACTCAAAAGTTCTAAATAGGCTAATAACTACCAAAGTGCACTAAGAGACTGTGTGAAAATGTCAACAAAAGTTAAAATTATTAAAAGCTAGCCATGTACAAATACCCTTCTTTTTGAGATAATTATCTCAAAAGAAATCAGTTATAGCACATATAAAAGGGGAACTCATGGTCTACATCAAAAGACACAAAAGAGATCAGTTAGTAATGTTTCCAGCATGTATGGACGACTACGTCACAGAAGATAATATCGTGCGTTTTATCGACGAATATATTGATAGTCTTGACCTGAAAGAACTGGAGTTTAAACGGCCAAAACCCGATAATCTCGGTGCACCATCGTATGATCCAGCCGATATGCTTAAGTTATACATTTATGGATACCTGAATAATATCCGCTCAAGCAGGACACTCGAAAGAGAAACCCATAGAAATGTAGAATTGATGTGGCTTTTAAGTGGGCTTACGCCTGATTTCAAAACAATAGCAGACTTTAGAAAAGATAATTTAAAAGCCTTCCAGAACCTTTTTAATAAGTTTCTGGATTTTTGCCAGAAAACAAATCTGCTTGCTAACAAATTTGTCGCCATTGACGGATCTCATTTCAAGGCAGTAAACGCTCCAGATAAGTATTACACGAAAAACAAAGTAGAAAAAAGACTGAAAGAACTGGAAAAATTAACAAATGAATACATCAAAGAGCTTGATGAAATAGATGAATTAGAAAATAAAACTACAAATACCCCGACAAAAGAAGAACTTACCCGTCAGCTAGAGGATCTAAAAAGAGAAGAATTAAAGCTTTCAAAGATTAAAGAAGATATAGAGCTTTCAGGAAAAGACCAGTTGTGCACAACAGATAGGGATTGTTGCGTCATGAAAAAGGGAGTCGGATTAAATGTCCAGATAGCAGTAGATGATGAACACAAATTAATTGTCACATATGATGTAACAGATGATCCTACCGACTATAACCAGCTTTTCAATATGGCAACTAAAGCAGCAGAAGCGCTTAACATTGATGAAAATGAAAAATTGGAAGTCGTTGCTGACAAAGGCTACTACAACCACGCTAAAATCAAAGAATGCATTGACAATCAAATAGTTCCCTATGTCTGTGAACCCTTAAAAACTGGAGGCAGAGGTAATGACAAGAATTTCAGTAAATCAAAATTTTCTTATGACAAAGAAAATGATTGCTATGTGTGTCCTGTGGGTTCTAAGCTAGAACTTTTTGAAGAAAAAAAAGATAAAAGAGGTGCTAAATGTAAATCATACATCTGTACTAATCCTGAAACGTGCCCTGTGAAGGGGAAATGCACTACAAGCAAAACGGCAAGAACTATTACCCGCTGGGAACACGAAGATTTATTAGATGATATGAAAGAAAAAATGCGAAAAAACAAAGAGAAGGTCAAAAAGCGAAAAAGCATTGTTGAACACCCGTTCGGGACAATAAAGCGGGCAATGAACCATGGTTACTTCCTGATGAAGGGTAAAGCAAAAACAATGGCTGAATTTGCTATCATTTCAACGGTTTACAATATGAAAAGAGCAAACAACATCATTGGAACAGAAAAATTAATCACAGCAATTGGCTGAAAAGCCAATCACTTTTTAATATTTGATCTTTGTTGGTTTGTTTTGACTGCTGTGTTCTCACACGACCTCTAAGTGCACTCCTGAGAGAGTTTTATTTCGGGCTAATTCAAACATTCAATAAACTATTACCATTGCAAGGAGGGCTTTTAGTTCGACGTGACAATCCAGAATAAACATTTGATAGATCCTTCGCTTCGTTCAGGATGACTCAGAATATCCATTGACGTTGCCTCTTCCTTCTTCAGACGCAAATGAAAGACCCTGCACTCCTGCATTGTCTACAGGTTCACCTTAGCTGTTTCCGGCTTTCGCTTTTTTGCCAGTTTAGGTAGCCCCATACCTCCCTGTTTAGTATGACCTCTGCTGACTTCTGACAGTTCAGTCTTACATCGCTGCACGGGTTGCCAGTTTGAGGAAAATTCATTCCTGTTTCGGCTTATCTGTCAGACCTACACGATTAAGGGCAATAACTTTCATCGCCTAGTTACTAGCCATGTCGAACGAACGCAAAAAACCCCGGGTTAGCGGGGTTTAAATTTATACTATGAAAGATTCTTAGTGAATAGACGATACTACCGGCAAATTGACATGTTGATCTTCAAGCTTTAAGACAACTTCGCCCCCTTTAGATTTATGCTCAAGCAAAATCTTATAGTACATAAGAGCGTCGCCTATAACTGTTTTCAGATCTTCTCCGGTGATATTAGTCTCGTCAACTGACCTTCTAGATGCCAGCTCAATGACTTCTTTGACTAGTTCCTGACCTTCTGGCATAATTTCTAGCTTTAAGCTTCTAGATTCTAAGGTTGCTCCCTTCATAGATCATCCTCTCTTTAATGTGCTTGAAGTAAATGCATAAAACCTTCTTAATTTAAGAACTTGATAGGTTTTCCAGAAAAAAATATTACATTTTGCAAAATTTTGCTGACTTATTTACATTTTAAAACCAAACAAGGGCAAATTACCATAGCTGAAGAGAGGTATTTATCTTAATAATATTGAATTTGTATAAGCTATTAAGACTTCTGTGGAGGTGGTTCAGGCTTTGTATCGGCTGCCACCTTTAAAAAAGCAGTTATAGAGTTGATTATAGAAAATACAATTGCCAGACCAACCCCTAATAAAAGGGCTTCTATGAGATTACCAATCAGCTTACCGAACGCTGAAGTCCACAAGCAGAACTCGCCATAGTTACAATATTTTAACTGCAAGTAAAACTGTATATTGGTAACCTTGGGAACATAATTAACAATAGTATGTTGATAGTTAGGCACAAAGAACATCAAGAAATAGAGTATTGATACTACAAAATAAATCGGAAACATAAAGCTAAATGAACTAATAATCGATGCCAGCACAGCCCTTAATCTTGTTATTTTAAATGATTTCTCCTTGCAAGAGGCCACAAAAGCGCCCATAAAGCCAAATGCATAAACAAAACCACCTGCAATAATAAAAAACATTATCACTGGGCAAAACGAAAGGTGATTTAACCTCAATATAACAAAGAATACTGATATCAAAATAGACAAACCTACTGCCAGCCCTACCGAAAAGTTTACCAGAGCCTTGTCTATTATATATGCACCAGTCGTATACGCCGGAGCCTGCTTTTGCTTTTCATCAGCCATTTCTAAAGATTTAAAAATAATTCCCTTTAAAAATCATACCAGAAGTTTTATTTATGATACTAATTGTAAAGCAGAAACTCCAGTATTTTTTTCTCTGAAGCCAAAACCCCTTGCAGGTAAGCACATTGAAAAACGAATTACTAAATAAACTTACGGGCAAAAAACTTTTAACCAGAAACATTCTCTGGAACTTCTTTGCACAGGGGCTACCGCTACTCATCGCACTGTTTACAATTCCGCTGATCATCAAAGGCATGGGAGTTGATCGCTTTAGCCTGCTAACACTGATATGGGTTATTATTGGCTATTCAAACCTCTTTGACTTCGGCCTGGGAAGAGCCTTAACCCAGCTGATATCAAAAAAGATTGCCCTGGAAGAGGTTAAAGACATACCCTCTCTGATATGGACTGCTTTAACAATTGTATTTGCACTCGGCATACTGGCGACTGCCGTCATCTGGCTACTGACACCTTTTATTGTACATACAATTCTTAAAGTACCAGAAGGATACGTAAAAGAAACAACATACTCTCTCTATGCACTGGCCCTTACGCTACCTATGTTGCTGCTTATCGTTAATATCAAAGGGATTCTTGAAGCATACCAGAAGTTTTTTGTAATAAGCCTGCTCAGATTGCCGGTGGTACTGTTTAATTATATAGGCCCACTTTTTGTTTTGCCCTTCTCAAATGATCTTTTTCATATAGTATTACTGCTTGTTGCCGGTCGGATAATTACATTTGTACTCCATATTTACGCCTGCACAAGAATTGTAAACAACCTGATCAGTGATTTCAAAATACAGAAAACATTTCTAAGACCTCTGTTTACTTTTGGCGGCTGGATTACAGTTAGTAACGTGATAGGACCCATTATGTCTTATATGGACAGATTCTTTCTGGCCTACCTTGTATCATCACTTGTCGTAGCTTATTATACGACCCCTTTTGATATTATTACAAGGCTTTCCATTATACCACTGGCCATTATCGGAGTAATGTTCCCTGCTTTTAGCGCAGAATTTCAAGTTGATCGCAAACGTACAGTCAGGCTTTATAAGATAACATTACTATTTACAACATTACTAATGGTCTTACCAGTTGTTCTAATAATAATTCTAGCCAAACCTGGCCTCTCATTATGGCTTGATCCTGATTTTGCAGAAAAAAGTTTCAGGATGACACAAATTATTGCTGCAGGCATGTTTATTGAGGGTATCAATCAGGTTCCTGTAGCACTTATTCAGGGCACTGGAAGGGCTGATATTACTGGTAAGATAATACTTCTGGTTTTACCTGTTTATATCTTTTTCCTCTTGCTGTTTATTAACTGGTATGGTTTAATAGGTGCAGCGATGGCATGGTTCTTCAGGGCACTTCTGGATGCATTAATTCTTCATATAGCTGCTATCTGGATACTAAAAAAAAGTGAACTTAAAATATGAAAAGACAGTTAAGACTTACAATAAAAATAATACTTCTTATGGTTGTAATAGCAATGCTTGCCTCTGGAGGTATTGCCTTCTTTTTAAAGTATTCTAAGTCTCACTTTGGTGGTATTGTTGTTAATAAATCAGATCATCCTATAAGAATTCTTGAAGATGGCTACGTAAGAACTATTAATCCGGGCGAAACTTCCAGAGATAAAGATATATTTGATGTTGACTTTATTATCATAGATAGACCTGCCCGCTTTGAAAACAAACTATACACCTCAGGGATGCTCAAAATCTGTGACTACGGCAAAATAGAGATTTTAAATCCTGAACAGAACCGTGATTTATATAATTCATCAGGTGGTATGTTAATATGCAAACTCCTCAATGATTTGAAATGGCAGGAAAACAATTCTTTAAAGACCGCACAATGAAAGTATTACAGGTAAACAACTACTTCTCAAAAGAAGGCGGGGCTGAAAATATGATGTTCAGAACCGCAGAAATACTTGAAAAAAAAGGGCATCAGGTATTTTTCTTTGCTACTGACAAACAGCCTTTCGCCTGTGAGAACTATAAATACAGCAGTTACTTCCCTGAATTTGTTTCTATATCTAACCTGTCTCCTTTCAGCGCCCCGTTTTATGTATTAAGATCAATTTATAATAGAGATGCCTGCTCAAAATTACTAAAATTACTTGCTAAAACTAAACCTGATATTGTACATCTAAATAATATAGCCTATCAATTAACCCCGTCTATTCTTTCAGCCTGTGAAAATATAAATATACCGGTAGTGATGACACTTCATAACCCTTACCTGATGTGCCCTGCCGTTAGGCTAATGATCAATAACAGGTCTTATTGCATTGATGAACTTTGCACAAGAGGTAATCCTCTGCCCTGTTTGATAAACAGATGTTCTGACAGGTCTATTCCTAGAAGCATTGTGGCTGTAGCAGAATTCACCATAAGAAAGCTGATAAATTTTGCAGGCAGGATAGATAGCTTTATTGTGCCTTCAAATGACCTTAAAAGACTCGCCATAAATGCCGGTATTTCTCAACATAAGATCTATGTAATTAACAATTTTTTAGATGATAGATGGTTTATAGATATTCCTGAACCCGTAAAAGGCAGTTATTTCCTTTACGCAGGAAGACTTTCTTATGAAAAAGGTGTTGACATAATTATAGAAGCCCTTACCCGATTGCCAGATAACCTGGAAATAAAAATTACAGGCTCGGGTACTGAAGAAAACCGCCTGAAGCAAATAGTTAAAGATAGAGGCTTGAGAAATATATCTTTTGCAGGGTTTAAATCTGAAGATGAACTCCGCCAGGAATATCTGAAATGCATTGCTGTTATACAACCTACACGTGGCTTTGAAACTTTTGGCCTGTCTATAGCAGAAGCCTTTGCCTGCAAAAGACCTGCAATAGGGGCCAGGCTTGGTGGAATACCAGAAGTAATAGATCACAATATAAATGGCATGATATTTGATCCTGAAAATGCTGATGAACTTGCCAGATGTATGAATTACATACACTCAAATACAGAACAGATAAAACAAATGGGCGAAAATGCAAGAAAAAAAGCTGAAACCTTCTATACCTCTGAAGTCTTTTACAATAAACTTATTGACGTTTATAATATTGCAATGACTAGTTATAAAAGAGTTAAATAAAGACAACTTATGAAAATACTTATTGTTAACAATTTTTATTCTCCTGCTGGTGGCACTGAAAAGCATATACAGGGCATAGCTGAACTCCTAACATCAAATGGTCACGAGGTATACTTCTTTGCAACTAATAAACCCCCTTTGTTTTATGATAATTATAAATATAAAAACTATTTTCCTCAATATACTGATTATTGCACTAATAATATGGTAAATAATCTTAAGTATGCAACAAAAATAATGTATAACAAAGATGCAAAGTTAAAAATAGCCAGCCTGCTTGATGTAATAAGACCTGATATTGTACATTTTCACAATATATACTTTCATCTAACACCATCAGTCTTAAAACCTGTTAATAAATTGAAGATACCAATTATTATGACCCTTCATGATGTTCGACTGGTTTGCCCTTCAGGGTCATTGCGGTTGAAAGATAGCTATTACTGTAAAAATGAATTGTGTATCAGAGGCAACCCTCTTCATTGCCTAATTCACAATTGCAAAGGCCAGAAATTTAGTCGCAGTGCTGCTGTAACCGCAGAAGCTCTCTTTAAAAAGATCCACAAGCTTTATGATAAGGTAAATATATTTATATGCCCGTCTCAAGCTCTAAAAGACCTGTTAATCCGATCTGGAAAAGCTTCTGAAAAACTTGTTGTTTTAAATAACTTTATTGATGATTCTTCTCTGAGTGAAACACCCGAATATAGTATAAATAATTGCTTTTTATATGCAGGCAGGCTAGAAAAAGAAAAAGGTGTAGACTTGCTAATAAAAGCCATTGCTGAAATACCTGAAGCAAAGCTTGTTATTGCAGGTACAGGCTATGAAGAAACTGCCTTAAAAGAACTTGCCTCCAAAATAGGGGCTAATAATGTCATATTTAAAGGATATTTAACAGGTGAAAATCTTAAAATTGAGTATCATAAATGCATAGCAACTATTCAGCCAGCAAACTGGTTTGAGAACTTTCCCATGACAGTTTTAGAGTCATTTGCAGCAGGAAGACCAGTTATAGCCAGTTCAATCGGAGGTTTGCCTGAAATGATTGAGAATGGTACAAATGGCTTTCTTTTTAAACCCACAGACAAGAAAGAACTGGTTAAAAACCTACGTTTAATCTTACAGGATAAAGAATTTGCTATTCAAATGGGCAAAAACGCCCGAAAAACAGCAGAAGAAAATTATACAGCATCGAAATATTACGTAAAATTAATTGATACATATAAATCAGTTCTCTAAAAGATTTCACTAAAGAAGTAACTGGTTTTTAAACTTTAGAAAATTATATTTTAAAACCTCAAAGAACCCAAGAAGACTGAAAAATACTATAGCTATAGGTATTCTCAGTATTTCTGTAGTAGAAAAAACAGCAAAGAAAGTTATAATCGAAAGGCTAATTATGCTAAATAACTTAACTGCTTGATTTTTCTTTTTTGAAATAATGTTTTTAATGTTGTCAAAAGCTATATAAAAGATTGAACCAAAGTAGAATAAGGCCATCAGGCCATAGTCATAAAACATCTCAAAATATAGATTATGAACATGCACCAGCGGCGAGGTAAACAGACGTATATCACCTGCAATTATTTGTGATATTCGAAACGATGCTTCCCTTGATGCGTCAATACCAAAGCCAAAAAAGAGTCTAAAAAGGTTTAAATTTTCATACCAATACTCTAGAAAGTATTCCCAGAGAATCGTTCTGATGTTAAAAGTGCTAAATGTTGTAAAACGTTGAATAATGCGGGATGATGTTGTCGAAAAAGCTTCTGTTAAATGCTCAAAATAAAATAGAAAAATTAAAAGCATAACAATTAAAACAGATACATAAGCTAAAATTTTTGTACTAGCTTTATTGGTAGAAGTTTCTGATTCTTTTATGCTGAAAAAATTAAATTTAACATGACTGATTAACAAACCACAAAGCAGAACTGCCAGGGCAAAAGCAAGGGCAACTAAAGCTGTTTTGTTTATTTGAAGCACAATGAGAGACAGAGATATAATTATAAGAAGGTTTATCAAGTTATTTTCAATTTCCATATTTTGATTTTTATTAAAATAATTGAGTATTACCTTTAGGCCTGCTAAAAACAACACATAATATGAGAGATAAATAGCAAAGGCGTGTCCGAAACCAAGAAAATCTCCCCACAGGCGTCCGTCAACAAACCCAATAGTACTGATTCCAATGGCTATAAACAGTAGAGAAAGAAAAAAGTAACCAGCAATTGTAAATATTACTATTCTAGCAATCAAGAAAAGCTTTTCAGTAAGTTTATTCAGGCTGATTGTGTCTTTAAAACTCATAACAGCAACGATAAAACTAATTACAGGGACAAGGCTACTTAGATACATACCCACATACTGAGTTTCAGAGAATGACTTGGCAAAAACATCCATACCTTCTCTGATAAAAAACAACCTGACCTCAGGCCTTGCCAGCCATATATCCATATAGTCAGAATACCAGCTTCTAAAATCTGAGTGGTAGAAGAGAAAATAGAATATATTAATAAAGAAAAAGATTAGCAGCAACCTGAAAGCAACATAATTATCCCATAAATACTTAAAATGCCTGAAAAAATAAAAAATTGATACAACAAAGCTGAGCCCAAAAACCAGAGCATAAAGCTTTATATTAATACCTAGAATCTCTGAAATCTTATTGTCAAGAAATATCCAGATAATTATTAGCTGCAATAAAAGATATGGCAAGTATGAAAACTTAAGTGAAAGGTTAAAGACGTAGAACCCGACAAACAACCCGGCAGATAATAAAAAGTAAATCAGCAGTGGATCGACATTTGTGTCTTTTGATACAAATTTTATAACTACAAGAGGTACCAGCAAAGCCCCCAGTATGACCAGAGTTTTGTTAGTCAACAATCGAGATATTATCTGTTCAAAACGGTTTTCCATATTTAAAAGAACATATTTTTGATATCTGATGAAAAGAAGCTTTCAAGTTCTTTATTATGCTCTCTGGCAATAATACCCAGTATTTCAGTATCTGATTTTTCAAAGCGTTCAAGAGTTGTTATGAGACCGTCACGGTTTGTTTCCATTGCAGCTATTACAATTACACCATCACTGACATTTGAAATAGCAGCAAATTCAGGAAACATTAATGGCTTAGAAGGTGTATCTATAATAATAAACTCGTAATATTGCTTTAAAAAATCTATAATAGTATTAAAACCACGTGTTCCAACGTAGTCATACATATTAACAGGCTTGTTAATATGGAGAAAATGGAATACATCATTGCCTTCAACTATTATAGGAACAAAGGCTTCTTCTAACAATTGGGTCAAAACTTCATTGTCTACCTGTTTAGAAATACGAAGATGGATGTTAATCCTGTCAATAACGTCAAGCATATCATGTTTGTTTTTGGGTAATTTAATATTGAAGTTTTTTAGCAGCTTATCTGATTGCTCAAAATCAGTAGATATAAGTATTACTGACTTATTAAGCCTTGCAAGTGTAGCGGTAATATTAGGAATAATGGATGACATATGCCTGCTTGTCACTGTTGACACAAAAGAAATGGCCTGGGTATCTTTCAGGTATGAGCTTCTAACCATATTAGAAACAATTTCACCATATGAAACCCCCAGAATGCTGTCTGATTTCTGAATAAACTGATCAGCATCTTTCTCAAACAGCTCCTGTGATTTAATCCATGGGATCGTACCCAGTACTTTTTTACCTGTAACCTCTTCTATTTCTCTTGAATTAGTCCATTTGTTTTCCAGTTCTTCTTTTATGGAAGCCGTGGCAATTGAAAGTAAGAATGTAATTCCCACAAGACCAATAAATCTGGTCAAAAGAAAAATAAATACATATTTAGGAGGTGATGCCTGATCCAGAATAACAATATTATCAACAATTTCAGACTCTTTAATTTTAGCCTCAATTTGTTTTTGTTTAATGTTTTCATAAGCTGAAGCCAGTGCTTTTTCCTGTTTCTGGAGCTCTTCTAACCCCAGTATTTTAGACGGCAGGGTACTTTCCTGGGTTTTAAGTTTCTCAATACCATTATTTAAACTTGCTAACTGAGCTCTGGTAGAAGTTCGTTCAGCCTGCAATCGGGCCATCTCTGTGACCAGATCCTGTGAAGGTTTATCATACAAGCCCCTATCAATTTTAACATTGCCAAGAGTTTCTTTTTTTCGAGTTTCTATATTTTTCTTTAGCTCATTAATTTCGCTCTTAACTGATTTTACATCAGGATAATTATCTGTAAACTTTGATGATAACTGGGCATATTTTTGCTGGGCATTAGCAAGATCCTCACTGAGTTGAACTAAATAAGGATCCTCCCCTATAGAAGCCGCTCTCAGAGCAGTTTTTACATCAGAAAAATTGAGCTGATTTGAAAGATCCGAAAGTTTATTATCGTAATAATTAATCTGGCTTTTAAGCAATTCTGCTTGCTTTTGCAGCTCTACTCTTGCTTTTGTTAGCTCTGTTGTTTCATTAAGAATATCTACTGCTTTGTTTTCTACTTTATAATCTTTAATTTCCTTGCGGATATTATCAAGCTGGCTTGCTATTTCAAGCAGCTGGTTATTCAAATATATGCTTTGCTTTGTTTCAACTGACTTTCGTATCTCTAGATTAACGTTTTTGAACTGTTTAACGATCTCATTCAATATTATCTGCGAATTATCCTTGTTTGGCCACTTTAAAGAGATTTGAATTATATCTGTAGAAGGTTTTATCTGGGCACTAACAATATCATCATAGGTTATAAGCCAGTCACTCATTGAAACAGCGTTAATTCTTTTGTAATCTTTATTGAATTTTTTTGATGTTTTTTCATAAACACGGCTGGCAACAGATTCAGATTCAATGATTTGAACCAGATTAAATAACGGATTACTAAATCCACTCTCTGATACAACAGTTGAACCCCCTCCAAATGCAGCTACTATATCTTGTTTGGGAATATTTCTTATAAAAACTTTAGTGCTTGTCTTGAATAAAGGTACATAAAAGAAAATAAGATAAACTAAAAAGATAACAACACCTGCGATTAAGCCTGATGCTACAAGCTTCTTTTCTTTCAGGATAAGTAAAAGTAATTTATTTCTTTTCATATAAGCTATCCTGTAGGGGTAATAACACAACCAATTCTCTATTCTATCACTCTCACCTGATAACGCTTTGGATCAAACATCAAAGCCCAGTTATTATAAGTACTGGCAAACATGTTAGCAGGTGCAATAATGCGACTTAAATAATCAAAAGCCTTACCAATCATAGGCCTAGGCTTGTCAGGTACATATATAATGTCGTTAGGCATTATGATTGTATCATCCTTCATAGGGTTAATTGCCGTAGTAATAAGCATTCCATTGTTATCAATTCTACTAAGATACACCTTTTTAGGGGGATATGATGCATTTCGCTGATATCCACCTGCAGCAGCAATTGCCGAATTGATGTTAGTAGATCTGGATGAATCCAGTTTGACAAGCCCCGGAGCATTAACATAACCTAATACCTTAACAGGAACGTCTTTAGGAGAAAATGTAGCCCCTGCATACTTTTTATAATCTGAAGGATTAACTGCTACAGGCGTTGGAAGCCTTGGCACATGAACAACATCACCCGGCATTAAATAGATATCCTGGTTTGCATCGCCAGCCTCAAGAAGCTCCAGAAGGTTCACTTCAAACTGTGCATCTTCAATTTTATTTGATATCATTATATGTTCAAGATCAGCATCAAAAGAAATACCTCCTGCTGCTACAAGAACATTTGATAGTAATGGGGATTTTCTTATTATTCTTAATTCTGGCTTTGTGTTATTCATAAATTGAGCTTCAGATGTATTAGTATCCAGCTCATAACTTCCCGGATTTAACACTGCACCAGATACATAAACTATAAAAGGCTTCGTTTCATCAAGGTTAATGGTAATTTGAGGATCCTTTAAATAGTACTTATACTTTTCCAGCAGCAATTCCTCAAACTCTGCAACAGTATAACCTGCTATATTTGTTGTCCCGAGAAGAGCCAGTGTAATATTGCCATCTGGTTGTATCCTGATTTTCTTTTGATCCAGCTCAGGAACACCCAGAAATGAAATACTCAAAACATCATTAGGGCCAAGCAAATACTTTCGAGTAACAAAATTTCGGTTTTCAGACAAATAGAACTTTATGTTAGACTTACCATGATTGTATTTCTCAAAATAAACATCCCCCTTATAATCATTTGCCAGAGATGGCAGCGATTGTAATGTTAAAAATGTTATTAAAATCAGGGGTATTTGAACAAAATTTTTCACAGTCTAACCACACATTGCCTTATTTACTTATGATATAACAACCCGGAATAAAAAAAATAGTTACGCTGTCAAGTTTTACGAAATTTAATTAAAGAAATTTATAGTATAATTTATAAAATCTCTCCATTTGTCAGGTTAAATGGTAAAATGTTTTAGATTTTAAATGTTTAAGTGTCTTCTATTGTAATGAGAATGAAATAAAAATGTCATTAAAACCCAGAATAGCTGTTATGTCAGACCAACTCGCAGGTGGCATAGGAGGTGCAGAAAGCATAGTATTTAATGTGCTTGACATATATCCTGAAGCAGATCTTTTTACAACCGTTTATGACAAAAAGATTATACCTGAACCCTATTGTAAGAAAGATATAAAAGCAAGCTTTGTACAGAAAATGCCACTGGCAAAAAGGTTTTATAAAGCTTATTTTCCGCTGATGCCTTTTGCGATTGAATTTCTAAATTTTCAGGATTATGATGTAATCTTTTCTTCTCATCATTCTGTTGCAAAAGGTGTTATACCAAGACCAGACGCAGCACATATTTGCTATTGCCATTCTCCTGCTAGGTATATATGGGATATGTTCTGGGTATATTCTGATCTGAACCGCTTTAATCTGTTTCAGAGATTATTTATATGTCTAATATCTAACTATCTCAGGATGTGGGATGTTACAAGTGCTTGCAGGGTAGATTTATTCCTGGCTAATTCAAGTTATACAGCTACCAGAATTAAGAAATATTACAACAGGGATGCCAGGATTCTCCATCCACCAGTAGACACTGAGAAATTTAATCACCAGGAATCAGAAGAGTTCTACCTCATGGCTGGTCGCCTGGTTGCTTATAAAGGGTTTGAAATGGCTGTAGATGCTTTTAATGAGTCAGGCAAAAGACTAATTATTGCTGGCGATGGAGCAGAATATCAGAAACTTAAGTCTAAAGCAAAAAATAATATTGAGCTATTAGGGAGAGTGTCTGAGAACAGACTTATAAGCTTATTTAATAGGTGTAAAGGCTTTATATTTCCCGGCAAAGAAGATTTTGGTATTGTCATGGCAGAAGCAGGTGCAGCAGGAAAACCTGTTATAGCATTCAAAGGCGGTGGAGCCCTTGATATTATCGAAGACAATAAAACTGGCATACTCTTTGAAAACCAGGATATACAATCACTTAACAAAGCAATCAACCTTGCAGAATCTATCTCCTGGGATCATAAATATATATCTAATGCTGTTAAAAGGTTTGATAAAAAGGTCTTCAATTCTCATATTAAAGAGATCATTGACAATGCAGATACGTTAATACGTTAAAGCCAGTATTCAACTACCATGTTATTAATATAATCCTCTTGCCAGCCTCAACTGTTGCCGTATCATCAATAAATACCTGGTTTCCCGCTAATAACATAACATTTTTACCAGAAAACACGTTAGCTGTACCACCTATAAAAGCATTATTTATGGCTGTTAGTAAGGTGTTGTTACCTGCTACTGTATGTGCATTACCGTTAATAAAAGCATTTTGAACTGCCATAAGTATAATATTATTATCTGCATTTAGATTAGCACTGTCAGTAATAAATGAATCATTTACTGCTTCTAGAATTATGTTATTACCGGCTTTAATATCTGCACTACCATTAATAATTGCATTATAGCCTGCTCTTAAAACTACATTGCTTGAGGATATAAGCCTGGCGTTATTGGCTATAAGACTGTTATTAAAAGCGTTTAAAACAATGTTGCCTGATTGAATTTCAGTTCCATCAATAATAGAGTTATTGCCGGAAAGTAAAACGACCCTGTTTCCTGAATTTAGAGAGGCATTGCCATATAATATAGCATCAGAAAATGCCACGAGCTTAATTGTATTCCCTGCATCAACCACAGGATTGCCACTGATAAAGGCATTACCGTTTGATGCATTTAAAATAACGTTATTACCGGCTAATATTGTCGTATCTTCATTAATAATAGAGTTGTTATTGCTAGTTAAAACAACATTATTTAAAGCATAAAGTTTAGCCTGATTACCAATAGTGCTATCAAATACTTCTGAGGTAAGTATAATACTATTTCCAGAATTTACATTGGCCTCACCATTGATAAATGAATAGTTTCCACTGTTTATCACAGTATTGTTACCTGAGTTGATATTTGCATTGCCCGTTATAAAGGCATTTTCATTCCCGTTTAATATTGTATTTGTACCACTTTCTATTGAAGCCGTACCGCTTACACTTGCACTGGCAGCATTTGAAGTTATAATTACATTCTGACCTGCAACAATTTGTGTATTTCCATTAACAAAAGAATAGTTATCAGCCGTCAGAAGAACGTTTTTATCTGTCTGGATTACTATATTATCTGTCGTAAAAGCATTTTGTTTTGCTTCAAGTATAATATTTTCTTTTGCAGAAATATAAGCATCCCCGGTAATAAAGGCAACGCCTTCAGCTGAAAGGGTTATATCTTTTTCTGCAATAACCTCAGAGGTATCAGTTATATACGCATCCTGGCCGGCTAACAGCTTAACAGAACCAGATGACACCCGGGCATTACCATGGATACTGCTGTTGCCTGATGATTCAAGCTTAAGAGCTGATGAAACCGTTGTTGCTTCAGCATTTATAAAGGCATTATCTCCTGCAACCAGATTAATGGCATTTCCTGCTTCTATTTGTGCGTTGTTAGAGATAAAAGCTGATCCTCTGGCAGTAAGATTTATATTATTTGAGGCTTTTGCAATAGCGTTACTATTGATATAAGATAATTGCAGGGCATTAAGATTTATATTATTTGCTGTAACCTGGCTATAGTCAGATATACGAGAATCTATATCTGCATTAAGATCTAATTTGCTGGTTGCAGATACAACTGCATTATCTCTAATAATAGCAGAACCTTCTGTTGAGGTTATATTAATGTTGTTATCTGATTTAACAAGAGCATAATCTTCTATGATAGCATCATTTTTTGAAGACATAAGAAGGTTATTGTAAGTATGAACATCTGCATTGTTTACAATTAAAGAATATACACCTGCATTAAGCTCAACATTCTTTGCTCTGACAAAGCCTCCATCAAGTATCGAGTTGTTACGTGCTTTAAGCTGAAGGTTATTACCTGCTTCTACTCTGGCATTGCCGTAAACAAAGGAATCATTGCCCGCATTAAGCACTATCATATTTTTAGAATATACATTTGCATTATCTGTAATATATGCATTGTACTTTTCAGAGAACAAATCAATCCTTCCGGTTGATGAAACCCCTGCATTATCAGCAATAAAAGCCGTTACATCAGCAGAAATGCTTATATTATTTGCATTTACTGTTGCATTACCGTTAATACCTGCATCAAGTTTGTCTGAGACTAAAGAAAGGTTTTTGCCTGCTTCAACAGAAGCATTGCCTGTTATGTAGGTATAATTTGCACTATTTATATATAAATTATTAGCAGCTTGAACGCTTGAATAATCACGTATAAACCCATCGTTACCGGCAAGTATATCAATATTACGGCCAGCTGCAACTTTTGAATTGTCTGAGACAAAGCTATTAACAGCAGCATCCATTATGATATCTTTACCTGCTTTAACTTTAGCGTTTTTCATGATTGCTGTATCAACATCAGCAGTAAAATCAATTGTATTACTGACATAAGTACATGAATCACCTTCCAGTGTAGCATTATTACCAGCATATACTGTCATATTACCTTTAGGTATTGATATATATCCAAAGTTATTAAAGTCTTCAGAAGCTTTAATAGTTATATTACCATTTTTAGCAACAAGTTTGGGAGAATATTCAGGATAACCAGTATTTACAATGTCACTTATGCTTATTCCATAGATATTTTCTGAAACAGAAGTTATACCTGTTTGCATTAATCCATTGTTTATGACATCACCTGCCTGTATATTCAGGCTATCAGTAACATTTATTTTACCTTCATTGGCAAAAACCGCAGTATTATTAACAGGAGCTAGGTCTTTTAATAAAGTATTTACAGCTAAAGGGTCAGGGTTTCCAGGAGAGATAAAGAAAGAACTCATAAAAGTCTGTGAAGGTGTAACCGCCGTAAGGCTACCAGCATTTATTACACCCTGAGGCCCTACTGTAACGCCATGAGGATTAACAAAATATATATCCCCACTGATATAGCCAGCTTTTATAGAGTTTATAATGCCATCTATATGACTGTGCTGATCATGTACGAGATTAATCAGGGCATTAGACTTATCAGGATGAATTAAGTTTACTACATTACCCTCAGAAACATTAAATTTCTTAAAAGAGTTAAAAGCATTTTTCTTAATAACCGTACCTGTAGTAATGCTGGTTATTTTTCCGCTTGTATGTATTGCTGTATCAGTATTCTGGTCAACAACAATATTGTTTGCAAATACACTATTTAAAGAAATTGAATAAGCAAGAGCAAGATATACCAGAGCTTTTGACAATTTTTGTGTTTTCATCTTCTAACTACCTGTGCTTTAGTTGTTACTTTTTATTATAAGCTTTATTTAAGCTGCAAACGATAAAAATCAGTAATTATTACTAAATAGCTTTCAAGGGGTTCCAGATAAATTATAGTATTTCCCGCAAAACCGGGACAATTTGTTGCAAAATATTAATATTAATTGTAGTAAATACACTTAATGGGGTATAATTGTATATAGTACACTTATATATCACAATTAAAATATTTTAAATAGTTTTGTTACTAAAATTGCCATAACTTAATAAAAATTTATATATATTAGCTTCAGATAGAACTTTTCAGCTTTTTTGAACAGAAATTTATATATCAGGTTGAATAAAGATATCATTGTCTATGTTTATTACTTTGAAATCAACATTATAGAACTCACAGAGGCTTTCTTTACAGATTATATTAGATTTATCACCATAGATAAGCTTACCTTTTCGAGAAATAATAATAAATTTATCTCCATATTTGCAGGCAAGATTGATATCGTGCATTATAGCAATAATAGTAATGCCTCTAGCATTTAATTTCTTAAGTATATCAAGTACCATAACCTGATTTATCAGGTCAAGGCTGGCTGAAGGCTCATCAAGCAGTATTAAATCAGCTCCTGACATTAAACACAGAGCTATGTTAGCAAGCTGCAATTCTCCTCCGCTGAGGCTGTTCATATAGTTTGAAGCTTTATCCTGAAGGTTCAGTTTTTCTAAAACATCTGTGGTTTTTTGCTTTTCCTCTTTTGAAAGTGACCACTTCAGCCCTTTTTCATAGAATATGGAAGATACATATTCAAAAAGCGTTATATTTTCAGGATAAAAAGGGCTTTGAGGTATTAAAATACTTTTTCTATAAGAAGATTCATAATCCCCGCTGGCAAGTTTTCTATTACCTGCAAGAACATTGATTAACGAAGTCTTACCGGCAGCATTAGGACCAATGATAATCGTTAATTTTGATGGCAATACCTCAAGATTGGCACCATCTACTACTACATGTTCACCGTATGCAATTTTTCCGTTGACGACCTTAAGCATAAAACTGACTGCCTCTTATAACAATAAATGCAATAAAAATAGGAGCCCCGATCATAGATATAACAAGACCTAAAGGCAATTCAGTTGGATAAAGCAGCGTTCTGGAAACATAATCACAGAACAGTACTATCGTTGACCCAAGAAGTACGTTCATCAAAAACAATAACTTAAAGTTTTGACCAATGATAAGCCTTGACAGGTGAGGAATAATTATACCTACAAACCCCAGAATGCCCGCAGCACAAACGCTTAAAGAAGCCATAAATGATGAAAGTATTACTATTATAATGAAATAAATGTGTGCTCTTGAGCTTAAAGCAGTCACAATATTACCATCAAGCACAAGAAAGTTCAGCTTGGGAACCATAAATATACATATAATCATACCTAGAGTAAACAGAATGACCAGAGGCTTCATAATCAACAGAGAACTGCTAATATTTCCTGTCAGAACCATCACTATTGAACGGGTATGCTCACTATCAAGCAGCGTTAATGATGAAACAACTGCACTTACAAATATATTAATAGATAAACCTATTAGTATAAGCTTAACAAGAGAAAACTTTCTTAATCCAGTTAGCGAAATAACTATAAGAGAGATTAATATTGCACCAAAAAAAGCAGCTACAGAATAATAAACAGGTGGCAGACCGGCAGTAATAGCCAGCACAAGTGCAAGACCAGCACCAGAAGATACACCCGTAAAATAAGGCTCTACAAGCGGATTCTTTGTCACTGTCTGCAAAAACATACCGGATACAGCAAGACCAGTCCCTGCTATGATAGCCTTTACAGCCTTGGGCAATCTTATTATACTTAATAGCTGCGTATTAAGATCTTCTGACTTTGAAAAAAGCCCCATTATATCAGATATTTGCAGGTTAATATGTCCGCAAAAAACCTCAAGATAGAGGCTAGCAAGAAATATTATGACAACCAGTGCTATAATTATTGTTTTTGCATGTTTTTTCATGTGAAACACATTAAACTTAAAGCAATACGGCTCTTCTGTTGACAATTTCGATGAAAAGCCAATTTTCATTTCTCTGTATTATTTTACATAATTAGACGCCGGTCAAACATTTTATGAAGCTAACCCCTGAAAGAGGCTCTATAAAAGACTTTAAACCTTTAAGAAATATTACCAGCCCAGATCCGGATACTTTTTACTCCAGCCCGCTTTGAGCTGTGCAGCAGGCAATTTAGCCGGACTATCAGCCGAATAAAACGTAAACGCTCTGTGAGCCTCTTTACCGGGCTTTTTCTCCCAGGTTATAAAAGCTCCTACACAGTTACCATCTTCATAGGTGAAGCTTCGTGTAAACTCAACCCAGCGTGATAAATCAGGCGATTCCAGCTTTTTAACATCCATTACCAGAGCCTTCATATAATTGTTACAAATCTTCTGACCTTCCAGCTGTGGATTTATAGAACTATTGCCAGCATTTGTGGCAGTTTTACTCTGGGTAAATGACTGTGTTGACTGGTCTCCCCGGGTGCTAGCCGTTTTGCGGGTATTGTTTTTCTGCTTAATTCTTTGAGGTGGCCTGCTTTGCGTAGTATCTTCGATACGGCGGGGTTTTGAAACCTGTTGATCAGACTGTGACACTGCCGGTATAAAGATTCCTCGCTTTCTTGCAAACTCCAGAATATATTCAGCATCTTTTTGCGCCTCAGGTATCACAGCAAGCTTATTGTAAAGCTGCCCCAGAGTAGCATCAACAGTATTTCTGAATTGACTATCAAACAAATAAAGAGAATAAAACAGATCCGGATCTTTTATTGCTCTGTAAAGAACGTTATAATTATCGTTATAAACCTCATAAAAGGCTTTCTTTGTTGAGCTATAGCCTTCAGACTCCTTAATCGTATCATAAATCACCTTTATTTCGATAGATTTCAATAAAAGCTTACTGCCGACATCATTCCATTTTTCAGCAACAATCTTAAGTTCATGAGGCTGTGTACGTCGGCCTGCCAGAAGGCGCATCTTATAAAGGCCCTTTACTGGAACGTTTTTGTCTATTTTATAAAATTGCTTTTCTGTTTCATCCCAGATAAGTGAGGGGTTATCAACTTCATTGACATCTGTTTGATAGATGAAACCAGGTGAAACAGGTATATAGGTCAGGTTTTTAGCAAGCTCAGGATACTGCCGGAGTAATGCTTCATATTTTTCCCTGCTTTCACCAGCAGGTCTGTAACCCTGACCACTTATAGCGCCCTGATTAAAGTTTTCATCAAGTGTCAGTGCGATTTTTTCAGTGTTATCAAGCAGCCCTGTAGTAACAGTGCCATACATTTCTATCGCATCCCCGAGAAGGGGGACATTAGAGCCATAATCACTCATTGTTTTGCTTATCAAACGCAGTTGAGCCGCAAGAGGACCCTGCAAATTACGATCACGATTGTATTGTTCTTTTATTTCTGTTATCTCATCATAAACCTCAATTGCTGACATTGCTTTATCAGCATATTTATTGAAGCCAGAAACAGGAGCTTTATATTTTTCCAGTGCTGCTTCAGCCTCAGCTATTTGACTTTTGAGTTGTTTTTTCTGCTCTTTACTCATTTTATTGTTAGTTTTAAGTGCTTTTTTTGCCTTTTGCAACCCTTTTTGAATTTTATCAATAGCCTGTTCTGTTTTGGCAGCACTTTCACGCAGTGATTCAAAGCTTGCCCTATCAATTTCATTAACTACGGCATTACTATAGCTATATATAGAAGCAAAAACAAGAAATAAAAGTGCTAATAGAGTTATGTAAAAGTTTTTCATTGTTATTTTAAACCTGTAACTATCTGATAGTCTGCTAAACCTCTGGTTTTATTGCTTATCAACTGTTTTTGTTGAGTGATATTCAAAGTCTTTGCCCTGTGATGTTGTGCCGGTAACATCTTTTTGCAGGCCTTGATCTTCAGTATAGGTGTAATCAGTTTGCCTGGTTGTACTGTATGTCTGCCCTTGCGGACCAGTTGTAGTTTTATCAGTTGTATAACTTCCGCTTTCATTGCGTATCACAGATTTATCTGTCTGATAAGTTTTTCCTTCCGGGCCGGTATAGTTACCATGTTTGTTATAGCCTTCTCCCTGTTGATATGTAGCATTATAATCTCCGCTCCCAACTATATTACCTTCTTTATCAGTGACGGTAACATTTCCTTCTTTTGTCAATCCAGATTCCTGAGTATAGTTGTAGCTGGCGTTCCTATCAAGATTGTAAGAATTGTCACCAGGTGTATTAATAGTAGTTGATTGAGAGCTATTAACACCCTGTCCTTTAGTGTGGGTTATGTTCCCTGAGTGTTCTGTGGTGTATGTATTTCCTCTTTCAGTTGTGTACTGACCCTGAGAGGACGTAGAAACTCCTTCACCTCTTTTGTAAGAAGAATGCCCCTGTCTATCAGTTTTAATTGAGCCGCCTCTTTCTGTTTTAATTTCGCCCTGATATGTGGTATCAACTCCCTGACCTCTATTATAGTTAACAGTACCGGTCCCTGAAGAAGTTGCAGAGCCGCCTTTGCCGTGTCTATTTTTATACTGATGTTGTCCTGAGCGTGAATAAGTATTGCTACCTGTTTGATTAACATTTACATTTGAATTTATTGACCCGCCTCTGGATCCTGAGACTGACTTACTGCGGCCTCTAGCATCTGCCTGATCAACAAATATAATTGCAAAACCTGTTATAATGCATAATACTGTTAAAAATTTAATAAGAGAGGTTTTTTTTGTGTACATTTAAAATCCCCTTTCGTTAAAGTTTTTTAGTAAAAGAACGCTTTTGTATCGTTAAATATGCTATTTTCACAAACTTTACGTGGATCATTATTATTTTACCCTGAAAAAATAAAAATATCAGCTTTTCTGGCAATGAAGAACCCTTGGAAGTCTGTTCAGGTCATTATAAATAGAAATATTTTGCCAGCCTTCTTTTTCAACTAAAGTTCTGACGTCACAGACAGTATCAGAGTTCAATTCGAAAAATAAATGCCCTCCATTGTGCAGTTTGTCTTTTGCTTCACGGCTAATTTCTCTATAATGCTCGACAGGATCGCTATTAGAGCAAAAGAGCGCCTGTTCCGGTTCATGCAGAGCAACTTCAGGAGCAAGTTTAACTCTATCTTTCATTGGTATATATGGCGGGTTAGCCAGTATTGCATTAAACTTAATGTCAATATCTCTGAGATAATTTGTTTTAACGAACCGTACTCTATCTGAAACTCTGTTAAGACAGGCATTTTGACGTGCTATATTCAGAGCATCTTCTGAAATATCTGTTGCTATAGCGGTACAACGCTTGCAATACATAAGTATTATAACAACAATAACACCTGAACCTGTACCAATATCAGCAATATGAATATTCTCTGAACCCGCTAAAGTTTGAATAGCCTTTTCTACAAGTATTTCAGTATCATTACGTGGTATAAGAACGTGCTGATTGACCAGAAACCTGGAGCCATAAAAATAAGCATAGCCTGTGATATACTGAACAGGTATTCTTTTTTTTACTCTCAAATCAACAGATTCAAGAAGTGCTTCAAGCCGGGTATCTTTTATATCTACATCTGGTCTGATAAGCAGGTCATTTTTGTCTATATCCAGAAAATGTTCAATCAGCAGATCAGCTTCAACACCTGCTTCATAAGGATCAATACTGTTAGCAGTCAACCTTTTTACTATATCAAGGCGTATTCTCGCTATATTCATTCTATTTTTACTCTGTAGTTGCTGTAGCAAGTTTTTCAAGCTTAGTTTTCTGATCATATTTAACCAGATCATCTATCAGGTCATTAATATTTCCGTCAATAATGGTCTGAACATTATAATTTTTTCCAATACGATGGTCAGTGCAGCGACTCTGCGGAAAATTGTAGGTACGAATACGTTCACTTCGATCCCCTGTGCCGACCTGAGATCGTCTGAGATCTTCAATTTCCTTTGTTTGTTTTTGAAGTTCAATATCAAAGAGCTTGGTTTTCAGTATTTGCATAGCTCTTTCTTTATTTTGAAGCTGACTTCTTTCTTCTGTACAGTGTACCTGAATACCTGACGGCTTATGAAACAATCTGACAGCTGTTTCAACTTTATTAACATTCTGCCCGCCTGCGCCTCCAGATCTTGTAGTAGTTAATTCTATATCTTTGGGGTCTATTTCAATTTCTACGTCATCAACTTCAGGCATAACTGCTACTGTTGCAGTACTTGTGTGAACACGTCCCTGAGATTCTGTTACTGGCACCCGCTGTACCCTGTGTACGCCCGACTCATATTTTAGTCTGCTATAAACAGCATCTCCTTTAATAGATACAGTTGCTTCTGATACACCGCCCAGACCATCTTCAGACTTTGATAGTACTTCTGTTTGCCACTTCATATCTTCTGCATACCGTAAATACATACGCAGAAGGTCAGAAGCAAATATATTAGCTTCATCTCCACCAGCCCCACCTCTTATTTCAAGCATAATATCTTTATCATCATTAGGATCTCTGGGAAGCAACATAAGGCGCAATTTTTCTTCCAGTGCTGGTATTTTTGAATCGTTTTCTTCTATTTCGGCCTGTAGAAAAGATTTCATTTCAATATCTTTTTCATGTTTGACCATTTCTCTGGCTTCTGCAACATTTTTTGCCAGTTCTTCCCATTTATGATAAGTTTCTACTGTTTCTTCAAGAGATTTACGCATTTTGGAAAGCTTTTTAAACTGGTTAACGTCTGAATAAACTTCAGGGTCACTGAGTTGTTGACCAAGTTCATTATAACGAACTTCAACCTGCCTGATTTTTTCAATTAATTCTTCCATAGTCTACTTCAGCCTCATTATTTATCAATTGCTAATAACATTATTCTTGTGTGGTCTTCTTCCACAGGTTTTAATTTCGTTGCAATAGCCAAGAGCATCACATTTTATAACAAGGTAATCTTTAAGCCAGTCATCTTGCTTAATAGCAAGGTTAACCATTTTTTGAGTTAGTTTTCTAATCTCATGCTGGGCATTTGTACAGAGCCTGAGATTAGCCAGGTGCATAAGTTCTCTAAGATTCAAGCTAAGAACCATCGATGTACTGGTTGCATTAGGAAATACAAAACGAGCATCTTCTGCCTTTATACCTGTTTCAATCATCCGGGTATAAAAATTTTGAAGTTCTGTCATCATCTGATGGTATTCATCAACAAACTCAGAGTTCTCTATGGCAGGCGGCGTAATATATTCAAACTGATCAGTTTCAGTAACATAGCGCTGAGACTTCTGAGAAAAAGACATATGACGGTGCCTGACCAGTTGATGTGAGCATGCCCTGCTGATACCGCTGACTGCATAAATGTAATGGCAGTGTTCAAGGGTACTGTGATGTCCTGATTCAATAACTTTTTTGACCAGTTTAAGCATTTTGTCTCTGTCATAATCTTTATCCCAGATAAGCTGAGGATCCTGACTGGAATAACAGGTACGGCAGGCCACATAAATAGCTTTCAGAGTATCATCAGGTTTTGAAAGAAGTTCCACTCTTATTTTTCCGTCAGAACTTGTTTTTGCTGGCTTTCCCTGTTGCATGTTATCTGTATTTAAGGTCATCTTTTAATTCCTGTTATTTTATCAATGAATAAACACTAAAAGACAGAACTCCACAGGTCCTGTCTTTCAGACAAATATATATTTGCTAAGAATTAACTTCGCTTTGTGTTTCTTTTTTCTCTTCAGCGACTGTTTCAGGGGGTTTTTCAGTAGCTTTAGGTTCTTCTGATGGTTCTGCCTGAGATTTTTCTTCTTTCTTTTCCCCTACTTCAGGAGCTTTAGCTTCTTCTATTTTGGCCTTTTGCTTTTCTTCAAGCTGTTTTTTCATTTCTTCAGCCTGTTTAGCTCTAGCTCTGGCTTTAAGCTTGGCTTCTTTTTTTGCCTGTTTTTCAGCTTTTTTTCTTTCTAATTCTTTGGCTTCTTCAGCTGCTTTTTTCTCTGCTTCTTCCTGTGCACGTTTTTCGGCTTTCAACTTCTTACTTGATTTCTTTTGAGCTTCAAGGTTTTTATAACGATTTTTGAATCTGTCTACTCTTCCTTCAGTGTCAACGATCTTCTGAGTGCCAGCATAAAACGGATGGCACGCACTGCAAATCTCTACACGAATCTTATCTTTTACTGAGCCTGTCTCAATTGTGTTTCCGCAAACACAGGTTACGGTTATGTCTTTGTAATCAGGATGTATACCTTTTTTCATTGTTCTAAGCCTCTAAGGTTGTAAATTATCGTGAATACTTGTTCGGTGTTTGATTATACTTGCTTCATAACTATAGAGTCAAGCGAATAAATCAATCAGGGCGATAAAAATATTGCCGTCATTTGCCCGTAAGTATTTGTTCGGGACGGTAGTATAAGGATAGATCAATAGAGAGCTAAATTTCAAGTTTTAAAGTTAATAATTAGTAATTTAGTGTAATATTTTGTATGATAGGCAGGGTAAAATAGCCCGTAAAAGTAGTTTCGGCACGTAGCATACCTGATCAGCTTAATAAATAAACCCGGAAAGTTTCAATATAGTCTAAATTTTTTTAAAACCTGAACTGTCACCAGATTATATCTGATTAAGCCTGAAGTAAAAAACATTTGGGTTTTCTAACTAGCTAAAAGTTCACCTTCTACTTGAAATCTGACTGTTTTCATCAATCTGTTAAGAAGCATAGCCCTTGATGTGCCTGTTCTAACTCCAAACCTTACTACCGGGTTAAACGGTATAAAAGTTTCAAGAACTTTTTTGCCAGAGAATTTTTTTGTCACTGTTAAAGCTGTTTTGCCTTTTGCATTTGTCCTTAAAGAAAGCCTGTGACCTTTATAATCAGCAATATACTCTAATTCGGGCACTTTATTTTGAATTAATATTGATGAAAGAATAGACAGAAAACCCTGTGGTCTCCAGTTAATCTCTCTTGCAAAGGTTGATTCTGCTATTTCTTCAACAATTTCAAACTCTCTATCTGATATATTATCAATGTTAACAACACCTTTAATAGGCAATGGTCTTGAAACATTTGCATACTTAGAATTTTGAAGACTTGAATTGACTTTTCTCGTTTTCTCTGGAGTGGTTGTTTGTAGGGCCATTGTTTAAATCCTTTTCGTAAGCGATAACTCTGGTAGGTACTTAGATAATGATCCTGAATATAAAAAGTTGCCTGTTTTTTATAAAATTTAACATATAAAAACGCAACCCGACTGGAATATAAATAGCAGAACCCTCTTCATACAGGTGTTTTAACAGTCTAGCACGAAAAACCAGAAGGCTTAATATTTCTTAAGATTATTTTAATAATCAAACTTTGTCTCTCTCAAAAAGATTGTGTAAAAAACCATTACTACAGATAAACAGTGTGTTTAAGCGATTTTGTGCCTTAAAATAGTGTCTCTCTCTGTCCGAATACAAATGATGGTAGCTTATAGCCGTAATTTAATAATATACTATAATGTCTGTTTCTAAAAGATCGCATATCTACACTGTATATACTTTACGTAACCATCTGTAACATCAGACCTGACAGCAAAAAGAATTATCTAGAGCGGGTTTTAGCTTTATAGCGCAAAGAAAATAAATGTTTTTAACTATGAAAAATACCGGAATCCACGTACAATATCGTTAATTCAAAATAGCTATTTATTGCCTTTCCACCAGAATAGCTGCTGTTTTTGGGCAGCCCGATCACTATGCTTCTTTGCGACGTAAAGTTTTTTGCCGGTATAAATATCTTTTTCTGTATAATACATTGCTGCTGCCGGTGTCATAGGCAGTGGAATGTAGTCCTGAACCTGCTCTACCCTGATGTTATTTTTTCTCATATATTTAGACATTTTTACCATATCCTGAAGCGTACAACCAGGAAAAGAAGCGATTAAATAAGGTAATATATACTGTTTTTTCTTTACTTTAGAAGATAATCTGAAAAATATTTGTGCAAATTCTTCATAAACCTTTTTTGACGGTTTGTGCATTAAAGCTAAAATATTATCCTCAAAGGATTCTGGTGCAAGCTTTAAATGCCCTGGCACATGATACCTGCATAATTCTCTGATGTAATCAAGGTTTCTCAGTGCTATATCGTGACGTACTCCTGAAGAAATGTTAACTTTTCTAATATTTTTAAGGGACCTCACCCTATTTAAAAGGCTAATAAGCCTTTCTGAATCTGTATCAAAGTTATGACAAATCTCAGGATACAAACAAGAAGTACGCTTACACCTTTGCATACTGTTTTTGTCTTTACACCCGAGTTTATAAACGTTAGCTGAAGGCCCTCCCAGGTCTGAAATTATGCCTTTAAATGAATCATCCTTTGCAATAACCTCTATTTCAGAGAGTATAGATTTTGCTGACCGGCTTTGAACTAGCTTTCCCTGATGCAAACCAAGAGAACAGAAGGTACATCCTCCCGGGCAGCCACGCACAATCGTTATTGAGTCTTTAATCATTTCATATGCAGGTATTTGTTGCGTATATGACGGATGGGGTCTGCGGGTAAATGGCAGCGCATAAATAGCATCAAGCTCTTCAGTTGTTAGTGGCATTACAGGAGGGTTTAAGATTATATGTTTGCCATCATGTGCCTGTATTAAAGTCTTTGCATTATAGGGGTTCAGGTTCTTTTCAACAGTGAGAGTCATTTTAATGAAAGAGTCTTTTGATCCAGTTATTTCATTAAAGGAAGGTAGAAATTCAGCATCCTCATAATCGTTTCTATCAAAGGACTTCTCACCTTTCATAATTACTGTTCCTCTTATGCTGTCAAGAGGTTTGTTTTCGCTGATGCGCTTTGCTATTTCTGATATTTGCTTTTCAGCCATACCATAAACCAGTATATCTGCCTTACTGTCAATCAGGATAGATTTTCTAATCGAATCACTCCAGTAGTCATAGTGAGCAAGTCGGCGCATGCTGGCTTCCAGCCCGCCAATGACCACAGGTATACCAGGCATTAACTGTTTTACTTTATTTGTGTATACTATAGTTGCCCTGTCAGGTCTTTTTCCGTGAATATTACCGGGAGTATAAGCATCATCTGATCTGATTTTCTTGTTTGCTGTGTAGTGAGCCAGCATTGAATCCAGATTGCCTGCTGTAATAGCAACAAATAAACGTGGCCTGCCAAGCTTTAAGAAGTCTTCATTAGAATTCCAATCAGGTTGAGCAATAATACCAGTTATATAGCCGAGTGATTGTAAATACCTGCCTATCAAAGCAGCACCAAAAGAAGGATGATCAACATATGCATCCCCGGTAATAATTATTATATCGCAGGATATGTGACCCTGCTGTTCTAAATCCTTTTTGTTTACTGGTAAAAACGATTTATGCATAGAAAGTCCTCTGAAAGACTGATTTATAATTAAGGTAACAAGTTTTTTAGGTTTTGATTTTCAAAAAATTAAATTTAATATATGGGTTGAACAAGCAGGCGTTCAGTCCTTCCTTTAATAATATATCTCCATTTCACAGGCATCACAGTTGAATTCCAGCCGGTATTCTTTGCCTTCTTCGTCAATCAGAAACATTGGAACGTCAGAGTCCTCAGCTGATTGATGTTTGCTGCACAGGCCATATTGATATCTGAGGCAAAGCTTTGTAGTCATAACTTTTTTGCCTGTCATATCTGTTTGTGCTTCTGCGGCAGGAGCTATTTTTTCTACTCCATGACGTTCATAAAACTTTTTTGCCAGATTATTATAAACATTACCAGAATAATCAAGTTCTTTTTCAGGATATGGATAATTATTGGGTATAATAGTGATAAAATCTCTTATTCTGTGGAGCTTACGCTGATTTCTAAGTATTTCAACCAGCTTGCGCCTGAGTTTATTAATTTCGCTGATAGGTATAAAATTAACCTGATCAAGATTTATATCAAGCTCTGCAAGCCTGAACTCTGTTCCACCGAGCTTTGAGAGGTTAGTATTCAGGTTATTAATAACAAGCTGCTGATTTTTAGCTGGTTCCTGATGAATTAAAACTGATGCTTCAGCTTCAATACCATCCTCATCGACTGCTTTAAGTTTTAATGTTTCTTTCTGAGAGGTTAGAGAGAGGTTAACTGCTATTACTCTTTCGATACGGGCATTTTTGACCTGCCTGATAAACTTAATATCAAAATTACGGTATATTTCCATACCTTTTTTCAAGCCTGACATATCACCAGGATAGATCAATTTACCTTCAACCCTGTTTATAGTGGTTCCTTTAAGTTTACTACGTATATCAAAGAAGCAAATGCCGTCACCCGGGCTAAATTGTTTATCTGTAGATACTTTGAAATGGTCTTTTGCGATATGTTTAACTATGCCTGCCGGTTCACCAATAGCTTTAGGGGTAAAAGGAGACGCAATATCATCATTGCGACCATTAATAAAGTAAGTTGTATAATCTCTATTGAAAGTTTTTTTGAGATCCGGTTTAAAATTAATTATACTTTCTCCAGATGAAGCTCTGTCCAGTTCGAGCTTTTCCAGAACCTGATCGATAGCCTGCCTGTAATAGCTAACAACATTACGTATATAGTTCTCATCTTTCAGTCTACCCTCAATTTTAAAAGATGTGATACCTGCTTTAATCAATTCTTCAATGTTTTCTGATAGATTAAGATCCTTTAATGATAAAAGATGTTGTTGTTCTGCAACTACTTTACGATTGTTATCTAGCAGTGTATAGGTTTTTCTGCAGGGTTGAGCGCATTCTCCTCTATTTCCGCTTCTACCTCCTATAGCATAGCTTAAATAACATTGTCCGCTGTAGCAAACACAGAGAGAGCCATGAATAAAACCTTCAAGTTCAATGCCTGTATTCTTTGAAATATGCTTGATATCTTTAATTGAGAGCTCTCTAGCAAGAATTACCCTTTTTAAGCCAGCAGCCTCAAGGAATTTAACCTTCTTTAATGTATGGTTGTGCATCTGCGTGCTGGCAATCAAAGGTACTGGCGGCAGGCCTATTTCAAGTAACCCTGCATCCTGAATAATTATGGCGTCTACTTCCAGCTCGTAAAGCTTTTCTATAAGTTTTTTAGCTTCGTAAATTTCAGCATCGGTAAGTATCGTATTAATTGTTACATAGACTTTTGCATAATACAAATGAGCAAAATCAATCAATTTTGCTATATCTTCCAGGGTATTTCCTGCGGATTTTCTTGCACTAAAGAGAGGCCCACCAATATAGACAGCATCGGCTCCACATAATATTGCACTTTTACCACATTCTAAGTCTTTTGCAGGTGCCAGTAGTTCAATTAAGGTCATTATAACAACAGCAATCCGTTAATCAATAACTTGATATCCCCGGCAAAGTAAATATATCAGATAGTGCTTATATTGAACAGTTTATTAATCTATCAACTTGGTACAGGGATTGAAACTTCCTTTAAACATCTCCAGCAAAAGCGGGTACTATTAGCCTGAGCATTTTTTATTGTGATAACAGCTTTGCAGGATGGACATTCAACAATTAAACTTTTGTGTTTTTCAGGTTTCCCCGGTTTGTTGATCTTTCTTTTAACACTGAGCTGCAACATATTCATCAAGTCCAAATACTAAACTAACTCATTAGTACAGCAATTATAGACTACTTGATGTAGAGCTGCAAATTACTCAACGTATATGAGAATACAGGGCTGGAAACTAAAGATCATAACAATTACTAAGGACACCGCCATTAAAAGCCTGAAATATTAGGCCAAATGCCTGAGACCAACCTCAAACATTTTAGTATATAAGTTTTAGAGAGACCAGGAGTTGAAAGTTACGTGAATAGTAGCCTTTGGCGATGCGTTATGATGAGACTCTCATAACAAGTATTATAAGGATCTGCTAGCTATAAATAATTGTATCAAAAGTAATTTGTCTACTGCACTCCGCAAAACATCTTCTATTAAACTTAAAGCAGGCAGACAATTTTTTACTTTAAAAAAAGTTCAATTTTGTCACACTCTTAAACATTCTGAAACACTTGTAACATAATTAAAAGCAATACAAAATATTTTATTTATTGATCTATATAATAAACAGACTGAGTAAAAGATCAGTGCATAACTTAAAAATTTTTCGATTTTCAAAACCCAAATCCCGCCCACCCTAAAGGAAGGCATGGGGTCTCATTCCCAGGCTGCGCCTGCTCGTTCAACCCATATCTTCACTTTTTAAATTTTTGAAA
>CAZFBA010000013.1:0-95489 GCA_964517135.1 uncultured Gammaproteobacteria bacterium
CGCTGTGCGGTTTTTTTAAACCCCGACACTAATTTCTTGAATCTGTGAACTTTTAAATTATTCAGAGATCTCAATAAAAATAATGGCAGTTATTTTTTTCATAATTCCTCCATTTAGTGTTTATTTGTAAACATTTTATTGAATCATTTTCTTGATATCATCAACTGAGGGTACTTTGCCGGTGACTTTGACTTCTCCATCGACAGCTAGGGCGGGGGTCATCATCACACCAAATTCCATAATCTTTGTTATATCAGTAACTTTTTCAATTTCAAATTCTATACCCAGGCTTTCAGCAGCTTCTTTTGTCTGTTCAGCCAGTTTATTGCATTTGGGGCATCCTGTGCCAAGTATTTGTAGTTTTTTCATTAGTATTTCTCCTTTAAAAATACATTCCGTAAGTATAACCTGTTATTGTGGCCATAATAACAACCAGAGTTATAAATACCAGTGTTTTTTTAGTACCCATAACACTTCTAATGACCAGCATATTTGGTAATGACAGAGCCGGGCCAGCAAGAAGCAACGCAAGGGCAGGGCCGTAACCCATACCGTTATCGATTAAGCCCTGAACAATAGGTATTTCAGTCAGTGTGGCAAAATACATAAAAGCTCCTACAACAGATGCAAATACGTTTGATTGCAGTGAATTCCCGCCAACCAGATTGCTGATCCATTCTGATGGTATAAGGCCTTCATTCCCCATCCGGCCTAAAAGAAGACCTGCAATGAGAACACCAATTAACAGGAGCGGTAATATTTGTTTGGCGAAACTCCAGGTGGCCTGAAGCCAGTCCTGAGGTTCACCTTCTTTTGTATTAAGGATTATTGTTAATCCTGCAACACCTATCGTAAAAGCTGCAACAGGATAAGCAGGGATTGACAGGGCAAATATGGCAGTAATGATAGCTACAACAAGAATTTTCCACCATTCTATTTTAAACCATTGAACTAAAATAACGCCTAACCCAAGTGAAAACAGTGCTGTGATAACCCACTTGTAAGTATAGAGGAAATAAAACAGGCCAGACGTTTCATTTGTAGAGTTCCAGTTAGCAAAAACAAGTATACCAACCATCACAGCCATAAAAAAAGCATTTTGATAGAGTGGCCGTCCCTCTTCATCTGCGCCTAAAACCATTGCAGGGGCGTTATTATTTCTTTCTTCTTCATCTTTAAAAAATATTAAATGCATCAAAAGACCGATAATTATACTAAATAATATCGCTCCAGCGGCACGGGCAAAGCCCAGCTCAAAGCCTAATACATTAGCCGTAAGAATAATAGCAAGAACATTTATAGCAGGGCCAGAGTAAAGAAAAGCTGTTGCAGGGCCAATGCCAGCGCCCATTTTGTAGATACCAGCAAATAGGGGCAAAACAGTACATGAGCAAACAGCAAGTACAGAGCCTGAAACAGAAGCAACACTATAGGCTAATAGCTTGTTAGCCTTTGCTCCCAGATATTTCATAACTGCATTCTGGCTGATAAAAACAGAAATAGCACCGGCTATAAAGAATGCCGGTATCAGGCAGAGCAAAACATGTTCCTGTGCATACCATTTTGTCAGTGCCAGGGCTTCAACCAGCGACTGCTGAAGCCTGATATTTTCTATTGGAAGAAAATAAAATAACAAAAATATACCGGCAAAAAGCAGTAATATCTTAAATTCTTTTTTGAAATTCATGATAAAATCTCTAAGCAAACATTTGGCCAAATCGCCAAGTATCATTATACCAGAAATCTTTATGAGTTTCTACAAGATGAAATATTTAGGTTGCTAAAGAGTTTTCCACACAGTCAAATAGTGTTAATACACAGGGGCAATTCAAAGAATAATAGACGTTTTTACCTCTTTTGTCTTCAATTACAATGCCTTCTTTTTTTAATATTGATAAATGCTTTGAGATGGTTGAAATATCCACACCAACCATTTCTGTTAGCTCACACACACATTTTTCTTCTCTTGAAAGCTGATCAACAATAAATACCCTGGTTGGATGTGCCAGAGCTTTAAAAAAGCTTGCCCTTTTCGAGAATTTTTTTATGTTCATACTTTTAAATTACCACAAAATTAGTAAAAATATAACAATTATTATAGTAAAAATTTGTTTATTAATAAACAAAAAAAAGCGACGCTCAGGCCGCATTATCAGTCAAGAAAGGAATGGTTAGACTATTAACATATATAATTATTCCTTAGTATGTTGATCATGGCAACTTTGTAATAAAGCTTAATATAGTATATGTATTCATTGAGTAGTTTTTTTTCTGTATTAAAATTAGCCGATGGTAGTAAAAATGTTAATCAGTAGGCGTTTCGGGCTTATTTGAACAAAGATTTAACAGCCTGCCTTTTGTAGTTTTTCTTTTTTGGCTCCTGAAAAATTATTAAATAATGTTACACTATTGACCCGGGGTTGATTTACTAAACCTGCTTAAATTGTAGTTTTTAGTATAATAAAATAACAATAAGCCACTTTAGCAGGTTATAAACAAATGAATGACTTTTAAAATAATAATACTAATATCACTTCCGGTTGTTTATTATCTGTAGATTACCTGCATAAAAGCTTTTTAATTTTTTTAGTTTTATAATATGCTTTAATTGTTGAAATATCTTATAATAAAATGAATTAACAGGGTCATTATAAAAGCTGAAGGACAAACCCGATTTGAACATTGTCATATTAGCCAGAAAACCAGGGCTGTATTTTAACAAAAAAATAGAACAGACAGGCAAATCTTCCGGTGTGAAAGTACGGGTTATTGATCCTTTAAGCTGTGAACTGGTGCTTGATGGGCTGAATACCAGGGTATATTCTGACGGTAAGCCTGTTGTTGATGTAGATTTTGTTATTCCACGTATGGGGCCAGCCGTTCTTGAGTATGGTATCAGTGTACTGAGACATTTTGAGATTCAGGGCATACCAGTATTAAACAATTCTATTGCTATAATGAATGTTTTAAACAGGTATGAATATCTGCAAATACTAGCTTCTCACAGTAATTTAATGACTCCAAAGTCTGTTTTGATAAGAAAATCAAATCAGATCAAAAGTGCCATGGATAAAGTAAACGGGCCTCCGGCAGTTTTAAAGGTTATGTCCAGCAATAATAAACTAGGTGCACTGCTTATTGATAAGCTGTCTACAGCAGAAAGCTATCTGGACGTCAATTTCGTCATGGGTGGTATGGGTCAGCTTGGCCAGAATATCATCATAGAAGAATATATAAAAGAAGCCAGTGGAAAATCAATACATATACTGATTTTAAATAACGAGGTTATTGGTTCTCTTTATAAAATAAAGGCTTTTGGCCCCAAACAAACTGCCCTGATACATGAAAAGCCTGCAAAAGGCCTGACCATGCCAGATAGTGTAATGAGTGAAATGGCACTTTATGCTACGACTGTCTTAAACCTTAATTTTGCTATGGTAGGCTTTCTTGAGTCTATCGACGGGCCTAAAATATATGAAATAGATGTTAATCCTGAAATTGAAATTTTTGAAAAAGAAGGTGGCATACAGGTTCCGGCCGGGGTTCTTGCATATGCCTTACAGTGCAATAGAGAAAAGGTATCAACAGGTTCAGAATAATGACAAACAAACTTGATCAATGGCTGGAAACAAAAACTATAGCAAGAAATTTGATACTATTAGATAATGTTGACTCAACAAATAGCTATGCTAAAAATTTGTTAAATGGCGGTATTGCAGATGGAACAGTAATAATAGCTAAAACTCAAACTTCAGGCAGAGGGCAACAGGCAAACAGCTGGTGTTCACCTGATGGTGGGCTTTATTATTCCTGTATTATTGAGAACCCGCAGGGTGAATATTTAACCCTGATGACATTAGCCTGCGGCATAGCCTGCCAGGAGGCTATTTTAGACCTGACAGGTCTTTCTGTTCGTTTGAAATGGGTTAATGATATTATAATTGACAGCAAAAAACTGGGTGGTATCCTGCTTGAAACACGCTCAAGAGGAAACAAAACCTGGCTTATAGCCGGTATAGGCATCAACGTAAATTTAGATCCAGAAAGTCTTTCACCTGAAGTTTCAAAGCTGTCAACATCTTTAAAATATCTTACGGGCAAAGAGTTTGATCTTTATCATCTGGCAGCAATACTTTCAAATAAGCTGGAAAAATACCTGTGCATTTTTAATGACAGAAATTACAAATTAATTAAATCTCTCTGGCTCAAAAATTCCATTACTTTTGCAAGAAAAATTCGTTTTAATTACCAGAATCAAAAGATAGAAGGCATTGTAATAGATATAAATGAAATGGGTGAACTTATTATCCAGGATTATTCAGGCAACCAGCATACTATTAACTCAAATAGAGAAATAGAATATCTTGATTAGCCACTAAAAAAGCCTTAAAAGCAATATTTAATTTTATAATCGCTATCTGAAAAGACTTTAGGCAAAAAAAGTTTGATAAACCCTTAAACTTGTTTTACTATTTTCTCAACAATATTATAATAATGAAAAGTTCAGCTGCGGTATTAAGATGGAAATCGTCAAAAATATATATTCAAAGCTAAAAGATAGCCAGAATAACCCGAAATCGTTGAATACGATTACGACAAAGCTTTTGATGACTTTTTTGTTTATGACGATAATTCCTTTAATCGTTCTGGCGCAATTTTCAACAGATTTAATCAACTCAAATATGACACAAAGAGCTAAAAGTCAGCTTGAGCTAAATGTTAAAATAACTAAAAGCAAATATGATGAAGAGCTTAATAGTCTTAAAAACCTTATGGTTCAGGGTATGAGTACTTTCATAGAAGAGAGTTACTCCCGTTATAAAATAGATAAAAACAACCACCACCTCTCACAAAACCTCGAAGACATAATTAAAAAGAGTGAAATCAACTATCTTTTTATAATAGACAAGAATAGAGAAGTTCTTGCAAGCGCAAATACATCTAAATCAGGCTATGATATACAATCATTTAAGAATTTAATAGATAAAGTCATATTATCAGGTGAAATAATAGCCTCAACAGATATATTTCAAACAGAAGATGTCAAAAAACAGGGAGGAAAACTCACCAGACAGGCTCAAATTCAACTGGCTGATAATGAAGAATTCGTTCTTGCTGGCCTCAGTCAGGTTGTAGCAATACCAATATTTGATCAGGAAAACGAAGTTGAAGCAATAACAATAGCCGGAAAGCTTCTTGCAAAAGATTATAACATACCAGACTCTCTTACAGAACTCACCGGCGCAACTATTATGCTTGCACAAAACTTTGACAAAATGGGCTCAGTAGTTGTTACAACTAACCTGACAAATGAAAAAGGCAACAGGGCAATAGGAAGAGTTCTGCCGCCTGAAATAATGTATATGGTCTACGGGCTTAAAATAACACAGGTAAAAGAATGGTTGATAAGAGAATTTCAACTCGTAAACTATTATCCTCTGACCGGCATCGACGGAAATATTGTTGGACTGGTCTATATAGGTGTACCTGAAAAGCAATTTACTTTACTTGCAGAGCAAAATGTATTATTGGTCAGCATTATCTCAGTAATAGGTCTTTTTGCAGCTATTTTATTGTCAGCTATATTCTCCAGGTCAATAACGACACCTATATTAAAGCTTGCAGATGCTGCCAATAAAGTCAGTCTGGGTGACCTTGGCATCAGGGTAAACGTCAGGGGAAGTTTTGAGATTGCTAAAATGGGTGAAGCCTTTAACCTGATGGCAGAAAACCTCCAGAGAGAAGAACGTCTCAGGGATGACTTTGTTGCAACTCTTACGCATGATCTTAAAGTACCTTTACTTGCTGAAAATCAGACAATAACATATATGCTTAAAGGCACCTATGGCGAAATTAACGAAGAACAAAAAGAGGTTCTTGAGGTTATCAAACATACAAACGAAGAAACACTTGACATGGTTAATACTTTGCTTGAAGTTTATAGATATGATGCCGGTAAAAATACTCTGCTGAAATCTGAAATAGATATTAGAGAAGCTGTAAAAGCTGCTACACAGCCTCTTGCTGCACTAATAGAAGAGAAAAGACTTGAATTATACGTTAACATGCCAGATACACGTGTTATTGCAGAAGTAGATGAAAGAGAATTCAAACGAGTAATACATAATCTTGTTGCTAATGCTATTTCTTCAACACTTAAAAGAGGTACTATTCGAGTAACTGTTACAGAATATGAGTTTAAGAAAGCATACTCACCAGATGACAAAGAATTCAGGCTTACTACCCTTAAAGAAATAGTTCCACTTCAAAATAAGGTTATGATAAGTGTTTATGATACCGGTATCGGTATGGAAAAAGAAGATATGGAAAACCTGTTCAAACGTTTTTCAGGCAATAAAGGCCGTAAACCATCTTCAACAGGCCTGGGGCTCTACTATACACACCAGGTCATTACGGCACATGGCGGCGAAATATGGGCGGAAAGCCAGGAAGGTGTGGGCACTGTCTTTAAGTTTACACTGCCTTTATCGAAAAAATAAAGTATCAATTATAATCACTGTAACTTAATTTAGAGGGTTATTATGAGTGAAGAAAAGATAAAAATATTGATTGTTGATGATTCCAAGTTAACAAGAGTTGGCCTGAGAACGACTTTTAAGTCTATGGAAGGTATGGAAGTAATAGGTGAAGCAGAAAATGGAAAAGTTGGTATTGACCTAGCCCTTTCAGAAAAGCCTGATGTTATTTTAATGGATATAGGTATGCCTATTATGGATGGTATTCAGGCTACTAAACAGTTAAAAGCAAAAGGCTCCAGTGCAAAGATATTAATGTTAACATCTCATGAAGCTGAAAATGACGTTTTTGACGCCTTTTCTGCAGGGGCTCACTCTTACTGTATGAAAGATATCGAGCCTGAAATGCTTGCAACTGTCATAAGAAGTACTTTCAATGGTGCCTCCTGGCTTGACCCCCGTATTGCCAAAATAGTACTGCAAAATTTTGGAAAAACTACTTCTACTCCGAAAGAAGAAGAACCAAAAGAAGAATTAACCCTTACAGAAAGAGAAATAGATGTTTTACATTTGATTGCAAGGGGTTACAGTAATTCTGAAATATCTAAAGAACTTTGTATATCTATGAATACTGTAAAGACTCATATCAGAAACATTTTCCACAAGCTGGAAGTGGAAGATAGAACACAGGCTGCTATGAAAGCTGTTAAAAAAGATATCATCAAGGATGATGATTTTAGCTGAAATCGCATCCACTGCAATTATCACACTGCAAAAATCTTAAAACAGTGTTGCAGCGAGGACAACGCTTATTCAGGAAGCTTATATCAAGTTCCATATTGCAAGTATTGCATATTATTTTTTGTTTTTCTTTAATTACCTGGCAAGTATTCTTCATTTGTAAACCTAAAATATAATATTGAGAATGTATGAAACGATACCGCCTGTGAGAAAGGCCAGTACGATAGATAATGTCCAGAGAAGAAATGCTTCAAAAAAGCCTCTTTCTTTAAACATGATTAAAACAGCAGCAATACAGGGTACAAAAAGTGTAATAACGATGGTACTGACAACGATTTGAACAGGTGTTAAAACAGCTTCAGCGGTTCCAAGCCCGGCCATGCCTGCCAGGCCGGCAGCTCCAAAGTCACGTCTTATAAGTCCCATAATAAAGGTGGTGGCAGTTTCTTTTGGCAGCTGTAAGAAGTTAACTACCAGTGGTGATAACCAGTCCTGTATAAATGAGAGGGCACCTGTCATGCTTAATATACTTATAATAAAGGCTCCCAGCACAAAAAGTGGGCCGGCTTCAGCAAGAAAATGCCAGGTTTTTTTCATTGTTTTGTGGATGACATTTTTTAAATCTGGCAGACGCATAGGAGGTAAATCAAGTATCAATCCGGAGGTTTCGCCTGGCAGGTATCTGTTTAAAACCATTGAAACTATAAGCATGACACTAAAGATAGTAATAAGGTAGACAGGCCAAGCCCAGGGCGTTGAAGTAGCTGCTAATAATGCAACTATAATACCAAGCTGGGCAGAACAGGGTACTGTTAGAGCAAGAATAGCTATAGCAATGATACGTTCTTTTTTTGATGTTAAAATGCGTGAGGATATAATAGCCATTGTAACACAACCAAAGCCCAGTAATATAGGTATAATAGCTTTACCATTCAGTCCTACGTAGTTAAAAAACCTATCACATAAAACTGCAAGACGGGGCAGGTAACCACTGTCTTCAAGTATAGCAAAGAAAAGATAAAAACCTATTACTAGAGGTAAAAGAACACCTACAATGTACTGAACAGTCATTGTTAACAGGCCAAATTCTCCGGCAAGTATTTGGAAAAACCACCCGGTGCCAATAATAGAAGATACAATGTTTTCAGCCCAGGGTATATAATGGTCTGTAATAGTCCCTTCGGTAAGATCAACTATTTCACCTGCAACAAAGACCCCAACAATTTGATAAAGTGCTATCAAAACTGCAATAGCAGATAAAATACCTGCAACAGGGTTAAGCAGCCAGTGCCCGATTTTTGTAGACAGGTTAGCACCTGCTGTGGTTTCAGTAATACACTTTTCAAGAATAGTATTGATGTGGTTACGCCGCATCAAATATATTTCTTCTTTTTTGTTATCAATATTTATATCAGGGTATTTTTGTTTAATAGATGAATCTTCTTCAAGTGCCAGAACAATTTCTACAGTTCGATATCCGGAAGAGGTTTGATATTTAATTATATCATCAAGACCCGGTGTCTTGTTGCCCCTTTTGGCCCTGCTAATACCCTTTTTTAGATCTTCGATACCTTCTTTTCTGGTAGCTATTGTAGAATATACTGGTATGCCCAGCGACTTTTCGAGGAGCTCATAGTTAATCTTTATGCCTTTTTGTCTTGCTTCATCAATCTGGTTGACAACAAGAACGAGTTGAAAGCCCATATCAATGAGCTGCTGGGTTAAAAACAAATCCCGTTCAAGGCTAACAGCACTAATAATATTGATTACCTTGTTGTTTTCCAGCAGTATGTCACGGGCAACCATTTCTTCTTCGTTATAATCCCCGACTCCGTAGATGCCCGGGGTATCAATAATAAGATGATTTTTGAACTTGCCTTTAGAAATATCTACAGTTGTTCCGGGGTAATTGCTAACATCAACATAAATGCCTGTCAGAAGATTAAAAAGAACTGACTTGCCTACATTAGGGTTACCCGCTAAGACAAAAGTATCTGTCTCTGAAATAGGAACACTGCAATCTTCCTTACAATTCTGTAAGGATGGGTTTGTTGTGTTTTGCTCGTTCATTAGACTCTCTGTACTTCTATGCTTTTGGTGAGGTTACTGCCAAGGGCAATTTCCTGAAACTTTTTCTGAAGGACAATTGGCCCGCCCGGAGTTTTATAGATACATTTAAGGGTTTGGCCTTCGCTCATGCCAAACCTGGTTGACATACACTTGACCTGAGGGTCAATTATCTTTCTTATTAGAAAGTTTTCGCCTTTTTTAATCTTATCGAGGGTTAGTACATTATCATGCCCGATCATTTTTAAAATCCTCGCTCGTATCAGGTATTTCTTATTGAGAATTAATTTCAATTAATTCTATTAAAACATAACTTATCCCCGTCGTCAAGAAAATATAAGAATTTTAAGGCAATTTTTATAAAAAGTTAATAAAAAAAATTCTCAATTAGATAAAGGCAGAATTAAAGGAAGTTCATAAAACATTATTATTATAAAAATTATTGTTCTGAATTATAACAGGTTGTCTTTATAAATATTAGATACAGGCTAATCAGAGAGGCTGTTTCAACGTAATTAACCACTGAAAGACCTGATATCCCTTATTGAGGGAATTTTAATGTGACCACAATACTGGGGCTAATAAGAAAATTGTTAAATAAAAATCAATTATAGTAGTTTTTTTCTATATATTTAAAGAATTTTCATTAACAATTTTAGCAAGAATTATTTTTTAGTTTAATTATGCAAGGCATACTGGCTGGATACAGGGGGACAGCCCGTGTAAGCTTTACTAAAGTTAAGTTTATAGCGAAAAAAACAGGTTTATAACTTTTAAAAAAGATTATAAAGAATATATTACTCCCTATGATGGAGTAACCCCGGGTGTTGGCCGAATATTTCGGTCAATACTCTTTTTATATAGTTTTACAGCTTTTTATTTCTTCTAAAAGCTGGTTAATTCTTTCAAGCAGTCTTAATGTTTTATTTACAGCTTCAATGTCATTATGTCTTAAAATTCCACCATTCCTGGCAAAGCTCTTTAATTCTATGGTAGTAAACGTCAGGTGACCTGCTTTTTCGAGTAAATTTTTCGAGAATTCACTACTAAAAAGCCCATTTGAACCTGATGAACCCATTTTAGACCTCTCTCTCTGATTGTTTAAGATGTTTTCGTTATAACTCAAACAAAGGTATACGTCTATCGGGTATATAGTGTAAAAACCACAATTATTTTATATAAATTATATACAAAAAGGTATTATTGGCAGGTCTAAAGTTTTGACCTGTTTGTTTTTTAAGGTAAAAATAAGTAGTCGCTGCCTCATGTGTTTGTTGAGCATTTATTTGTTCAACAAGATCTGGAAATATGCTTCAATCTGTCCTATAATAATCCTTCAATTAATACCTGTCTTTATTTAACAAGTAACAATTATTAAACAGAAAAGGATAACAGGTTTTGAAAGTTCAAAAGATAGACAGCAGACGAGTTATTATTCATACAAATCCTGTATTCATTTTAATAATAGGTTCTTTAGTATTTATTGCCGGGCTTCTTATAATAACTTTTGTTTCACAGCGCACTACTTTAGAATGCCACAGAAATAATAATACTAATAGCTGTATTCTGGTTCATTCTTCTTTTTTGAAAACAATAACAAAAGAAATACCTGTTGAAAAAGTTGGAACAGCAGAAGTTTTAGAACGCCGTGAAAGAGAAGGAGGCCACACTTACAAGCTTATTATACATACAGAAGATGAAAAACTCACTCTGGCAAGTGGTTATTCTGGTGATTATGAGACAAAATCCTTTAATGCTAATAAGATTAATCATTTTATTAACAATAAAAACGAGAAACATCTTTATATAGAAGAAGATTTAACACTTTTTGGTCTACTTACAGGTAGTATATTTGCAATAGCCGGTCTGGCAATTATGCTTCTTGCTTATAAAACTTCTATTGATATTGATGGCAAAACCGGAATGCTTATGATAATCAAAAAAAATATCATTCATAAACGTTTTGATACTAACCGCCTTGAAAATATAGAAGAGGCAATTATTGAAAAGCATCGTATGCAGAGAGCTATTACTTATCGTGTTGCTATAAAGCTCAAGAATGGTGAAATAAAACCAATAGAAATGCTTCATACTGCCGGATATCAAAACAGAAAGAAGCTTGTTGATACGATAAATCTCTATATCAAATCGTTTAAGTCTAATTTTTTAGAATAATTGATAAGAATAAATAACTTAAATGCTAAAAGTTCTTATTTTTATAAAAACAATCATTATTACAATATCAACCTAAAGGCTTTTGTAATAATATTTTACAGGCAGGCAATCCTAAAAATTATTGATAATAACCTCTTTCAGATCTAGTAGTGAGCTCTTTACCTTCTAAAACCTGATTAATAAAATCTGTATGTGTTAAAACCCTGGCAAATAAAGGAAAGATCTTTTCAGTAGCAAAGGTTTGTTCCTCTTTGCTTGTTGCTGCAGTGCAGTCAGAAATCACAAATACATTATAACCTCTGTCATAAGCTGTTCTAGCTGTTGCCTCTACGCAGACATTTGTCAGAAAACCAGCAAACGCAAGGTTTTTAATATTATTAGCTCTCAATACAGTATCAAGGTTTGAGCTGCCGAAGGCGCAAAGGGTCTTCTTACCTTCTGCAATAATGTCTTTTTGAGCAGGTTTGAATGCATCATAAAATTCTGATCCCTTTTCATTTTTTTGAAAGGCACCAGCATCGATAACTCCTTTTAATATTCCATAAGGGTTTTTGCCTATTTCAGGGTAGCCCTGTTGAAAAGAGATGGGTACATGAACCACATAACAATGCTCACGAGCACTGTTTAAAAGATTATTTATATTATCAAGTACTCTATTTTCTTCCAGGACATCTTTAACAGCGTTATACAAAGCTCCTTCTTTAGAGCAGAATTCATTCTGGCACTCAATTAAGACAACTGCAGTGTCATTTTTAAACATAATTTACTCCTTTGTTTCTGGTAAGTCTTTTGATGCTTGTTTTACAAAAAAATTAGGGTCATTTTTTAATTTATTCAGGTCTTTTTGAAAACGTTCATACTCTTTAAAATCTGTTATAGCAAGAAGATTTTTAAGTATGATGGCAACTTTTTCTTTTAGCAGATGATCATTTGAATGAATTATTTTGTTAATTGTTTTAAACAGGGTCTTTTTATGTTCTTCAATGAGGTTAAAATCGCACTGGTGGATAATTTTAATAATGCCTTCAAGAGCCCAGTATTCCACAAAAGGCCCTTTTTGGGTTGTTAAAGCATTGACAAGCAAGTCAAATAGAAGATTTTTATTTTTTAATATGGTGTAACAGGCTGTTATATTTCTTGTTACCCGTGGGTTGATATCTGAAATAGTTTCTACATATGTATTATAGTGTTCAGTATTATCAAAAAAGCTTTTGAAGTGAGCCTCCCCGGATGAAATATGTCTCAATACAACTTCTGATGAAAGTTCTCTTATTCGGGAATCGTTTTCACTCAGGTAATTAACAATAAATTTAGCATCTTCTTTATTGTTGATATAATTGATTTTCAGAAGTGCCCAGCAGCAAATATCTTTATTGGCATTCTGCTTTATAAGTTGAATGAGTATATCATCTGGTATTACAGCACTCTCAAGTTGTATAATTCTGTTTACCTTTGTATCAAAATCATCTATAAAAAGAAGATCTTCAAAACCTTTGATGCTATTGCATTGATGTTTGTCCATACTTGAAAGGTTTCTGTTTTAAAGAGCCAAAGCTGGATCTATTCTCTGTAAACTTTCATTTCTGTTTTTTCAGGCTCATAACAATTTCTGTTTTCCTTTTAAAAAGGTTATTTACCTCATCAGAAAAATTTTAACATAAAAGAATTTTTAAAGAAAATGTTTATTATTCAGACTATGACTGTATTTTAATCTTATAACCCTCGTAAGGTAAAATTACTGTTCAATAATAGAGTAATTACGGTCAGAAAAACAGGAACTTTAATAATGAATCAGCATTCATTTTTCGTATATAATTAAAATAAGATCAATATCTTCACTTTTTAAATTTTTGAAAATCGAAACCAGAATAATCTGTGACTCTGGTTATTTATCAGTCTTAAAAAAATAAAAGATTATACTAATTTGTATTTCGTTTTAAACTTCAGATAACGCTATTTCTAAACATTATTGTATAGAAGATGTTTGTTGTAAAAGAAATTATACAGCATTATACCTGATTCTTCCCTCCTTAGAGTCTAATACATAAAATATAATCTTAAAATCATTAAATCATTTATTTAATGGTGTTATTAAATTCGGTTATGTGGTTATAATGAAAGAAAAAGGAATTTAGAATGGCAATTAACTGTGAGGCTCAAGCAAAATGGCAATATGATGCCAGCAATGATAATTCTTCTAAGAAAAATATCAATTCATCGTTCATAAAAAACTATTATGAAAAGGTAAAAAAGAAAAAACAATCCGTTAAGAAGCTGAAAATGCTGGAAAGGATAATTTGTCTCTCCTGTTATTTCACTTTTGGCCTGACAGGTTTAATTTTGATTATGGCAAACTTTATTTCTGATACACTGGTTAGCAAAGAGACATTTTTGCATACCTTTCAATCTATAACCTTTGGAGCCATGGTAAGTATATTTGCTTTTAGTGCAAGTATTTTAACTTCAATAACTGGCGTTTTTATTAATGATACAGTTATGTATCAGATGATTAATTCTTTAATTTATGACAATCTCTTGGTTATCATCTTTTGTGTAGTCAGCATTTTTGCATTATTATCTCTTTTTGGTAAAAATATTTATATTCCTGGTATAAAAGAAATCGCCATGAAGTTTATAAAATAAGCTTCTTAAGTATTTATAATTATATATTGACCTTTCTGCAAGCTTTTTGAGTTTATTTAATATAATCAGCTCTATTCTATGTTAAAATAAAAGAAAACAGAAAGGTTCAAAATGACTGATTGCCTGTTTTGTCAAATTGATAGAGATATAATAGCTGAAAATGAACAGTGTTATGCAGTGTATGATAGCTATCCTGTAAGTGCAGGGCATTTATTGATTATTACAAAGCGTCATATTGAAAATATATTTGAAGTTACAAATTATGAGATGGCCTGCATTAATGATATGTTGCATCTATGCAAGAATATAATTGATATGAAATACTCTCCAGATGGGTATAATGTTGGAACAAATGCCGGAAAATATGGAGGTCAATCAATATTTCATTTACATATTCATGTAATACCCCGCTACAGGGGAGATGTTGAAAATCCACGTGGTGGGGTAAGAAATATTTTACCTCATAAAGGCCATTATTAAAAGGATGTTCTAACTCATATCCTGAAAAACAAAAGACCGGCTAGTGATCTCAATTAACCGGTCAGTCATCTGGTAAGTTATATAAACTAATCGAATCTTATTGGTGAAAAAATAGGCGAAACAACAGTTGTTTTAACTCTTAATTTAGGCTTGAGTCTGTGTTTAAGCTTTATCTCGTCTTCTTCTATTAACTGTTCTCTTTTGTAGTATCCGGTCATTTTATAGAACATGGCGCAAAAAACTACGATAAGCCATAGAGAGAAGGGTAAAACACTTATCAATGTTACTTTAATAAGTGCTTGCATACCTCCTGCAAGTACAAATAATGCTGCCAGGCAGGTGAACATTAATCCCCAACCTAATTGAAGTACCTTAGGTGGCTCATGTTCAAGATCTTCATTGGATAGCGAAGCCAGTGTATAGGTAGCAGAGTCAGCAGAGTTTATAAAGAAAGCCGCTATCAAAACAAGACTTAGAATAGATAATAATGGTGAGCCTGACAGGTAGTTCAACATTTCAAAAAGGATAAGATTAACTTTCTCAAGATCAAGTGTGCTGCCAAAAAATGCCTGCTGAATTTGTAATGTGATTGCTGCATTTCCAAAAATGGTAAACCATGCGATGATAAATACTGTCGGGACAATTAAAACACCCAGAACTATTTCTCTAATGGTTCTGCCTTTTGAAATAAGAGCAACAAAAGTACTTACAAAAGGTGTCCAGGCAATCCACCAGCTCCAGTACATCAGAGTCCAGTCTTTGAGCCAGTTTTCAACAGCATAATTAGCCATACCTGTACTCATTGCTGGTATTTTTTGAAGAAACGCCGGTATAGACATTATTAATTCTTTTATTACTCCAGTGCCAGGGCTGAGAATAAAGACTGCACCAAGGAGAATAAAGCTCAGTATGATGCTAACATTACTTATAACCTTAATACCTTTATCCAGACCACGCATAGATGAGATCATATAAGCAATAGTAATAGCAATTATAATACCTACTTTAAGCATTGTGGAAGATTCCACATTTAAAACATTCTGGAAGCCGCCTTCCAGGTGCAATATGCCCATTCCGAAAGAAGCTGCAACACCGAAAAGTATAGCTATTAAAGTAATCAGATCTACAACAGGTTTTAATAAATATTTTTTAAACCGATAAAAAATGCTGCTGGTTTCTTTTTTGCTTGCTTTATTGTTTTTATCAATACCAAGAATTGAGCTCAAATAAAAGCCTTTTTTAAGATTAAAACCCCAGAAAGCAATGGCAATAGTAGTTAAGCCATATATAGCCCAGGGGCTGATTCCCCAGTGAAAGAATGACACCTGAAAAGCATTAGTTTTTGTCTCTAAACCACCAGCCAGATCAGTAAATGGAGGGTTCATAAAGTGAAATAAAGGCTCAGCAGCTCCCCAGAACAGAACGCCTATACCCATACCACAGCAGAATATCATACAGAACCAGCTAAAATATGTATGTGTTGGCCTGGCATCTTTTCCTCCTATTCTTATTTTACCCAAAGGTGACACTCCTACTATTATAAGAAGAATAGTAGAGATTAAAATTAAGAATAGATAATAATTTCCAAACTTTTCAAAAATCACCTGGCTTATAACTTCAAGACTATGAAGAAATTTATCCGGAAAAATAATACCAGAGAAGAATAAAATTAAAACAAAAAAACCTGAAACCCAGAATAGAGCGGGTAACGATTTGAGATCACGCATAAATTTTGAATATTTTGAAGACATCTTGATTGTTGCCTCTCTTACCAAATTGACTGCTATTATTGCTGTTAAATGTTGTAACTTCGGTGTTATGAACCTGATTACCGAAGTTAGCAATTAAGGGGATAGAACTATTGCCTTTCAAAGTCAGTCTTTCATGAGCGTCAAGCTTGATATTGCCTGCATTAAGGCTGCTTGCAAAGACTGTTTCACGCTTTGTTTTAAATTTTTCTGCTATTTTAAGTGCTCCAATACCTGAATACAGCAAATAAGGAACCAGGCCGGTCATAAAAGCAGCAAACTTTATCTTATTATTGTTGCCTTTAAACAATTTTAATGATTGATAAAGCTTCTCTGAAGCTATACTGAGACCTAAAAAGAGTGCTGCTCCAATAGAATAGGTTGTAAAGTCTCTTACAAAAAGTTCTTTGCTCATTTCAGGTCTCTGTCTTGTATCTTGAACAAACCTTAAGGTCGGAATTACAGCTGCAGGGGCTACCCAGGTCAATGTCTGGATTAATCGTTCAGTTTTTTGGGGTGTAAAAAGACTAGCAGCTTTACTAACCTGCATTTCTTCCTCACTTTATGGTTTTAATTATTTGCTGAGCCTGAATATATAACTTGTTTTGAATTTAATTACCCCAAGATAAAGATCATTAAATAACTGGAGCAAATCTATTAATATTATTTCCTCAAAAGAAAATCGATGTCAACCAAAAATCAATCGCCATGCATTATAGGCTATATATGAGATTCATTTAATTGATCGATGGTAATTCTACGTCTTAAGTGGGTTTCTCAAATCAATATCCACAGATAGTTTAATATAGCTATGCATTTTCGATATTTAATTTTATTGTAAAGATAGCCTACACAGGCCTATTTAGCCTGTCACTGAAGGATTTAATAGGGTTTACATACCCTCTAATAACTGTGAATAAGGGATATATAGCCTGCCCAAGCTACAGATATTTAATTCCATTATATTTAATACCTAGTAATATATGGAGATACCCGATTTTACATTTTGACAATCTTTTTTATAGCGTATTCATAAAGTATTTGTAAATGAGAAGCATTGCTTCAGTATCACGTTTGCAATAATCGAGAAGTTGAGAAAAAAGTTTCTGCTTAACATTAAGAGGAGTCTTCTTTTGCATCATATCTGTAAACGCTTTCGCTGCCGATGCTCCATTTGAGATTTCAAGATCTGAATAATCTAAATCTGGTACCAATACTGGCAAAACATTCTTTAATGAATAGGAACCATGGAATTCTGCAAGATAGCAGTGACTCTTTATGATTTGCTGAAGGTCTATTATCCTTCTTTGAATAGCTTTAAGATCCTTTGAATAGACAGGAAGTATTTGAGCAAGTTCTTTTATCCTTGTTGATTCAAAGTTTGAGTATACTAAAATAGACCCCTTCTTTTTAAGTGCTTTTAAAAGACTACTGGCAAAAGATCTGTGCGGGTCTGAATAGTTATTATGAAGATATGCTTTATGTTTAACACGGCCATTTTTTGAAAGTATATGGAGAGACCATTGAAAAGGTATCATCTGATAAGGTTTTGTTCCTTTATATAAAGGTATAGCAGGGTTAAATGCCTCAAAATCAAGAAAATATAATGGAAATTTCAGGCTTTGAAACTCTTTTTTAATATCAGAATTGATAAACGGAATGCCCTCTACGACAACATTTCTGACCCGTTGCTGCAAGCCAGTTAAAACAGGAAAATCAGAAGGTATCTGGCTGATATCTTTTATGCCAAGGTCATTAAGGAGGTAAAGAGCATAATCACTTACACGGGGCAGCTCTGTTACAGGGTTATCAAGGTCTTTAAGGCAATAATTAAAGTATTGACAGAGAAATGGCTTTTTGCAATGCTTCCCTGGATAAATAGATGGAACTCTCTTAAAGTTCAATACTTTTTTAACATCCCTGAGTTTGCTGATAATTTCTGGCTGTAAGTCACAGACTGTGCGGGTAATATTTTCACAGGTAAATAATAAATCAAGATCTATCTTTCTGGTAGTTTTTTGATAATGAGGGTTTATATGCATAAGATAGACCTGATCTATTTTAATGCCGTTATTTTGAAGAACATAATACTGAATACCTGCGTCAAAAGGGTGACGTTTCTTTACTTTAGATGAAGATTTAACTTCTATAAGATCATAGAGATTATTTTTTTTCTTTATCAGTATATCAGACCTTATAACTACATCAGCATAGCGAAAAGCAGCTTCAAAAAGCACAATAGAAGAATTATTATTCAAAATAAGAAATGTTTTTCGAAGGGCTTTCTCAAAATCAACTGGCTTTATTAAAAGACCATCAGGAAATTTTTTTCTCGCAAGCTTCCCAACATAAATACTTTCATCTACTCGACCCTGCTCTGTAACAGATACAGGTGATGCCAGATGGCTTTTATAAGTATCAAGATAAAGCCTTTTAAGGCATATAAGACCTTTAATATATTTTGTCTTGCTTATTTGAGGTTTTTTATCCTGCATAGAATACGGGTATGCCTTCTCGTTACTTAATAAAATACTTTCTATTTTAATTTTAACCTATTATGAAAGATTTTTGAACCTTATAACAGGCTGGTTTATATATAAAATATCATCTTAATTGGTCTCTTATTTTTTTACAATAAAAAAACCGACCTGCTTGGGAGGTCGGAACGCCTAATATGGAAGGTTAAAATAAGTTTGACAAGGGTTAAAATTGACCGAGGTTGAGATTAATTTAGAGGTATATACTGCATATATCTTGTATATATAATAAAAAATTTTATTAGCCAAAATTGCCTAATTTTCTAAAAAAATTACAGAAATTAGCCACGTATTTTTACGTATATAACAGCTAAAAACGTCTTCTGAAAGGCGTCTTTAGCTTGCAAAAAAAAACTATCGTTCTTAACATTTGTTTATATTTTGAATTTAAATACCAGGAACCTCTGATGAGATCTCTGAATAATTTAAAAGTTCACAGATTCAAGAAATTAGTGTCGGGTTTTTGCTGATATCAGTAATTTCTTAATTAATCAGAGGTTCCTGATTACTGATTCCAGAAAAGAAACTAACTTATGCAATCTGTATATTTTCTATAATCAATCATTAAAATGTACTTCTCTGGTACAAAGCTTTTTATACTGGCAATACTTCTGTTTACAGTTTTTATCTGCCTGCCAGTTAGTGTTGATGACTATTTCATTAATCTTTTTTAGTATTTGTGATTCAAAAGAACTGTGAAGCAATTTTGAATAGTTAAGTCTATTTGTTTCAAAGGTTTTATCTGTTTTAAAATACCAGAATGACAGATTGTCAGGTTCAATGTTTTTAGCCACACTAACAGCATAAAGATAAATCATTGATTGCCAGTCACGATGATCCAGTTCTGGAAGTCTCTGACCTGTTTTAAAATCAAGAATAACATACTTAATGCTATTTTTAAGCTGTATAAGTCTATCTATCCTGCCCTCTACCCAGTATTTACTGTCTTCGAGCCTGATATTAAAATTCCATTCTGACTCTATGACAGGCTCTTTTAATGTTTCATGATCCTTTATTTCCTGCCATATTTTTCGAATATCTTCTCTTGCATGATTCATAAACATTTCTGTAGCAAAACCTTTTGCCTGATAGTCAAGCAACTTGTGAATCGAAAGGCCCAGCTCAAAGTCTGCTGACTGGTCAGGCCAGTGAAGATGCTTGATATATTCATAATAATAACGGCGTTTGCACTGATCATAAATCTTAAGCATGTTAGGGGTAAAGTTTTCTATTTTTTCTCTTCTGGTCATTGGTCTGTCCTGGTTGTTGATGACTGATTACTGTGGGTGGGTGGGCGGGTTACTGTTTCGCTGAGAATTTTTCCAGCTTGAATAATACCTTCTTCTTTTTCTGCAAGACTTATAAAGTAATCTATTACTCTTGATGGATTTTCATCACGGTTAAAATCAGAATTTTTATAAGAGGATGTCAGATAAAGGTAGCTTTTAGCACGTGTTATCGCAACGTAAAGCAGTCTGATTGTTTCTTCTAATTGCCTCATTATTATGGAATCTTTAGTCCTATCGTTTTTATTAAAAATTTCATTTATTTTTTCTAGCTGCTGTTCTAGCTTATTTGTTGTATCAACCCTGACATTTTCAGGTATCATAGTATAATAAAATGAATTTTCCCAGATATGAGGAATAAACACTGCGTCAAACCCCATACCTTTTGCCTTATGTATTGTCATTACCTGAACATATCCGCCTCTAATAAGGTCTGAATCTTCTTTTTCAAAAAACCTGAATTTTCTTACCTTATCGGTTTTTGAGAGCCTGTCAAACTCTTTAATGATATCTGGAAGACCTGTAGTTGTTTTTATAGACTCAAGTTCTCCTTCTGACTGGTATAAACCGTCAAAATTTTCTCTATAACGTTCATTTATAAGGTCTCTTCTAAATCTATCTGCTGTAATAGATAACAGATAACCATTTGATCGATCTATAGCATTGTCAAAAATCTCTTCAGTAAGCTTTAATATTAGTTCAGCAGGGGGCATGCCTGCGTATTCCAACCAGTAAAGTATATCCATATAATACTGAACCAGTTGTGATGTAGGTATTTCGTGAATATCAAAAGTGATAAAAGGTGAATGGACATTATTTATGAATTCCAGGGAATCAACATTTTCTATTATATGACCGGTTTCTACAAGAGCAATAAACAAATCCTTTACATATGTGTTGTTAAAAGGTTTATAAATAACTTTCAAATACTTATGTATTATAGAAAAAACCTTATTTTGCGCAGCATTATCAGTAAAACAGATGCATTTAAAGCCAAGCCCGGTCAGATAATGAGTCCATTTGAGGGCATCTTTATTTGTCCTGAGAAGTAGAGCGCAGGTTACTGCTGGTATTTTTGACTGAAGCTTTTGAATTTCTCTTGCTATATATGTTTTTTCTTCTTCTGAGTCCTTAAAAATTCTTACCTTAACTGGCTCAGTATTTTCAGGATTTCTACCTTCAACAGGTTTTATAGTAATATCCAGAAATGCATTCTTTAAATATCTGTCATTTTTAGCCCATTGAATAAGCTTATTAGCCAGAGTGTATATTGGCCGGGAACATCGTTGAGACTGATCCATAGTAACTTTTTTTTGAGAAGTATTTATAAACCTTCTAAAGCCTTCAACATCAACAGGAGTAAATGTTGTCATGATTGCCTGATTGATATCTCCTGTTCTGACATAGTTTTTATTATTATTAACAAGCAAAGATAGCAACTTTTGCTGAAGCCTAGTGGAATCCTGTGCTTCATCTTCAATAATATATTGAAAAGTCTCTTGATATTTCTTTCTAATCTCCGGATATTGATCAAGCAGCATAATGGCATACTGTATCTGATCATCAAAGTCTATAAGGTTTCGATGCTTAAGTTCCTTTTTGTACAACAAATAGGGCTTATAAAATTCTTTTAAGTATTGATCATTATTTTTTTGCAGGGCCATTAAAATGTCTTCAGGTTTAATATTAAGGCTTTTAGCTGTTGAAATACCTTTGTTTACATGCTTATACCAGTATTCAAAGGTTTCTCCTTCTGGACGAGTGGTCTCTGTTATTGCACCTACAATTATTGAGCGTAATGAATCGTCAGCAATACCAGTATCATCATTTAAACCAAGCACTGTAGAGTTGTTGTCATCCCTTATAATTTTATATGCCAGACCATGAATTGTTGATATTACTGGTAATACTGTTAATTCAGGAAATATTAACCTGATTCTGTTAATTAGTGTTTGAGCTGCTGATTCCATATACGTAAGAACAAGTATACTTTCAGGGTTTGCGCCTTTTTCAATAAGCTTTGCTATCAGAGCCACATTAACAAAGGTTTTTCCTGATCCAGGAACCGCTGCAACAGCCATAGTTCCACCATTATATTCTAAAATAGGTACCTGATCTTCTCTCAAAATAAGTTGCTGGCGGGGCTTAACCTGTTTAGAATCAATACTCAGGTATTTTATCAACCATCCCTGCTGTTCATTTCCCATTGAATCAAGTGTTGAAGCTAAAGCATAAACCTCTACCTGGCAGCGATAAAGCATTGCTCTGATTGCATGAGCGGTTATTGATCTTGTAAAACGGTCATCGTTATATTCAGATCCATCAAAATAGCCTGAATAAGCCCAGGCATTATACAGCGGGGCTGTTTGCGTTCTTGTCCAGGAGTTTGATGACACATCGAGCCATATCTGATATTTAGATTCAATTTGCATATCTACGAGTTTTAAAGGCGTTATAACTGCAAGTGTTTCAGGCTTAAGTTCTGCTGGTAAAACTGGTGTTTCAGCTACATGCTCATTTTTTACCTGTAAGACCCAGTCTTTATAAGTATATGAAGTTTTATATTCTTCATCTAGCTTCTTTTTTAAGGCTGAGAAATCTCTTAGAGAATCAAGAACCCTGTTATAGTCTTCAACTGATTCATCTTCTGATATATCAGGAACTATAACCTCAGTAAAAATGCTTACCATCTGGTCATAAAGCGGTTGTTGTTTTGTCTTTAAATGCTCAACATAGCTCAAAAAGGATTCATACTGATCTCTAAAGTCTTTCTTAAAACCTTCAAGAAGTATATTAGGTAGCACAGGATCCTGTTTATAAGTTTTTTGATATGCCTCAGATATTTTTTCAGCCACCAGCGGTGGAAAATTTAAAAGTCCGGTCATCATAAGCCTGATATCAAAGGGTGATGGCTTAAGCCCCCAGTGAGAGTTTATAAGCTGCAATAATATAATAGCTCCTGCAACCCTGGGATTATCTATAGGCTTGCTTGATCCGGTAAAAAACTGCCACTTAAAGCCTCTTTTGCAGCAGTAATTCTCTATTGTTGCCTTAACAGGGTTATCCAGCACAGGTGTAACAATAATAATATCTTCTATAGTGACATTATCTTTTGATAGCAGATGATCAATCGTTTTGACTGCCTCTTCTAGCATATCAACACGGTTTATTTCTGTTTGTAACCTGATACCTTCAAGCGGGCAGGGTGATTTCAGTTTTATAGCTTTAAAAAGTTTTTCAGAGAGGTCTTTTAATGGTGCTTTTGAAGTCATTGTTATTTTTTTAGAATCTTTAAAAGAAAGAATTTCAGCACAACCAGCCGGATAAGCTGATAAATAACCCCGTCTGGTACCTCCGTCAGGGTCATAACTGGCCGTAAAAGATTTAAGACCGGGCAACAAATAGCTTATAAAATGCTGACAGGCAGGCATGCTCTCATCAAGATCATCTACTATAAGGTGTTTGACGTTAGAAAAATGGTTTTTAACAACAGGATCTTTTAAAAGCATATTAAAAGCATTCATCTGGCTTACAAAATCGAGAACTCGCAACCTGGAAGTTTTGATTTTTAAACATTTGAGGCTTTCATTGGCTTGCAATGCATATTTTTGACCGATAGTGTTTGAGCGGTTTAGAAGTTCTTCAAAATCAAGCATATTCTCACTCATAAGTCGATAACGTCTGATTAACTGTGTTATCAAAGAACGATCTCCATAAAAATCGTCAAAAGTAAGCTGATACTTGTTTTTTTTATTTTGTGCTCTGACACACTCTTTAAGAAGAAACTCACAGGTTTCAAGCCCGGATAAATCTGGTAATATGCGGGGATTTCCTTTAAGCTGTTTCTCTATAAGAGGCCAGAAATCCTTTATTGTATTATAAATAACCCCGTGATATGAATGAATCCTGAATAGCGGGTATCCACCATAGAGTTGTTCTTTTACACGACTAATGAAATCTTTTTTTTGATAGGCACTAGCACAGATAACAAGAATACTTTCTACTGATTCATTATTTTGAACCATTTCTACATATGTATTAACAAGCTTCCCTGTTTTGCCGCTTCCCGGTGGGCCGTAATAATACATTTTTCAAACTCCAGGTACCAACATTTGCATTGATTTTTGTCAGATAAGCTCGATATAGTACATTTTACCTGTATTATTCAGAACAATATAACCATATCATACCAGAGAAAAAAGTATATGATAATGATAATTCAGATATTAAGGTTATCTCTAATAAACAGGGCAAAACTACATTTCTATATCAAGCAGGACTTATTTTTATGAGGTTAAATAACACCTTTAAAAAGTTTTTATTGGCTTCTTACAATCGCTGAGCCGGTTCATTTTGAATATATATAGGAGTTTGGTCTCCCGGTATTTCTGAAACCTGCCGGGGAGTAGATAGTTATCTGAAAGGAGGATTTTCATGCAAATCAATGGTATCACACAACTTGGTGGAAGAGGTCCGCAAAAGCCAGGTGATCCTCAGCCACATCTGAACGGAGGTACACAGGGGCCACAAAAGCCAGGTGATCCTCAGCCACATCTGTACGGAGGCACACAGGGACCACAAAAGCCAGGTGATCCTCAACCTCATCTGAACAATAGCAATAGTACTGAAAATCAAACCAATTCATTGCAGGATCTAATTCAAATGCTGATTCAAATGATGAATGGTGAAGGTGGGCCTCAAAAAGAAGGTGATCCTCAACCACATTTATTATTCAGCTCACTGGCTTGATTTAAAAGCGGTACTTAACCTCACAACTGGTTTATTAAAATCCGGGGCTCTCTTCGGAGGGCCCCACCCCTCTGAAAATCAGATAACTAAAACACTATTTAAAAATATCACTAAAGTTATTATTTTTATCATCAGGGCAAAATACAGGGCTAATAATTTTAACGGATATGTCAGACTTGAGGTATGAAAATTTCATGCCGGGTTACACTATAATAAAAGAATAGGAGGATGTTTATGCAATTCAACGGGCTTTTAAACATGCCTTTTATGGCTGGTTTAATGCAGGGAGGGTCTCAAAAAATACCACCAATGCACGTATTACGAGGAGATCTCAATAATGACGGCAATCTTGACGCCAATGAAAAAGCCAGAATGAAGCTGCTTGACAGAAATAGAGACGGTGTAATTGATCCACTTGAACACCAGAAAGAAATGCAGATCTTCGATCAAAACAGAGATGGCAAGATTGATTTTATGGAACAAATGCGGCTGTTTGATATAGCTGCAAATGCAACAGGAGACTTTAACCGGGATGGAAAAGTCGACGACTATGAAAAAACAGTTATGAAAGCTTATGATACAAATGGAGATCGTCATATTGATCCGCATGAACACCAAAAACAGCTTTCTGACTGGGATAAAAATAAAGATGGCCGCATAGGCCCCTTTGAACGGATGATTCAAGTAACTCAGATGAATCAATTAGCTTAAATACCTGTCAACTATACCTTACAACCTTCTCATTATCACCCCATCTTACCTCTTATCACTCCCGGGTGTTTTGATCAATGCAAACCTGATCTTAACACCCTATTTTTTAATTTAATACCCGGAAATTACAGCTAAAAAAGCAAATGAGTAATTTCATCCAGACCTGTTGTGTGATTCTTTTCATCAAAATCTTTTTTATTCAGGCTAAACTGAATTCATAACAGGGGTATAGTCGAATAACATCTCTAGTACAGGCAAGGAGAATAGCATGGTTAATCCTGCTGGTGGCAGCTTTAATGTTCTTATGCAAACAAAAGTGAAACAGGATAGCTATCAAGCTATTAATAATGATATGGCTTCCAGCAGACCTCTAAATAATATTTCGTTTAAACAAAATACCGGAACAAATCAACCGGGAGAAACAGTAAAATCACCAGCAATCAAAAATTCTGACCCGGCTATTATGACTGATGCAACCAGTAAACTGAATACTCTTTATGAAAAAGAAAGAGTGATTATCTCTAAACTAAATCAGCTTCCACCGGGATCTAATGAAGGGCAAATACTTAAAAAACAGCTGGAAAACCTTAATAATGCTAAAGTATCTCAGGTTCAAAAGCTCGCCGGAGAATTTAAACCCGGCTCTGCAAATTTTAGTGCCCTTAATACGACCGCTAAAATGCTCGAACAGCAATTTAAATTAGATTTGATAGACTTTCACTTAAAGGGGATCAGGGAATTAAAAATGGACTTAAACCAACAATTATCAGGCTTAAGCAATGAAAGCTCTTGCGCAAAACAGCTTCAAGCAAAGCAGGCATCTCTTTCACAAATGGAAGATGCGTTGAGAAATAATAAAGCTGACACATCAAGAGAACTTAAAAAGCTTAACAAATCAGTACTTAACCACCTTCCTGATTGCTCTAAAGGTGTCAGAGAGGTAATTAGCACTATGAATTCACAGGAATCCAAAAATGACAAAAAAGCCGTTGAGGCAAACAATAAGGTTCAACAATCCATTAATGATGGGCTAAAATCACTGCAAATGTCTAAAATAGATATACTGAAAAACCTGAGCACTGAAAATAATAACTCAAAACCACTTGCAGCCCTTCAGGATAAAGAAACAGATCTTCTGACAGCTATGCGTAAGACCTTTGATGAAGGCAGCAAACAGGATAAAGCTCTGGAATCTATGATTGGTTTGAATACACTTGAAACAGAACGTATTATGATGACAAACACCGTAGAAAGAATCAATAAAACAATTATAACACTTGAAGATCATGCTAAAGCTGTTGATCATGGCAGCCTGGCAGAAAGAGATATTCAAAACAGGCTCGGTCTGCTATATAATCAGGCTGAAAACCTGAATAATAAAATTAGAGAAGACTCAAAATTACTCAGTAAGGAAAAAGCCAAATTAAAAAGAAATATTCTGGGTTCATCTCAGGAAGATAGAAAGCTACTGGCAGATATCAGAGGTTCTCAGCTTGAAACCATAAATGAATTCAGGATCAATAAAATTAACGGGCTTGAAAAAGCCATGGATGAAGCTACATTATTGCTCAAACAGGAAAACAATACTGATATTAACAAAGAAACTCTGGAAGCACACCTTGAAAACCTAAAAAAATCTTATCAGGCTGAAAGACGAATACTGAAAAATGATAAAGATGAAGAAAATTTTTGGAATGTTCTTGAACGAATACCGGTTCAATCATTCAATAACATATATCAAATACTTGCATAAGCTGTAATCATAGACCCTAAAAATATCAATTTTTATAATATTAGTATTCAAAAAGACGCAATTAATGCGTCTTTTAAGGTTTTTTGCATCCTTTAAAGTTATATTTTGGTAGCTGGCTCCCGGGAAAGATCTTTTACAAGCTTGCCTGCTGCTACAATAACAATATCTATAGCCGGAGAATATGGAGGAGAATAAGCAAGATCAAGCTGTTCAAGATCATCAACTGTTAAACCACCAGTAATAGCAGTAACCATAACATCAATACGTTTGTCCACAATACCTTCGCCTATAACCTGACATCCAAGAATGCGGCGGGTATTTTTATCTGCAATCATTTTTAGTGTAATAATTTTTGCCCCGGGATAATAACCGGCTTTATCTTTTGCTTTGATTGTTGTTGCTAAACAATCTAAACCTTTGTCAGAGGCTTCTTTTTCTGATAAACCGACTTTAGCAATATTAAAGTCGAAAACCTTTACAATGACTGTACCAAGGACACCATAAAACTCATCATGCCCGCCCAGCATATTAATAGCTGCCACCCGGGCCTGTTTGTTTGCTACAGATCCCAGGGGGGTGAAAACAGCTTCACCGGTGAGTATATTTGTACTTTCAACACAGTCTCCTGCTGAGTAAATGCCGGGTATGTTTGTTTCCATTCGCTTATTAACTTTAATGGCTCCGGCGACACCGAGTTCAATGCCAGCTTCTTTAGCTATTTTAGTATTTGGTCTGACCCCTATAGACAATAAGACAAGGTCTGTTTTTATTTCATGGTTACCGGTAATGACTTTATCAACGATACCTTTACTGTTACCCGTTATTTTCTTAACTCCGTCACCTGTAATTATGTTAATGCCTTTTTCTTTACAGTGTTTTTCGACCTGTTCAGCCATTTCCGTATCTAACAAAGGCAATATTTGCCCTGCAAGTTCAATAACAGTAACATTAAGCCCTCTTTCTTTGAAAGCTTCTGCACATTCGAGCCCGATCAAGCCTCCACCAACTATGACAGCGTTTTTTATACTGCCAGAATCGATTAATTTTTTAATTTCAATCGAGTCAGTAACATTACGTAAAGTGAAGACATTCTTCAGTTCACGGCCTTCTATAGGGGGTACAAACGGTTCAGCACCGGTTGAGATCATTAGATAATCATATTTATCGTTGTATTCTTCATTTGTTTTGAGATTTTTAATAGAGATTTCTTTTTTGTCAGGGTCGATACGGGTTACCAGCTGTTCTGTATGTATGTCAATATTTTGTTTTTCTTTAAATTCCTGTGGTGTTCTAATGATAAGTTCATCGTTGCTCTTTACGGTATTGCTTATATAGTATGGCAGACCACAGCCAGAGTATGAGACGTGTTTATCTGATGTATAGATAGTAATTTTTAAATTTTCATCCTGTCTTCTTGCTTTGGCAGCAGTTTTAGCACCTGCCGCTACGCCACCTATAATGATCAAATGTTTTTTCATATATTTCTCCATTTTCAAGTCTTCTATTATTATACTGTTGGGGTTTCAATTTCTCCAATCCAAGATAAAGTGCCTCCTTCAAGGCAACGGGCATTATAAAATCCTTTATTAACAAGTTTTCTGTAAGCACCGTAACTTGTTTTTCCTATATTACAGTTAAAAATAATCTCTTTAGAGGTATCAAGTTCAGGTAATTTTTCATCCAGTTTTGTCAAAGGAATATTGATAGATCCTTTAATATGGCCACTTTTAAATACTTCAGGTGGTCTTATATCAATTAAAATAAAGCTATCAGGTTTATCATCCATTAATTGTTTGAATTCTAAAGGGGTAATACTTTTCATTTGTCCTGTTAGTTTGTTTGTCATAACATTAGCCGCATGAGAAATAACGTCTATCGGCCCATTATAAGGAGGTGCATAGGAAAGATCTGTCTGTCCGAGCATTTCAGAGGTCATTCCGGCTGTGATGGCTGTAGTACCTGTATCAATTCTCTTAGCAACATTGCCGGTACCAAAGATTTGCAACCCGATAATACGGTGAGAGGTTTTTTCTGCAAGCATTTTGATAATAATTTTATCTGAATCAGGGTAGTATTCAGCTTTATCATTGCCCGGAACAGTGACAGAAACATAGTCTATGCTGGCTTTGCAGGCTTCTTTTTCAGAGAGTCCGGTTTTAGCCAGAGTCATATCAAATATTTTCATTACCTGTGTTCTTAGAGGGCCTTTAAAGGTAGTGGTTTTGCCGGTGAGATTTTCTCCTATAACTCTGCCATGGATATTGGCAAGGGAACCTGAGGAAAAGTTAACCGGCAGGTTATAAATGATTTCGGGCATTTCAATGCAGTCTCCACCTGCATAAATGTCTTTGATGCTTGTTTCTAGATGAGGGTTGACTTTAATACCTCCTGAAGAACCTATTTGTATGCCTGCTTTTCTGGCAATCTCTGTTTCAGGTCTTGTTCCTTTGCATAATATAACTAAATCACTTTCTATACAAGAATTTTTAGTTATAACCGATTTTACTTTATTGTCTTCAGTGTTTTCAAGTCTTAATATTTTTTCTTTTGTATAGACTTTCACACCTTTTTGCTTTAAATAGTTTTCTATATGATATGCTATATCACTATCATAGCTAAATAAAACGTGATCAGACTCTGATAGCAGGTTTACTTCAATACCTGATTTTATCAGGGCTTCAGCAAGTTCTATACCGATGAAGCCTGCACCGATAATAGCAGCTTTTTTTGCCTGTTTAATGGCTTCTTTAATGGCTTTTGCATCTTCCAGGGTATTGAGTGTAAATACATTCTGACTCTTAACACCGGGTATATCAGGTATATTAGGTTTTGTTCCAGTTGCAATGACCAGTTTATCATAATTTGTTCTAAATTCGTTGCCTGTTTCAAGGTTTTTAATGCTAATTTCTTTTTTATCAGGGCTTATAGCAGTTACCAGGTGTCTGGTGTATACATCTATATTGCTTTTTTCTTTCATTTCAGAAGGTGTTCTAAGAATGAGACTGTTAATATCACCTACTTTTCCTGAAATATAGAAGGGCAAGCCGCATCGAGCGTATGAAATAGATGCTTCTTCCTGATATACTGTGACAGATAGGTCAGGGTTTTCTCTTTTGACTTTGGCAGCTGTTTTCATACCGGCTGCCAGTCCACCAATAATAACGAGTTTATAAGTCATAGGTATTTTGAACCTCCTTTATGTAAATTTTTTATGGCAGGTACAGGGTTAATTATATACCCCTGGGGGGTAAATTTCCAGTTAATTCTTTGTAGCTTATTTTATACTAATTCAGGCATTGAATAAAGTATTGTCATTGAAAGGAGGGCTTTTAGCCCGACGTGGCAATCTAAAATAAACATTTGATAGATTGCTTCGCTGCGCTCAAGAGGACAAAAAAAGTATAAAGAGGCTAATATTAAGCAAAACTACCGGAGCGAACTAAGTTCGCTCCGGAGAGAGTTTTCTTTCGGGCTAATTCAGGCATTCAATAAACTATTAATGTTGTCAATTGTCGTTTATAGGCTCTTTCGGTATCGGTATCGGTATCAGATTCAATCCCTGTTTTTGCTGAAATCAGTAATCAGAGATTCCAGTAAGTATCCTTACTAAAAAAATGTGCTGTCAATCTTTGTGTAATATAAAATTTTTTACAATTTATAAAAATATAAACTGCTGGAAAACCTTTGATATAAAAAGCATTAACCAGCTTGATTTATGAATTTGTTACAATTTGTCAAAACACTGGCAGAGTTAGCTTTTCAGGAAGTAACCATTTTACAGGCTGTGAAAATAAACAGTAATCAGATCAGGGGCAACCAGTATTAAAGTGCCTTGTAGCAGGGTTTTTAACCACCCTGTTATTTCAGTGCTAATTTTTTGTGAATAATACGTATTAATATAAAATTTTTATGGTTCTAGCAACTTTTGTTCTTCAGTTGTTTTAATAAAATAGCATCAAAATCAGGAGGTAACAGATGAATAAAGTAGAAGGCCTTAATATTCCGAAGATTAACCTACCTAAACTACGTCAGAATCAAAGTTTTATGTCTAATAAAATTCAAAACCCGCTTGAATTAAAGCCATTGCCTGTGGTCAAGCAACAACCGCAAAAAGATGAAGTTTCTTTTGCAGGTCCTTTAAATCAAGTTCGTTAGTTATGAAGGTATTTAAAAACAATAAATAGTCTGAAGTTCTTTTAATTACAAGCATCCTCCTCACAGAAAAGAAGAAAAAGATGGTCAATTCCCCACAGATGAATACAGTGAATTCATATTATGCGAATATATTGAATCCGGTCAATCAGAATCAGGCTGGGGCAGTAAGTAACGGGGTATTAAACTACGGAAACTATCCAGCACAAAGCAATGACCAGTTTCAGATATCTCAGAATTTTGCTAATCATCAAAAGGCCCAGCAGCTCAAGCATCAGGGTAACGAACACCGGCTGCAGGGTAACTATAAAAAGGCCATTGAATTCTACAAACAATCTTTAGAGCTTAATCCTAACTATACAGATGTTCTTTACAACCTTGGCAGAACCTATAGAGACAACGGACAGGTTGATCAGGCTATTAAAACATTTAAGAAGTTACTTGAAATAGACCCGACTGATTATGAATCAAGAACATTGCTGGGTGAGTTTTTTGAAGATGCAGGCAGTATCGATGCTGCAATGGGAGAGTATCAGAAAGTTTTACAGGTTGAACCCAATTATGATTATGCAAGAAGAAACCTTTACAGTGCCTATGTTAAAAAGATTGCTATAACAGATCCTCAAAGAGCTGATCAAATTGTACAAAAAACAGCAAATGAAAACCTTCAGAAGGCACTCCTGCTTATTCAACAGCAGGGAGACCCGCAAACAACTGTAAATCTTCAGGATTTAATCATCGGCTTTGGATCAACCGAGCAGGTCAATAAATATGAAAACCTTGCACAGTATGAACACAGCAACAGGCGTATTTTAATCAGTAATAAGCTTGTTTTTGCTGACCCTGCTGTTATTGCAACTTATCTGGTTCACGAAGCAGTACACGCAGGAGATAAAGACGCCATCACTTCAATTAGAGAAGAGCAAACCGCTTTCAGAAAGATGACAGAATTCTGGATTAAAACTAATAATGGCTTGATAGACCCTGATTTAACTCTTGCAATGAATTTATACAGGCAATCTCCGCAACTTCTTGATGCAAAAGTTGAAGATTTATATACACAAAGAGATCCTAACATAAGAAAAACATCACCCAACCACGGCGAACCTCCTTTAAGACCTACGATTATAGATAATATTTACAATGGTTTACGGGCGTTCCTCCCGGCAGATGGTCTTCATACGAACCCTGCATATTTAAGGAATGACAGTCAATATTATGTACCGGCATATCCGCCTGTACATTATGGGCCATCACCTTTTTATAATCCATTTATGCCTGCACCGGCCCCGCAATTTAACTATTACTCAGCAGCAGTTCCTTATACTCCGGAAAATATGCCCGGTTATAGAGTTTTAGAACCCAATCTTTGTTTAAATAGTCCTGTACGTTAGTGAACCCAGCCTTCACGCAGGGCTTTAACTACAGCCTGTGTTCTATCATCGACTGAAAGTTTATGTAGAATATTGCCTACGTGGGTTTTAATGGTATGCTGACTCAGTGAAAGTTCTTTAGCTATTTCATTATTGCTTGATCCGTCGGCCAGAAACTGTAAAATTTGTAGTTCTCTTTCTGTTAGAGGAGATTTGCTTTTGATTTCTTGCATATCTTCTGAATCATCATTGATAAGGTTTTCTTGAGAGAATTTTTTCAGAACTATTTTAGCTACAGCAGGATCCAGCCAGGCAGCCCCCTCATAAACAGTTTGTATAACGGAAATAAGTCTGTCAGGGTTGATGTCTTTCAGGCAATAAGCGTCTGCGCCTGCTCCGAGAGAGCCCGTAATTTCCATTTCACTTCTATGAGAGGTTAAAACAATGACTTTTTTTTCCGGTTCATTTTGTTTTATCAGTTTTGTTGCCTCAATACCGTCCATATTAGGCAACCCCAGATCCATCAATATGACATCCGGGTTAAGTTTTTGGGCTAGTTCGACACCAACTTCCCCATATTCAGTTTCGCCGATGATTTCAATTTCCCCTGAATCTTCCAGGGCTGTTTTGAGGCCTATTCTGGTTAGCATATGATCTTCAACGAGAATAACTCTAAGTTTTGTCATTGCGGGCTACTTCCAATCCTTTTTTTGATAATGGTATGCTGAAATAAAATGTGCTGCCTTCTTTAATTTTGCTTTCAACCCATATTTTACCACCATGTGCTTCAACAATATACTTGGATAAATACAGTCCCAATCCGGTACCAACTTTTCTGAGGGTTTTTCCTCCTCTAAAGTATCTTTGAAATAGTGCTTTTTTATCTTTTTCAGATAATCCTGCTCCGTTATCTTTTATGCTGACAATTAAAAAATCTCCTTCAGGTTTTAGATTAAACTCTATCAGGCCTTTTTCAGAGGTATGAATGATAGCATTACTTAGCAGGTTGATTAAGACTCGTTTGAGTTCCTGTTTATCTCCTGTCACCATCCATGGTTCAGGTGTTTCTTCAAATATTATATTGTGATTCTTATCTTCTGCAAGAGAGATTAACTCGTTAATGCTCTCCTTTATAAGTTTGTTCATATTAATTTCACGTTTAACAAGGGTTTGTTTGCCTGATTCATAGCTATAAGTATCAAGAAGGGTATTTACCATACGCAGCAGGTCTTTGTTGCTATTAATAAGCTGTTCCACTATATATTTTTGTTTTTCATCCAGTTCACCATAAGAGCCTTTAAGTAAGTATTCAAGTGTGTGGACCCCTGCAAGAAGTGGAACACGCAAATCATGAGTGAGAGTTGCGATAAAATTTTCTCTAAGTTCTTCTGTCTCTTTTCTTTCGGTTATATCTCTTAAGATAAGTACGTAACTGATAATATTATCTTCCACTATAATTGGTGAATAGCTTATTTCCAGGTCAATATCAGCAATTTTAGCAGATTGATAATAACGATTCATTCTGGTTATATCATCAATATTTTTGATAGTCAGGTTATTATCAGGTTTAGCAGTTCCTGTATTGTAGTTTATGATTTCGTAATAGTATTTACCGGTAATATTTTCTTCTTTTTCGTTTATCCATTTACATATCAAAGGATTAACAGATGTAATTTTTCTGTCTTTATCCAGTGTCATAATGCCATCAGCTGAAAAGTTAAATATTGATTCAAGTTTAGTTTTCTGGTCAAGCAAAATCCTGTTGTATTCAAGTATTTCATTTTTTCTAGAATCCAGAGCTTGTGCCATTTCATTAATAGAAAGAGCCAGTTCACCTAGTTCGTCTTCCCGTGGTATTTCAAGTGTAAAATGCATATTGCCAGATTGAATACTTTTTACAGCTTCGATCATTCTTGAAATAGGTGTAGTGATGTTTTTAGCAAAAAGAAAAGCCAGAATAAGCCCTCCAGCAGCTACCAGCAGTGATACATGTAACATTAAAAGGCTATTTTTTGCTTTTAATGATCTGAATATATCTTCTTTCAGCCCTACTATCATAAGGGCAACAGTATCACCATTAAAGTTTTTTATAGGTTCTGAAGCTACCCTGAACCATTGGTTATTAATAAACTGTTCTCCTCTATAGCTTTGCTCTGATATAATTTTTTTAGTTTTGGATAATTCAAGGCTGCTAACATCAAAAGGTATGTTAGTATTGGTTGAAATTAGCGTATTAGAAAGAACAATATTAACAGGCACATCAGGAATATCTTTTAATATGTATGATAGATCTTCATTAGAATTGATGAAGCTACCCACAACAAGATATCCCAGAAGTTTTATGTCTGAGTGACTTTCTTTTTCAGTAGTTTCAGCTTGTTTTTCTTCTGTATTATTATCAGGTGTATTTAATTCTTGAAGTGTTTCTTCGATCTTTTTTTCAATAACAGGTATAACGACCATTTGTGACAGTAATCCGAAATTATCAGTATTTTGATTTTCAAATTCTTTTTTTAACACCAGTTTATTGTTCAAGCCAAGAAATTTAATCTGGTTTTTGCATAGAACTTCTGTTCCAAAAGGCTGATTGCCTCTGGATGCCATTGTAAACATATTGTCAATACTTGATCTAAAGTCTTCAACGGGGTAAAGAATCAATACTTTATTGTTAACAAGAGAAATAATTCTATCAGATTCTCTTAGTTCAATATTATTGCCTGTTTTATAGAGCACAATATAATCAAGATTGTTAGCCTGTTTTATTTTTTCAAGAACTTTTTCAACTTTATTTAAATTCTTTTCTTTAAGCATTAATGTTAGTTCATTAAAGCTATCAGTATTTTTAATGTTTTTATAATTTGTAAAAACCTTTTGATATAAGGCTTGAAGAGATTCAAGTTTTGTCAGAAGCTCTTGTTCTGACTTTTCATTTAACCCTGAATTAATGATAAACGTTGATGTAAGTGCCAGTATAGCAAGAGGTAAAATTGTTACAAACAGAAAATAAAGCAAAATACGTGTATTAATGTTTATGTGTATTTTCTTTCTGGCCATTTACGATATATAAATCCTGAATAACTTTATACTAAAAGGGTTTCAATAATCCACTATTTTTATAAAACCTTAAAATGGTTAAAAACATAAGAAATTGAATCCCTTTGCAGGAATATTATAAATATTATATAAAAATAAATAAAGCTTTTATTCTACCCGGATTAGCTTTTAAGCATCATCAAAGGGCACAATGAATATTGTACCCCTGGTTAATCATATATAAGGAACATTTAGAAGAATTTTAAGCTTGTATTCAGGTCAAATGTTAGTCTGGGTGCAATTAAATTTGCTTTGCCAAAGGCTTTATCATATTTATCCATATATCCAGTTGCTGTAAGTGTAAGGTTGTTGAGGCTTACTGTTTTAACGAAGAATGTACAGTTTGCTGTACCGCTGGTAGCAGATGGATTATATTCTCTGCTATAAGTAACTTCAAATTCTCCGTTCATTGTAAAGTCTTCTGAAGAAGCATTAAGAGGATTATACACTTTATTAGGTGAGGTAACAGAAGATATTGTCCCGCCATAAGTTGGCATTGAATACGGGCAGTTTGTAGATGTTGTATCTTTTGGCCAGATGTCAGAGGGTTCGTTATTATCTGTAAAAGGGGTGTTTTCCAATCGAACAAGATAAGTAGAACCAGCACTGGTTACAAACTGATATCTGATTGTTTGAAGAGTAACCACAGGGGAAGCCGGGTTATGATTATAGCTTATTTGCCTGAGTATATTGAGTGTATCTCCATCACGGGCTGTTAGTGGCTGCGTATTTGGATGAGCTCCTCCGCAGGCCTGTTGAACGAAGTATTGTTGATATGTTGAAGGTCCGCCACCGGAATCACTCAACCATACTGCCAGTGCAGATCTCATATCATGTCTTAGATCATCCTGTATCTGGTTAAAAACATGATCCTGATAACCTAGAGTCTGCTGGGTTCTGTTAAAATCAATTGCTTTTATTGATAGGTTGGTTACACCAATACTAACAATAGTGAATATACCCATGACAATTAAGATTTCAAGTAGTGATACACCTTTTGATTTTGTAGCCATTATATTACCTCCGGCTGGTTACATTCGTTCCAGGTCACCTGAACCGTTTACCTGATACCTCGTAAAATTCGTTATAGCTGTAATATGGACAGTTCCATTGTTTTGTAATGTTAGCGTTGCTGTTCTCTGGTTACCTCCCTGAGATTGAATAGTTACACCTACAGTATTGAGACCTGTTGCAGCTACAGCAACCTCTGAACCAAAGGCACCCTGTGTTAAACTAATAACGTCATTCAAGTTTGTACCTGCAGCCCCGGGATCTCTAAGGCTGGCATACGGAAGACCTCTGTTTAAAGCTGCTGTTAGAGACATCTCAATATCAGATGCTATTGACCGTACTGTTTCTGCATCGGCGTCTTCGTTAAGAGCGAAGAACCTGGGGGCAGCTAGGCCGGCAAGAATACCTAATATGACTAATACTAATGCAACTTCTAATAATGTTACGCCTTTTTCTTTTCTCATAATGGTTTTAGTCCTCTTCATTCGGTTAGATGATTGATCTAAAACTCCCACTATTACTTATTTTCGGTTTGTTCTTGCAAAACTTTAAGGACTTTTTTCATTTCTTATTAAATTTAACCTTGTTTTTGTTGATTTTAAATAAATCAGACTTATATTATCTGTTTTTCTGATAACTTCTAATGTAGTTATTCTATTCAATTCAGTTCACCTCTACTGTATAATATATTACTTTTTTGAAATTAATTTCTACTGTTTTTAACTGAGGGATTTTTAAATACATTTTGTTTAAAATATATTAAGTTACTTTTTTTTCAAATATCATTAATTAATTCTCGCTGATGAATAAATTCTTTAAACCTTCAATACAAAACAAAATGCTTATTGCTATTCTACCTTTGCTCTTTATTCAGGTAGTTATTGTTGGTGGCATAACCCTTTTCTTTGCCCTGCAAGAGTTTAATGCTAATGTTAACCAGTTTTTACAACAACGGGAAAACGATATACTTACAATATCAGAAAACCCTGACATTTTAAATTATCTTCAAAATATACACTATGAGCTTGAAGATGAAGCTGTTATCTATAAAAACAATCTGGAAGACCTTTTTGAGAAACTGGTAAAGCGCTCAGAACCTGATCAAGAATCTATCTATAAAAAAATTGTTTTTATTGATAGCCAGGGAAAAGAAATCGCCAAAAAAGATAACGAAAATCAGCTAACCATATATAAAAATGTTACCAGTGAAGATTATTTTAATAAAGCAAAAGAACTTGAAGAAAACAAAATCATCAAAGAAAAAGTATCAAAAGATTTAATGCTTATTTATTCACCTCTATATCTTGATAAAGATGGTAATGGCGAAACAGAATTTAGTGGTGTTCTTCTTATTAAATCAATATATCCGCTTGATGAATTTAAAAAAGCAACTATAATAAGTAGTTTGCTGACAGCTATTCTTGTTATTATAGGTATAGCTATACTTTACTCAACAATCAGAGTAGTAAAGAAGCTTGTTGAGCCTATTCATGAGCTTGTTGATGCAACAAACTCATTATCAATGGGAAATCTCAATGTCAGGGCTCACATTGAATCAAGAGATGAAATAGGACAACTCGCAGATTCATTCAACCGCATGGCAGACGATCTCAAGACAAATATTAACGAACTCGAAGAATACAAAAATGAACTGGAAATTAAAGTTGCACAGCGTACTAATGAACTGGAAAAAAGCAATCAGGATCTTTCAGAAGCTTATAAAGAACTTAAATCTACTCAGGCACAACTGATTCATTCAGAAAAAATGGCTTCTTTAGGTCAGCTTGTTGCTGGAGTGGCCCACGAACTCAATAATCCTATTAACTTTATCTATGGAAATATGCCCCACCTCAAAAATTATATAGGAGATATCAAGGCTGTTCTCAACAGGTTCGAGCAATCAAGCATAGATACAACCGATAAAGACCAAATAGAAAAACTTAAAAAAGATGTCAACTGGGAATTTATTTTGCCAGACCTTGATGTAATGATAAAAGATTGCCATAATGGTGCCCAGCGTGCAAAAGACATTGTGCAGGATCTCAAAAACTTCTCAAGACTGGGCGAAGCTGAATTCAAATATGCTGATATACATTTCGGTATAGATAGTACCCTGAACCTTCTTGCTAACTATTTCAAAAACAAAATCAAAATCGAAAAAGACTATGCAGACTTCGGCAAGATAGAATGTTACCCTGAACAGCTTAATCAGGTATTCATGAACCTGCTTTCAAATGCTGCTCAGGCAATGCCAAAAGAAAAAATTGAATCCGGCGAAGCTACAATCTGGATCACTACACGAATATACAATAACAGCCTCCAGATAACCATCGAAGATAACGCCACAGGCATACCAGAAGAAGACCTCAAAAAGGTTTTTGATCCATTCTATACCACAAAACCCGTCGGAGAAGGCACAGGACTGGGCTTAAGCATCACATACGGCATTATAGAAAAACACGGCGGCTCAATCAATGTGGAAAGTCAGACCGGCAAGGGAACCAGGTTTATTATAGAGTTACCTGTTAAACAACAAACTTAAACCTGCCATACAACTTATTATGCACAAATACTCAGACAAAACCTGAAAACAATTTAATTTTTTCTGGCTTATAGTAAAATTTTATATTAACAGGGATATTGATTTTAATCATAACCGACTGAAAGCATTCTAAAAAGACATAACTGGGATATAACATGGCTAAATATAAGATATTAATTGTTGATGACGAAGAAGAAAACCTGAATCTACTCAGAAGAACCTTTATTAGAGACTATCAGGTTCTTACTGCATCAAACGCCAGAGATGCTTTAAAAATGCTTGACGACAACCCTGAGGTATGCCTGATTATTTCAGATCAGCGTATGGCAGGGATGACCGGTACAGAGCTTTTTAAGGAAGTAGTAGATAAAAATCTTGATTTAATAAAGATTTTACTCACTGCCTATACGGATGTTGAAGCTCTTGTCGATGCAATCAATACTGGAAGGGTTTATAAATACATCACAAAGCCCTGGGACCCTGAAGAATTTAAAATTACTGTAAGAAGAGCTATTGAAGTCTATGAACTCACACAGGAAAATAAACAACTGCTAAAAGATCTGGCCCGAAAAAATGCTGAATTAAAGAAAATGAAAGACTATACAGATGAACGTGTAGAAGAAGAACGACTGAGAATCTCAAGAGAACTTCATGACGATATCTGTCAGTCACTGGCCAGCCTTAATTTAAGTATGGAAATAGCCCTCAGATACTTGAAACCCGGCATTGATCAGGATAACGTTGACCAGATTAAAGACAATATGCTGACTATGAGAGAACAGATTAAATCCACATCTCAGAGAGTCAGAAGAATTAGCATGGATCTAAGACCCGCTGAACTAGACAGTCTTGGCTTTGTGCCTACCATTGAACAGTTTATTAATAGATATAAAAAATATGAAGATACCCCTGAAGTAGATTTAATAGTTGAAGGCAGCATCGTCAGCCTTCCTCAAAAGCTTGAACTGGCAATGTTTAGACTTGTTCAAGAATGCCTGAACAACATCAAAAAACACGCTCAAGCAAGCCTTGTAACCATTAAACTAAATTTTATGGATGAAACCCTTAAAATTATTGTAACAGATAATGGAAAAGGGTTTGAGATACCTGATAACTTCAATCAACTGCTTCAAGATGGTCACCTAGGACTTATAGGAATGCAGGAAAGAGTATCTCAATTTAACGGAATACTCAATATTACTTCTTCTTCTGGCCATGGCACAACCATAGATGTATCTGTCAGAAGCACAGGAGGAACATTTGAATAATAAAGACCAAAGATTTTAATTATTAACTCTTTAATGCTTCTATTGAGATCTCTGAATAATTTAAAAGTTCACAGATTCAAGTCCCTGTTTTTGCTGGAATCTATAATTTCTTAATTAATCAGAGATTCCTATTATTTATCTATCAAATATTCTTGAGAATTTAAAAACTGGTTTCACTATTAAAATCTGCTGCCTGCGTTCCTAAAAGGTTAAGAAAGCTAACAATATGTATAGTTTTGTAATATTAATTATTATAAATCTTTTTGATTGTTTTTATACAGATAGGATTTATTAAATATATCTAAATTATTACAAAAATATATACTTCTAAGTAATTATACTTAGGCACTGGTACATGATACTCATTTAATTATGGCAATAAATAATTTAACATTTAAATATGGAAAGTTTATTATAATCCCCTAATGAAGCCTTAAATTTTCCAGAGCAATTGTTATTCATTTATTGATTTCCAGGAGGAGGAATTTATGTACGGGATGTACGGATCATCAGTTGAATCAGTAGGTTCAGGAGCCGCTAATCCATTCATAAAAAAACCTCAAGGAGTAGAGAGCTCAAACCCATTCACAGCTAATAGAGTAGAGGACAAGACTAATCAAAGTGGACAGAATCCGTTTGATTTTCAGGCCAATGGTTTAAACAACAATGATCAGGCCCTGAAACACAAAATGGAAGTTAATCAATCATCTTTTGCCGCACTGGGCTAACTTGCTATAATCTGTAGCCAGAAGCTGAGTATCCTCTTCGATATTTGGGCTTTCACAAATGATGGTTCCAGTAACTTCGAAGTCATGGAGTGCTTTGAGTAACTCTTTGTATTTCAGGTCGGAATCATTCAGGTTGAGGTGTCTTTTTTCACCCTTGGCGGAATATTCTATTCCGGCGACATGGCCGTGAAAATTTTTCAATGCCTTTTCACCAAGCTCGTTGCCGAGAGTTTCAAGTGTCTTTGCGAAGTTATCATAGCCATTTAAGCCATTCACACGTGCGTGCATATGTGAAAAGTCTACACACGGCATAACCATATCAATTTCTTTCGACAGCCGTATAAGCTCATCCAGAGAGCCAAACTGGGTTGCCTTGCCTGTAGTTTCAGGCCTGACCCATATTTTGATATTTTCGCTTTTTAGTGTTTGGATGATATCTTCGAGTGCGATTTTAATACATTTGTATACTTTATCTGGATCCTGCCCCAGGTAGAAACCTGCATGAAAAGTAATGCTATAACCGCCGCATTCCAGTGCTTTTCTTGCTGTGTCAAGTATTCTGATTTTGCTGGCTTCGATTTTTTCTTCTTCTACAGCATTAAGATTAATGTAATATGGGCCATGGGCAGTAATTAACATATTGTTTTGTTCTGCAAATTCTTTAATCTGGGGTACATATTCATTCTTTATCTTTACCCCGTGAACAAATTCAATTTCCATGCCCGTAATACCACGCTCAAGATTGTATTTTAGACCCTCTATATAACCTTTTTTCTTCACTGCTAGAGGTATACCGGCTGTTGCAAAGTGAAGTTTTTCAGGTTTTATCATACTTTCCTCCAGGAGGGATGTTAAAAATCCGGGTTTAAGTGTCTGTTATTTTTCCTGAGCTGCTAAAAGAGCTTCTAACAGGCGTTTACCTGCTCCTTTTGATTCTTCTGTAATCTTTTGTATTGTATTTTGATGGTTGAAAACAGCCTCAGAAAATGCATCCAGAGCTTGTGACAATTTAAACGATAGTTGTTCAGGCATAGACTTTCTATCCATATTGATAGTGAAGGCTGTTGTTACGTTCTGATCAACTACACTGAAGACCCTGCCATCAAGATCATCAGCTACGATGAATTTGAAACTATCAGTTTCTACAATTCCTTTATCGACATCAACTTTTGTTGCACCTTTCTTTAGAACCTTTTCAGCAAGTGATAAAATTAGCATATCAAAACCGCTGGTGGTTTCCTGTTTACCTTCTCTGGAGTACAGTTGTCCGTTAAAAGCTGGTGCTGATTTAGGGTTAATTTTTTGGGGGGTGTTTGGGCTTGCCGGGGGGTTAATTTGAGAATATTGTGTTGTTTTAAAATGGTGACTCCCTGTTACATGCATCATTTTGTCCTTCTTATATTTAATTGTTTGAGACATTATTACCTGAAAACAGAACAAATTAAAGCATATTTTTTGCATAAATTGCCTGATAGAGGCTTCTTTCTCTTTTGTATACCGAAAAAAGACGCCCGGGGTGATTATTTAAAATAGTATTACAATTGCAATATTTCTTAAGAAAAAGTGTATTTTGCACAATAATACATATATATTATCATCCAACAAACCCAATAAGAGATTTTATTCAGGTATCCGGTAGATTTTTTCTATTAATAACCATTCTTTTTGCACTTAATATAGTCAGGAACCAGAAAAAAACTTTTCTTCTTAAAATATACCCCTTATTTTCCGGCACAGAACAGGTGAAATAGTTATTTAGACTAAATCTTACAGAAAAAATCAAATGCTCCCTGAATTAAGACACAGTATCCTCAAAATTGACTCTACGGAAAACATTAACAAACAAAGCACTCTTAAATAAACAAGTTATTCCTTTTTAGGATGCTTATTCTTTAACTGCTACCGGCTTCTCACCGGTAGTTTTTTTATTTTACGCTTCACAGTCATAACAACATTTACATACCCTGGTTTTTCTTTCACCCACCACCTGAAAGCCAGTGTCGTTATCTGCTAATTCCACGACATCATCAACTTTACAGGAATACTACAAGCCTACAAAAGCCTATAACAGGTAACAATGTTGTTTTTAGAATGCCGGTATTCCATTTTTCCATGACATAGCTAAATTAGCTAAACGAAGAATTCAGAAAACATTGAGGGGTCGACAGGGCCCGGATCAAAGCAAACCCGAACCCTGTTCCTGCCAGGGTTGTAGGAACGCCCCACGAAGAAGAATTTACTGAATAATTCTTTTATGCTGTAACAGAGGCAAATAGCTCAGCGATACTCTTTTTATAGTCTGCTCTCAGAACTCCTCGTTCTGTTATTATGCCTGCAATATATTTAGCAGGTGTCACATCAAACGCTGGATTAACCACATTGACCCCATCAGGACAAATATGTTTTCCGTTAATGATTGTGACTTCTTCTTTGTTGCGTTCTTCAATAGGTATCAGGCTGCCATCAGAAATATAAGGATCAATTGTCGAAACAGGTGCAGCTACATAGAAAGGAACACCATATTCTTTAGCTGCCAGAGCAACTGTTAGCGTACCAATTTTGTTAGCCGTATCACCATTACTTGCTATACGATCGGCACCCACGACGACCATATCTATAAGGCCTTTTGACATAAGGTGTGCACACATTCCATCAGTGACCAGCGTTGTATTAATGTTATCCTGAAGGAGTTCCCAGGCTGTAAGCCTTGCACCCTGCTGTCTTGGTCTGGTTTCGTTAGCAAAAACCCTTATACTTTTGTCTTTTGCATAAGCAGACCTGATGACACCAAGCGCTGTTCCATAGCCAACAGTTGCAAGACCTCCGGCGTTACAATGTGTCATAATTGTTGCACCTTCCGGAACCAGTTTTGCCCCGTGATCGCCAATAGTCTTACAGGCATCCAGGTCTTCTTTATGCATTTTAATAGCTTCTTCTTTGAGTTTTGCTGTAATTTCTTTTACCTCAAGAGATTTCAGTTTTTCTGCATATTTCATCAACCTGTTAATGGCCCAGGCAAGGTTTACTGCGGTTGGTCTGGCATCTTCCAGAACTTTTGCAACTTTTTGCAGTTCATTGAAGAAAGTTTCAGAGTCATTAACTTTTTCAGAGAGTTCAAGAGCCCCTAGTACCAATCCGAAAGCACCAGCTATACCAATAGCTGGCGCTCCTCGAATAAGCATATCTTTAATGGCACCTTCCATGTCCTTATAGTTAGTTATATCGACAGTTTCCAGCTTTTCAGGCAAAATTGTCTGGTCTATTAACCTTGCAGTAGAAGGGTTTACCCATTCTATTGTATGGACATTAGTATGAAGGCTCATTTTTAGTTTTTACCTCTATCTGACCTTTAAGAAATCAGGGACATCAACGACATTGCTATTAGCTTGCACAGCCGGTGAAGGAGAAGATGGAGCATTACTTTTTACAGTATATAATGCCTTTTTTGGAGGTACAGTCTTCTCAGCCGGTTTGTTAACCACTGAATAGCCTTCTTTGCCGACTTCTTTGTTGATTTTTAATTCAAAACCGGTTGCAATAACCGTAATTTGAATTTCACCCTGAATTCTTTCATCAATGACAGCACCAAAGATAATATTAGCATCATCAACTACAGAGCTATAAATAATCTCGGCTGCTTCATTAACTTCATGAAGAGTCATATCAGGGCCGCCTGTAACGTTAAAGATAACGCCGCTGGCGCCTTCAATAGAGGTTTCTAACAATGGAGAATTAATTGCCATTTTAGCAGCTTCAACGGCTCTGCCTTCGCCACTTCCACGGCCGATACCCATCAGGGCTGAACCAGCGACAGACATTACTGATTTAACGTCAGCAAAGTCAACGTTAATAAGGCCAGGTACTACGATAATATCGCATATACCCTGAACACCTCTTAACAGTACTTCATCAGCAATCTGGAAAGCTTCTTGCATAGAAGTACGGCGCTCGACAACCTGTAATAACTTATCGTTAGGGATAACGATTAAGGTATCTACATTCTCTTTTAATGCTTCCAGACCCTGAACAGCCTGTTGCATTCTTCTTTTGCCTTCAAATGTGAAAGGTTTTGTTACGACGCCAACGGTCAGGGCACCTACCTCACGGGCTACTTCAGCCACAATAGAGGCTGCACCTGTACCGGTACCACCGCCCATACCAGCTGTGATGAATACCATATCAGAACCATCTAAGGCTACCATCAGGTCATCACGGCTTTCTTCGGCAGCTTTTTGGCCAATCGCAGGGTTACCGCCTGCGCCGAGGCCTTTTGTTAACTTGGCGCCAATTTGTATCTTATTGTGGCAACTTGACATTTGAATAACCTGAGAATCTGTATTGGTTACCCAGAATTCTGTGCCATTTAAGCCTGCGGCAATCATTCTATTGACTGCGTTGCCGCCGCCTCCGCCAACACCAATTACTTTTATGTTGGCCTGACTTGTTTCAAAGTTTCTCATAGTTGTGTTTAAGTTTTCTCCGTTACTATTCACTGTTCACTCCAACCCTGTTTATACTATTACATACCACGTTTTTTCTATCTATGAATGAAAAGTTTCTGGTTTATTTGCGATAAATTATGGAATATTCTTACACCCAGGATAATTATAATGGCTAAAAATATGTCTACACCCATGATGATTCCGAAATAAACCATACCTACCGCCAGTAATGCATTTAGCATGAACTCTATGCTAAATAATACTGTACTAAACCTTCCCTCGAGTTTTGCCAAAAATCCGTTAAATAATGCATCTGTTGCTACCATAATGAGGATTGTATTAATTTGAGTGCTTATGACTGGTATTGATATAGGAAGCAAGCCGCCTATGAGAAGTCCTATTAATAATCCTATTATGGGTATCCACATTATTAGTTGCCTTTAATATTTATTAACAGTGTTTCCCTTGATGCTGGAACTTTTATACTGTCATTTTTTCTTATTGCAAACTCTATACCATATTTTTCAAGATTGTACCTTTTTATATATCCATTGGTTACTGTATCTATCAACTTTTGCGGATCTCCGATTGCTTTGATTGTGAAGGGTGGCAGAACTCTAGTGTTATTTATCAGTATTATAGGGCCTATACAGTTGAATTCAGAAGCTGCGGTTATACGTTGATCATTTACTGATACTGCTTTTGCACCGCCCGCCCAGAGTTCGTTTACTATTGCCAGAAGATCCAGGTTGTGTACAATCATTAAATTAGGATTTTCTCCTGAAGTTAGCGGTTTAGTACTGTCGTTTAGAGTTAATATTACCCCCTCTCCTTGTGTTTCCTGTAATGCCATTAAGTGATTGTATTTTTTTAGAAATTGTTCTGCTTTTTCTTCCAGTATTGATGCCAGTTTATGGTTTTCAATCAGTATTTTAGATTCTAATATAGAGTTTTCAGCTTCAACAATTTCTATTTGCTTTGTGATTCCAGGTTTTGAAGATATCATTAGATTCAGCTTATCATGTTCCAGATGAGTTTGTTTCAGGTGTATAGTGCTTCCCAGTGCTATCAGGAAGATCAGGCTTCCAAAAAAGAGTGACTGGTTTCTGGTTTCAACAGGCTCCTGGAATTCTGTGTAACCAGACCAGAAGTATTTTTCCCAAGAAGTATTCATGTAAGTGTTTAGTTTCAGAATAAATATACTATCAGTTGATTACACAACAAATAGAATAACATATTAATCAGGTTTATATTTAAATGTGTAGCATTTTTTAAATTTAGACTTTGATACAAATTTGAATAGTGTCTGTATAAATATTGAATTTATCGACAATTTTATTGGTTATAGCTTTCTATATAAAGCTTTCGCTCTTTTTTTGACTTTTTATAGTTAATACAAAAGGTTTTCAAGAAATCAACAAAAGCTTAAAGCACTTTAAACAAGCGTTAAAGAGGTATTAAAATTGCTGAAATTATAGACAACAAATTGTTGTCTATGGTGAAATCCGGGTCGGGCAAGGTTTTCAAATTTAAATTTTTTTTGTAAAAATACTTAATAATTCTTGTAATACATACGTAATATTTTGAATTTTTGTTAACAATACTAAACAAAACAGGCGGCAAAATACGTTATAAAATGCCTGAAAAACCTTATACAAAAGCTTTTAAACGTTTGGCAATAACAGGCTTTACTTTTTTGTTAACTTCATCAACATAATGTTTACTATATTAAAATCTGAACAATTGTTTCATTTTTTTAATATTTTCTTGCCTGAGGGCAATCTTCGATATCCTTTTTTCTTATTTAAGAAAGCAAGAACAATAGATACATCGTAAATAAACAGTATTACATCTGAGGAGAGAGCATTAATTATGTTTGAAAAGCTTTTAGGGCTAAAGAGTGACTATAAATCAGCTTCTGCAAGTAAAAATAACTTTGCCGATCTTAGGTTCTTCAGTAAATTAGCAAAAACTGATAGCAAAAGTATTTATGATATAGCCAGATCTCTTAAGGATTGTAGCAATCCGGATATTAAGAAGTTTAAAATTCATGAAATCAGAAATTATATAAACAGTGCATCTATAGCAGATCTTATAAATCATATGAAAAGCCCTTATGATATTATAAGAAGTCTTTCTGCTCAGGCATTTGCAGAATGTGGTTCACCTAATATCCTTGGTTGTATAGAAAAAATGCTTGACGATGAAAACGAAAACCTTAGATTAGCCTGCATGGATGCCATTCTTCAACTTGAAAGCCCTGACACACTGGAAGTTTTAAGAAAGGCTATTAAAGATAATTCAGCCCGGGTAAGGTTAAAAGCAGCTGTTTGTCTTGCTGAACTTTACCGGCTTTCACTCAGTAAAGAGGCTATAAATGTTTTAAATTCAGCTCTTGATGATTCTGATGAAGAGGTTAGAGAGTTTGTTATTGATGAACTGGGTCTTATTGGCAATGAAAATTCTCTCATAAAGATACTTGATGCCATTGATAAGACAGAAGGCAAAGAGCAGGATCTCTTAAATGAAAGTCTTGAGCTAATTATGTCAAGGGCAATGGCGTAAGTTGTTTCTAAATTTGAAAAGCAAAGTTATAATAACCAACTTTTTTATTGCTTAAAGAATATAGGTCTCTTTGAGTAAAGTAAACAAGCTCTTCATAGTCTTCTGGAGGTTTTTCAAGCCACCCAAGTTTTCTGAGTGCTTCTACTACAACGAAATCTCTAACGTTATTATTGCCATCAGAGGCTTTTACAACAAGTGCTTCACCGGAATGACGTGGTGTAACAATAATCAGGCCTTCTGCACCTACTTTAGCAATTAATTTACCCTTTGATGCCTGTATAATGCAGGTATCAATACGATCTTTGCCCCCGGCAAGAACAGGGAATTCAGTAACTGCATCTGCAATTATTTCTGCTCCGGTTGTAGTGCCGTCAAAGAACTTTGAAAAACCTGCACCCATTTCAGAGAGTTTCATGCCGTGAACAGGCATACCGCAACCATCTATACCATAGTGCATATCTTCAGGCTGGCAGTATTGTCTAATAAGATCAGTAATATGCAATTGAATTGGATGTTCAAAATCAGTATAATTTGAATAATCCCAGCCTTTTGCAATGCATGAAGCGATCATAAATAGGTGTTTACCGGAGCAATTATTGTGTAATACTGTTGGTTGTTGACCTTCTTTGAGCAAACGATGACGTTCTTCATTGTCGAACGGTGGATGTGCACCACAAAGAAAAGCTTCTTCACTTACACCAAACTTATTCATAATTGATTTAATTTTTTCAACGTGTTCCCTGCTGCCGCTGTGAGAGGCAAAGCTTATAGAAATATCAGAAGCATCAAGGCCAAATTTCTTTACAGCTCCAAATTCTATTGCACAGAGTGCCTGAATGGGCTTCTCGCAAGAGCGCATAAAGCAGACATAATCCGGTATTTCAAGGCTTTTCAAAATCTTTTTCTTGCTATTAACTACTGATATCCAGCCATAGAAACGTTTTTCTTGAATATCGCCCCTGATTACCTCTACTAGAAAGTTACTTTTCATTTTTTTTATTCCTGTTGCAAACCTGTATGCCTTATCCTTTTTGATGATTAGCGTATTATTTTTACGCATTTTTTTTGATCACTTTATTTTACCACTCCAATTATTTTTTTCCAGTAGAAAAAAAAGTAATTGTAATTATGCCTAATACCCTTTAAACATAGGCGCTATAGTGTTTTTTAAGAGTTGTTATTGTTAAATTTATTGTATCACCATCCAATACATATGTATTATCAACTTTACTGAAAAATCACCACTATACAGCTAAATTTTTTCTGAGGGTTTTACACTTAAGACTAATGCTTAAATATAACAATAAACTTTTTGTTTTCGATTTTCAAAAATTTTAAAAGTAAAGATATGGGTTGAACGAGCAGGCATAGCCTGTGAGTGAGACCCCATGCCTTCCTTTAGGGTGGGCGGGATCTGGGTTTTGAAAATCGAAAATTTTTTAAGTTATGCATTGATATTTATATCTAAATAAAATCTTTTACCAGACACCAGTGACCCACCCCTCAATTTTTTTAACAGTGCATTGCATTTTGTTATTGATTACATGATCTTGACATTAATGGCATACACTTTTGTATGATAACTTACACAGACATTGATACTAAATGATTTTAAAATAATAGCTCTGCTGACAAACTTCTTAATTCTTAATCATTTATAGAAATAGCACTTTACAATTTTTGCTTTTGAATTCATAATTTAATTAGTTAAAACACATTATCAAAATAAAGGATCAGTTTAATGTTATCAAACCAAGACTACGAAGTAATTTATTTAGAATGCGCTGATTGCGGATCAGAATTCGAATTTTCATCTGAAGAACAAGAATTCTACGAGTCAAAAAGGTTCTCCCAGCCTAAAAGATGTCCATCCTGTAGAGAAGCAAGAAGGAATGTGAGAAGCAACCGTGGTGGCGGTGGTGGTGGCCACAGAAAGCCCAGATATACTGTAATATGCAGTGATTGCGGTTGTGAAACTACTGTACCGTTTGAGCCAGCAGGTGATAGACCGGTTTATTGCTCTGACTGTTATAAAAACAAATAATAAAGGAGAAAGCTTGGCCAAAAATAATCAGAAAAAAGAAAAAGCTGCGCGCAACAAGCAATACGCTGATAAATATAGAAAACGCAAAGCTTCTTCTAGAGATTTCAAAAAGAACCGTGACAACGATCGCTAATTATTAGAATATAAATCTCATATTCAAGTAATTTGTTTAAGGTCAACCACTGTATAAATGTATTTTTTATAAATTATACAAATACAATGGTTACTTTTTGTATGGCTTTTTTAAAATCAATACTGAAAGATTTGTAGAAAATTCCATGGATAATTGGAAAGTATACCTTGTTGAATGTTGTGATGGCTCATACTATTGTGGTATCACAAATAAGCAGATTCAAGATAGAGTAAAGGCTCACAACAACGGCACAGGCAGTAAATATACACGGGGAAGAAGACCAGTAAAACTATTTAACAGTATTAATGGCCTTTCACGCAGCGATGCAGCAAGACTGGAATACCGTATTAAAAAACTTCCTAAAGACAAAAAACTTGAACTGTTTGCTTTTCCTGATCAGACAAAAGCTAATCTTCTCTAACTGCACCTGTTAAAGGTTTTACATAAAGCGTTTTAGATGTTACACAATTACCATTGTTATCAGTATAACAGATAACAATCTTGCCATTGGCATTTGTAAATGTTGTTGCATCATCACCATAGGTTGACCCCATCGGAGAACCCTTAAAGTCAAATACAATTGTCGCCAGCCCTGAATTACTGGTATCATATTTGACTCCATCGCTGAACTGAAAGGAATTTAACTCTTCACTCGTGTCTTCTCTCTCAACAGTGACAGAAGATGAAGAAAATATAACCTGTACATCAACTGACTTAGAACGTGCATGGTTTTGAGCTTCCTGCAAAATTTGCCCCACTGCTATAGCATCATTTTTTAACTTTGTTTTTGCAAAAAACTGCATCAGCGGAACAGATGCTATGCCTGCTATAACACCAATAATTACAACTGTTACCAATAATTCAGTTAATGTAAAACCTCTTTGTTTCATTTTATACCTTTATACTTCCTTTCCCTTAATAAGACTAATGCATAAACATAACAATCGATTTTATTTTTTCGATTTTCAAAAATTTTAAAAGTGAAGATATGGGTTGAACGAGCAGACAACTACTTGCTAAGAAAGATCACAAGAAATCACTCAAGGCCCCGGGGGATAGCCGCTTTGCAGGCGAAAGGGGGCAGCGCACCCTTTATGGGGTCAGGTGCCAGTCATGGCACGGGTTTTGAAAATCGAAAAATTTTTAAGTTTTGCACTGGTCTTTAATACATTATAACTGATTTTTGATTTTAGGAAAATACATTGTAATAAATTTGAATCTTAAAAAACAAAAAATGTTATATTTTAACTATTATTACCGGTAACTTTTAGTAAAAATGGGTTTACTTATCGAAAAAAGGCCCGACATAAAGGTATTAAATAATTAATACCCTGTAACGATATTATCTGACAGGTATTTTTTAGGTGACCTGCCTTTTCGTTTTTTTCTACGGCCTGTATGAGCATCAAAATATTGCCAGGCAGTGTATCTGATACAATCCATAACATCTTCATAGGGGTGTTCCTGCACTGGTGAAGTTTCCAGTCCGGGAGCTGCTGGTTTTTTTCTCCTGTAGGAACCTGAAAAGGCTTCAAGTGTTCGAGGGCATTTTTTGCTGATAAGCAATGCAGCTTCAGGAGCAAAGTCTTTACATATCAGACGGCTTGAGACAAGATTAATACCCTCTTCTATTCTTACATAGTTATAAAGAGGTGTAACACCGAATGAAATTAACCAGTCTATATCTGTTTTTCCTGTGTGCGAAGATCGCTGTTTACCCGCAATATCGCATATATCCTTGAAGCTGAATTCTGAATAGTTTTCTTTGCAATATTTAAGAACCTGAGGTATAAACTCAGAGATAGTAGGCTTAAGATCATCAGGAGGTACAATTTCGTCAATTATTTGCCATTTGCCATTTTCATCAATTTGAGAAAATACAACAGCAGGGTTCAGGCCGAAATCCCAGGCTCTTATAATTGGCAAACTTTTATTCACTTCAATTGAGTCTCTTACGTGTATTGAATAGTTGAAATCCTTGTATACTCGTCCTTCAACTGATAATAAATAATTAATATCTAGTTCACGGGCTATTTCATCTGTTGTGCGACGTTTTTTTTGTTCTTCATACCAGCTTTCAGATTTCAGAGGGTGCTGTGACCAGTGTATAGTTTGAATATTGATCTCAGAATTAAAGCGCAGGTCAGCAAATTTATTAAACCGCCCAAAGGGTGTAGAAACTGCTATACGGCAGGTTGAAGAGTCTCCTGCAGCACTCCAGGCCTGTTCATCATAGGGCCAGAAAGCAAATTCATCAAACAATATTGCGCTGTAACGGCCAGATCTTGAAAATTCAGGGTTAGAACTTTCTCCTGTAATAGTATTATGGTTTTCAGCATTAATAATTTTCAGCAGGGGTAAATGTTTTTTTCTATCAAAACCTTCAGGCAACAACCAGAAAGGCTGAAGACAAATATTGTATCGCAACTTTCCAAATAGTGTTGAAATATCGCCTTTTATGTCTACGTTATCTTTTTTCTTGGAGCCCATATGAAAGTTATAACCATTGAAAAATTGCCAGTACCACTGAAATACATAAATCATACACCATGTTACACCCATATCTCTAGACTTTTCAACGAGAAGATCTTTTGATTCGTTTATAGAAAAGACAGTATTGCGAATCAAATTTTCCTGAAAGCTGTATGCAACAAAAGGAACATTTTTCATTGTTCCTGGCCTGGGGTCATAGGTGAAACAAAAGTTATTTATCCAGTATAAAATGTCGTTTTGACACATTTTTCTGACTTCTAAAATAGCTTTTTCGCTTTTTTGAGTTGTTGTTATAAGATTGTGACGCTTTTTGATTGTATCAATAGCATCCTGACTGCTTCTGATAATCATTATCCAGCTCCTGTTTATAATTCTAATGTTTGATATCTGAAAATACAGGTTTCAGATAGCCTGTTAAGAAACAATTGATTTGAATACTTTTATAATCAAGTGATATGCTTGTTTTACAAAACCTTTAAACCTTCTTGATTTATCATGTTAAATTTGATTTACATTTTAAAAAAACGTCTTCATTTATAGAGGTTTTTTGTCGAAAACAAAAATAACCAGAGGGATTGAATTTTTATGAGATGTAAAGATAAAAAAGGCTCTGCAATAGTGGAATATGTCATACCTGCTGCTGTAATAGGCATGGCAGTGGGCATTTGCATGTATATGATTTTTTATGGTGGTGAACTGAAAAGCTTTATTGCAGCAAGCGGTAATATGAGCTTGTCCGAAAGCGGAGAAAAGGCTAGTATTGGTCCAGAAACGCAAGATTTGTCTATACCGGTTAATGTTTCCGGGGGCTCACTTGGCGGTACACCTGATAAACCTGTCAAGCAATGTGATGAAAATGGCTGTGTGATAGATTTTGGTACTTTTACCCTCCAGAATTTGCCAGAAAATTTCAATGAATTTGTCCAGACCTCAGGCGGTTCAGGTGCTTCAGATCTTATTTCAGACTTGCTGATGCAGCTTGCCAGTCATCTTGAGTCTGAAAATCAACCGGCAGAGGCTAATTTGCTTAAACAAATGGCTACAACAGGTCATAATATGGCCGCCATAGAAAGAGAGTTTGAAACCCTTATTAATAGCTGCAACGGAAATCAAGAATGCATTTTTGCCCTGTTTGATCAACCTTTTCCGAAGCCTGCTGATTTTAACGAAACTTATTATGCATTTCCGGCAGGTATGACTTATAAAGATGCACTCTATAGCGTAGCCATGGGCGAGTATCAATTTATTAAGTCCTATAATTACGACTTATACAGAGAATGTATAGATAATAACCTTCTTAGCGCAGTTTTTATCGATCAGCTTGATCAGGTTAAAGCCAGTAATAATATTCCTGACGATATTAAAGGTATTGTTCAAGAACTTACCTGGAATATCGGGATGATAGGAGAAGAATTTCAAAACAATGTAAGCATTATAGCTGTTCATAACAACAATGAGATACATGACCCGATGACTGGCACCGTTGGCAAATATCTTGCACCTGATGATGCTGACCCTTACCAGTTTTTTCTTGACTATCAGGCCAGCAGCATAACAGATTTTGATTCAGCATTAATATGTGCTGCTGGCTATAATGAAGATACCGGCAAGAGCTGTCATTAATATTCAGTAAAAACCTATTTTCCTGGATGGTTATCCTGATCAGGTGTTTCGTTTATTTGTGTATTTGTTTCTTCATGCTCCTGTTCACACTCTCCCGGGCATGGAGCATCTATTTCATGATCCAGAACAACTTCATTGCCTGCCCCACGGGTCAAATATGCCAGTATACAGACAGAAGTGATAAGTATAAAGCCTGCAATAAACCACGCAGGGTCCTGATGTTCTTTATATTTCTCGTTTATTTCATTGAAATAAACTATTACTACACTTAAACCAGCCAGAGGCAACAGGTATTTCCAGAGATTGTAAAACCAGCATACCTGTCTGTGACGGGTTTTTCTTGACATAACAAACAATACAAAAAGTGCCATACAAAAACCGCAAATAGGTAAAAGATTATCAGCTACTAGAAAGTCTGCTAATTCAAAAAATGTCTTGCCAAAAAAGATTTTACTGCTGAAAAAACTGTTTCCACCAAACGACAGCGCTGATGGTATTGCCAGTAAACCGGCAGTAATTCCTACAAAAATTGTCCCTTTTACCCTGCTGGCAATGTTATTGTCAACTATATGAGAGACAACAGGTTCTATGATAGATATAACAGAAGTCAGTGCAGCTACAAACAACATCAGGAAAAATAGAGCACCAAGAGCAGGCCCTAGTATACTACCAAACTTGGCAAAAGCAACAGGCAGAGTTATAAATGTTAAACCAGGCCCTTGTTCAGGACTAAGGCCAAAGGTGAACAACACAGGGAATATTGCTATACTGGCTAATAAGGCTACTGCTACAAGCATTACTGCTACAATAGAGCCTGTTTTAATAAGGTCTTCTCTTTGAGAAAGATAACTTCCATATGTCAATATGGCGCCCATACCCACGCTTAAGCTAAAGAATGCCTGTCCAACAGCAGCAAGAACAGTATTAGGAGTAACCTGACTGAAATCAGGGTAGAAAATAAATGTGAGACCAGCTTTACATCCATCACACATCAGGGCATTGCCCACGAGTATAAGCAACATTACAAATAACCCCGGTATGAAGACTTTGTTGAAAGCTTCAATGCCTGATTTAATACCCCTTATAATAATTCCACAGCCACATCCTATGAATAGCCATGTCCATAAAACCTGATTCCAGGGGTTAGCAGTAAATTGTTCAAACATAGTTACTGCTGTTTCTTTTTCAAGCACTACCTGACCCAGCTTAAAGGCCTCAAATATATAGGCAATAGTCCATCCGCCAATGACACTGTAGTATGAAATCAATATAAAAGCTGCTATGATACCCAGCCAGCCTATTACCTGCCAGTATTTACCGGCTTTACCTGCCAGCCTTTTAAATGCCATCACAGGTGATCGCTGGCTTGCTCTGCCTATAGAAAGCTCTGCTACCATAATTGGCAGTGCTATAAAAAACAGGCAAACAATGTATATTAAAACAAAGGCCCCACCACCGTTTTCACCTGCAACGTACGGGAACCGCCAGATGTTGCCAAGCCCAATTGCTGAACCAGCTGTTGCAAGTATAAATACAAGTTTATTACTCCATTCAGCTCTGTTTTGACTCATTTTACACCTGCCCCTAATAAAATCTCCGACTGTCATTCTCTATCATAAAGCATCAATTTCAAATGTAAACAGTTAAAAGGTCTTGGTTTTGTGGGGTATGCGGTAAAAATGCAAAATAATACATATGTATTGGTATAACCAAAGCCCGCAGGCAGGGATTACTCCACTGCCTGCATTCCTTATCTTTTAATATCAGTAACTTTCAATCTCATTAATAGTTCTCATAACAAGATTTGAAAAATTTTTCAGAAAGATTAAACCTTCATCGTAGCTTTTATTGTTTTCAAAAGAAGGTGTCAGGTAAGTTTTAAACTTCAATTCAAACATATAAGCTTTCATTTCATCCAGAAGGGCTTCCATTTGCTTAATTAACGGAACTTCATGTTCTGTAGTTGCCTGGTTGTTTATAAATGGGGCAATTTGATCTTTTAAAGTTTTTGTTGCTTCTTCTTTAGCAGATGTTACAAGCCCTTTTGCGACACTTTTGAAGAGTTCTTTGAACAGTTTCTTCATAACGGTCTCCTTTTTACCACTGATGATTAAATGCATTATCAAGGTATTTAAATACTGTGTAGGCCCCGGGTCTCCTGTCAATAGTATTTACACTCCGCCTGAAACCCTTTTTATCTAGATAAGTTCCACGTATTCTCATATTCATATGGTTTTTATCCAGCATATTTGCAACATAAGGTGAACGCCAGCAAGACCCATAAGCGGTACCATTGTAAAGTTCAAACGCCCTCATTAGTATTTCCTGATGTTTTCTGGCATTCATATCTTTAGTCAGGTATTTCTTACCGTCATACTTGAGTTTAGCCTGAACAAAACAACCAGACAGAATCACAGCAACGAATATATTATCCTGACCATGCTCTGTAAACTTTTCAACAAGGTCTTTAGTAAGATCAGTATAGTCAGTAAGAAGCTGCTGGATTCTTTTTTTAGACAATGGAGGGTCAAATTGCATTGGGCCACCGGGCCCGGGTGTTTTTATCCTGAAAGCATTCTCTCTATAATGAAGGGCAGCAAGAAAATGTGGCGGTACATTTGTTATTTCTGCTGCCCTGCGATAGAGTTTGTAGAGTTTCTTATAACGGGAATAAAAGTAGTTGCTGTTAAACATATTGCTACACCTTTGAAATCTTTTCATTGATCTTGTGACATATCTCCAGCACTCTTTCTATTGCACTGGTATTGTAAGTTATAGCGTTTGTGTTTTCTTTAATAATTTCCAGAGTAATAATCTTGTCATTTCGTTCTTCAACTGTTCTTTCTTTTTCGTCTTTAAGCCGTTCTGTGCTGTCAGATCGATACCAGTAAATAACTATTAAAGCCAGAACCACTGATACACCAGAATTTAGAACAGTTTCAAACATTTCAGGAGTTAGTAATTCCATCTTTGTCTCCTTCTATCCTATAGTTTTTCCCAGCGTTGCGGAAAAATACAGCCTTTTTTAATGATCAAAACTTCAGAATTAAATTGATCACCAATAAAAACCGGGTTAGAATTTTTTTCTGTCAGCCTGTCTGTTATTACAAGCAAGCTTATAACCATTATGACTGTCAGATATATTTTTATCACTGACTTAAAATTAATCATCATTTTTGCAATCCTTTATTTTAGTGACAAAACAGAATTTATTTGTTTATTATTCTTATATAACAGGCATTTAAACTGTGAATTAAACAAAAGTCTTGCCTGTATGAATTGCATAATATCCCCTTACTGTTATTGTTTTGAGTTTTTTAATACGCTTTAAAAAAGTATAGAAGCAATTGCCTTAAAATTATTTCCAATTCGCCTGATTCATAGAGGTACACAAGGTAGATGATCTTAAAAAATGTTAATATGCATAGGGTACATAGTACAATTTTTATAAGAGATGCAATATCAAGGCTTTTTGATATCATAGTTTCTACTCATCTCTTTTGTTCTGGTCATTTAGAAGATCAATACCGGTTGTACCAAACTTATCTATTTCTTGCTGGCTAACAGGAAATGCTTCATCCTGTATTTTTGCAGCACTTGCAGTAAGATAGCTTAAGAATTCTCCCAGAGTTGAGTCTCTTCCCATTACAGTAATCTCAATGTTAAAGAGTTCATAGTATTTTTCTCCCTGTATAGAAATTCTATAATCTGTTAATTCTATGCTGGATCCATCATCCAGATTTACATTCACGCTGTAAAGTGCTTCTATCTTTTTTTGTTCAGGGTTCATATTGAGCCATTTAATGCTATAAAGCTTTTCATAAGTACCCATGAGCTATAACCTCCTACAGGCTGGTTCCATCCATGTTAACCCAGGTTGAACCGTTGTAAACAATCATTTTTCCGATATCTGTATCAAAGTAAATTTGTCCGGTTAAAGGTGATGCTGGTCTGTTAGAACTTGAGTTTGCTTCTACAATTACTCCTCCGGCTGAAGTTAGCCTGATAATACCATTTATTTTTAGATTTCCAGATGTCACATTTACATTCCCGGTGCCGTGAGCCTCAAGGATAATATCTGAATTTTCTTTTGATGCAAGAGTAATTCCGCCACCATTATCGATTTCCAGGTAGTTATATTTACTCATTTCTGTAAGACGAATTTTTAAACCAGCCAGGTACAGGCGTCCTGAGCCCATTCCATATTGATTCATAAGGTGTATACCGTTTTGATCAGCTCTGACTAAATCAAGTTGATTTGATATTCTGGTTTTGCCTGTTCCATTGGGCTCAAGGGTAATATTACCATTTGTATTTACTGATTTGACGACGTTTTCTGATATTTTAATATTTCCGGCGGTTAGTTCAGTATAATTATTTTGTGTTTTAGCAGGTATAAATCCTCGGGGTATAGACATAATAGAACCTCCTTAAATATTTAATCCAGGTGGTACACGCCCGGGGGCCAAATCAATATTGATACTTGCACCGCCTGTCAGTTCTGTAACCATTATATAGACCGGTCTGCCATTCACCCCGGAGATATTACAGGTATTACCATTTGTTAAAGAAAGTTCCAGTTCAGCTCCACAGGATACATAATTTTCCATTGATACTGAATTATCTACGGTTTCAAGAAAATATGGTCTGATTTTAGCTTTTTCAGAGCCTGAAAGTCCGTTTACATTTACTTCTATATAGCTGCAACCTTTTGTTAATACAAAATCATCCTCACATCCAGGTGCTGAAGAATCAGCCGTTGTAATGTTTGTACGAATACGTACCTTCCGATTTATCAAGGCATAGTCTGTAGTCATATTTTTACTCCTCTTAAGACATTGCTTTAAAAGTTAAATAGCGGGGTTGAACTTTAAATTGGGCCGCCAGGTAGTGAATATTCATATTTGAAATATTACTATCCTCGCCTGTATTGATGCATCCACCATAGTAATACGTGTATATACCAGGAGAAACATTATCAATATCTGATATATTGAGCACATCTCTTGCTACAGTGCCGTATGTATCTATTGATTTTTCTCTAATGCTAAAGAAAGCTGTTCCTGAACTATCTCTCTTTAGCTTAACGGTGTAATTGTAACGTTCTCCATTGCTACCACTTACGCTATTAACCTCCATTGTGACATTGTAGATAATTGATGAGTCTACAAATACTGGTATATAAGAACATTTAGAACTATATGTAAAGCTGCTTGAGTTTAACTGGTGATTAAAAGGATTACTTGTATGCCATAAAGACCAATGGTTAGTAGGAACATCAGGTTTTTCAAGTGACTGTATACCGATTATTCTATTGCCTTCGCCGTCAATATTTTTCAAATACGCACAACCAGCAAGATATTGCCCTGACGAGGGAGAAGTATTATAAGGAGTTGACCCGGAACCTTTGCCAGTAAGCTTTATAGGCAATGTATCAGCTATAGCCGGTGAGTCTGAAGTATCTTCTTCTATGTATATATCTATAAACTGGTTTGTACCTAGCGTAGAAAGGTTGAGAGTTTTGGTACCGTCTTCTATAAATGCTTTCTGGTCTTTCATGAATATAATTAGATTTGCTGCTGAACCTTTTATACATATAGTATATTCATTTGCAGAGTGTTGCTGAAGTATCAGACCTTTCGAATAGTTATAAGCCACTGCTCCGGAGTTTTCTCCTGCTATCTGACTGTCTAATGCGCTTATTGCAGATACAATATCACCATCTGCTATATAGTTATTTGAGTTAAAGTTAGCGTTAACTACATATGTATTAAGCGAGGAAATAATTTGATCCAGTTCAGCATTAACCTGTTGTGACTGTATAACCTGGCCTGCTACAAAGTTATATAACCTGTTGAGGGTCATTATCTAATCCCCCTTTCTATGATATTGATATACCATCCAAGTAAAATAAAGTGTTCATCGGGGTTTGAATTCCAGAATGTAAGTTGAAGTGTGTTACCGCTGCCGTTCATAATTCTGGTATTTTTTACAGCTGCGACAGAGTCCCATTTATCTTCGTTCCAGATGCCTGCTTCACTATCAATATTGTTTTTACCCCACAGTGCTGTATCTCCTGCAAGGTATACGTTCAGGTTACCATTGTTTCTATCTCCGAAATCCCACCTGTAAGTGACCCCCATATAGTATCCTCCTGTGGGTACTATTATGAACTGTACATCACGTATTCTTTTTCGCTGCCTGTAGTTGGTGAGATTCAGCCAGGGGGTATTATAGTATGCAACTATTGCCTGACCTGCGTATGAATAGCCCTGTTTCTGGCGATACAAATGACCGTTATAGCTACCAGTGTAGAATTTTACATTACCGCTATATTTATCTTTATATATCAGGCCTGATTTAGCACTAAACCCTGATCGTTTAGTCCACGCATTAAGGGAATAATCATATATCAGTATTAAATCATTCTCTGTTGAGCTGCCTTTAGGGACAAAAAACCAGATCCGGTCTTCTTCAAAATCGTTTATGGCAAAAGATTTATGAAGTACCATTTTGTTTAGTTCGTCTATTAAAGGCTGTATCTTGAATGATATACTGTTAATGCTCAAATCTCCGTATGTTTGGACAGCACTCAGGGTATACACACCTTTATCGCTGAGAAAATAAATTTCATTACCTGCCTGAACGATTGCTCTGTTGGATACTGCTCCAATTGATGAGTTAACAGGCCTTAGCTCGAAGAAATAACTTGATGAAGGGTCTCCTGAGTAACCTGTTAGAAGGTAAATAGAGCGTTCTTTGAATATAACGAGTACATCATAAAAGGCTTTTAACCCGGTTATTTTCTGGCCATCGTTTAGCCCTACTTCTATCCAGCCGGCATCGTTAGAGGTAGTCCAGTCCTGAGGGTTTGATAGAGCTGAATATGAAAGTTTGGTTGGGTTATCTGGCCCTCCAGCCATAAACACCCTGTTTTTAAAAACTTCTACGTAGGCACAGCCTGATGGTGGGCTCCCTTCAAGGTCTTCTGCATTACTGCTGCCGTTGAATTTCTGTGGATTATCATACCCGTTTACAGCGATACAAATATCGTTAAAAGTTGCAAAGTCCCAGATTTCATTTTCTGAATAATCACCTGAAACTCTTGTTATATTAGTAAACTCACCATTTAGTGCTGTGTATAATTTTTTTCCTGCAGCAACTAATAGATATTCTGAACCTGTAGAGCTTTTTATGTAGTTATAAATGCCTCCTACGTCAGGTTCTCCTGCAATTGCTGTCTCATTATAGAGTGTATATCCTTTTTCTTTGACAATGGCACCGTATTTTGTCAGCTTTACGTTAAGAAGATCAGGGCTTTCATAAGGCTTCAGGACCATTTCTGATGCTCTGGTATTCAATCCCCCTGAGTTTTTTTCAAATTTCAGTGTTTTAATTCTAGCCATTGTTAGTCCTCCTGGCAGGGTTTAAACCTGTTTTTATTTTGCCTGTCTGCTCTGTTAGCTGCTCTCATCTGTAACAGGCTGTTCAGGTATTGTATTTGCGCATGTTCAGTAGTTTGATCCTGAAGGTATTGATTGGCTTTTACCAGTACACCGTTAACCAGAACCCATTTCCAGTGCTCGGGTATAGCTGGCACATCTTCTGGATATACCAGTTCACAGGCAGTTTTATAATACCGATACTTTACTGTTATTTCTCTGTCAGGAACAGGGTGAAAATATATCTGGTTATTTACAAAGTAATAGTATACAGGGGTACTGCTTGTTGTTTGAGAGACATCAGGATGCAGTATGTCGATATCTTTAAAATCCTTTCTCTTTAATAATGCAGGAGTTGATGTTTCTCTTACATTGATAATCCTGTTTGCTGAACAATCAGAAGCTAATAAATAATTAACCTGGCCTTCTACAGTATTTATTAAGCTTTCTGATTCTAGAAAACGCCAGTAGCCTGAATTAACTATTTCAAAATATACTTCATTAGTCCAGTCTTTGACTCTTTCAACAAATGGATCAATATTATTACCACTGAACTCACTATCAACAGACTCGCTGACAGGTGCAAACTCTGTTTTTCTTAGTACATGATTGACAATAGTTCTGAAGTTATAAGTCATTATGAAACCTCCAGTTCTATGTTGATGTTTAAAGCTTTTAGAAGGCGGTTTGCAGATTTTATTCAGACAAACCGCCCTGAATATTGCTCTAGAGACTTATTTTATGTAAGCTCTAACAGAGAATGTGAAATCCGGCTCTGTTCCGCCAATAGTGTATTTAACTCTCATATAACGGGAGAAATTATTTATTCGTTTGACTTCTCTTCCTGTTCCAGAGGCTTGAGTAAAGCTTTCTACAGTATCCCAGTTAGTGCCGTCAATGGTATCTTCAACTATCACATTAAGAACAGGGTCTGTTCCACTGGCAGCTGTTATATCAAGGTAGACAACAGCCTCATTGTTTTCTCCTGAGTAAATACCGTTGCCTGAATTGCCGCTTTCTGATCTGGAAGCAGGCGCCAGCAATGTTATTACTCCTCTTGTAGCCATGTTATACCTCCTGACTAAGAGTTTAAGACAACAGCATGGTCATCTCTGAATTCTGCTACACCGTAAATTTCGTCTACAACTACCATTGTGCCCAGATACTCAAGTATATAAGCTGCCTGTACTCTTGGATATTGTTGAGTAGCCAGTACAAATGCATCTCGATGGAAGGCAAGATTCTTGATAGTATTGCCATCTACAGGTACGTTGGTAGAGACAAATACGTCAAAACCGTGTATTCTGCCTAACATGCCTTCTCTAAGGGCCTTGCCGCCATCTGAAATCTTATCTGCTTCTGTGAAACGAGGTATTTTTAAAAGAGATTTTTCCTGACTGGGGGCAATTAATAAAGTTCTATCAGATCTAGGAGTATCTGCTTCGTCTAAAAGAACCTTGGCACTGAGTATTGTTTCTTCATCTATGTCTACACCAGCCCCACCGACTGATTGAGACAGAGCTGAATATAATTCAAGCAAATCTGTATCAATGGATTTTGCAAGGGCATAACCGGCTTTATTGGTGTATTCTTTTCTTAAATCGGTTGCTGATTGTACCTTAACAATGTCTTCTATTAAGAAAGCAACGTGTTTCCATTTGTTGATTTCAACATAGAACTTTGTTTCAGTCGGGTTGCTTAAGCTGACTTCTGTTTCTGCTTCCTTATCAGTAGCACTCAGATTGCTAACATCAGGAATATTAATAGTATCGCCGGGTTTGCCTGTATGGTTAATGAGCTTGACCCTTTTGGCCATTACAAGGTTGGCTTCTCTTGCTGCTCTTACTTCGTTCAACCACACAGCAGGAATAAAGTTTTCAGAAGTGGTTGTTGTTAAATGATTGCTTCCTAAACCCATAAAATAACTCCTTTCATGAGTTTAGACCTGACAACTAAAAGAATATCAGTCGAATATGACTCTACCCTCTCTGTAAGCCCTCATTATGACAGGCTGTAAACGTTTGTATTCGTCAGGTCTGTTGATCTGCATCTCAATCAATTCGCTTGATCTAAACTGTTTTTCTGGTATTGAAGGGCTTGCGCCCTCAATAAACGGGTTTAATCTGGAGTATGTTTGTTTGTATGGCTCACCAGCGGGGATATTATGCGCTAATTGATTTTCTTGATCTTTTTTACTTGATACAGGAGAAATTAACTTTCTTAAATCTTCTATTGCCCTGTCAAGTGCTGTATTAAAGTCTGTTCCCTGGTGTATATAGCTTGCTGCAAGGTTGCATACTATCTGTTCTCTGGCAGGATCTGCTATAATATCAGGGTTATTTGTTTTTACTTCTTCTATCTTTCTATCTCTTAAAGCTTCCTGGTGAATTGTTTCCAGAGTTTCTTTTATAGCATCGTTTTTTGCTCTGTTATAATATTCATTTAATTTGCTGTCAAGCTCTGTTTCTGGTTTATCATTAAGTGATTTAGCTTTACCAGCGACATCAAGCAAAGCAAAATTATCTATAAATTTTTCATACTGACTTAAACGCTCATTTAGTTCTTTGTTTTGACTTATTATCTCATTAATTTTTTCTTCTGAATATGTTTTATCTTCTTTATTAGCTGATTTATTCAGGTCAATGTTTTCTGATTCTTCTTGTCTTACTTTATTAATAGCCTCTTTTTCAGATGAATAAATTACCGAACCGTCATATTCAAGCCCATCAGGCTTAAACTTTACAGATTCTTCACTTGCCATTTGCGCTTGCTGATCTGTCTTTTCAGACTCTGTTGAAGGGGTGAATTCTTCTTTCATGGGTTGCCTCCTTGGTGCTTTTGTGAAAAATTATTTATATGGAAACTAATACAAACAATCCTGACAAAAATAATTCATATAATACTTATCTTATAGAACTGGTTTTACCTGTTTTGATAGGTGGTATTATACTATTAATTGCATTTTTTGGAATCTCATTCCTTTTTTATCTTCCTATTGCCGAAGAAACCGCCATGGCAGCCAGAATGAGCTTTGCTATCAGTGCTGATTATATTATTCCTTTTTTCCTTTTTAGCTTATTTATGGCATTAATAGCCACACGCAGAATATCAAGCTATTTCTTTTTGGCTATTTCAATAGCTTTTGGGCTTGCTATATTCCTTATTTATGGCACAGTCGACAGCAACTCTTTTTTTGAAGTCTGGGGCTTAGTACAGGGCTTCATTCTTGGTATATTCTACCTTATGTGGTATCAATATGTCATACCTAAAGAAGATTCCGGCGTTTCAAATAACTGTGTCAAAAACACTTAGATTATGAACACATAATAAAATCCATGTGGCGAAAGGTGTTATCACTTGCAAAATAGCATGTTTACCATTATAAAACGGCTTTTTATTATGAAAAAGGTGATCGTCTTAATCTTTTTAATACTTTTAACTGTATGTCATTTGGCAATTGAAGCTGAACCGCTTAAAGGCATAGTTAAAGAAACTTGGAGTGTCGATTTCGCCCGCAAACAGGCCTTCGACAATGTTCAATATTCAATCGACACTTCAAATTACCCCCCTGATGATCCGCACTACAGCCTTAACCAGAAAGCCGGCAAAGAAGGCAAAATGATGGTTAAAGACTGGTTGATAACGTTTTACAGCGATGGAAGCTATGGAGTAAAGCCATTTCAGGATAAAAAAGCCTTGTTTTTTAGTCCATCAGGCAAACTCGAAAGCATTAGCATCGACGATCAGCTTAATTACCCTAAAAAAACTTATAAATACTCTTACCCTGAAGGTAAACTCATTTATTCAGTTATTTCTCCCTCTGAAGGCAATAATTTTTTGTTTTTGCCTGACGGAAAGCTCGATGCTCACTGGATAGGCGATACATGCTATGATGAAAATGGCAGTGTTATACTTACTAGAAAGAATCTTGACAATAAGTAAATATTTTCTATAGCCAATCTTCAGGAAAAATTAACTCTGTCGATACTAAAAATGGAACAAGAAGAGGGTTATTTATGAGAGAATTAAGAAGGTTTAATGGGCAGGAAGCTATAGAATTTGTGCTTATTTCAGCATTGATATTTTTTGCAAGTGTAATTACACTGATGATTTTAGGTGATAAGATAGGTTCATTTATACAAAAAGACTCAGCAGTAGCAAAATCAGCTGCTAATAAGACCCCAACTATAAGTACTACAGGTAGCCAGAAGTATTCAGTGCCTTACACAACAGAAGGAACAGTGAGTAATACCCCTCTATATTCAACAACAGTAGTTGACAGCGGAACTAATAACCTTGATGGCATGGTAGAAACAACCTGCACGACAGAAGATTGCATACTGGATTTCGGCTCCTTTAAACTCAGCAACGTCACACCCGATATAACTAAAGTTATTCAGGCCAGTGGCGCCTCAGGCGGCACAGAATATATGGTCAGTCACCTCGATGAAATAGCTCAGCAGCTCGAAGAACAGGGTCTGACTGAAGAAGCAGCCCAGGTTAAACAACTGGCTAACCTCGGGCATAATCTCGCTGCAATTGAAAGAGAGGCTGAAAAAGCTATTAATACCTGTCTGAGTACTTCTGACCATCAGAGCTGTGTCAACAAAATCTGGGATACACCTGTAGATAAAATCGATGGCTTTAACTACTCTATACAGCCTAATAATATGAAAACTCTCGGTGATTATATCTGGGGAACCAGTATAGGACACCCTGTTACACTTAAAGATCTTGGTAGCCCTACATATGACGAGTTAAAAAGCCAGGGGCAAACCAATGTGTATATGTATGAAACAATGGAAGCGATTAAAGCCAACCCGGGTATTGATGATAAAATGAAAAGCGTAATTCAAGAACTCTACTGGCACATAGGCGCTATTGGTGAAGATTTTGAAAACGGCATAAGATTCCTAAAAGGTGAAGGGTCAGGTGTTCATGACCCTATCACTGGCGGCAGTGCCGGCATAGAGATTCCGTCTGATCCGGTAAGTTTCTTTCAAAACTACACGGGCAGCACTGTAACTCACTATGATTCAGCACTAATATGTGCTGCCGGCAGCTATTCAGATACAGGTACTGCCTGTCACAAAAGTCTAACAGATTAAGAATACATTAAAGCCCGGTTTCAGAAGGTCTGAATATACTAGCTTCATCCTTAAAGCCAAGTTCTCTGTATAAGGATTGAATGAGTGCCATAATGTTTATCTGCCTGGAAAGAACTTCACTGTTACCGACAAGCTTTATGAACTCTAAAAGCTTATTTACACGTATATCACGTGACATAGAAGAGTTAGCACCAACAATTCTAAAGTTATAATCATTGAAATCTGCTACCCTGAAAGAATTATAAGGGTATACACTAATGTTATTTGCTAGACCAGGCTGGTTTTTATCTTCTGCAAAAATCATATTATAAGAGAATATAAGCTTGATGGTACGCTTGAGGGCTAATTCCTCAACATTTTGAATAACTTCAGAAAACCTGACTATACCTGCCTGTTGCAGTGCAGCAACTTCTGTTGCTGTCTTGCTGAATTCTACGTTAGGGCCACCGGTAAAATATTTTGTTGCTCCGGTTACCTCCTGATATTCAGCTTTCAGCTGTGCTATTTCGTTATAGCTAATCTGTACCGAAGAATCAGGGTGCAGTGGCCTGATATTATTCGGGTCTTTTACAGGTATTAACGCCCCGGGCCGTGCTACAATCTCTTCAGGGTCAAGTATGCCATCATCCACATAGGCCCACATGCCGTTAATAATCAGAGATAATACATCTGCTTTCTGGTTACTAAACGTATTGACCATATATTGAATACCCAGACCGGGTTCAATAGCACCAACACCATATAACTCATTGGGTACAGACTCATAAGTGCAGAATACAAAAGGCTTATCGTGATAGGGGTTTGGCTCAAACCTGATCAGCTGGCTATCATCAGCAACTACAGCGATATAATCATAATAGATAGTGTTTCCAACTTTAAAATCTCCATAAGCACTCAGCAGCTTGATTTTATTGCCCCTGTTAGAACAATGCTGCATGTCAAATGCCTGTAAGGCCTCAGTTATATACTGTTCCTGATTATAGTCTTTGCTAACCTCAAGATCATCAGTGTTTTTATACACCGGATTATTCATAACCTGCTCCAAAGTCCGGTATGTACGGTGTATTACCATTCCATCTTCCCAGCGGGAAACAGAAGGGTCAAACACAATGTCATACATGTTTATACACTCTAACTCAGGACCATCATAAACAAGCTTTTCTACATCTAATTCTTGCTTTTCAAAGCCTGTTAACTGTCCGATTTCATCATAAACAGGAACATCAACAACCTCTCTAACATTCCTGATGATTTTTTTCCAGTAAATTGCTGCTGCTGAGTTACCAATAATGACCATCTGCTTTAGAAAAGAAGCAAATTTAGTAATGAAACTCATTTCATCAAGCTGATATAAGAGGTATAATTTAACCAGATTTGCTTTCATATCTGCTTCAGGAGTCCGGCCCTCTACTGAAAAGAACGCACTATCAGTAGGGAACAGGGCCCGTTTAAGGTTAGAATATATATTTGTGGCAGCTTCATACGACAGAGGAACATAAACCTGCGACCGCCACTTTCTGGCATCACTTATACTGTGGTTATGCTGGTTTAAAAAAGCCTTTATACACTCATCCCATTTTTTCTCTTTAGCTAATCGGGCCTGTTTGAATTCATTAAACTTTGTTACTACCTGATCAACAACTTCTTTTGCTTTATCAGATTTATAATTTTTAAATGCCTGCGGCTGTTTCTGCTTTTCAATATTCTCTGACATAATAACCTCCGGGTTTTTTGTTGTTGAAATATTACAAACTTTCTTCACCTGATGTTTTCTAATGCAGCTTCGTACGATGCAAAAACACCGTACGAAGCCATAGATCTCAACCTGTCTGTTAAAACTCGATTTTTAAAGATTTCTGAAGCAAATTGCTTAAAATATTATCTCTGTGATAGGCGTTATTCACTTTTAAATTTGTATCAACCAGGTCTATGAGGCTTTTAATCTGGTTTAGACGTCTGATATCCGGAGAGCCAGTTGTTTCTTCTCCGTAGAATGAAGTAAGATTGTTGTTAAGGGAGGTGTTAGCGGTTATCGAGTTTACCAGATTATAATAATCTTTTAGCCTCTGTAGATTCAGTTTTTTGCTGCTATCATTGAGATCAGCCTGGTTAAACGCAGCTTTGAGACCAGATTCCAGAGGAAAAACACTGGATTGATAATAGGCATCACCTGCCAGTTTGTTAAGAATGCTCGCTGCATCGTTGCGCATCCCGGCTACATCTTTAGCATAGTTATAGCCCTGAAGCCATGAATCGTTTCTCAGGTTAGATAGTGCACCGGCGTTAGCACCAAACAGGTTTTCTATGCCGCTCATAAAAGAACTCGATGCTCCCATGCCTCTTTTCATAGCATCTTCTCTGAATGATTGAATATCTCTGGCAAGCTTGCCTTCGAGTTCGCCTGCTCCACGGTTGTAAAGCAGGTCTGCTAATTGCATACCTGTTTCCAGATCGCCTGAAGTTAGTTTTCCGACATCAGGTAAAAGATTCCGAAGACTTTGATTAGACTGTCTGGCAAGGTTTTTTAGTCCTTCAAGATTGTCTATACCTATTGATATGCCTTTAGAACCAAGATTCTTCAGGCCACTAAATGCTCCAGATAGGTTCACAGCAGGTATTTGTGTAACAGATACTGGCTTTAACAACCGGCGGGGCTGATAATAATCATAGATGTTATTTGTTACCATAGATTCACCCCTTTCTTCCGGGTTTTAGTAAAGTGTAAGCCATACTGTCTTTGTATATCCCCAGATAAATAAACCCCGTTGCTTCTAATATTTTCTGCATTTTCTGGTTGTTTTTTTCTGTTTTAATCAGTATTTGGGAGACATTATGCCTGAAAAGTTTGTTGAACAGATAAACCAAAGCTGATTTCAGATGTTCAGTATCTTTATAGCTTTCATCCATAAATATTTTAATACTTACAACACATGGATAACAGCTATCTGCAATAATAAAGCCATAAACAACACCTGTCTTTATATTTTCCAGAGTATATATCATTGCCCTGTTGTTGTTTATTCTTCTGATAAGTGAACGATAAAGGTTTTTAAGTGAATTATTGCTTTTTGAAAAGTCTCCAGGCTCATTTTGCATCAGCTTAATCAGGTAAAATGAATGTTTATGGATATTAAATTTTACAGGTTTCACTCTGTCAGAAGTTTTAGCCTTCAATAATGTTATCTTTGAACTGTTCAAAGACTTTTTCATAATTATCTCCATTAATCTTGCGAGTATATTTTGCTGAACGTTGTTTATCAGCATAGTTTAGCTTGTAATAATAGTCAAAGAGAAGTTTAATAGACTGAATATCACCTTTGGCAAGTTTTTCTTTAAACGCTTCTGTGTTAGCAAGCAGATACTCAATATTTGCCGTTAAGAATTTCTGAATCATCTTCTGATTTGACATCTTCTGGTACTCCTTTGTTGTTTAAACTGACATTGAGGGCATTTTCAAGCTTTTCAATATTATTAATATAGCTTTGAATGAGATATTCAATAAACCTGATGATGCATAAATTGTAAGAATAGAGCAGCATTACAAAATTGAAGTTTTTAGAATACACTGGTCGTGAACGTAGAGTGATTTCAGGGTCATCTCTTTTTTGCCAGTAGCAATCTACCGGCAGACTGAATTCTTGCCAGAGCTTTTCCAAAAGGAGATATGTACCAGTTTTAGGGTTTGTAATCCTTAAATAATAACGTCTGGATTCTTTTTCCATCTGAATCTCCCTTGCTGGTGATTAATGTAAATTATTGTTAGAAGTAATATCTACTAACAATAAACATAAGGATAACATGACAGGCATAATTTACTTGCTTTTCAATTAATATGGATAATTGCTTCAGGCAATCTCTTTAAACTAAAAAGGAACGTTTGATTAAAACATCCCTGAAAGTTGCTATGAAATTTTAAGTAACATTTTAACTGTTTTAATTCTTATTTTGCAGTGATAATGGCTAGTATTATTCTATATAAGCTCTTTTTTATTACGTCTGGCGCATTCAACAGTAGTATTAATAAAGTTCAACACATCTTTATGGCCCTGCGAGATACCGTTTTTGTATGCCTGCTTAATGAGTGAATCAAGCCCGTCTATAGATATCATCACAGGGACAGAGTTTTTTGTAAGATAATCATTTAATACCTGCCACCCTGGAGTATTCAGCATTGTTTCAAGGGCTAAAGCTCTTTGAGAAAGGTTCATAAGCCACCTCCGTCATATACCTCTACCCTATTTATACCCGATTTGATACACAAAAGTCGCATTTTTGAAGGGTTTTTTGAAAAATTGTTACAAAAATTTACAATTGTGCTCCGTTCTATCTGCCTGAATACCTGTTATACCATTCCACGTATATAATTAATATAGAGATCTCTGAATAATTTAAAAGTTCACAGATTCAAGAAATTAGTGGCGGGGGTTCCCTATATGCTGATGGAATTCGACCTCTATAATCTGGAATCTATACATTACTTTCAAAGATCAGTATATCACTCAAAAACTCAATGATTGACGATATAAAAATTGTGCTTCAATAAGCATGAGATTTTTAAAGATTTTTACCTGAAATGTTTATTATGGCAGCATTAAAGAAACCAGAAGAGGCTAATATTCTGCAAAACTACCGGAGCGAACTTAGTTCGCTCCGGAGAGAGTTTTATTTCGGGCTAATTCAAACATTCAATAAACTATTACCATTGCAAGGAGGGCTTTTATCTTGACGTTGCAATCTGGAATAAGCATTTGATAGATCCTTCGCTGTGCTCTCCTCGAAAAATCCTCCTTTAGTGGTGATGAAGGGGGTATGCACACTGCAAACATGCCTTCAAGCAAACTTATAAAAAACATCTTACATATGTATTAGTTCTTCAAGTTGTTTGAGTACTTCTCATGCCAAAACTTCTTATTTTCTTGAACAGTTCAGCATTTTCGCTGTTGAGTGTGTTAATTTTCTGTATCATCTTTGTAACTTCGCCACCCTTATGAGCTGCTGTATTGGAACATTTAACTTTTAGCTGATCAATTTCTTCAAGGTTAGCCTGAAACTTCTGTTTGATATTCTGTAATTCTTCGTTAACAGGCTGTCCTGACATAGCTATTCGAACAAGCTTAGAGGTGACCCTCTGTCCCACAGCAGCATTGGGGCCGGGACGCACGAATTCTTTGTTATCCAGATAGGCTTTAAATTGTTTCATCTCTTCTGGAGTTAAAGAAAATAATACTTTCTGCATTTCAAGAAGGGTTTTTTTATCTGCAAAGCTGACTGTGCAGTTCATGAGTGTTTTTGTCTTCATTTTATTTTTAAGCCTGATTTTGTCGCCTTTTTCCTTCAATTCGTCGAAAAAGAAATAATTGTGCATACGCTCTCTCCTATGCTTGCTGGATTATGTACTCACCCGGAAAATTTTTTAAAATAATGTCTTATTATTATTGTAGTCAATTAACATCCAGGATGCTTGAACAGGCCTGTTCATAATGAATGAGTAATATGGCTTATGTAATTAAGCTACCTGTCTCAGGTATTTATTGTGAGTATACCTGATAATAATAATGTAAATTAAATTTTTCAGGTTCACTATTGTATTCAGTCTATGCAGGTCAAGTATTTTAGTATAAATATTATCTGGAGAGAGGAGTGATAACAAAACAAAAAAGTTTTTACACTTAAGTTTTTATCTAATTATGGCAATTAAGCCTATTGGTTATTACGCATTAAAGCTTATATGTTGAAAAATACACTATTGAAACACCGTGAGTAGAAGCATAAGGAGAAACAAACAGAGAGAACAGGCCAAAAAACTTTACACAAAATAGTTTTTTGTTTTGAATCATCTGTGATTCAAAAAAGATAGTTATTATTACCATTCTTGCCTATGCAAATATTTATAGCAAGAGATTTATACTATTAATTTAGTTACTTTCTAAATTACAGGAGAGAGACATATGGTTACAGGCGTAACGAATAAGCCAGTTGAACAGAAGAAAAAACCAGATAATCAGAATAATGCAAATAACAATCAGGGAAATGTCAATGAACCAACACCTGAAGCGCAAAGCAAGATACAGGTGGGCTCCGATGGTCAGATAACTGAAGAAAGTGAACGAAATATAATCAAAGAAATATCGGGTCGCAAGGGTATTGATTCCAGTGCTATGGGTACTAAAAACGACTGGAAAAAGCTTGCTCAGGACCCTAACAGCGGCGTTACACTTGAAAAAGGCCCCAATGGTGAAGAAGTTCTTGTCATAGAAGACGAAGTATACGGTACAGTCAAAATAGCCATGGGGGGGGGATGGTGAAATTAATGGTGGTGACGACGAAATTATATCTATTGGCAGCCAGCAATTTAACTACGAAATGCACCATGGCGGAAATGCAGCTTATGGAGACGGTTTGAAAAACGCTCTGGGTGCTCTGGGTATCGGCAATTTGCAGGCTCTTCAAAATGCAGCCGGTGATCTTGATACTCTGGCGTATCAGGCAGCTCAATCTGCTCCTGAACATCTGCAATTCATAATGGCTTTTGCACAGCAACAAGCCAATAATATCAATGGTAATATGTTTGATTATTTGTTAACTGGCCCTCAGATGAACTCTCTACAGGCCAGCATTATGAAGTATGTAGAACAGGGTCAGATGACTAATCAGGCTGCTAAACATTCCAGCGGCATTGGTAACTATTCTATTAACCCCTTTATGGCTGCATAAAAATATCCTTATACCAAATACCAATACACCCTTTTAAAACAGAGTTCTGGGCAGCAGGATGAATAACCCTGTTCCCTGAGGGTGGGTGGGTGGGCCCTGAGCGGCTGAAGGCCGCTTCTTCATCAAGTAGTGGCTCTGCCACAACCAAATCCATGGCAGGCGGGCAACGAAAGAAACAAGCCCACAAGATATACACCCAGAGTGAAAATGTCAGGCTAATACCCGCAAGCAAAACATTTCCCAAAAAATTAAAACTGGGGCATAAACATTAAGAAAAGACCCTGCTTTCACAGGGTCTTTTCTTGAAACAGTGCTAGTAAATTCTTATTTGTTTACCATTTCTTTGAATTTTTTGCCTGCTGAGAAAGCTGGAACTGTTTTAGCAGGAATCTGAATCTCTTTACCTGTTTGTGGGTTTCTGCCAGTTCTTGAAGCACGTTTGCGAGCTTCAAAGGTACCAAAACCTACTAAGGTAACTTTTCTGCCTTTGGAAACTGTCTTTTCGATAATTTCCATAGTGCAATTGATGATTTCAGCAGCTTGCTTTTGTGATACTTTTGTTTTCTTTGCTACTTCTTGGACTAATTCTTCTTTATTCATTCTTTTTCCTTTCCTAAAAACTCAACCGAGCACTATTATAATTGCATTCACTAAAAAAAATCAAGCATTAATTTTTTAAGTTTAATGGTTTTGAGAAAATAATTCTTTAATTGTTCCTCTCTGATAAGAAATATGCTTCATGCATTATTATAATCTCTTATCATACAAAGTTTTGTATTAAGTCTGTTTGTCTCAATTCTTTATTTATTAAAGAAATTACAAGATTTATAATTAACAATATAATGCCTATTAAAATAGTAATACTTATTTTAAACATAGCCTGTTGATTTAAAATATTGTAATGACTATATTTAAAATGTTACAAACAAAAAATTTAAATTTAAATGAGGTATTTTACTATGATTAAATTGAAATGGTTATTATTATTAATAGCTTTTGGCCTTGTGGCAGTCAATCTGAATGCTTGTAAATTCAGCGAAATCAAAGACAAAACTTCAGCAATTCAAAAAATTAAACCTGCTATTGACTTTGAGCAATACAAAGGTTTAAAAACTTACAACGTGTCTATGTATTATCAAACTTCTAATGTCATAAACAAAGCTAACGAAATAAAAAAGAAACTTGAAGAAGAAAAAAAACTTGATATAGAATCTTTTTCTGTAAACGATAGTTCAGCTTCTCTCAGAGCAAGTTTTCCTGCTGGCTCTACAGACAAAATCATAAACCTACTTGATGACGTATCTGATCTCACCAATATGAATAAAAACTTCAACGAATCAGGAGAATATTTCATCAGTTTTGCAGAAAAATATTATGCCTTCAAAGCACTTGATGATAATTTTGAATATATTATTAAAGTATTAAAAGATAATAATACATATTATGTGGATGATTTTAAGCTAAAAGAAATTATTGAAAGCTCTATGAAACATAATAAGGGTTCAATGGAAAGCTATGAAAAACAACTTAATAAAGGTTATCTACAGGTGAGTGTCTCAAAAACAAACTAGCCTCAACGCAGTCAATTCTCTTATTTATACTGCTTTTTGAAAGAAATGATAGATTATTGCAAAAACCAAACCCGATACCTGTTTTTGCTTGAATCTGTTGACTTTTGATGACAACCTGCTATAAATACAATCTTTAACCAGACATCAGTGAATCTGAATGACTTTTTCAGGAGAATCAATATAATTTAAATAAGCCTGTATTAAAGGCATTGTTAAAGCTCTTTCAACTCATTAAATAACTGCCTGCTATGTTTTTGCCATGGCAGGCTCTGAAATACTTTAAAATAAAAGGGATCACTATGACATATTCAAAACCTGACCCGGCAATGTTTATAAGCACCACTCTTCTTAATAGTCTCAATAAACTTGATTTTACCGGGTCAAATATAGAGAAAAAAGGCCGTTTTACAGCGTTTTATAATGAACTAATTAACCTCGCAGTTAGCCTCTGGAACAGACATCACATCACATCAGACAGAGAAAGGATTAAAAAAATCATAACACTACTACCCGGAATATATTTAAAAGCAGTAAATAGAACTGCCCATAAAGATCATGACGATTTTACTTATAGAAGATGCCTGAAAATAGCTGCTAAGTCTTCTTTTGAAGCCTGTTCTGACACTCTTATTTATCTTCAAGAAATAGATAAAGAAATGATCTTTGCCTCAAAAGAAATAAATAATTTTTTAAGCCCAAACTCAAACATATAAGAATAATCTAAAATTCTCCAGGGTGATTTTCGTTGCTGGCAAACCCTGACATTTATTATAGATTATTTCTTGCTCCTTTGTTACTTTACTTTCAATATTACTGAATACTTATAGCAGCGTTTTTGCAAGTTTTTAAACTGTAATTATTCCTGAAAACTCTTTACTGCCTCTGGAATCAGTTACCTTTTGATGGCAACCTGATATAAATAAAATCTTTTGTCAGACATCAGTTATGAAAACTATATTTTTTGTTTTTAGTAAGAGAATTTGACCGATCAGTGCGATCATTCTGGTTTGGGGTTTTAATATATCCTGTTCTGGAAAGAAAATCTTTAAATTGCGGGCTGAGAATTGTATACTCTGTATCACCTCTTATCCCCTGAAGGCTGACAGAAGCAGGGAAAAACTTCTCTGGAGGTACTTCATCATTACCTTCTTTTATGCCTACCTTGTTTTTCAGGAAATTAGTCAGATGCCTGGAGAATACATTGGTAGTTAAACCTAAAACCACACCAAGAATAAGGAAGGTCTGAATGCTGTGTGTCATCATAAATTCAATACCTTTAGCCTTCTTGATGTCTGTTATATTCAGCTTCTTAATAGCTTTACCGATCAGGCCAGTAGCACCTTTTACGTTATTAGACCCTTTTGCTGAGGCACTGCCCAGAACTTTCTTACTGGCTATCAAACTTCCTGCTGATAGAGTTTCAATAACAAAGTTATAAGCGGCAAGGAATATACGGCCATCTAGCAAAGCAGCAGCAGGCCTGAGTATTGCATTGGTAAAGATGTTTCTTACTATCCGGGCATTAGTAGAAAGCCCGTAATCCCAGCTGGCAACTTTTTTAAAGCCATTTTGGATAGCTTTTCCTATGCCACTTTCAGGGCTTACATACCTCAGAAAAGCAAGAGCACCACCGCTGGCCAGCAATGGTATACCAAATAAATTGAAGTTTGACTTCTGTTTTCGTTCGCCTGGTTTTTCTTTAGGTTTGGGTACAATGGGTTTATCTTTGATGCGCACCTTTTCATGCAGAAAATTAAGCATATTCGGTAGATATTTACATATAAAAGTCGGAATAATATAACCCGTAAATAAAGCAGCTCCAAAAGCATACATAAAGAACTGCTTTGAGCCCTTCATTGTTCTGACTTTCATTAACAAATCATCTATTTTGTCTTTTGAAAGTTCTTTAACACTACCACCATTGGCTTTAGCAAACTGGTTCAGGTTTTTAAATAAAGATTTAAGTGTTTCTTTCTCTCCGGGGTTTTTGGGATCAAAAGTAGTCAAAAGTGTTTTCTTAAGTACCTTCCAGTGGTTGGCATCTTTACCGGCGTTTCTTAAGGCGTCATCAATGTTATCAAGTGGTAATTTTTCCAGGCCAATAAACTGTTTAGCATTCTTACCAAGCTGCAAAATATTGGTATTTATACCATTCACCACACCATTAAGCATTTTATATACTGACATCTGAGTAAGAAGAGACAGGCCTGTAGCAACAATCATCCAGGTCATAACCTGTGATTTCTCTTCTGCCGGTGTTTTCTTATCAAGAGGAACCATACCGGCCCTTACAAGCCCGAGACCAGTTGTTATCATAGTCGTAGCGGCGTTGCTTTTGCTTAAATCACCCGCAGTGTTTAATATATTGTTACTTATTCCAGATAATTGAATCATTGATCCCAAACCAGTTAGTTTTCTAATTATCTAACGATACTGAAAATCTAAATTGCCTGATAATAATTGTTTTAAAATACATTTGTTACATTTAATGTTTATACACTTATTCAAATTCTTGTTATGACAGGATTTTCAATATTTATTGTTCAAAGAAATGTTAAGAAAAATATTGAATACACTTATTAAAAAAACTAACAAATTGAGGCATAATTTTGCGCTTGCGATGGTTTGGTCTTTGAGGGCCAACCTGTTATAATGTCAAAAAAGGAAGGATATCTTATGTGTTATGGAATAGCAATAATAATAAGCATTATCACCTGGATATATATTTTTATTGCTTCTTTTAAAGATGGCTGCCTGTGGCCAGTGTTGATACTGCTTTTTGGCCCTATCGCTATTCTTGTTTATGTTATTCTTGCGTATAAGGGAGATAAGGTTATAGTTCTGGCCGGGTTTTATGCACCATTGCTGGTCAGTCTTATTGCTAAGTTTGTTGTAGGTTTTTAGGGTAGAGGTTAAAATGGAAAATTTAAAGAAAGCTGTTGATTTTATTAATACAAAGACAGATGTAACACCTGAGATAGCATTAATTCTGGGCTCTGGGCTTGGTGCAATAGCTGATGAGATTGATGGCATACGTATTTCATATGAGGATATACCCGGTTTCCCTCCGTCAAAGGTTGAAGGGCATGCTGGCAAACTTGTTATAGGGAACCTGAATGGCAGAAAGGTTATTGCCATGCAGGGGCGTTTTCATTATTATGAAGGCTACCCAATGTCTACGGTAGTTTTTCCTGTGCGTGTTATGAAGATGCTGGGGGCAGGTATTCTTGTTGTAACAAATGCAGCAGGAGGCGTTAACGAGGCTTATACTCCTGGAGACCTTATGATTATTGAGGATCATATCAATGCAATGTGCAATAATCCTCTTATGGGTGAAAATTATGCTGAGCTTGGGCCGAGGTTCCCTGATATGAGCTTTGCTTACAATAAAGACTACATTAAAATAGCAGAAGAAGTAGCCAGTTCTCTTGATATCAAAACACAAAAAGGTGTCTATTATGGATCTTCAGGGCCATCATATGAAACACCTACAGAAATAAGAATGATCAGGATGCTTGGTGGTGATGCGGTAGGTATGTCAACGGTTCCAGAAGTTATTGTAGCCAATCATATGTCAATGAAAGTACTCGGGGTTTCTTGCATAACCAACATGGCAGCAGGCATTTTGCCGCAGCCTCTCACTCATGAAGAGGTCATTGATACGACCAATAAAGTCAAAAAGAACTTTATAGAGATGATGAAAGAGGTTATCAAACGGTTAAGGATCTAGTCAAATTCAAGATGCAGGCCAAAATCTTCAGGTTTTGATTTTTCTTCAAGGGTATTACCAAGTTGCTGTCGGGCCTCAATTATTTCTTCTGAAGGTTCGAGGTTGATTTCAAATGCCAGTTGTACAGTATCATGCAGGTTATAGCTTTGCAAACAGGAGCCTACTGTTCCATCCAGTGAGGCCAGCTCAATAAGTGACAGGTCTTTCTTTTTGCTTATTGATACATCCAGTGTGTATAGTTCTTCTTCAATGTCAGGTAATCTCTGTTCAATAATGGTTTCTTTCTTTACTGGCATAGAATAATAATTTTTACTCATTTGAGATATTGTTTCAAAAGCCTGTTGCCTGCGAAGGTCTGATGATTCAGTAGTTAATCCAAGAACGATAGTGCAGCAGGTTTTTATTAGTTCTCCTGTAGCTGTATCTGGTCTTACATGATAGAATTTATTAAGCCATGAAATACATGAATTGTAGAAATCTGCTCTGTTTAGTCTTCTTTTATCAATAGATGAAAGTTCATCAACATATTCAACATCAAAATTATCAGAAACAATAGTAATAAGCAGATATATTTCAAGATCTCTTATCATTTTTTTTAGCTCTTCATCGCTAAAAATAGTGCCATCTCTTATTTCATCTATCCTGGCTAATGTATTACACTTCTTAAGGCTTTCAGCAGAAAAATTTATGTAAGAAAAAATTTCCGGGTAATAGTCCTGATCTGCTTCGATAAGGTTGTTTAATGTTTTACAGAGCTTTTCAAAGGCTTGTTCACGCTTTTTAGCATGAATTTCATACATTCTAACGAAGTGATAGCGATTTTTGTTAAAGAGATCCAGCACAACATTTTGTTTAAGAGATTTAATACCGTTAGAATAAGATTCTGTAAGTATACACTGGGCATAGAGTTCCATAAGATTAATCATATTAAGCATAAAGTGGCATTTCATAGCTATCAGTGTATCAGGATACATAGCAACAATGCGGCTATAGTCGATATAAGCCCCTTCAATATTTTCATTAAAGAGTTTCTGATTGCTTTTTTTAAAGAGTTTTAAAGAATATTCTTCCCTTGTTTTATCCATAAGAGTTTTTTCATTGTTTAAGAAAGTAAATCTGATGGTGAGCGCCTTGATTGAGCAGGTGCCACCTGTATTGAAGAAGGTCTTGCACGATATTTTGCCCAGTGTCTTAGTTTTTCAATTTCTTCAAGCATAGTTTTTGATAGAGGCACTGTCAGTTCAATATTTTTTGCCAGATGTGATATCTGAAGGTGGCTGTTTCCGTCGAAAGCATCAAACAGCGCAGAGATAACAACCTGTTCTATTTCGGCTCCGCTGAAGCCGTCTGTCTTTGAGGCAAGCACCCGGAGGTTCGTAGGGTTTATGAGCTGCGGATTTTTATATTTTTTGAGCATTATATTAAATATAATGTCTCGTTCTTTTTCGTTAGGCAGGTCAACAAAAAATATTTCGTCGAAACGTCCTTTTCGCATAAATTCTGGAGGTAGATTAGTAATATCATTAGCAGTTGCAATTACAAATACAGGAGATTTTTTTTCTTGCAGCCAGGTAATAAAAGTACCAAAGACTCTTGAGGTTGTGCCGCCGTCAGAGGCTCCAGAGCTTTTCATGCCAGCAAAGGCCTTTTCTACTTCATCAATCCAGAGTATGCAGGGGGCAACCGATTCAGAGAGTTTGATCACTGTACGAATATTTTCTTCTGAAGAGCCGATATAGCCGCTGAATACTCTGCCTACATCCAGCCTAAGTAAGGGCATATTCCAGATAGATGCCATGGCTTTAGCGCAAAGACTTTTGCCGCAGCCCTGAACGCCTAACAATAAGACGCCTTTAGGTGATGGCAGGCCGAATTGTTTGGCTCTGAAACTGAAAGCCTTTGATCTTTTTTTAAGCCATTCTTTAAGGTGGTCGAGCCCACCTATGTCTTCCATTTTTTCATCTACCTGACAATATTCAAGGATACCGGTTTTTTTAATATTTTGCTGTTTTTCAAACAACACTTCCTGTATGTCTTCTTTATCAAGGACTTTATCTTTGACGATGGCCCTTGCGAATACATTTTCTGCCTCATTAAGTGTCAGCCCCAGTGCTGCTTTGAGTAGCTCTTCTTTTGTTTCGAGTTCCAGATTAACTGTTATTTCAGGGTTTAGCTTAACAGTATTAATAATTTCATCCAGTTTTTTTTCAAGTTCTTTTAAAGATGGCAGCGGAAAATCAACAACTGTAATCTCTTTATTCAGATCTCCTGGTATTTCAAACTTTGTAGAGAGGATAATAACGTTTTTATAGGTTCTTCTCAGCTTATTATAAATATCTCTAAACTTTCTGATAACCTGTTTATCTTCAAAGAAGTGGTGAACATCCTTGAGTATATAGACAGCAGCTTCGTCAGAAGAGAGTATATGATCAAGAGTATTGCTTAAATCCATTGTTTTGTCCTGGGCACCGGTGCCATCAACCCCCAGACCTTCTGTTATAGACCATGTATAGAGTTTTCTCTTTTGTCTGTAGTTATTAAACAGGCCTCTAAGGCAACTCAAGACCCGTTCTTCTTCCCATGTAGTAATATAAATAACCGGGTAACGGGAGCGAATAAGTACATCTATTTGTGAAAGGGTATTATTTGTATCGTATTTCATTTTAGCAGTCCGAATTATGTGACCTTATAAATTTATGATAAATTTTATTTGTTTGTAATGCAAGAAAAAATTGTTATTTTGAGTTATTTATTGTTTGTAATTTATTGTTGCTTCTCTATCCTGCTGTTTGCCGTAAGAGGTTGCAGCCCACTTTGAGCGGTTTTTGCTTTTTTGTTGAAGATCTTTCAGGCGTGTTTCTTTCCATTCAAAGACAATATCACCATTTTCTTTTATGTTAATTATTCTGAATGCATTAGGATATTCTACCAGGGCTGGTGCGCAGGCGTGAACCTGCTTGCCGTCTTTTTTAATGCTTGTTGTATGATAATGTCCGCTTATGACAAGGGCTACATTAGGGTATTTACGTATCATATTAAGAGCTTCAGTTCGGCCAGGCTCGTATATAGTATGATTTGAACCTGAAAAGGGTGGTATTATTGGGTAGTGGAGGGCAACAATAACAACCCGATCTTTATTGTGTTCAAGCTGTGTCTGAAACCATTTGAGCTGCTCTGGATCCAGGTAGCCGTGGACGGTATGCTTGAAATCCATTGTGCCATCGAGAACTATAATAGCTGTTTGAGTGCTGGGGTAAAAGGTATAATAACCTTTATCGTTTTGCATTCCTCTTGTATGTGCTTTCATAAGAGGTATCAGGTTCTTTTTGACCATATATCCACCGTATGAAACATCATGATTACCCAGAACAGGGTACCAGGGATATTTTAATTTGTCAGCATAGCTTATAAAACGCATCATATCGCTTTTCTGGGCACTGTCTATCATATCACCTGTAAATATAACAAATTCAATATCTTCAAGTTCATTTAGCTGATCAATAGCATCTTTTAGCAGTATAAAAGAGTCTTTAAATAGTCTGCGAGAGTTATCCAGATTTGTTTGCATAACCTGAGGATCTGAAATTTGTACAAATTTGACAACGGTATCATCTGCTTCCTGAGCTTTCACAGGCATAAACAAAGTTAAAACAATTATAAGTATTGTTAATAAATATTTGTGCATAATGCTAACTCCATAAACTATTATTTTAAAACTATTTAGCAATAAATAAATCTTAAAAACCTTATATAAAGGCTGCAAAACTTATATACAGGGTGCTAAGTTAATTATATTACAGATCTGTTGTTTTTTCAGCAAAAAACTATAAGTTCACACTGACTTTTTAGAACTGAGGAGAAATTCTTCTTAGAGCGTTTTTTAGAGTTATGAAGAGGCAATAAACTCAAAAGTGTTGTGGTATACTTGAATCCGGGTTAACAGGAGAGAGAGGAAATACATATGAGTTTTTTAAACAAGATGCAAGAAAGTGCAGCAGCAACAAAACTTTTAGCATCCTTAAAATCGGGTAAGCAGGTAAGTACGCAGGTTGTTGATGCTTATATGAAAAAAGATTTCAACAGGATGATTAGCCTGATTGAGCAAATTCTGGGAGAAGAACCCGATAACAAAAAGGCTGATGTCTATCATACCCTGAGTAATCTGTGTTATACATCTAAAAATTACTTATTGGCAAAAGAATGCATAAACAAAGCTCTCTCCTTTAGTAAACAGGGAAAGTTTTTTGAAACACTGGGAGATATTTTAAATACTACTGAAGAGTATGATGACGCCATAAAAGCTTATAATATGGCCGGAGAGATGAATAAAGAAACTGAAAATATCTATCTCAAGCTAATAAAAATATACAGGTTAAAAGCAAACTATACTTCACTTGTAGATAGCATATGGAAGTATGTTCAAAAGTATAATAAGCCTTACTGGGCCTGGGAAACAACTGTTTATCTTTTTGATCAGGAAACCTGGCACAAATCTTTAAATATGAAGTCTCCCGGAACAGCCCTTTGCTTTGTTCTAAGAGAAGTAATGGAAACTCAAAAACCTTCAGTAGTTATAGAAATGTCTGAACGACTATCAGTACAACCTTTTCCTCTTTTTGGCACGCCTCTTGAAAATGCTGCTTATAGCTGGATAAGAGCACAATGCTTTGTTAAAATAGCTGCTTACAGCAAAGCAGCTGAAGAATGGTATAAAATATCCCAGCTAGCAGGTATACCTGATGAACTGAAAAGGGTTGCTAATGCTGAATGGAGAGCAAATGAACTGGCGGGTCATTTTGATCCTCTTATTCTTCGTAATATATATACACGAGAACAGACCGCCAGGCAGGGCCAATTTATGAAGGCAATTATATTAATATCTGATATAAGAGGTTTCTCACGATTTAGCTATGAATTCAGGCACGCTCCACAGGTTATATTGCAGTTTTTACAGCCCAATTTCGATGCCAGTCAGGATATCATTGCAAAATACAACGGCATGCTTGATAAATACCTTGGTGATGGTTTTATATCATTCTTTATACCCGAAAAGCAAGACGAAGAAGGTTATTATAAAGCAACTCTGGATGCCATGAAAGCCTCAATTGATTTACAAAAATATTTTAACTCACAGTTGCCTAACTGGTCTGATATATGGAAAAGAAACCTTGATGAAACAACATTTCACCAGCTTTTAGTAGATCAGGTAGGGTTAGGTATCGGTATTCACACTGGTTTTGTATTTGTAGGTGAGGTAGGTACCCTTAAAAGAAAGCAATATACAGCACTTGGTAATGTTGTAAACTTTACTGCACGTCTTCAGGGCAAAGCTCCCAGAGATCACATTGTATTTTCTGCCCCTATTTATGAATATATCAAGAGCCTTGATCTTGAATATCGTGTTGAAGAGATGCCTGAAGAGAAATATTCTGACCTCAAAAATATACCGGGAAGCTATAAGTTGTATTATATCAAGTGTAATAGCTAATCAATACCAGTGTATCAGGCGGCAATACCTGTAAAAAGCTATTCTTCCTGTGCTTCTGGGATCTCATTTATTGTAGTCAAGTAGTGGTTTATAAAAAGACAATGGAATCTCTGATTTTTGAGTTTTTCTGAAGTCTCAAATTAACTATGTTGATAAATTTTTTTATGCTAAATTTGACTCAGATTGCCTCAACTGGCAGGCTTAAGTTTGTTAATGGCCCCTGTTTTTTTGAAGGAGAAATAATATGGATTTAAAAGGAAAACACTTTTTAACACTCGGCGACTTTGACCCTGAAAGCATCTTTCACCTGCTCGATGTTGCAAAAACACTCAAACAGGACAAAAAAATACGACGCCCCCATCCCATAATGAAGGATAAAACATTGGCCACAATTTTTGAAAAGCCAAGCCTCAGAACAAGAATAAGTTTTGACGTCGGATTTATGCAAATGGGTGGCAATGTCATCAACATAAGAAAAGAAGAAGTCAATCTCGGTAAACGTGAACCCGTAAAAGATGCAGCACGTAACATTTCCCGGTATGTTGACTGCATTATGATCAGGACATTTGCACATTCTCTGATAGAAGAATTTACACAGTGGTCCAAAGTGCCTGTTATTAACGGCCTTACAGATAAATATCATCCCTGTCAGGTGCTGGCAGACCTCTTTACTGTTCAGGAAAAATTTAATGATTTTAAAGGTCTTAAACTGACCTATATAGGTGATGGTAATAATGTTGCTCATAGCCTGCTTCTGGGTTCTTCACTTGTAGGAATGGATGTCACAATCGTCTCTCCTGGTGGTTATACTCCTGCAAAAGATGTAGTGACAAAAGCAAATGAAATAGCAAAGAAAACCGGTTCAAAAATAACCCTTGCAAAAAACCCTGAAGAAGCTATAAGTGCTGCCAATGTTGTTTATACAGATGTCTGGGCCTCTATGGGTCAGGAAGAAGAAGCAGAAAAGCGCAAGAAAGTCTTTAAAGATTATCAGGTCAACAGTAAACTGATTAAACTTGCAGATCCCAACTGTATTGTAATGCACTGCCTGCCTGCACACAGAGAAGAAGAAATTACTGATGAAATATTTGAAATACACGCAGAAACTATCTTTGATCAGGCAGAAAATAGAATGCATGCTCAAAATGCTATTATGGCCTGTTTGTTAGGATAAAAATACATATGTATTATAAATAATTAAAACTTGGGAAAATCAAAAAGGTTTCCCCAAGTTTTTATATTGGTTACACTGTCTCAATAACCTAAAAAATTAAACAATTCTAAAGCCCTATATTTTCTGAAATCTGATTACTTATGACTTTGATTATAGTTATTCAGAGACCCCTGTTATGATTTGATTGACTTCTGTATAATTAGAAAAATACAATATTGCCGGTTTTATAACCTGCACACAGGAAAAAAAGATGAAAGACAGCACAGAACCTAAAAATATCTTAAACAGCCCCCTCTGGGTTATATTATTAACGATTATTCTGGCCTATACGTTTAATATTTATTTTCACAGGTTACCTCTGGACTCTATTTCAGAAGGTGATTTTGGCAGAGATCTTTATAATTTCTACCTTGTATCAAAAGGACAACTGCCTTATATTGATTTTAACTGGATTTATGGCCCATTGATACCAGTCATTTATGGCATTGTCTTCAAAATTGCAGGCGTATCTGTTCTTAATGCTGTTAGCTTCTGGTATTTAATGTTTTTTATATGTGTTTATATCATTTTCTATCTGGTAAGTAAATTTTCTAACGGGCTTTTTGGTTCAATAGCAGGTATTTTATTTGTTGTTTATTATGCTTTTATAATACAGACCTTCAATCACCTTGCAGGTACTTTTTTTATACTGCTGGCATTACTGTTTATCAAGTTTCATCTTGATACTGATAAGCCTGTTTATCTATATTTAACAACCTTATCATGTTTTTTTGTAGCAATAACAAAGCTTAATATGGGGCTTGCTTTTTCGGGTCCGCTTTTTCTGGTAGTAATTCTGTATTATTATTTTAACAAAAAACCTTTCAGACACATTATTCAGTCATTAATATTACTATTCTTACTGACAATACTGATTTATGGGGTCTTAATAGCCAGTTCACCTGTTGATCAGTTATCGAAGAGTTTTCCATATTCTAAATCATCCTTATCTTCTGCAAGGTTTGACTTATTAACAGGTATATTCATTGCTGATGCAGCATCCTTAACTTTTGACATTCGGGAACGCAGATTTTCAACTCTTATTTTTTATATTACATCCCTGAACTACTGGTATTACTTTATACCTGTGATTTCACTGTTATTTGCGTATTTGATTTTTATTAAAAATCGCTTTAACAAAGATGTATCTTATATTTTAATACTTTCTATGACTTCAATATTTTGCTTACACGAGTTTATAATGGTTGGATCTGTATATTCACTACGCTTCTGGGTGCTGGCACAGGTTATAGTTCTTATTTTCTTTTTATTGCAAAAGTTTATTGAATATTGTAAAGATAAGAAGTTTTATAGACCTGCTATTACAGCTTTTGGAATTATACTTTTTATTACAATGATTGCAAAATTACATGTTATTATTCTATTTAAGAACTACCCGGCTAATTTTTATCCGACAGAAAGAGTTAAAGCATGCTTTAGCAATACACCGTGGTTTCATATAATGGTAGGAACCCTTGAATACATTGAAAAAAATATTAAACCAGATGAAAAACTCCTGTCAATTCCTTATAATGCCTTCTACAATTTTGCATCAGGCCGTGATTTCCCGTCGAAACATACTGAATTTCTTTATTTATCTAATATTAATGAAAAAGAACAACAACAAATTATTGATAACCTTGAAAAGTACAGGGTTAAACATATTTTATATTCTCATAAAACAGGCCAGATAGCCTTTGGAGTGGGTGAATTTGGTGAAACTCATTGTAAAATCTTAAACGATTACATTGTTAAAAACTATGACTATGATGTTTCTTTCTTTTATAAAGAACAAATACACAATCTGGCCCCCATATCTTTCTTTAAGAGAAAAACACCCTTTAAAGATATTACAGGTACAGCACAGGAAAAAGACCAGTGACAGACTATATAGAAGTTTCTATCGAAGTAAATACGCTTTATACTGAACTTGTAAGCGAGATTATTTCTTCTTATGGCTTTGATGAGCTTATTCTTACCGAAGAGCATTTTTCTGAAAATTCTTTAGAACTTAATTCTAACCATTTAAAAGTTTATATTCCTGATTTAGAGGATAACAAAAAGATCATTGAAGCAATAAAAGCTGATTTAAAAGAAAAACACCGGCAGCTAAAAAAAGATAATATATCTGAAACCCTTACAGGCAGCTGGAAAATATCAATAAAAATCATTAAAGATGAAGACTGGTCAGAAAACTGGAAGAAATACTGGCATCCTTTGCGTATTGGCAAGAATTTTATAATATGCCCTAGCTGGGAAACCTGCTCTATAGAGTCTCCTGATGATGTTATTATTATCATTGATCCAGGATCTGCCTTCGGTACAGGCACACATGCTACAACAAGATTGTGTCTTTGTGCTATAGAAAAAGTTTTAAGTAATAATAAAGCTCCTCAAAAAGCTCTCGATGTAGGTACTGGTTCTGGTATTCTCGCTATTGCAGCTGCAAAAAAAGGAATTATTAACGTAAAAGGCATAGATATTGACCCTGTTGCCATTCAGGTAGCTACTGAAAATGCTAAGTTGAACGGCATTGATCAATATTGTAGCTTTAATACACTTTCTATTAGAAACCTGAATACAGAATATGACCTTATTATTGTTAATATACTTGCTAAAACCATTCTTTCAATGTCTGAAGATATTAAAAGACTTACAAAAAGGCAGGGGTATATTATATTAAGCGGCATTATAAGTGAAAAAATTGACGAAATTATCAATCATTTTCAATCATCAGGCTATAATATTGTTGAAAATATTAGTGAAGAAAACTGGCATGCAATAATAGCACAAAGAGTTTAGCAATGTCTGAAATACCCAGAACTTTTGTATCAGAGGATTATATAGATCATAACCAATCTATAATATTTATTAATGATATAGATGAAATTCACCATCTTAAAAATGTCTTAAGAATAAAAGAAAACGACATCATTCATATACTTGATAATCAAGGCAATATATATTTTTGTCATGCTTCAACTGTATCTAACAAAGAAATCACATGTTTAATAGACACATGTGAATTATTGAAACCTTATCCTTCAGTGAATATCAGGCATTTTCAAAGCATTATTAAAAGCGATAGACAAGACTTCATAATACAAAAACTGGTTGAAATGGGCGTCAGTGAAGTTATTTGCTTCCCTTCAGAATATTCAAACTTCAGGATAAATAACAAAAATAAACTTCAAAAAAAACTTACCCGCTGGAATAAAATAGCTTTAAACGCTTCAAAACAATCTAAACGGTCTACCTTTGCAAGAGTTCTTTTTTATGAGAGCCTTGAAAAAGCACTTGAAACAGTAAATACCCGATTAACAGACCTTAATATCTCTCTTGTAGAAACACATAAAGATTCTAATATAAAGCAATTACTCAAAAAATATTACAAAAAACCAGAAACAATCAATATTTTTACAGGGCCAGAAGGCGGATGGTCAGATCAAGAAAAAGAACTGTTTCTATCTAAAGGTATTTATAAGGTTAACGTTGGCTCAAATATTTTAAGGGCAGAAACAGCAGCAATACTTATAACTGGAATCATACTCTATGAATATGAATTTTAATAAAAATATACAGCTAAATATTGAAAATGACAGCATAAATAGACTTTTAAAAGACTTCTGTTTAGAATTTACAGGCATAAAACTCTATCTGGTAGGAGGATACTTAAGAGATATAATACTAAATATACCTACAATAGATAGAGACTATACAGTATGCGGTATAAAGGGTGTTTTATTTGCCTCAAAACTCTCAGAAAAACTTAAAACAAAATGCATCATTCTGGATAATAAGCACGATGTTGCAAGAGTAATTTTGCCAGACAAACAGAATTATCTTGATATTGCAGGATGCCAGGGTATTGACATTCATGAAGACCTCTCAAGAAGAGACTTTACGGTCAATGCTATGGCTTATTTACTCGTGCCTGAGGGCTCAAATGAGGTTATTGATCCTCATAATGGACAGAGAGATATTAAAAACAGTATTATTCGGGCTATTTCAGAAAAAAATATCGTTGATGACCCTCTTAGAATACTCAGAAGTTATAGATTTGCACTGCATCTTTCAGGTACAATAGATGAAACTACCAGAATGGCAATAAATAAAAACTCTTCACTTCTTAAAAACATTGCAGCAGAAAGAATTCAGGCAGAATTAAATAAAATATTTGCTGCGGATAATTCATTCATATATGTACATGAAATGGCTTATAACGGTATTTTAGAAACACTAATACCTGAAATGACTTTACTTAGAAAAGTTCCTTCAAATGTATATCATCATCTTGGACTCTATGAGCACACTCTTGAGGTATACAGACAGATAGAAGTGCTGTTTTCTGGAATGCCTGAAAAGACAAGAGAGCATTTTAAAAGCAATGCAACATCTTCTATTCAACGAATAGTCGCTTTAAAGTATGCAGCCCTTCTACATGACATAGCCAAGCCTGATACCTGGTTAATAGACAATGAAGGCAAGCATACTTTTCTGGGGCATGCTGATCAGGGAGCAGAAAAAGCTGAATTAATCGCCAGAAGACTTAAATTACCTAATATAATTATTAAAATAATCAAGCAATTGACTAAATATCACCTTTATCCTTCTCAGCTGGCGCCTTATTTTCAAAAGCCATCTAAAAAAGCTAAAAGCAGGTTTTTCAAAAAACTTGGCAATGATGTTCCAGAAGTAATTTTGCTAGCTAAAGCCGATAGAATTGCAGCACAGGGAGAAAAAATTACTGAAAAAATTGTAAAAGCAAGACTTGAAATGCTTGATGAGCTGCTGAATGACTATTATAAAAGCCTTGAAAAAGCTGTTGAACTGCCTAAAATTATTGATGGCAATGATGTTATGAAAATTTTAAACATTAAACCATCAGAAAAAGTGGGTAAAATTCTCAATGAAATTAGAGAACTTCAAACAGAGGGCGAATTAAAAACCTCTGAAGAAGCAATTAACTGGATCAAAACCAACTATGAATAGTTTTTATTACCTGATCTGTAGTAAATGCAAATTTTTAAGTTTTGAACATTTACTAATCTCAAATATCATAATAAAATATTACTTATACTGAGCTGAATTCGACAAGGTTTGTCTGATTAATTAACATCCAAAGTATTTTTTACAATGGCAAAGTATGAAAGCATTGTCTGGTAGACTTTAACCACAATAAATTTATTTCAGCTCTTTTGTTTAAGCTATCCCGCAATATTTGACAGGAATTTTTTAATGATGGAAATACATAAAATAACATCCGATAATGTTGATAAGCTTCAGGACCTTTATAATGAGTTTAAAGATTCTGCAAAAGATTATTATAACTTTGATACAACACCTCTTGATTTTATACAGTTCAAAAAAGGTATTATTATAGGTATTTTAAAAGGCTTTTATGCAACAATAGAAGATAAACCAGCAGGTTTTTTATTTTATGTTATAGAAGAACACAGATCTGTAGAGATTAACATTGTGCATATAACAGAAGAGTTCAGGGGTGAAGACATTGAAATAGACCTTCTTGAAGAATTTCTCGATGAAATAAAAGAAACACCGGGCTGGGATGTTATCAGTTACCCGATGTTAGGCGGTCAGTCAGCCTATGTAAATAAAATTACACATCTCGGTTTTAAGCTGGTAGGACAGGCTATTGTGAGGTTCCATCTAGATGATATTATTTGCCCTCAGATTGTTACAAAGCTAAAATTGCCAGAACTGCCTGAAGGTTATTCTATTAGCAGCTGGAAACCTGAATATCTTGAGGATGTTTCAAATGTTATCTATGAAAGTTTTCATACAGCACCTGATGCTTTGTTTGATCCCAGATTTAGAACCTATGAAGGCTGCAAAAAAATCGTTACAATGCTTGTAAATAGCATTATGGGAGACTTCTTACCAGATTGTACCTCTGTGTTAATTGAAGGCAGCAAACCTGTCGGAGTATGTTTTGCAAACCTTACCAATGATCAGATGGGCAATATACCCCTGGTTGGCCTGTTGCAATCAGCACAGGGCAAAGGTTTAAGTATTCAATTACTTAAAAAAACTCTCGAAAAATTCATTCATGATGTTATTGAAGCCAGGCTTGATTGTATGGAAGTTAACGCTACTGTTGAAACAGACAACTTTCCTGCCCTTAGAATGTATAGAAAAGTTGGCTTCCGGGAAGATTATAACTATCCTCATGCCTATATGGAGAATGAAAACAGAGAACAAAAAGGTTAAACTATATGGACTGGCTTAAAAAATTAATGGATAACCCTGATGATATACCATCAGATGAAGAACTTATAAAAAGTATCAATGAATCTGCACAAAATATAGACAATGAAGAGGCTTATAACAGGTCTCTTACCCTGTCGCCCCACGTCTATCTTAAATTTGAACCCGGCGGCAAGCTGATGATACAAAACGTCAACTCTGATGCGGCAGTTGAATTCACTAAAGACGCTCTTCTGGTTCTTTATGATTTCTTTAACCCTGAAAGTGGAGGGCTTACAGTTAATGACTTTTTGAAAAACTGGCCTCCTGAAAGTCATAATGAATTAAAAAGGTCTATTAATCTTTTAACCGGTAGTGATATTCTTATTGAAACATCCAGAGTTGAAGAGTTTACTACAGATGATACCCCTCAGGCACCAACACCTGAGAAAAATATACATATTAACCTCATCAATCATCATTATATGCTTAAAGACTACGTAAGGTTAGCAGCTTATCGCCGTGCAATAGAGAATAAAGTTAAACCAGGATGCATATCTATGGATCTTGGCACCGGCACAGGTATATTAGCCTTTTTTGCTGCTAAAGCCGGTTCAAAAAAAGTTTATGCAATAGAAAAACGCTCTGATATTGTTGAATTATCAAAAGAACTGGCAAGAGAAAATGGCATTGAAGATAAAATTGAATACCTGGTGGGCAATTCAGCCAAAATTTCTCCGGATATATTTGAAGAAAAGGTTGATGTATTTGTTTCTGAAATTCTTGGCAGCGGTATTTTTGAAGAAAACGTCATTGAATTCACTATGGATGCCAGAGATAGATTTTGCAAGCCAGATGCTGCACTTATCCCCTGCAAATTAGATGTCTATGCTTTCGGATATGACGCAGGAAGAGCTGATGACATAGGCCAGGAAATCTCTGAAGTTGAAAGAATGTACGATCTTAAATTAACTAAATATAAAAATCATCTGCTTAATTTTATAAGTGCACGGTATGAACGCTATAATCCTTCAATATACAGGGTTATGACACACCAGCTTATGACCAGATCTATTGACTTTAAGAATGTTAAAAAACCTATGTTTAGAGATAATCTTGAACTTGAGGTAATAGAAGACGGAAATCTAAACGCTTTTTGTGCTTATTTTGTAGCACACCTGGATGAACATACTACGCTTACTAATTCTCCCTGGGCACCTTCAACACACTGGATTCAAAAAGTCTTTGTCATGCCTCAATCATTAAAAGTTACAAAAGGGCAGAAAATACCTGTTACATCAATTTATGATGGTGATTATCGTGTAGAACTAAGAGTATAAACCCGAAAATATATCATCATTGCTATACAACAGTCTTTCCTGATGTTTTATTTCTCTATCAATGTAGCGAAAACAAAAAAATCTATCATTCTGGTTATGTATCAGTTTTATAACTAATACTGAGTTGCAATCAATGCATAAGCTGTCATTCTGGGGTGAAGCCCGAAAAATATCCTACTAATAAATCCTTCGCTGTGTTTTAGATGACAAAAAAGGGGGAAAGAGGCTAATATTCAGCAAAACTAGAGAATTAAAAAATTTTGTAAACAAAACTATTTACCTTATCTTACGTAACTCCTGATGAAAATCTTTTCAGAAGTTTAATTGTTTTAAGATTTCTAAAACTTGCGATAGAATAATAACAATGACAAAAAGTAATATCTGGCAGATGGAATATGAAAAAACACTTACTTATAATCATTTTAGCAATTTTATTTCTGGTTGTATCACTTGCAGTTGAAGCTGCAAATGTAGCCAGAATAAAAGATTTAAACATCACTGAATTAAAAAATTCTATAGAAATTGACCTTAAAACAACTGAATCAATATCTTTTAACCTTATTCACTATATGAACGGAGATATTGGAGTTCGCTTGCTCAATGCTGTTCTGGATGGTAGCCTTAAAGAAAATGATTCCATACCAATAGCACAGGGATCAGGTATTACTGATGCCCTCATCAGGCAGGTGACTTCACAGGATCTAGAAATACGGCTGGCTGGCGATATATCTCACAAAAAAATCAATGTTCATGCTGATGTCATCCAGCAAAACTATATTTTAATTGAACCCGAAATGGATAACATGCCGCTGGCATTGATGCCTTTAACAGTTGATGCACCTGAAATACCTGTAATCAATGACTTTACTCTATCACCCGGGTTAAATACAACCAGATCGGAAACAAAAATCGATAAAACTAGCCTCAATACACCTATTTCAATGTATAGTGGCAGCGATAGAATAAAAGAATACACAAGAGGCAAAAAGCTTCTCGCCCAGGAAGAGTCTCTTAGTGAAGACATACTGGATTTTGGCAGTGAACCCCTTTCACCAACAATACCTTCAGAAGAGGATGAGTCTATCACCAGTAATACAAGCTCCAGTATTGTTCCGGAAGATCAGGTTAGAGATACCCTGAACCCCAGGCAAACAGAAGATCCAGAGGTAACAGAAGCTAAAGACGAAGGTTTTATAACTAAAACAACAGGTTTTTTATGGCAAAATAAGTGGTGGACAGGCGGTATAGGCTGCTGCGGTGTCATTTTTGTTATACTGCTGGTACTTTTCTTTATTGGCATGGGTCAATCCCGTGCTCCTGAAGGGGTTATTCAACAGGGAGATCCGGCAGAAAGCCCTAACTTAAGTCACGATATGCAACAAACAATTGATGATAATGAGCCTGTTAATTATATTCCACCAACAAAGCTTGATGAAACTCAGACTATTTCTGAAGCTATAAGTAAAATTATTTTCTTCAGAAACAGGGATAACAAATAACGTTATAAGACTAATGCATAACTATAACAATAGATTTTTTGGTTTCGATTTTTAAAAATTTTAAAAGTGAAGATATGGGTTGAACGAGCAGGCGAAGCCTGTGAGTGAGGCCCCATGCCTTCCTTTAGGGTGGGTGGGATCTGGGTTTTGAAAATCGAAAGATTTTTAAGTTATGCACTGATCTTGTTATTGAGATCTCTGAATAACTTGTATGTTCTCAGATTCAAGAAATTGGTGTCGGGAGTTAAATAAATTGCTTTGCGAATATTTGGTCTTTCAAAATATATTCTTTCCCGACTTCCGACATAAAAACGCCGAAAGGCCCATGAAATAAGGATTTATTT
>CAZFBA010000014.1:0-92722 GCA_964517135.1 uncultured Gammaproteobacteria bacterium
CCTCAGAAAAAATTTAACCGGACAGTAATAATAATAAGTAATTAAAGAATGTATTTTGCTTGCTTGTTTAAACAATGAATGCCTGACCTGTAAAGTTCAGTGCCGTCGTATGTATTGAAGCTAAGGTAGACTTTAAATCAAACACCAATTTCTAAGAGAAGCTTCTGTTTTCCACAAAAGCTATAAATGAGACTTATAAGGTTTTCTGGAATTTAAAATTGTATTATATATTGATTATTGAGTATTTTTAAGAAAGATTAAGAATTATTTTTGATTTCCAGAAATGCTGTTTCAAATTTTAAAATTCGGGCATAATAATATTGACAGAGGTAGTAGGTCACTTACATCAAAAAATAGAAGTATTCAGTATGCAGCCACTCGGATCACCATCAATAGGAGTAACAGCAACATCAGTGTGGGCCTATGGCCCCAAAGTATCACATTTCAGGCCCACCGTAGCAGATGGGCCCAAATATCTTGCGGATGTTAAATATACCAGTGCAGATATTTCTCAAATGATGTTTATGAATAACCTGCCTGCTTATTCACCAGAGATGCTGTCTCCTAAAATACCATATATAGATACGACCGTAAGGCATGAACCTGTTAAAATAGACCTTCCCCCGGCAAGAACGCCATCTTCTACTGCTGTACTGGTTAATAAAGCCCGTGCTATTAAAGCTTATCAGAATGTATCATAGTTATAAGAAAGGTTTACAGAATTTAGAATAGCTATAACGCTCTTCTAAAAGGCATATTTGTTTATATACAACAGAAATATAAAAGCTCTTTTGTAACAAATTGTAAATAAAGTGCAACTTTTACACTTATTGCTATCAACTTTTGTACTTTTTACACTTATTATAGTTACAGACAAAGTAATAAATTTTTAAAGTTCATATATCAAGTAAATATATCCACATAATTTAATCCCAAAAAAAATATTTCCCCATAATAAAAATTTTGAAACCTCAATCCCCCAGGAGGTTTTATTTTTTGTTCTGGAAATGCCAATCATAATATAAACAGCACCCATAAAGTGCCAGTTGCCGCTATTGTGGGCGGAATTTGGGTTTGAAAATCGAAAAATTTTTAAGTTATGCACTAATCTTTATATATTTTTGTCAGTATTAAATGTCATTGACACAATTAATAAGTATAAAATTTTTATAGTATCTCATAATTTTTTTAAAACAGCTGCTATTTGATATCGTTATAGTGCCTGCTATGATGGGTTATTGGCTCTCCGCAGAGTTTTGTTAATAAGTGTAAATATTGCACTTTCTTTCTAGCAATTTTTGTATTCACTACACTTAATATAGATACAACAAGCAAACAAATGAAAAAAACTCTAAAAAGCTTTCAATAATATCATTTAAAATATATATTCCCACAAAACTCATTCTCCCCAAATAATTTATTTTCCCTTATAAGTATAAAATGAATCTAAGCCTCGACCCCCAGCGAGGTTTTTTAATTTTTTTGTAAGCTCTAAAATACTGATATAGTAAATAAGTCTCTGAATAAATTAAAAGCTCTCAGATTCAAGAAATTTTCCTTGTTTTTGCAGGAATCAGTAATTCCATAATTAATCATAGATTTCTAAACGCATTTGAAACATATTTAGAAAAATAAAGGTTTAAAGCATCATTAAAACCTTACACCCTTTTTGGTTAAAGAGATTTAGATCTAAAAGGCGTTTGTTAATAAGTGTAAATTTTACTACAAATTATAGCAACTTTTGTATTTAGTACACTTAATACAAATACAGAGAAAAATAACAGCTTAAAATACTTAAAATTAAACTAATAATATATACCCCGTAACTATTTTCCCAGATTATTTCCCCCAAAAAGTATTAAATAAATTAGCCTCGACCCCCCTCGAGGTTTTTTTTTGGTTTAATGCAGTGTATTTACGATTAATTTTTCCTGAATGCTAACAATGTGTTAAAATCTAATAAACACTTGATGTTTGATTTATTAACGATTTGCCTGTATAGAATCTGCTAAAAGCTGCTATAATAAATAGTTTGAGACAAAAACCAGACAGGAATTTATGAGAAACATTCTATTAATCATTTTGACTGCTGTATTAGTCTTTGTTGTTGCCTGTAGTGTAGAGCAAAAGAGGAATCCGGATGTTTTGATTGTTGCAACAGCAGGTGATATGCCTCCTTTTAACTATTATAATGATGATAATAAGCTTGTAGGCTATGATATAGACATTTCTGATGAAATTGGCAAACGCATGGGAAAAAAGATAGATTTTTATCCTGTGCCTTTTTCAAGATTTGTACCTGTTCTTACGTCTAACAGGGTTGATATGGTTGTTTCTGCGCTTGATCAGCTTGATGAAATGAAAGATATAATAAGTTATTCAGATCATTATATGTATGAAATAACTTATTTCGTTGTTAAAGACAATCTCGATACCAGGCTGGATTCTATTGATGAAGTCTACGGGCTGGATTACAAAATTGGCGTCACAAATGGCACTACAGCTGCAAGGTATTTAAGAGAAATGGGCCTTAAAGATAACATCAGTATCTACCCATCAAAAACAGACCTCTATCTCGCTCTCAATAATGATAAGGTTATAGGTATATTGGCTGATGAAGATGAGCTTATTTTCTACAATAACAAGGTTGATGAACTAAACAAAAAAATTAAAAAAGAGGGTGGCAAAGAAAAAAATCTTCAACCAAAACTAAGAAAAGTCGGGCATGACCCGATTTATGATCACCATATGAGTATTGCAGTAAACAAAAACAACTCAAAACTCCTTAAAAAGATTAATGAGATTCTTGATGAGATGAAAAATGATGGTACTATCGCAGAAATAGGCAAAAAATGGCTTGGCAGAGAGCCTCTTCCCCGTTATGGAGCTTCATAATAAATACCCTGTTATTTATTAAACTTCTCCCCTGGCGTTTTGCCTGTTTTATAATTGAATATCATTGACCCCTGATATGGTTTCTGTTTAAACTATTTAAGGTTATAGTATGAAAGCATTATATGATCAATGAAATATATAAATCAGCTATTTAACGATACTTTAGAATTATTAAAGCTAAATATGGTTTTAATACAACCATTTATATTGTTTTTTATTGCGTTTGGCTTAACTTTAACGCCGTTATCTTCTTCTTATAATCTTAGAAATACGCTTATAGTGCTTGTTTGTGTATCATTAATCATGGTTGTATTTAATTCCGGCTGGTATAATATGATCTATAAATGTGTTAAAACGCCTATTAATGATAATCTTAGCAAAGCAGAACAAGCAATGCATTCTCTGAAACTATTTAAAGAGTTTTTACCGGGTGTTGCTCTTTATTTTTACAAGTTTCTGGGTGGCACTGTTATATATATTGCTTTACTGGGAATCATTATTACAGGCGTTTTCTCTGCAGGTATTGAGCAGGTTGGCATACCAATTGGTGTATCGTGGGAAGAATTCTCTGAAGCGGCTAAAACACATGAAGATATGAAAAATTATCTTGAAGCTCTTGCCCCCGGTACATATTATCAACTTGCAATGTGGAATTTCCTTCTTATTATTGCTATAGGCCTTGCTTATATTCTGAATTTCCTTACAATGTTCTGGGCTCCCGTTATTATTTTTAAAGAAACAAGCTTTGTCAGAGCTTATTTTGAAAGCTTCAAATTGATTTTTAAACATCCGTTAAGAACATTTATTATTAGTCTTTCATATGCACTTTGCCTGAGTTTTGCCTTTATAGTTTTCTTTTTTCCTTTTATATTAGTTCAATTTATTGGTTTAATTCTTATAATATTTACTGTTACTTACTTTAACCTGTTAATCTTTAAATATCTTGAAAAACAAAAAATTGATAATAATAGCAGGGCCGACAGCATCGGGCAAGACTGATCTTGCTATAAAGCTTGCGCTGCAACTTAATACAGAAATTATATCAGCAGATTCACGTCTGGTATACCGTGATTTTGATATTGGAACGGCAAAACCATCTCAGAAAGAACTTAATGCTGTGCCACATCACCTGATAAACATTGTTAATCCTGATTTTAATTATACTGCTGCTATTTTTAAAGAGGATGCTACAAAAATAATCAATCAGCTGCATTCAGAAAACAAAATACCTGTTATGGCTGGTGGAACAGGGTTTTACATTAGAAGCGCTGTAGATGGCCTCAATATGCCAGATGTTAAACCTGATGAAGATTACCGGAAAGAACTCATTGATTTTGCTCAAATATATGGCAATCAAGAATTGCACAATAAACTAAAGAAAATTGATCCTCATGCAGCTGCTAAGATACATTATAACGATGTTTTTAGAATTACCCGGGCTCTAGAAGTTTATAAAACAACCGGCCAGCCTATGTCTGAGCTTAAAACAACTTCCCCATCACCATATGATCTTTTATATATTGCTCTTACTGCTGAAAATCGTGATTTTCTCTATCATCGCATTAACCAGAGAGTCTTAACAATGCTGGAAACTGGCCTGATGGAAGAAGTTAAATTTCTTATCAATAAATATGGCAAAACTCTTTCATTATTGAAAACTTTGGGGTATAAAGAAGTTCTGGACTTTCTCGAACAAAAATGTTCTTATAATAACATGATTGACGATATCCAGAGAAATACCAGGCATTTTGCAAGAAGACAGCTAATCTGGTTTCGGCCGGATAACCGTATTCACTGGTATACAATTGATACAATGACGCAGGATAAAATTTTAGAAAGCATTTTAAGTAAGTTAGAAAATTATGACAGATAAAAATTATGATGTAATCGTGGTTGGAGCAGGTCATGCTGGCTGTGAAGCTGCAATAGCAGCAGCTAGGCTTGGTGCTTCGGTATTGTTAAGTACAATTAACCTTGATACCGTTGCTATGATGCCCTGTAACCCTTCTCTGGGCGGCCCGGCAAAATCTAATATTACCAGAGAAATAGATGCGATAGGCGGTATTCAGGGATTACTTGCTGATGATACTTATCTACAGCTTAAAATGCTTAACAGAAGCAAAGGCCCGGCTGTCTGGGCTCTGAGGGCACAGACTGATAAGGTTGAGTATATACTTAAAATGAGGCAATTGCTTGAAAAACAAGAAAATCTTGACATCAAACAGGCCATGATTACTGACATACTGGTAAATGAAAATGACGAAATTTCTGGTGCCATGGATTACTGGGGTGTCAGGTATAACTGTAAAGCTCTTGTTTTAACTACAGGTACCTTTCTGAATGGTCGTATTTTTATTGGCCTCAAATCATACCCTGCGGGCAGAGCCGGAGAATTTCCGGCAACAGGGCTTTCTGAAAGTTTGATCAACCTTGGCTTTGATGTCAAAAAGCTAAAAACAGGCACACCAGTTCGTGTTGATGGAAGGACGATTGATTATACGCAGCTGACAGTTCAACCGGGTGATGAAGAGCTTAATTTCTTTTCTTTTGCCCCTGATCGACCTATAAGAGAACAATATCCCTGTTATCTGACCAGAACAACTATTGAAACTCACGAAATTATTAAAGCCAATCTTGATAAATCTCCTCTTTACAAAGGCCTTATTGGAGGAGTAGGGCCAAGATATTGTCCATCAATAGAAGATAAGGTTGTTAGGTTCTCTAATAGAGATTCTCACCATTTATTTGTTGAACCAGAATCTAAAAATAGTTATGAAGTATATATGCAGGGGTTTTCAACAAGCTTACCTGCTGATGTACAGATTTTAATGCTCAGGTCATTACCAGGTTTTCAAAAAGCTGAAATACTAAGGCCAGCTTATGCAGTAGAATATGACTATATGCCAGCTGTTCAACTGGATCATACCCTGATGACCCGCAAAATTGGTGGCCTTTTTTGTGCCGGACAGATTAACGGCACCAGTGGATACGAAGAAGCAGCCGGTCAGGGTCTGATTGCCGGCATTAATGCAGCAAGGTTTGTTGGGCATAAACCTCTGATACGCCTGAGTCGATCTACTTCATATATCGGAACCCTTATTGATGACCTTGTAACAAAAGATATTGACGAGCCATACCGCATGCTTACATCAAGATCAGAATACAGGTTGTTGCTCAGGCAGGATAATGCTGATACAAGACTATCACCACTGGGCAGACATATTGGACTTCTTAATGATAGCAGATGGCAAAACTTTAAATGTAAGATTAAACAAATGGAAAAAGAACTTGAAAGACTTAAAACTACAAAAATTAAACCATCTGATGATATTCAGAGCTATCTTTATTCTATTGGTGAAAAGATTCAGCTTACAACTTCTTTGTTTGAGCTTATCAAGAGACCTAATATAAGTTATGAAACACTTAAAGAACTTGACCCTGCAACGAAAGAAAACAACTTATCCCGTGATACCGAGCAGGCAATAGAGATTTCACTTAAATATTCAGGCTATATCAAACGACAGCAAGAGCAGGTTGAACTTGCTGACAGGCTTGAAAAGATCTATATACCTAAAAACTTTGACTATAAAGAAGTTAAACAGCTTTCTAATGAGTCAAGAGAAAAATTGATAAAGATAAAACCCATTACTCTCGGCCAGGCCAGCCGAATAGGAGGGGTAACTCCTGCTGATATATCTGTTCTTATGGTTGTCCTTGAGGCAAGAAGACGGGGACGCAGCCAGCATAAGGTAGAACATAAATAATAAACCCCTGAACAATCAGGGGTTTTATATATATCAAGCTTTTCAAATATTCTGGAGTTGTTTTATTTTGTTATGCTGCTGCTGCAGTTTCAGCAGCTGCTGCTTGTTGAGCAGCTAACTGCTGGGCCTGCCATTCAGACATATTTGCTATATCAAGTATCATTTCACCGTTAGCATTGTAAAGTGAAAGAGATTCCATATCATTACCGATTATATAAGAATTACCGCCAACCATAATGGTAAAGTTTGAATCTTCACCTTCAGCGTTGAAGTCAACGTTCCATTCGGTGCCATCGTAAGTATTGTCATGAATATTGGCATGGTCATTGCCTTCTCCGCCGTGAACAGTTATGCTGCCGTTTTGTTCGTTCATTGTTATGTTGATGATATCATCACCTTCGCCAAGGTCAACAAAGGTTTCTCCAGCGCCAGCGTTAACGTTAACAACGTCATCTCCTGCACCAGCATATACAACGCCACCACCGGTTGTTATGGTGTCATTTCCGTCACCGGTCATCTGGAAGTTGTTATCGCCATTGGCTACGAGTGTATTGTCACCATTTAAGGCTACTTGAGTAGCGTTATCACCTTCAGCAACAAGAGTGTTATCAGTACCCCAGGCGTATTGCTGGGCATTTTCACCTGTTGCTACAACGGTATTGCCGTTACCCATAACGCCCTGATTGGCGTTGTTGCCGTTTGCTACAGCGGTGTTTCCGTCACCCATAATACCCTGCTGGGCATTACTGCCGTTAGCCTGAAGGTTATTACCATAGCCTACAGCCTGTTGTTGAGCGCCATCACCATTAGCGATTGCTGTGTTGCCGTAGCCGGTTACTTGCTGGTTGTTGCCGAAGATACCATTACCGATTAATGTGTTGCCTGCTCCGGTAGCGTTCTGGTTAACCCAGAGGCCATTACCCTGAGCGGTATTGCCATAACCATTAACTGATTGGTTGGTATTGCCCCAGCTATTGGCTACTAACTGGTTTCCTGCGCCTGAAGCGGCCTGAGAAACGTTAAAGCCCTGACCATAAGCATAGTTGCCAGAGCCAGAAACTGCTTGAGCAGTATTATTGAAACCATAGCCATACAGGCTGTTGTTGTTACCGGCAGCTGCCTGGGCAACATTCCAGCCAGAGTTGAATAACTGCTGGTTATTGCCGGCAACGGCTGATGCACTGTTTCCAAAACCAAAGAAATTGCAGATATTGTTGAAGAATCCACCACCAGAATTATTTTGGCCAAACCCGAGAGTGCTATCTAAATTATTGATTGCACCCCAGAAATTGCCCTGGAAGTTTGGTGTGCTTGCATATGCACTACCTGCTTGTGCAAATGAATAAGCCTGACCTGCACCAGGTCTTTGCTGGTTCTGGTAAACAACTCCCATATTTTGAAAAGCATTGAAGTAAAAATTTACCATCTCTATTACTCCTTGTGTTTCATAAGTCCTTTAAATTGCTCCCTTGATAATTTGAATATTCCTTTAAAAATAGCTGCTATTTATATAAAAACAAATAAAGCCATGAGATTGCCTTAATTTAGTATTTTGTGACTACCTTTTTACAAAAATTCACAAGATTGTATATATCGAGTATATACTCACTCTGTAAAAAATTTACAATTTGTCAACAAATACGTGTAGTAGTCACTCAGTGATAACGGGCTAGATGGCAAATGTAAAAAATTGTAAACATATAACAGGTATATAAATTTTGCCGATTCAAAAACCATCTTTGTTAAAATTTGGAATAACAAAAATTAATAATTGCCTCCAGGAGGTTTCTTTTTTTCAAAAAAAATATTATAATATTTGTTATTATCAAAAATTATCCCGACCCCAAATTCATTTAATCTTTATTTAAATCTACACCATAGTTGGAACCAGAAGATCGATGTTTGAGTAAGTATTATAAATACTTCTCTTTAAGACTATGCTTGTTGAAAACATAGTCTGTGAGACTTTTTTACATTATATGTTATCTATAAAAGGAGTAAATAATGACTCTAACAAAAGAAACAAACCGGAAAGTCAATGTCAGTGACCTTTTAAATCAGTATGAAAAAATCATGGACCCAGTGCCAGAAGAGGAACAAGTAAAAAATAACACCGAGAACAATAAAGAGAATGAAGCTAAATCTGCTGAACTTATGCCTCAAAAAACCGATCATAGCTCATTAATCTCCTTTAATAATAAGGATAACCCTCAAATAAGCATATTTGATGCCTATGCATTTAATGAAGTGATGAGAAGGTACGAAAATTCAATTGTGCAACTAACCAAACAAGATATCGCTATTAAAGAACACGATAATGATGTAGAAAAAATAAAGCTAGAATACGAAAATAAGCTTATTGAACTGCGTGAAGAAACTGATAACTTTGAGCAACTGAGAGATACACTCGACCAGGTAAACGTCATATTAGATGAAAAAGATGACAAAATACTTGAATACTCTACTATGCTTAATAAAAAGAATTATGAAATAGATAAAATCAAGAAAATCATTAAAGAAAAAGAAGAAATAATCAAAAAAATGGAATCTCAACTATATTCTGTATTATTTAAAGTCACAGAACACAATACTTGCGTTTAATTAAAGGAGTCAGAGTATGACATTCAAAAATATATTACTATCAGAATATCAGGAATGTAACCATAGTCTTATAGATTCTGCATATGAGAATTTCTTAAGCTATAAAAAACTTTTTGAACTGGTATATCAGGCAACAGAAAAACTTGAATATCAGGAGTATAAAGATTTTTGCAAGGATGTCAACATTACACCCCACGAAGCAAAAACCTATGCCAGGGTTTATGACCTGTTTTTTAAACCAGACATTAAAGAATACCGGATAACTGATGAAGTTGCCAGACGTGCAAAAAAATGGGATAAATACATGTGGCTGGAATTTTCAAAAATCTATGAAGATGAAAAAAACTGCCGCAAAACACTTTTCTGTATACTACTTACAGGTAAACTACGCTATAAAGGTATTACCATACCAGTTGAAGAATTAACCCTCAACGATATTAAACGTTTTAAATCTCACATAAATAAATTTAAATCATATAAAAGCAAAGACATTACTGCGAAGTTTAAAAGCCTTCGCACAAGACTGAATAACTTTATTAATAAAGAATTTAAATCCTATACAAAAGCTGATAAAGAAATATTAGAACAGATAAAAACCCACCATAATAACTTAATTGCTCTAATTGAAGAACATCTGGAAAATGCTAATCATGAAGCTGTTGATTCACAGGAGATAACAGAAACTAAAGAAGATAAAATTACGTCTAAACAAGAATTTAGCACTTTTAATACTTCTGATATGCTTGATTCTGAAACTATTGAAGAAATACCATCCAGAGAATGGTTCAAAAAAATTAATCGTTTTCTATCTACAGACCTTTATAAACTTTATGAGAACGGCGATAACCTTAAAGTAAACTGGAATAATCCTTACTATGCTGTTATATTTCTTAATCTTGATATCTTTAACCTCCCATCAGCTGAAGAATATCGCAAAATGTATAAAGAAATGATATTGCTATTTCACCCTGACAATAAAGAAGAAAATGCAAAAACCCTGGCCTCAAAGCTTACTAGTATTCTTAATGATATCAATCTCAATGTTTGGGGGGCTAACGGTGAACGATATACCCATTTTATCAATAGCATAAAATTTTCTATTATGAAACTTGGTGTTTAACCTGCCACTCTACCTTCACAACACACTAAACCCTCTCCCAACCTCGATCTACAGGCTAAGTTGCTCTAAAGAATTTAGAGCAACTTATTTTTCCTGTCCTTCCTTGAATTATTCTAATCAATGATCGCTTTTTTTGTTTTTGATTTTGCAAATTTATACTTAATAATTTTTGATATTACAAAACTTCATAACCCACAAATTTACATTTCTTTTTTTAGAAAATTAGTTTATAATATTTTTGAATATGCAAAATTTTGCCAGTTTGACCCCTTCAAATCTCTCTTTTGTTATATATGTTGTTGTCAGTATAGGAGCTTTGCCGGTCTATGGAAATTAATTGCAAAAAATCAGCGTATTATCATGAAATGGTTGATGTTCTTTCATCCGATGAAAATGTCAGAAGAGAGCAGAATGAGAACTTTATAGCTGAAAATGATCATAATGATTTTAAACTGCTTGAAGAATCTGTGAAGTCTGTAATCAACGATTTAACTGCTAATAACAGCGAAAACTACAGTAAAAAATTATCAAGAATAAGGAATATCTATGAAAATAGACTAACTCATATGCAAAATGACTTGCAGGAAAAAGAGAATATTATTTATGATATGGAAGATCACCTCTATAAAGCACTTTCAGATATGCTTGAGTTTTGTGTTAAGTATGAAAAGGTAGTATTTCAATAATTAAGTCTGCATCATTCCTGTGCCTGTGGCAGCTCTGGTTAACTGGAGCTGCTTTTTTCGTTTTCTTCAAAAGCTTTTCTGGATATTTTCAGGAAAACATTGATTAGTGATTGATCCCACTGCGTGCCAGCGCCCTGAGAGAGTCTTTCGATGGCCCTGTCATAGCCAAGAGATCTTCTGTAGGGCCTGTCAGTTGTCATTGTATGGAAGGCATCAGCTATTGAGACAATTCTTGCTCCAATGGGTATTTCTTCTTCTTTGAGACCGTGCGGATATCCTGTTCCATTCCAGTTTTCGTGATGGTGTTCAACCACTGGTATCAGGTCATTTAGCGCACTAATTGGTTGTATTATTCTTCTTGCGCCTATTACAGGATGTTGTTTTATGATTTTCCATTCGTTATCATTGAGTTTTGCTGGTTTGCCCAGTACATTTTCAGGGACTCCAATTTTTCCTATGTCATGCATTAGTGCACCTAACTTGATTTTTTCAGTTTCTTCAGAATCCATACCCAGTGCATTGCATATATATTCTGCATAAAGTGATACTGCCTGAGAGTGTCCCCTTGTATAGCTGTCTTTTGCATCAATTGCAGCTGCCAGTGATGTAATAATCTCTAATAGTATGGTTGAGTTATAATGCATTCGCTCAAACATATAAAGGTTATTAATCAGTTCATCAGCCAGTTCGCTTCTATAAGGACTTTTATTCTCTTCTAATATCATAAAAGGATGCTGATTATAAACCTTATTAACATTGTTAAGTTCATTAATAGTTATTAATATTGATTTATCCAGTTTTTTGCCTTCTTTTTTAGCTGAAGATAGGGCTTTATCAACATTTAAAAGCAATTCGGCTTTATCTATAGAGTCTTCAGGGTATGATGCTATACCTATACTTACAGTAATATTACCAATATCAAGATAATTTGTTTTAGTAACCTCTTTTTCAAAGCGTTCTGCAATTATTTTAGCGCAATTTATAGCTGTATCTGGCAGTATAACTGCCATTTTATCACCACTGAATCTTGCTGCAATATCTATATCTCTTATATTATCTTTTAATGTTTCTGCAACATATGATATAATTTCATCTCCGAGAAAGTGACTGTGATATTCATTAATATATTCAATATTATTAACCCCGATCATCATTAAAGATAGCGGTGAATGGTGGCGTTTTGCCCTGTTTACTTCAAAATTTAATCGTTGTTGAAAATGGCTGTGGGTGATCAGCGATGTTAAAGGGTCCAGGGCAAGATTTTGCTTAAGTTGGTCTTTCAGGTTATTGTTTGACAAAATGAGCCCTGTTTGCTGCGCAATAAGATTTAAGATGACATCTTCTCTTTTGTTTTTGAATGGTTTTCCTATACACAATATGGCACATGAGCTGTCTTGAAGTATAACTGGCAAGCAAACAACCTCTTTAGTTTTTTTGTGGGGCTTGAATCCCAGTTTTTTTTGATAATCATCTCTTATAAAACAGGGGTCTTTTGTATTGTAACATTCTATAATGCTGTTATTGAGGTCTTGTTTATAGATATTACAGGGTTTAATAACCTTATTTGTTTCAACGTAGGTTACTTCAAAATGATCATATTCTTTATTTTCAAGACATATAGCTATAAACTTATATCCAAGATCCTGTATTAATAGTGTTTTAAGGATACTGATAATATCAACAGAATCATTTTGTGAAGATGTAAGAGAATTAAATTTTTCTAAAACGTTAAAAACACTGTTTTTACCGGGATGAAAAAAAATATTTTCTCTAATAAGAGTAGAAAGGTTTTCAGGCTTGAAAACTGAGTCAAAAGTAACTTTTTTAACTACAGATTTGTACCAGTTTTTGGTTTCGAGTTTCACAACCATTCCCCTTTAGTTGTGCAGGGGCTAATTCCTGCAATAAAAAGCGGAAAAACTTTATAATTTTGTTTAATACTATAAATAAAACAGTAAAAGCAGTATAGTTCTAAGTTTTACGCTTATGAACCAAGTATAATTATTTTATCACTGATTTCATAAAATAAAATAAAGAACATATAAAGGTTTTGAAAACCCTTTCGGTGTCTAAATTATGGGTTATTTATAAAAAATTTTTCAATAATAAAAAATCTTAAGATATGTTTAGAATTCAATGAAAAATTAGTTTAATAAGAAGTTTCCATCAAAAAGCAACTGATTCCAGAGACAGTGGGTCAGAATCCGGTGAAAAGTTGTCCTATAATTAATTTAATAAATTTATTTTAAATGCTCAGCCATCTTAAAGCTGATTGAAGAAGGGCTTCAGTGTCTTCTTGATCTTTTATAGAGTCCATTGCTATTGATAAAGACTCTTTTATTTCACCTTCATTGTAGCCAAGCGAAAGCAAGACAGATTCAGCTTCGATATAACTTGCCAGCTGCTTTGCTTGAGTCTGTATTTTTGGTTGTTTTTCTAGTTCTGGCCGCCAGTTTACCATTTTATCTTTAAGCTCAAAAGTAATTCTTTGTGCAATCTTGGGGCCAATGCCTTTGGTCTTTGTGAGTATTTTATAATCTTCTTTAACTACTGCTGAAATGATATCAAGAGGTTCAAGTTCGCCAAGCAATTTCAGGGCAACTTTTACGCCTATGCCAGAAACAGATTGCAGAAAATTAAAAAGATCACGCTCTTGAGGAGATAGAAAACCACAGAGATACATTGTATCTTCACGGTGAATTAGTTGTGTATAGATTATTACATTGCCTTTATCAGGTAGTTTATTCAGCGTTTTAATGTTTACCATTATAGAATAGCCAGTGCCATTGACCTCCAGTACCAGAAACGTGCCAAAAGGAGTATTTGGTTGTTTTGCAGCTATATCACCTCTAAGGAATGAAAACATCAAGTATCCTTTATAATAGTTTTACCGGCCTTTTTAACCAGTTCATGGTCTTGTTTAGCAGTAGTGCCGGTAGTAGTAAGATAGTTTCCTACCAGAAGTGCATTGATACCTGAATTTAACCCCTCAAGCTGTTCTTCAGAGTTCAGATTAAGGGCTCTGCCGCCTGCGTAGCGAATAAGTACATCAGGCATAATAATGCGATATATAGCTATGGTTTTAAGTATTTCATCCGGTGATAGTGGGTTTGAGAGGTGTTCCATTGGTGTTCCGGCAATAGGATGCAGTATGTTTAGAGGTACTGAAACTGGTTCCAGTGTTTTGATTTCCAGTGCCATTTCAATGCGTTGTCTTCTTGTTTCACCCATTCCAATAATGCCGCCACAGCAAAGCTCTATACCGGCTTTCTTCAGGTTATTTGCTGTTAAAACCCTGTCTTCATATGTATGTGTAGTACATATTTCTTTGTAGTAAGACTTTGCCGTATTAACGTTATGGTTGAACCTTTCTACTCCTGCATCTTTAAGTGCAAGGGCCTGTTCATAACTAACTATTCCAAGTGAACAGCAACAGTGAAGACCTTTAATATCTGATATTGCGCTTATCATATCAAGAATTTTATTAAATTCTTCAATATTTGTAACACCTTTGCCAGAAATAACAATGCAGAAACGAGTTGCTCCATTAGTTTTAGCGTCATTTGCTGCTTTAAGAACCTTATCAAGAGAAATAAGGTCGTGATTGTTGCTTTCTGTATGATAATGGCTGCTTTGTGCACAGTATTTACAGTCTTCAGGGCATTTGCCTGTCTTAGCACTTATGATACTGCAAAACTCAACAGAATTATTAAAATGTTCTTCTGTAAGTATTCTGGCAGTTTGCTGAAGCTCTTTTAAAGGTAGATCATACAATTTAAGACAGTCGTTAACCAGTTCTTCAATGATAACCTGTGATTTGTTGATTGTTCTCAAAACCCACTCCATTCAATAATACTTCAATATGTACAATATACATGAACAATAAAATACATGTCTATAAATTATTAGCATAAATTTATTAAATTATACCCGAAACATTAAAAATTACAATGGCTTTAAGAGATTTAGTCTCTTTAATGTTTATATTTAGTGAATTTGAAGATATCAAAAGTTAAATAAACAACAATTGTGAGCATATATAACTTTTTAAGCTGTTAAAAAATTTTTATGAAAGAATTTATAAATAGTTAATGCGAAAATGTTACCTGGCTGCCAAATTTCATACCTTTACCAATGTAACCCGGTTCTATGATGGGGTCAAAGGTCATATTAAGTTTATCTTTCATATATGAAGTGCCTTTGAGAATTTTCTGGAAAGGTTTTTTGAATACATATCTTGTCAGGAGGTATCCTGCAAAGCAACCACCTGATGTAGTAAGGAGATCGAGCCCGGATGGTGCTACATAAGTGCCTTCGACGACATATTCAAAAATAAAGTTATCGGCAAGTGATATTAAAAGGGCTTCTTTAGGTGATGCTCCTGAAGCAGTGAGATAGCTTGAAATGCCAAACCCAAAAAGTGGGTGAAGAGTGAAATTAGGTACTGTGCCACTATCATCAACCTTCCACCCTTTAGCTGCACGGCTAAATGGGTTAACAAAAATGTTTCTAAAAACGTTGTTATAGCCATAATATTCACTTAAAGAAATGCCACCACCAGTAAGAGATTTGCCTTTGGTGAAGGCATCCTGTATTTGACCACTCTGGCCTATATAAGTGCTTAACGCTGTCAGAAAATAAACTGTTTTAAGCCTATTTACAAAGGGTGATGGAGGTTCTTCTTTAAAGATCATGGGCGACATAGACTCGCAGGGATCACGCATAGACAGTGAATAATTGACATTATCTATATCGAAAAGATTTAAATCTTCGTCATCAAGGGTTATTGTCTCATAAAGATTTGTTGTTTGTTCAATTTCAGCCTTGATAAGCTTATTGGGCTTATATAATTTGTTTTCAGGTATCTTGAAAGCCACAGGTATTATGCCGTCATTGACTGTTTTTGTTACGAATTCATTATTATTTAATACAAAAAAGCCTTCTTCCTGTTGAGTTTCAACAAAAAAATCATCCTGGGTATCAAGAATAATATCAGGCTTAAAGGATAAAAGGGTTTGTTTTGCAGGTGATGCAAGACTATTATTAGCCTCAGCTAACCCTGCATTGATACATATCAGGCAGTTTAGTAATAAACTTATTAATAATGTGTGAATAAACCTGTTCATAATTCCTATTTAACCATAAATTAGTTATTAATTAAATCAAAAAGTACTGCAAGTGTCAGACTTCTTGAGACATTTTTAATGGTATCAGTTGCAAAATCAGCGAATTTCTTTATGGGTGAATACTTTACATAAATCAAATCCTGTGGATGCAGCTTTATACGTTCTTCTTCGTCTGTAGCACTTGTGAGAACGTCTTTCAGGTTAACGGGTATCTTTTTAATTGATCCATCCGGGTTGATTCTGGCAACCAGCACCCTTCTGGAAGCATTTTTTGCCGTTCCACCGGCGCTTGCTATGGCTGTAACCATATCTGAATCTGGCGGCAATTTGTATAGTCCTGGTGTATTGACGGCCCCTACGACCTGAACATTAATAAATGAAGGGGCGATAGAAGAACGTGCAATCTCTTTTTGTTCGGCAGGAGTTAAGATATCCTGCTGGTTGACTTCAGGTACCTGTATAACATCGCCGGGCTGGACGATAACATCCTGGCCGGTATCGCCATTATACATTAATTTCCAGAGATCAATAGATATTTGTTCTTTTGTAGATTCTCTAAAAAGTATAATATTTTTGACATTAGCAGTATTTTTGAGCCCTCCTGCCTGTTCAAGAGCAAATGTAACAGTCATAGTATGTTTATCGGGCATGCTTCCAGAGCGTCCGGTTTCTCCATAAACAAACCCGGGCATACTTGAGCTATAATGTCCCGGTCTCATAACGGCCCCGAGTATATAAAAATCTACCGGTCTTGTTTTCAGTACAGAAATGAAAATACGAGGAGTCTTTATGGTTTTTCTGAGTTCATTTTGAACCTCTTCATTCAGCTCTCTTAAAGATTTACCCGCAACCGTAATTACACCAACCGGAACGATTGTGGTTGTTCCATCCGGCAGAACAGGCAGTTGTTGTATCATTTTAGGATAGCTGCCTTCTTCTGTTGTTACATAATCATAGACTTCAATTACATCACCGGGTCCCAGTATGTATTCAGGAGAAGCCTCAACGCTGCCTTTAAGCCCCACAGAAGCATTCTTTTCAAAAGCAACAAGACTTTCAGCCTTTATTGACCCCGTCAAAAAGACAAAAACAACCACTAAAAAAATACATCTGCTAATATTTAAGATGTTTTTCATTTTGTCAAACTGTTTGATGCCTTATAAACTGATAGAATTTCATTATACTAGGTTCAGCATGAACAATAAATACTAAATGGTTCCATTTTTAATTGGTTAGTTTTATTTCTAAGTCTATAAAAGCTTGCAGGGAAATAGATTTGCTTAATTGTACCTTTAAAAAAATACTCTCGATGGTGTATTTAGAGTATTATAATTCCTGCTCTATTTTGATATACATTTACCTGTAATAAATTGTTTGTGTACTCTATTGTTTGTTGTATACCGGCTACCCGATTTTTTGCCCTATTCTTTTATTTATTAACTTTTTGCTTGATTAATACTGTAATTTTATTTCAAATTTACAAAAATTTATAGTACAATTGACAGTTGTTGTAACAAATACAGTTTAATCATTTCTGTATTGGAAAAATCTTGAATGCCTTATAGAATGCATAAAGAAAGGAGCCACAATGCCAAAAGAAAGGATAGAAAACTATCTCTTAGAGATGGATTTACACTACGAAGAGCTTGATGATTCATTATGGATCATTTATGAAAGTGATGATATTGATGCACCAAAGCTTATTGTTTCTTATTCTGATGAAATAGTTCATTTTAGAATGAAAATGATGGATATTCCTAAAAATGATAGTATTCACTGTGAACTTTTTAGAAAACTCCTTGAGGCAAATGCAACAGGGCTAACTCACGGTGCTTTTGCTATAGAAGATCAATCTATTGTGCTTATAGATTCTTTGCAATCTGAAAACCTTGATTTTAACGAATTTCAGGCTTCAGTAGAAGCTCTGTTCCTCGGGGTTATTGAAAATTACGATGAATTATCCAGATATATTGAAAAAGAACCTGTTTCTAAATAAGGCTTACGGAGGAAAAATTTATGGGAATATTTGAACGTATAATATCAGTCATTAAATCAAATCTTAATCACCTTATAAGCAGAGCAGAAGATCCTGAAAAAATGCTCAATCAGATGCTGTTTGATATGAGAGAGCAACTCATGAATGCTAAAAAGCAGGTTGCAACATCAATTGCAGACGAAAAAAGGCTTAGAGCCCAATATGAGAAAGAGCTTGAGCAATCCAAGCACTGGGAAATGAGAGCCATGCAGGCTATAGAATCAGGTGATGAAGAACTTGCACGTGAAGCTCTGGCAAGAAAGGCAGAACATGATTCTAATTCTGAAGAATTTCACAAACAGTGGGAAGTTCAAAAAGCCTCTGTTACAAAGCTTAAAGACTCTTTAAGAATGCTTAACAAGAAAATTGAAGAGGCCAAACGCAAAAAGAACCTGTTAATAGCTAAAGCAAAAAGAGCAGATGCCCAGAAAAAGATTCACGATGCAATGCAGGGGCTTAATGACACATCTGCTTTCGATACTTTTGGCCGTATGTCAGAAAAAGTTGAACAGATGCAGGCTGAAGCCGATGCAGCAGAAGAAATGAGCGAAGAAGTTACTGGCGATCAGCTGGAGAAAAAATTCGAAAAACTTGGTGATGTTTCAAGCGTTTCAGTTGATTCAGCACTTGAAGAACTCAAAGCACGTATGGGCAAAACCCAGACAGCAACACAAACCCAGACTGGTGAATCCAGTTCTCAGTCATAAATATCAATATTAATAGATATAAAACGGGTATATACCCTTTGATGGTTAGTGCCCGTTTTTCTGTTTTTTCTACAGAAAAAATTTAATGCTGATCTCTCACTGTTGTATATAATTAACGTCATAAGTAACCAGTTTTCAGAAGATATAGGGCGGAGATCTCTGAATAACTAAAAGTTCTCAGATTTAAGAAATTGGTAACCCCCCTCCATTTTTTTGTTGGAATCAGTAATTTCTTAATTAATCAGAGCTTCCGGTGGGTGTTTTTGCTGTAATATGTTAATTCTTAGTTAATCAGAGGTTCCTGATGTTATACTAATAATTATTATGAATCAAGACATACAACTAAAATATAAAATCAAACAAAATGTTGAAAAATATAATAAAGACCAGAAATCTTTATATATAAATGGTTATGTGATAAAAATAGTGACTATTTTGATCCTGCTGGTATGCCTGGTAATAATGTGTATAGTGATTTTTTCAGCATTTACTCCTTTAATGATGGATGAAAAAAGCCCCCTGTCTAATGCACTGGCACTAAGCTTTACAGGATGTGTTATTTCTGTCATTATTCTTGCAGCAGCCATATTTTATTTTAAAAGAAAAAGAGCCAGTGATAAGGCTAAAAGGCAGGCTGTTGTTGATGATTCTGAAGTGTTCATAATCAAAGAGCAAGATCTTAAAACCCTTTCTCAAGAAGATGAGCAAATGCTGGATATAAAAATTAAACAAAGTGTACCTATGTCTCATAAATCAGGTTTCATAGGGCGACTGCTCAGCGTGTTTCCACTGGCTAAAGAGATACTGCTTTTTCTGGGATCACTGATTTTTAACCCGGTAAAAAAACCTGACTATATTTATCTTGACCAGAATAAGCTCGACCTCGCTTTATGGATTATCGAAAAAACCTTAAAAGATAAAAACTTCAGTATTAAATTTGATCTTATTGCTGAAAAGTATTGTGAATACTCTAATAAATGGTTACAAAATTCTATTAAGAACCTGATTCAAATAAATGTTATTAGACTTGTAGACTCTGAAGAAGGTGATAAAATAGTTTTATTGAATCTGGATTTTCATAATCCTGACACAGGCTAATTGTTATCGTTTTATAACTGTTTGTTAGCATTTTTGTTCTTTTTAATAAACTTGATAAAATATAAAAAGACTTTTTTAATTACTTCAATTTACATAAAATAGAATTTTTGTAGGGCATTGAAAGGTAAACAAACACAATTTTTATTTGTAAACGTTCTGGAGGTCGTAAACAGCCTTCCTGTGTGGGTGTTGCAGGCCCTTTTTGTGGAAATATCTTCAATGCTGAATGAAAAAGCAAAGAATGTTAACCTTGAAAAGCTTGATAGAACAGAACTTTTACAACTGCTGGTGCCAGAAATTTCTGAATATGGTGATCTTATTTTAAAACGCCATGCCCAGGGGCTCGCAGATAACAAAGTTAACCCTACCCTTGTTAAGTTGCTTTCATCAGCAGCAGACAAAAAGAATGTCGTTGATATTTGTATCATCAATCGATGGACTATTGAACAGTGTACAAAAATTCTGCTTGAGTGCATTCAGAAAAATTATGTCAAATATAATTTTCCACATTCGCTTTATAACACGATATTGTTTATTGCAGGTGAAATACGCATTGGTGAGTTCTTGATTAGAAAGAATAAAATTACTACCGATCAGCTTGAACATGCCCTTAAACTTCAAAGTGACCTGTCAAATACCTTCGGAGAAAGAAGAAAAATTGTTGAAATTCTGGTTAATATGGGCAAAATTAATAAAGATGAGGTTCTTGATTACCTGACATTAAAAGAACTATCAAAGTCTTATGTTACAATAAACCCGCCCCGCACTGCCCAGTCTACCCAGATGGAACACCTTGTCAATGAACTCAGGCAAAATAACGAAGACCTCATCAGACGATTCAATCAACTCAATGAAGAAAAGAAAAAATCAGACACTAAACTCAGAGAACTCGATGACCAGCTTCAATTGCAGGTTGATAGAAATAATATGCTCCAGAAAAAGCTCGTAGACTATGAAAAACGGCTTTCGTTTTTCAAAAAGATTTAAAATAAAAGCCCTTTATTCATTATTATTGGTTGCTAGCTGAGCTGTTTCAAGTGATTGTTTCCAGTTTTCCATTATTTCAGCCCTTTGATCAGCAGGCAGATAATATTCACAATATTGCCAGGTTTTTACTAGCTCATCATAGTGAATATTCTGGCCCTCTTTGCCATAAAAACAATGTCCCTCACTGCCACTGCTGTCTTTAAAAACTTTGTTAGAATAATTAAAATAACCACAATTAAAACAATTTATAATGGTGAAATTGCGACTTTTAAGCTTATTATTCAATTCTTCAAAAGCCTGATCAAGAGTATCATAAATCTTTGTCGTAAAACTTTTGTTTTTGAAAATAAATGTAATCTGATTTTCAAGCCAGCTAGATTTTAATTCAAGCTTACAGGGCAGGTTTTTGACTCCATCAGATACCATAACATCAATTTCCAGAGTATCAGCTGTTTTGCTTTTTTCTATAACCTTTTGACCATCGTTTTTTTCAAGTATATTTATTCTTATACGGTTTAATCTGACTATTTTTAATAAATATAAAATAGTGTAAAATAATTCCTGAAAGTAAACTGGGCCACTTAATAGCCATATTTTGAAGTCCTGAAGCTTGCATTTAACTATTAAGAGAGAGATTATATCGCTGACAAAGATTAATCCCAGTATTATAATTGGCAAAATGAGCCCTACATCAATATTAGCAATTTTAATATTAGAATATGAACCAATAGCAAGCATTATAAAAATTATTCCAAGTTGTATAACTCTTGCAGGCGCAAAATAATACAGGGCAAGACTGAATGCTTTAAAGTTTTTCAAGGCTTCTCGCCAGTTTCTTATGGTTGCAGTAATGTTTTTATAGGCTAATTCAGATTTGTAGATTGCTAAGTCCTGAATATCATCAGCGATATAGTTGTAAACAATCACCTCAGGAGCCCAGTTAACAGTATTACCTGTTGAGAGCAACCTGTAGTTGTAGTCTATTTCATTTTGATCAGGTGAGAGCTGAACAGGGTTTCTTTCAAGATATTCCTGAGAAATAATAAGACCAGAAGATAATATTTGACTGCCCAGGCCAAGATGAAAACGGCCGGCATTATGAACTCTGTTGGCTATTCTATTGGTTATGTAGCCAACGCTGTTGTATAGAGTTGCATATGGAGACATTGTAGCCAGACAGGCTTGAGATAATGGTGTTTTTTCCAGTGAAATGTTTACCCTTGAAAGGAAATTTGGCTTAACGATATTATTTGCATCAAGAATAACGAATCCATTAGTATAATTTTCGTTCAGGCTTCGCTCTAAAAACCATACTACAGAGGGATACATTCCCATTGCAGTATCAGAAGAGCTTATTTTCCAAACTTTTATACCCCTCATAAGTTCAAGAACCTTTTCATTCTGGCCATCTGAATTATCAAGAATAATATTTATTGAATATTTATCCGGAGAATATTCTTGATTTTCAAGTGATTTAACAAGGTTTATAAGGGTTTCTATTTCATTTTGTGCGTATATAACAATAGTAATGTGTCTTTCGGCTGAAGTTTGAAGGGTTTTTTCTCTTAGATCTCTTAATCTTCCTTTCCATGCCATAAGAATTAATATATAAAAGTATACAAGATAAAAAAGCAGGTATAAAAACAATAAAATCCATAAAGTCTGGGTTAAAATATTCATTATATTCCTCTATTGTTGATGGTTTTAGAAATGTTTAGCTCCTCAGGCTTAAAATATAAGTATTATAGTATTGTATTATGCACTCACTTTATTATAGAAAAAATTAGAGGAATGCAAAAATTTATAAATATTCTTTAAAAACCAAATTTTAGTTTTGTATTAGAAAATTTTACAGGAAGTTAAATTAACCCGCATTATTCATCAATTTATAATCTATTTATTCTAGAGGGTTTAAAAGTGGGGCGGCGCCGCACTTTTAAACCCGACCCTCTAACTTCTGTTCCCTGCAATGTTTTAACACTGTGTTAAAAAGATGTATTCGCTAAACGTCAATTTCTATAACTGTTTCAGATCAATTTATTAATAGTTTATGAATTAAATGGGTTAAAGAAACTGGCAAAAATTATTAAACAGGGTTCAGCGAAGAGGTAGGTCGGGTTTGGTTTCGTGGTGTGAGCATCACTGGAAAAGATAAGCGGCCTTTGGCCGCTCAGGGCCCGCCCACCCACCCTCAGGTGTCAGTTTTCAGGGAACAGGGGCTATAGCCTCTGCAAACATGACCTCTTTTAGCTGCATTAAATTTAATTATTTTACAAATTATGAACAATATTTCTCAATTACTTAAACATTTATAGTTGTTTACCGATACTGTATTTAAACTGAGGGTTTCTTAATTCAGGTAAGGTTAGAAATAGTATTGAAGGGATCAAATATGATGCAGTATAAAAGAAGTTTCTATGCCGGTCAGGAAGCTATAGAGTTTGTTTTAATAAGTGCGCTGGTTTTCTTTGCTGCTATATTTTCGTTTATTCTACTTGGTGATAAACTTGGCAGCTTTTTTCATAACGATTCAGCAGTATCAAAAGTAGCCAGCACAAAGGCTTCAACTATTAATGCTAACTCAAGTCTTAAATATCAGCCAACTTTCTCAACTTATGCTGATAATAATCCTTCTGACCCTTATGGTCTGTCAGAAATAATTGCCAGTCAATCAGCTGAAGCAGATACAGGCGGCCTTACTGATATGGTTTCAGCTCAGAGTCTTGAATCTATTATCCAGGCCCTGCCGGATGACATTCAGCAAACCATCAAAACAACCGGTGTATCGCAGGCTACATCAGAAGTATCAGATAAATTAGCTATGATAGCTTCTAATATTAACATTATGGCAGCAGAATACCCTGATGACCCTGAGTTACAGAAATTATCAGATGTGGCCTATAAGATTGCTGATACAGGTCATCTTATAGCTGATTGTGAAGAGTGGTTTGAACTTGCCGCAGAAAGACTTCATTCAGATAAGTCTTTACATGTCTCTGAAGACAACAGAATTTGTGAGCATGGAAACTATAAAGGAGATGGCAGCTGTGATACCAGTGTCAGCGACAAATATTTCTTATTCAAAAATAGTGCAAGAAATAGTATCACTAAAAACCTGAATAGAGAAACAGATAAAATAGTTGCCTTCAATAAAGAACTTCAGGCTATGGCATCTAACCTTTCAAACCCTGAATATCAGGCTTTAATAAAACAATCCACTGATACTATAAATACACTGAGTGCCCAGATCAAAGATATTTCAGATAATGTCAAAAAACAATCTGATGAAATGTATGATGAATATAAAAAATACAAAGAGCTAAGAGAACAAAACTATCTTGAAGCACTTAAAAGCGGTATAGCCAGTAAAACTACTGATTATAAATCAACTATTATCAAGCATCACAGTGATTATCTAAAGATGCAGGAAGCCAAAAAACAACTTGAGTCAGAACAAACAGACACTTCTTCAGCCCAGCCTGTTGTAGATGAAAGTGCAGCAGCTATTTAGTTAAAAACACTTTTTTAGCACGGTTAGAAAAATTTGAGGATATTTAAAAATGACAAAACTCTTCTTAAAAAATAAAGGTCAGGAAGCTATAGAGTTTGTTTTAATAAGTGCGCTGGTTTTCTTTGCCGCTATATTTTCGTTTATTCTACTTGGTGATAAACTTGGCAGCTTTTTTCATAACGATTCAGCAGCCGTGAAAGTGGCAAACCAGAAAGCACCCGTTTTAGACCCCACTGCAAGCCAGAAATTTAACCCTGATATTGCAACAATAGCTTCTAATAGCTCAAACCCCTACAACACAACTTCTATTGATTATTTCAACAAAAGCAGCGGAACCCTTCCAGCTTTGCCGGAAATAACTGATCCAAAGTTAAAAGAGATACTGATAAATAGTTATCCTGATGATATCAAAACAACTATAGCTACGACCGGTGCTTCAGGCGGCACAGAAAGTATAACAAAAGTACTTGACCAGATTTCTGCTTATATGGATCAAATAGCAGCTGAAAACCCTGACAATACTGATTTTGCCAAGCTTGCCGATCAGGCACATCATCTTGCTTATTATGGTCATATAGTTGCAGACGCCCAGGAATGGGTTGAAATGACTGCATTAAACAAAGAAACCGGTAAGGTTATTCATATGCCTGCTGATAACTTGCTCTGCCAGGATGGTTCTTTAAAATCTGAATCCAAATATTGTGACACAAGAATTGATAAAGCCTCAACAATGGATAATGAAGCATACTCTAATATAGACAGTCACACATCTAAATTTATGCAATATAATGAATCTTTTCAGGAACTAGGGGCCCAATATCCTGAACTGGCTCAAATTATTCAAACCATCAACGTGCTCTCTTATCAAATTGACAATATTTCTGATACACTCTCAAAAGCAACTTTTGAATTTAAAAAAGAACAATTTGACGGCATCAAAGATAAGCTTAATTTAGAAGATATCAAAAATCAGGTAGCAAGCGAAACGACTGACATAAAATCTGATCAAATAAAAGAAGAAGGCGACAAAATAGAAGAAACAGCTGCCAGTGCAGATAATTCAACAACACCATAATTCTATGTTTTTAGTTGGTCAACAATTTATCTTTTTCACACAGTCTCACTCAGTATAAACTGCGTAATTCCTGTCTCATTGATAAAAGACTCTCTCAGGAGTGCACTAAGTGCACTCCTGAAGTTATTAGCCTCTTCTGTCTTCTTTAATACTGCTATAATAAACATTTCGGGTAAAAATTCTTTTAGATACTTAAAAAATCTCATACCAATCAGAGGTTTCAGTAAGTATTCTGACTAAAAAAATGTGCTGTCAATTTTTGGGTAATGTTCTTGACGAATTAAGATACAAAAACCTGCATAAACAGAGGCTATGCAGGTTAATTCTGTTATAATATCCCTTAACCGATTAACTCATCACCAAGTTCATCACTTTCAGAAGCAATCATCATAATTGATTGTATAACCGGTTTCACTGAGGTTTTAAAAGATTGTTCACCACCATACACTACTTCATCATTGTGTTTGCGCTGATTAGATTCATCAACAAGTTTCTTGGCCAGCTCTGCTATTCTATATACAAGAGCATAACGATTATCAGAACTTTCGTTGAGGTCTGAAGCAATTTTCGTTATCTTCATATAACCTTTTATACCTCCATTTTATAAAATTTGTTTTATAATTCATGCGCTGTTCTTAGACAATGGAGTATTATAATAATACAAAAGAAAGAATATTCCAAATTTTTGCTTTTAAGATAGAAAAAATTTACAATCATTGAACGGTTCTCAAAAATTTTGCAGGTACTTTGCCAGATCATACAGATCAGTGCATCTCTTAGATAATAGCTTTTATTAGTCTTGATTTTCATAAAACATTAATTTATCTTAAAAAATTCTCAATTAATAGCAACAAATTGGTTTGAGCATTTATTTATAGATATAGCTCTAATTTTGTGTTATTTTTATCAGAATTGAAGGTATTTGGGTAGCCATTAATGAAGGTTTTTTTAGATCCAGCAACAGCTGTTAACAGGCTCAAGCAACCACAGGAAAGTTCAAACAAGCCTAAAAATGAACATTCTGGCAATGTTTATGTTACTTCATCTAATGGCAATAAAGCTTTAGAGAATTATGGCAAATATATAGCTTTTAAGGGTATAAATTCCGCAGCTGTTAACTTCGGCCAGAAAGATACCCCTGTGGCTAAAAAACTGGACAAACTCCGCAAAGAAATGCAAAAACAAGATCTTGACCTGTTAATTGTCAGATCTACCGACGATTATTTAAATGAAACCGTTGATAAAAACCAGAGCCAGCGTATATACATAAGTGAATTTACCGGTTCTGAAGGTGACGTAGTCATTTCACCGGACAAAGCCCACCTTATTGTTGATGGTAGATACCATACACAGGCTGACAAAGAGGTTGACCTTAAACAATATAAGGTAGAAAAAGCAGGCCTTGGCCCTGATGGCAAGCCTGTTAATGAATATCCTTATAGCAGAATGGTAAAAGTCTTAACTGAATACTCAAAAGAATTTAAAAAACCTGTTAAAGTAGGCTATGACCCCAATAAGTTTAGTCTTGCACTCTTGAGAATACTAAAATCTGACCTTCAACAGGCAGGTGCAAATGTTGAATTTAAACCAACCTCTGAAAACCTTGTAGATAAAATTAGAGGAGGAAGACCTGCAGATAAAATACAGCCTGTCAGGTTCATACCTCTTGAATTATCAGGTGAAACTCCTGAAAATAAAATAAACAGGCTTCGTGAACGTCTTAAAGATGATAATATAGATGCTATGGTAGTATCTAATCTTGTTGATATCTCATATCTAACCAATCTCAGGGGTAAAGATATTGATTATAGCTCAGTATTTAAAGCAAAGGCTTTTATAACACAGGATAAAGCTTTCCTATTCTGTAACCCGGATAAAATTACACCCGGAATTAAAAAACAGTTAAAAGATGCTGTTGAATTCAAGCCAGAAAGTGACTTTGAAAAAGTAATTAAAGAAACCACCAGATCTTCAAAAGAACCTATGAGAATAGCCTATTCAATTGGAACAACAACTGATGCAACATACAAAAAGCTGGAAGAATCAGCAAAAAATGCCCGGTTTGTTGAGCTCAACGATAACCCTGTTGCCTGGATGAGGGCTATCAAAAACGATAATGAGTTAAAATCCATGCAAGATGCTATGAACAGGGCAGATAGAGCTGTTGCAGATGTCATTGAGTGGGTCAATGAAAAGATAAAACAGGGTGAAAAAATTACCGAAAAAGACCTTGAAGATGAAGTCAGAAAAGCACATTTCCGTCACGGAGCCAATGACCTGAGCTTTGAGATTATACCAGCCTCAGGGGCCAACGGAGCAATCGTTCACTACAACAATGGAGACCCTGATAAAGTTATCAAAGCAGGAGAACTTGTTTTGTTAGATACCGGGGGTTATTATGACGGAGGTTACGCTACTGACCTGACCAGAACCTGGTTAGCTGGAGGAGACATGGCAGTTAAGCTACTTGAAGAAACTGACCCTGATGACTTAAAAAGAAAAAGAGAGATCTTTTCTACTGTTCTGCTGGGTGCTCTCAAAGGCCTGACAGCTGAACTTCCACCAGATGCAGATGGTGTCTACCTTGACAAACTTGTTATGGGTACCATTCAAGACAGAGGATATGAGCGCAAGCACAGCACAGGCCATGGCATTGGTATTGTTGTTCATGAAAGCCCGCCAAGCATCTCATCAAGCACCAGAGGCCAATATAAACTTCAAGAAAATATGGTATTTTCAATAGAACCAGGCATATACATAGAAGAAGAAAACGGCAAACCTCTTGGTGGCGTTAGAATTGAGAATTTAGTAACCGTTGCAAAGCACAGAGACACTGAAAAAGCAAAAGAAGGGTGGCACGAAATTAAAGTTCTCACCTTTGCGCCAATCGACCAAAACCTTATTGACGAAGCAATTTTCACTAAAGAAAAACATCTTCTTGATTGGCTAAACAACTATTATAATGAAGCAGTCAAAGAAAACCTTGAAGTTAAAGATAGTTAAGGCTTTTTTTGCCTGCAAATTCAGTTTAACCCGGTTATTCTATAATAAGAGTATCCACATCTACATTGCCACCAGTAGAACCTTCTATAAAGCTCTGCAAGTTGCCACTATCCACAAGATTATACAACCCTAGCCCGATCAAAAGACCAAGTACAGCAATAGGTATGACATATTCTACAAGGTCTGCACCAAGATTCTTTCTTTTTATGCTCTTCATAATTCACCTCAATACAATACCAGAAAACTGATTAATATCAGTATCGGCAACAAACCAGCCGGGCTTAAAAAATTGGCTCAAAAGAATTACATAAATCTTAAAATTAATAAAATCGGCTTATTTCTGATTTGAAAGCCGATAACTTCTTCTTAATAAACTAATTTAAAGACTAATGCATAACTATAACAATAGACTTTTTGTTTTCGATTTTCAAAAATTTTAAAAGTAAAGATATGGGTTGAACGAGCAGGTAACCACTTGCTGAGAAAGATCACAAGAAATCACTCAATACCCCGGGGGATAGCCGCTTTGCAGGTGAAAGGGGGCAGCGCCCCCTTTATGGGGTCAGGTGCCAGTCATGGCACGGGTTTTGAAAATCGAAAAATTTTTAAGTTATGTACGGATCTTATTTAGTATACTAACTGTCTGGGCTATAATATTTTTAATTTTAATTTTCTTTCTGGAGTCGTATAAATGAAAAAATACCTTATACCTGCGATTATAATATCAATTATAGTAGTACTTATAGCCACTGGTATAGTATTTTATTCAGTAGACAAAAACCATAATAACTGGAAACCTGTTGAAACAGTTAAAATCAAAGAATCTTTTACAGTATCAGGTAATGTTGAATCACTCAATGAAAGCCATATAAGAGCTCCATTAACAGGTATTATTGAAAGCATAATGGTTCAAGAAGGAGATGAGGTTAAAAAAGATCAATTAATTGCTGTTTACGATAAGTCAGAATATATGGGCAGGCTAAAATCAGTTGAAGCAAACCTTTTTATAGCTGAACAAACCTATAATAAAATGCAATTTGGCTATAGGAAACAGGAAATTCAAAACTCAGAAGCTAATTTAAAGTATAATAAACTTCTTCTTAAAGAAAAGAAACTGGCATACGAAAAATTAAAAACCGATCTTCCTCGAAATACAAGTTTATACGAGAAAAAAATGCTCACCCCGAAAGAATATGAAGATTTTACCAAAGATCTGGAAATTGCTCTGGTAGAATATGAAAACCAGAAAAACAAACTAGAAAGTGCTTACAATGAATATGACCTCCTGAAAGAAGGATATAGAATAGAAGACCGGCTTTCAGCAAAGGGTTCTGTTGATGAAATTAAAGGAACCATTGAAGAACTCAAGTCAGTATTGAAAAAAACAGAAATTAAATCTCCTGTTGAAGGCAAAATAACTGATAAGAGTGTCTTTGAGGGTGAAAGTGTTATCACTGGCAACTCACTATTTAAAATTTTCAATAAATCAAAACTTGAAATAAAGGCCAACATTGAAGAAGAAGATATAGCAAATATTTCAACAGGCGATAAAGTTAAGATTATACCTGATGCCTACCCAACTAAAACACTTACTGGCAAGGTTAAATCAATATATAATAAAGTTGATACTTCTTCAAGACTTCTACCTGTAAGGATTAACGTCATAGAAAACCCTGATAATATTCAGTTAATGGCAGGTATGACTGTTAGCTGTAACTTTGAAGGGCATAAAAGGCTTTACAATGTGGTTCCTAAAGAAGCCCTGCAAAGAGAAGGACGAAAATTTTATCTAATAACAAAGCACGGCAAAGTTTATGTTCAGGCAGGTAAAGAACACGACAACAGAGTTATAGTCAAAGGCAAAATAGAACCCGGAGAACAGGTTTTAGTCAAATGAATTTCACCATTAAACTGGCACTAAAGCATATCCTTAGCAGCAAAATACAATCATTGCTGGTAATATCTGCTGTTGCTCTGGGAGTGCTGGTAATTATTTTTATTCCTGCAATTAACGACGGCTTTTATAACGAATTGCTGGATAAAACCATAAATACATCACCTCATTTAAACATAGAAAGATATGAAGATACAGGCGAAATAACTACTCTAAAAGTAATAGATGATAAATGGTTTTTAAATAAAGATAAAACAACCTTAAAAGATCGTCGTATACAGTCCTACCCAAGCGTTATTAAAAATATAAAAGATATAGAAGGTATCATGGGCGCCTCTCCGATTGTTGTAAACAGCGGAACACTTATAAATGGCGAAAAAAAACTTAATGTTCAGTATAATGGAGTACTATACCCTGAACATCAGGATGTTGTTGATATTAATAAAGACCTAGTAATTGGCTCATACAAAAAACTTAACCCTGATGGCATAGCAATAAGTAGAAAAATTGCTGAAAAACTGCGGCTGGAATATAACGATACTGTAGTTCTGGCCACTTCAGATTCTTCGAAAACGCTGAAAGTTGTGGCACTTTATGATTCAGGTTTTGTCAGCAAAGATAATTCAACTGTATATGTAGCTCTAAGTACAGCCCAGAACCTTTCTAATATAGGACACCAGGTTGACAGCGTGGGCGTAAAAATTAAAGACCCCTGGCATATTGAATCAATAGCAACGCAAATCACCTATGCTACTGGCTTTGAAGTGAAAACCTGGAAAGATGACAATGAAAGCCTGCTCTCTGAAATTCAATCATTTACCTATGTTATGTTTTTAATAAACCTGACAATTATGATGGCTGTAGCTGCTGGAGTTCTTGGTATTATGATTATACTTATTAATTCTAAATATAAACAAATAGGAATGTTAAAAGCCCTTGGTGTAACAAGCAAAGGGGTAATGAAAATCTTTGTTCTTGAAGGTTTTCTGCTCTCTTTCTTCGGAGCCCTGGTTGGATCCATTCTAGCAACACTTCTTATACACTATTATAACTCGAATCCGATACCTATTTCAGAAAATTACGGTGTAACTGATCTTAAAGGTGTTTATAAACTGAGTATCTATTTACAGGGTATCATTCTAGCTTTCTTCTCTGGCTGCTTTGCCGCTTTTATACCATCATACTTTGCCTCTAAAATAGACCCTGCAGAGGTGTTAAAAAGCACATGATTGAAACTATTGCGCTATATAAAGATTTTGGAACAGAGGAAACCTTCATAACTCACGTTATCAAAGGTATCAGCGTTACAATACAAACTGGTGAGTTTGTTAGTATTGTTGGGCCATCCGGGTCTGGCAAAAGCACCTTTCTTAATCTTGTAAGTACCCTTCAAAAGCCTACTTCAGGTCAAATTTTGTTTGATAATGTAGATATTACTACCTTTAAAGAAAAAGAGCTTGCAGAATTTCGAAATCAAACTATCGGCTTTATCTTTCAGAGCCATCACCTGTTTCCGGAACTTACAGCTCTTGAAAATGTTTTAATACCGGCAAGTATAGCCACAAAAGAACCAGAATTTACTAACAGAGCAAGATATTTACTCCAGAGGGTCGGGCTGGAACAAAGAGAAAACTACAGGCCAAACCAGCTTTCCGGAGGACAATGCCAGAGAGTAGCTATTGCCAGAGCACTTTTACTTAAGCCAGAATGTATTTTTGCTGATGAACCAACCGGTAACCTTGATCAGAAATCCACACAGGAGGTCTTCGAGCTTCTTAAAGAACTTAATAAAGAGCTTAAAACTACTATTGTTATGGTTACACACGACGAAAACCTGGCCAGTCAGGTACCAAGGACTATTACACTCATTGATGGTAGATTACAAACCTGAAAATTATATTAAAAAGATCAGTGCATAACTAAAAAAATTCGATTTTCAAAAGAAAAACCGGCTTATTTAGCCGGGTAAAAACTTTTTGAGGATAGAGAGTGTTTAAATCGATGTAAATTTGCGTTGCTTTAGAGTAGATGAGGAGTAATAGGAAGTATTTATATGGATTTTTAGATTATAAACTTATCTTTTCTATATATAGAAAAACATTCAGTTTGAAATTGATGATAGTTTGTAACAAAACATTAACATTATTATTAAAAAAGGATATCAGGAAAAAAGTGAACAAAATAAACGAGGACTCCATTTAACATGGAGTAGCCCCCTGAGTGTGCTTGGTTTATCTGATGATAAGGCTATCCAGTTGCCGGAATTTAACGTTATTACCTTACGGGACCTCTCGCCAAACTATGTATCGACCATTTTTAATAAAAGTTTAGACCTGTTTAGCATATTTTTTAACAAATATTAAGAAATTAATTGAATGCCTAAACCCTTTATTTTTAAGGGTTTTAAGCTAAATTTTAAAAAGTGATATAATACAACAAATTGTTGAATAGCCCTAAAGTGTAGGCTCCTGTAAGCCTTTGAGACTTTAGATTATTTTAAATTATTTCCAAAAAAATTTTTATTTTCCGAAAAACATATTGTTGTACAAACTGATGAATAATCTGATTTATACGGCTCCTTAAAAGAAATAATCGCTTCCAGTAAATTGAAAGCATATATAGTTTACTTTCTTGGGTTGGTATAATGTTATTGTTCAGCAACAATAATTTGAAAGCAGCCTAATGATAACAACAAACCTTTCTAACCAGCCGGATAATACTTATGAAAGAAGAACAAAGATTTTGTCTATGGCCTGTATTAAACCCTGCGAAACTATTTTCGATGCAGGAACAGGTGATGGATTCTTATCTGAAGGCATTTATCAAAAATACCCCGGAAAATGCACAATTATAGCAGCCGATATATCTGAAGAAAACCTTAAAAACTGTAAAAAAAGGTTTGATACTATCAATGTATGTGAAGATTGTATCACTTACTTAAAAACAGACTTAAGAAACATTCAGATGTCTGATAACAGAATAGATGTCATTGTTTCTCGCTATATACTGACACACATTATAGAAAAACAACAAGTATTCAATGAATTTTACCGTATACTGAGGCCTGAAGGCAGACTTATTTTAAATGAACCTGTTATAAGAATGAATACCGCTTTTTATGAACTTGTAGATATTTATAAACTAAACAATGCACAAATATTCATTGATGCTGAAAAGGCTGTTAGAAGTGATCCTGGTTCTCCTTTGACTGATTTTGATCCAGAAATACTCAAAAATTATCTTAAAAAAAGCGGGTTCAATAATATTCATGTAGATTATCAAACAACAGAAACAAACTATCACATAAAAGACAATATGATGGAGCAGTGGTTTACAACTTTTCCTGGGCACGGTGCGCCATCTATAGAACAGGGTCTCCTGAGAATATTGTCATCAGCAAATGTTCAAAAGTATAAAAACTATTTAATTACACAAACAAGAAACTGCACTGTAACAGTTAAAACAACTGATATATATATTTCTACAGAAAAATAATATGCAAAATCAAGACATATCTACAATTAAAAATTTTAAAATCAAAAAAAATACTGCAAATAAAGAATTATAAAAAATCTTTACTCTAAATAATAATAATAGTCTGTATAAGAAAAAAAATAAGTAAAAATACTTACTTAAACTGTAGTATTCACCTATAAAAATTTTTCGAAAGTTAGCCGATAATAGAATTAGCACCTGCAAAAGAGGATCAAATGAGAGAGACATTGCTAAAAATATTCTTTGTGGCAGTACTTGTGGTATTGTTCTTCAAGCCACTTTCTCTGGTGCACTCTGACAGGGAATATTCAGAGATTAAACTGCTTAATTCTATGAATTATTACGCAAATCAGTACAAAGAACACCACAATACACCTCCGAAGAAGTTTACAGACTTTGTAGAGTTTGATCCACTTATTGTTTCTAATAACGAGCGGTTAAATATTTATGCTTATTACCATTATTTCAATAAAGATAAGCATATTAAAGGATATAATACCAGTGAAATGACTATATATTTTGACAGGGTATTGTCAAGTAAGCCTGTAACATTTGTACTGGTTGATGGCATGGTATATATTGACAACACAACGAACATAGTCAGCGAGATTTAGAAAGATTGATCTACTCCAATTCTTTCATAGGTTGATTTTGTAGAGTTCAGTATGGCAACTCTGGCATTGATCAGCTGTATAAATGGCTTTATTTGAGCTTGTGACTGTAATTCAGGGTTCTGAATGAGGGCAGTATCCATCCTGTGCTGAAGGTCGAGAGCCTGAGTTAACAGTTCATTAACTTTACTGTAATCCTGCTGGTTTTGTAGCGGGTTAGTAAGGTCTGGTCTCATATCTTGAACGTTTGAATTATCATAGATACTTACAAAACTGTGATAATCTTTCATGATATCCTGAGGCAACTCTGACTGATTAGCTTCAGTGGGCTTATTTGTTGTTGTTTGCTCTTGAACGGAACACCCGATATTTGTAGTAATAGTTATCATTATTATTAATAATGTAAAAATCCTTATCATTGCAACTCCGTATTTATCAAGTAAAATCTATATTAAGCTTTTCTTTTAAGGCTTTTTGATATGTTTTTTCTATATCATCAACCATAATATCATCAGTAAAAGCTGGTACTACTGTATTATAAGCTTTTTCTCCCATTTTTTTTCTGAGCTGAGGGTTATTCAACAAAATTAATACCTTTTCAGCTACTGCTCCTGGTGATTTTGTTGGTACAAGAAAGCCATTATCACCATTTTTCAGTATTTCAGGTATACCATCAATTGAAGGAGCAACAGCAGGTATTTTACTGATCATAGCTTCTGTCAGTGCTCTTCCCAGACCTTCATAAAGAGAGGTCAGCACAAAAACATCTGTTATTTTAAGTATTTCAGGTACATCTTCTCTGTAACCCATCAGTCTTATTGCTGGTATACTTGCTGTTTGCTCTGAAATAGCTTCTCTTAAAGGCCCATCACCTACCAGCAAAAATATAACACCATGTTTTTCCTTCAGTATTAATTTTGCAGCTTCTACAAAGTAACCGGGGGCCTTTTGTGGAGCCAGTCTGGCAATCATAGTTACTACCAGTGCATCATCAGATATTTTTAAATCATTTTTTATTTCTTCTTTAGCTTTAGAGATATTAAATTTTGTAAGGCTAATACCACTGTATATATTGATCAGTTTTGAAGCTGGTGCAATTTCTCTTTGAATCATTTCTTCAAGATGCAATCTGCAAACCGTAATGATACAGTCACTCATCAATGCTGCCAACTTTTCAAAAGCAATCAAAATATTTTTTTTCAGGGTTCCTGTCAGTTCATGAAATGGAAACCCATGGACCGTATGTATAATAACCGGTATACAGGCCATCTTTGCAGCTATTCTACCGCAGATACCGGCGAGCGAACTATGTGTATGAATAATATGATAGTCATTTTTCTTGAGCAGTCTAAAAATTTGATATATTGCAATGATATTAGATAGCAATGACAAAGAATTATCTTTTAAGGCCTTAATAAAAAACAAATTATCAGCAATTTTTAGCGCATCAGCTTCTCTCTTGCCACCCGGTGCTGCTGCAAGGTCAACATGATACCCTTTTTCTTTAAGGCCAGAAATAGTTACCAGGGTATTATCCTGCGCTCCTCCCCCGTCAAGAGAGGTTATCAGGTGCAATATTTTTATATTTTCTTTATTCATATAACGTTTAAAGCTTAACAATCAACTCGTTCATACCATTTATCGCTCATTATCTTACCACAAGGAATTTTTTTCAATCATTCAGATACTATAATCAACGTCAAAAGTAATCAGATTTCAGAAAATATAGGGAGGGTGTTTTTAGTTGCGCAGCAACTAAAAACACCCTGGAGACTTTTAGAATTGTTTAATTTTTTATGTCGTTAAGTATATAAATAGCGTCATAAGTAACCAGATTTCAAAAGATACAGGGCGGGTGGCCCAAAAACCCGGCCTTCAGAAAAATTTAAACAGAAAGTAATCGTTAACTAAAAGTTTTTCAAATAAGTTTACTAAAGATGAAAACAGGCAAAAATGACTTATAATTATAAGAGAAGATAAAAACAGGACTTTATATGCCCAAACACTCAAAATGGATATCTTTTATATTTTCAATTTGTTTCATCTGCTTTGCTTTATCAGTAAAGGCAGATGAAAAAGTCATTGAAGGTAGCATTTCTCAGGATGAACCACGTATCATTAAAAGTGCTATAACTAAAGATCGCTATAAAAATATGGATGTTCAGGCCATTGACGTTAATTTTTACTATTACCCTGAGGCTGAGGTCAACTATGAACTGTTAAAACGTGAAGGGCAAAAACAATATCCTCATTTGCTTGGCTATAGAGAAATTGATGGTCTGTATCGTAAAGCCATAACAGAAACAACCTTTGAAGAAGAACTTAAAGTGTGGAGATATCAGGGAGGCCCCAGGCCATATTATCTTAAAGCCGGTGCAAAGATACGAAATAATGGCAATGGCGCAATGACAGATGTTAAAGTAACCTTCACTTTTGAGGTCAAAGTGGCAACACTCAGGGCAAAAGGCTCAACTATGACAACAGATTATAGCAACCTGAGCCGCAATGCACGCTGGCAAAAGTGGTTTACTAAAACTATTAATGTTAAGATGCTTCCCCCGGGTGAATATAGAATAATTTATACAGAAGATATCAGCCTCTGTTCTCTTTTAGAAACCCTCAAGGATAAATGGCCAGAGTATTTGCGAGTTAAAGTAAATGTTTATAGCCCTCTTGATGATTTAAAAAATAACAATTTTGCATCAAAGAGCATTCAAATGATACCTGATCACTTTATTCTCAGGGTCTTACACTAAAAAAGACAATGTTACTTTGACTAAAGCAATCTTTCTGCCTGTATAAAATCCATGTAAGGCTTTTAAAAATTGAAACCAGGTTCATTCATTAACCTCAAAACGTTTACAGTTAGGCTTTTTCTGTAAGCCAATAATTTTAAAAAAAGATTTTTTTTAGTAGCAAGAAGTAAACAAAAAAACTGTTAACCCATTTAATTCATAAACTATTAATAAATTGACCTGAAACGGTTATAGAAATTGACATTTAGCGAATACATCTTTTTAACACTGTGTTAAAACATTGCAGGGAACAGAAGTTAGGGGGTCGGGTTTAAAAATGCGGCGCCGCCACACTTTTAAACCCTCAAGAATAAATAAACTATAAATTGATGAATAATTCGGGTTAAAAATGTAACAATTTAAAATTTTGAGTATCATCATTTTTAAAAAATTGTTTTTATATATATAGGGGTAACCAATCTCTCTTCACAATATTCAGGGGCATGTAAAAATATGACACAGAATAATGTTAAGCTTTCACAGCAGCTGGCTCAGTCAAAATTAGAGCTTGTTAAGCTGCAAACACAAGAGAAAGAACTTATTTTTAACTTTGGAGCTAATCATCACAAACTCTTACAAGTTCAAAATAATATTACACATCTTAATTCTAAGGTTAATAGCCTTAATTATCTGCTAAATAGCTATGGCGAAGAAAATGTTGACCTTAGACAACTAGAAAATGATGCCTATTATGGTGATCTTGATGCTTTAAATAAACTTATTTCGCTGACTAAATCAAGTATTGCAGGTGCAGCTAAAAGTATTCTCTCGTCACTAGCTCAAACAGGAGATGGTACTATATGTTCTGTTCTTGTAGAAGCATTACCAAAAGATCTGGATATCCTGGAAGCAATCATAAAAGGTAATTCATCTTATTCAGAAGAAGCAGCAGTTAAATATGCTGAAAATATGGGGTCTTCAGGTACAAGCACTACCCAGGGGGCTGCAAATTCGCCCGAGCTACTCTCTCCTACCATCAGAGATTTAATTCTGGATAAATTGTGCAGTGATCCTGAAAGAAATATTCATCTTATTGCCAAATTTTCTAACACTCAGGCAGGTATTCAGGCCCTTTCAAACGTAGCTATCGATAAACCAACCACCAGTGCAGGTCATATAGCAGCAAGAGCCCTAGGAAAAGCTTTTTTAAGCGGAAATGCAAAAATATCTTCTGATGCTCTTAAGGCCCTGAAAAGCTCAGCACTTGCCGGTAATGTGGAATCAGTTAATACACTGGTTAATGTTGTAAAGTCAAATGCTGCAACCAACAGCAAAGCTATACAGGCAATAGATGTTCTTGCTGAAATAGCTCAATCATCATCTCAAAGCGGTTCAGAAGTATCTAATACTGCCATGGGCGCACTGGTTAATATAGCAAAAGATAAATCAGTATCACCAGTATTGAGAAACAGAGCCATTCAAAATCTCGGAAACCTTATAGCAGAGGGTGCAGATACAACAAATTCAGCTACAGATGCTGTTATTGGTATAGCAAGAACAGATAATAATCAATCAGTAAAGAATCAGGCTATCTATTCGATATTTAAAGCTTCAGAATCCAACAATAACGTAAGAGATAGAGCAGTGGATCTTTTTGAAGATGTTGCAAGCGGCCGCATTTCAGCTGATAAAAAAATGAAATTCTTTGCAATAGATCTTTTAGAACAAACATCTGCCAGTAATTCAACTAACGCTAAAAAAGCCGGTGAGGCACTTGGCAGACTTACAGAGAATACTGATCAGGCTATTGCCACAAGATCACTGACAGCTCTTAAAAAGCTCGGCCTTGCTGCTGATAAAGATAATTTAAATAACATACCTTCAACGGCTAAAAACGTTGACGGCAAGGATGCGAAGAGACTTCAGAGTAATAATTTTATTATTATGACATAAAAACAACTTAATCTCTCATCTAACAAGCTAAAAAGCTTTGTTCAACAGTACCTTCGGGTACTGTTTTTTTGCCGATAGCTCTGTGGTAAAATAACTGCGATGCAGGGAAACAGGAGAAAAGAAATGAAAAAACGTTGTTTGATTATACTTATGGCTGTTATGATTTGCTTTTCAGTGTGTGGACTGGCAGCTATTCAGGCCAAAGATAATGATGATAAAGTCAAAAAGGTAGATACATACACAGTTGCTGTCATAGATACTGAAAAAGGTACCATGAAAGCTGTATTATTTACTGATCAAGCACCTATAACAACAAAGAACTTTATTGATCTTGCTAACGACAGTTTTTATAAAGATATGGTCTTCCATAGAGTGGTTAAAGACTTTGTAATTCAGACAGGTGACCCAACTGGCACAGGTGCAGGTGGTTCAGGAAAAACTATACCGCTTGAAATAAACAAAAAACTCAAACATAAAAAAGCCGGTATGCTAGCTATGGCAAGAAAAGCAGATCCTGATAGTGCAACAAGCCAGTTTTATATAACTCTTAAAGCACAACCAAAGCTTGATGCCCATTACGCAGTATTTGGACAGGTTTACGAAGGCCTTGACACCATTTTTAAAATTCTTCAGGGAGATAAATTAAACTCTGTTGAAATAATTGAAGTACCTAAAAAAGAGATCAAACTTAAATAAACCTATCCCTGCTGGTTTTTGAGGATATCTTCAGAGTGTTAAACTTAATACCACTTGCTTATCAGCGTCTGTGGTTTATAATTTAAGATATACTGAATAGCATCCTCTGCATTTTGTGCTATATAGTACATTTCTCTGGATCCTGGTTTAGCAAAGTGCTTTGCATAGAGATGTTCAAAGAGTTCAATAAGTTTGTCATAAAATCCATCAGTGTTGATAAAGATAACAGGCTTGTTATGATAGCCAAGCTGCTTTAAAGTCAAGACTTCAAGTATCTCCTCAAGGGTTCCAAAACCTCCGGGCAGGGCAACAAAAGCATCTGCATTTTCTTCCATCAGTGCCTTACGATCTCTAAGGTTATTTGTTACAATCATTTCATCGGCATATTCAAAGGTTTTACAGTTTTCTTTTATAAATTTGGGCACAATGCCAGTAATTTTGCCTTTACTGGCATAGACACTTTTAACGAGTTCTCCCATTAAACCAACTTCTGACCCACCAAAAACAAGATTATATCCATTTTCAGGTATTAGTTCTCCAAGTTTTTTAGCTGTTTCAAAGTATATTTTATCAACAGCATCGCTGGAAGAACAGTATACACATATTGCTTTCTCCATTTGAGATCCTTTCCTGTTAATATACTCTCATTTCAAATATTAATAATCTTAAAACTAACTGTTTATAAAGACTTCTAACCTTAAACCCTGAGAAATACCTTAAACAAAACAGGGCCGGTTCAAACTTTCTTTTATTATATAATGACATTACTATCTGGTTAAATTTTTTCTGAGGGTTAAATTTTTAAATCTAGAATAGAGCTTATGACAGGTTTTATACATCTAAAAAATCTTTTACCAGACTTCAATGATAAAATGAAAAAGTTAGCTTAAAGTAAACAAATACATTAATCAACAAATATATATTATATATTAAAACATACTAAAAAAATACGGTATATTTATATGAAAAACTGGCAGGCTGTTTGTATACTATTAATAATTGTTTTGCTCTATTTTGCCCCTGCATTTCTTGATGGGGGGTATATTATCTTTGGTGATAATATGTTCATGCACTATCCCATGAAGGTTTTAACGTTTGACATCCTGAAAAATGGTGAATTTCCTTTCTGGAACCCTTATATTCTCTCAGGAACCCCTCTTTTTGCCAGCATGCAGGTAGGGGTGTTTTATCCGCTGAACTGGCTGTTTTTTGCCCTGCCACCTGCTACAGCATTCTCAATTGAAATCATTATTACCTTTATCATTGCTGGCACAGGAATGTATTTATACCTGAAAGAGATCAACAAAAACAACTTTGCCAGTTTATTCGGTGCAATTACCTTCACTTTCTCAAGCTATCTGATCCTTAAAATGGAAAACCTGCCCATTATTCAAGAAATTAGCCTGATACCTTTTATTCTATTGCTTCTTGAAAAGGGTAAAAAATCAACAGGTAATACGTATATACTCATTGCTGGCATACTATTTGGACTTAGCCTTCTTGCAGGACACCCTCAAATAGCATTCTATACTGCTATTATAATCATAATCTATCAGCTATATTTCTTTTGTATCCAGTATAAAAAAGATAAACCTTTTCATTTATTGCTTAATACACTGATAGTTATTTTAACAGGCTTTTTAATAGCAGCTGTTCAGATATTGCCAACACTTCAACTGGCCTTAGAAAGTTGCAGGCTGGATTTAAATACTGAAAAGCTCTTTACTGGATCTTCTATGATACTAAACCTTATCACTCTCTGCTTTCCATTCTACTTTGGAAGCCTTATTAATAATGGTTTGTATGACGCCGGGCTTATCAATCAGCCACACGATCTTGGTAATTATTGCATCTATGCAGGTATTCTACCTTTAATATTCTTTATTATTGCTATTATCAAAGACTATAAAAATGAATATATAAGGATATGGCTAATAATCGGGCTGACTGGCCTTGTTTTATCACTAGGAAAGTTCTTCATATTAAGCGAATTAATTTATTCAATGCCTGTATTTAACCTGTTCAGATATCCCGGACGTTATTTGCTTATGTTTAACCTTGCACTGTGCATTATATCAAGCTATGGAATTATAAAATTCTTTGATTCAGACAAAAAAGAATTTTTTAAGTGCTTTAAATTCATTATCATCAGCCTGTTTCTTTTTATACTGCTGGCTTTTGGCTACTCTTTAAAGGGTTTCAGCCAGATTGTACCTTTGTTTTCTGCCAATAATGTTATACCTGTAGTTGTAATTATTGTTTCTCTTATAACCCTTGTCTGTGCTTATTTCTTTAAGGGCTTCAAGGCTAAAGCTCTTCTAACTGCTGTTCTATTAGCTGATCTGGTAGTATTATTTGCTTTTTATTCAAGCTATAAACCTTATTATAAAGAGCTAAGTCTTCTCATAAAAGAAAAACCACCTGCTGCTGACTATCTTGAAAGAAACTTAAACGAAAATGAACGTTTTATTAGTATATTCAAAGAAACTCCTGAAAATCTGGATGATTTTTACCGGGTTATACCTGATTATTCAGTGCTTTTTAAACTTCATACCATCACAGGTTATGAGGTATTAATCTTAAAGAGGTACTCCATAATATTAAATACCCTTATAGAAAACGTTCCTCCTTTCTTAAAGTTTAATAGCACCACTTATCTTGATGAATTGCTGGGATGCAGATACTTTATATTAAGAAATGAAAAGATAAAAGACTATGAGCAATCAACTGAATTTAATAAAAACTGGAAAAAAACTACTGAGATTTCTAATTTAAGCATTTATAGAAACGATTTTACCCTGCCCAAAGTATTATTAGTCAGAAATTACAGGATATTTGAAAATGACCGGCAGGCAATAGAATTCATTCAGGATAAAAACCAGCACTCTCTTTCCCCGTGGAACCCTGCCCGCACTGCACTTATAGCAAGACAATTTGCCGGCAACATACCTTTTGAACCGGATAACTCAACATTTGACGCACAGGCTAAAATCAATAATTACAGTTACAATAAAGTTTCTATTAAAGTAAAGACACCTGAAGCAGCTGTTTTAATTCTCAACGATAACTGGTATCCCTTCTGGAAAGGCTATATAAATAGCAAAGAGAGCCCGGTATTCCCTGTAAATATAACTCTAAGAGGTATTGTTGTGCCTGAAGGAGAATCCCTTATTGAGTTTAAAATAATGGATACATATTTTATATATGGTTTAATTATAAGTATTATATCAATAATATTACTTACAGTATTGATTATCCACAAAAAAAATCCGGCCTGATAACCGGATTATGATTGATTGAACTTCTTTAACCCTGCGACAGGAGACCTAATACCAGCTTTGGCACATTATTAGCCTGTGATAAAACAGATACAGATGCATTTCTCATTATTTGCATTTTAACCATTTCGGCTGTTTCGTTTGCCATGTTTACATCTGCCAGACGTGATTTTGCTGAAGAGACGTTAATATTTCTTATAGACAGATTATCTACAGAGTTTTCCAGCTGTGTTTGCATTGCCCCGAGCCGTGATCTTCTGGATACCACTTCTTCTAAAGCATCATCAAGGTCAGCAATAAATGACTCAAACTGTCCATTGCTAAAAATGGTCAGATCAATATCAGTAAGCAAATTAGCGTTCAGCGCTGATGCTCTAGCATTACCGAGGGCTGAAGCTATATCTATAACATCGTTAGAGTTTGGCCCAATGGTAAAGCGGTATCCTGTTGACATTGTTGGCGCTGAAAGACCCAGCAGAGTGATACCATTAAAAATGGTACTTTCGGCTACATTAGTGATATCCTGGATTCGTGATCGTACTTCTTGAGTTATTGACCACTTTTCAGCACTTGAATTAGTAGCATTACCCGCCTGTATGATAAGTTCTCTTATCCGTTGCAGATCGTCAGTTATGATATTAAAAGAACTTTCAGCAATTTGTAAAACATTAGCCCCATCCTGTGCATTATCAGAAGCTCTATTAATTCCTCCAATTTGCACCTCTAAAATTCTTTTAATTGCCAGCCCTGCTGCATTATCTGATGCTCTGTTGATTACAGAGCCCGTTGAAAGCCTTTCCAGAGATTTTTCAAGCTTTTCCGTATTGCTTCTTAAATTTCTCTGGGCCAGCAAAGAAGTTAAGTTTGTATTAACCACCAACCCCATTAAACAGTCCTCCTGGAGTTAGACACTCTTATTAAGATGATAACTGTTTACATTTTTATTTACCTCCTCTATATAATGTAGTCTGATTGATCTAAACCCCTTAGATGATAAAGGTTTCAGGTGTTAAAACTCCACCGTATGGTTGATGTGATTAGTAAACAAAAAGGTTAACCTTATATTAGGTTGGTTAAAGTGCTTTTAGTATAACTTGGGTCACGAAAAGGATTGGTGCAGGGGTAATTAGTATGAATATTAGATTTAAAAAAGGCTTGATATCAATAAGTTTGGCAACAACAGTCTTAATGTGCGCAGCTTCAGCTCCGTCTTTTGCTGCCTCAAGTGCTACTTTATCAGCAGTAACGATTCAGGGCACGCAGGATACCTTTGAAATAACTCTAAAAACAACTAAAGATACAGAAGTATCAACAAAAGTACCCTCTAAAAACAAGCTTATTCTTGATCTCGATAACACTAACGCAGCAGAATTAATTAAAACATCCTTTAGTGGGGCTAAAAAAATTGATGATGTAATTGTTCAATCCACAGGAAAAAATAAAACACGCCTTTATATAAGTGGTAACAATGTTTCAAAAAGCAAAATTATTATAGACTCAACCAAAGAACCAGTAGTCGTTGACAGGTATGCACAGGATAACAGTTATTCACTGATTAATAAACCTTCAGTAGAGTCACTGGAAAAACAGATAGCCAGTAACGAAACTGTTAGTGCAAAAGATTTCATTGAAAATTATAGCAATGAAACTAACACTGAAGCAGAACCAGCAGAAACTACAGCAGAACCAACAGAAGAAAGCCTTGAAACAACAGGTGTTATTTCAGCACCTTCACCGGAAAAACATACTACAGGCGAAAATGATACTATAGAGACCTCAAATGAAGCAACCTCAACAGAAACTGATTTCTTTAAACCAGCCGCAGTTCTTGAGCTGCCAGAAGAAAATACGGCAACAACCACCATCAAAAATAAGTCTCAGGAATCTGCGGCTGTTGCTACTGCACAAAACTTTAAAAAATCAGGCAATAAAGCCCCTTTCATACCACAGGAATGGCTTTTAAGGTTCGGGCTCATCTTCATTTTTGTTACAGTGCTTGTTGCATTCTTGAGAAAAGAAAACATTATATCACTTACCTTCAATAGAAAAAGCAAACATCAGGTACTCAACAGAGAACACCTTGATATTTACAGATCTCTTCACGATTCAACAGGCTTATCTGCCCCTTATAACAGAACAACAGGCAGGTCAAAAATTTCAACTCTTGACAGTGTCACAAGCAGAAAATCCAGAAACTATGCCGCACAGAAAAAACAACCAGCAAAACCTTCTAAAAAACTTAATCAATTTAATGCTATGCAGGGCTATAATACACAGAATACCAGGAGAGCTAACAATGCCAGAAGTCTTAATACTTCAAAACAGGCATTAAATACTCAGAATGCTATCACTCAAAACAGAAGAAACTCAACCACAAAAAGGCAACATACAACAGATAGTGTTAATTTTCTGAAGTCTATGGCCGAAATGTACAAACAATCTGGAAGACACGACCTGGCTATAAGCATACAAAACAAGCTTAGACAGGTTGAAGCACAGAGCTAAAACCACACATACCACTTAGTTGCCAAGCACCAACAATCTCGCAGAATCCCTGCGAGTTTTTTTTGGCTTGCAGGCCAAAAAACCAGAGCCGACAACTTTTTTCGCTGATACCTGTTTTTGCTGGAATCAGTAATTCTTTAATTAATCAGAGGTTCCTATAGTATATAGCTTATTTTAAATACAGTCTGTCTAACTGCAAAAAGGGACTTTTATATTATGTTTGCGGGCGTTTTCAATTGCCAGATCATAGCCTGCGTCAGCATGACGAATGATACCCATTGCAGGATCAGAATTTAAAACCCGTTCCAGACGTTTTTCAGCCTCTTTTGAGCCATCAGCAACAATAACCATGCCTGCATGGAGTGAATAGCCTATTCCAACACCACCTCCATGGTGAAAAGATACCCATGAGGCACCATTTACAGAGTTTATAAGAGCGTTTAAGATCGGCCAGTCAGCAATAGCATCAGATCCGTCTTTCATGCTTTCTGTTTCCCTGTTAGGTGAAGCTACAGAACCACAGTCAAGATGATCTCTGCCGATAACTATAGGAGCTTTAACCTCTCCACTTGCCACCATATCATTAAATATTTTGCCTGCTATTGCCCTTTCACCGTAACCCAGCCAGCAAATTCTTGAGGGTAACCCCTGAAAATGAATTCTTTCACGGGCCATTTTTAACCACCTGATCAGAGATTTGTTTTCAGGAAAGGCTTTCATAATAGCTTCATCTGTTTTATAAATATCTTCAGGATCTCCTGAGAGTGCTACCCACCTGAAAGGGCCTTTGCCCTCGCAGAATAGAGGTCTAATATAGGCTGGCACAAACCCCGGGAAATCAAAAGCATGTTTGATACCTTCTTCATAGGCTTCCTGTCTGATATTGTTGCCATAGTCAAAAACAATTGAACCGGCTTTTAGCAAATCCAGCATAGCCTGAACATGCATTGCAATAGACTTTCTGGCTTTGTTAATATATTTATCAGGGTTTGTTTTTCTCAATTCAAGCATCTCTTGATAATTACCCACAGGCACATAGCCATTAAGGGTATCATGAGCTGAAGTCTGATCAGTAACAACATCCGGTATAATGCCTCTTTTAACGATTTCAGGTATAATCTCAGCTGCATTCCCCAGCAAACCTATGGATTTAGCCTCTTCATTTCTGGTGAATTCCTGAATGAGTTTGATGGCTTCATCAAGGTCTTCGCAGTAGATATCACAATACTTATGGTCAATGCGTCTTTTGATACGTTCTTTGTCAACTTCAATACCAAGAAAAACACCATCATTCATTGTTACAGCAAGGGGCTGTGCACCACCCATTCCCCCAAGACCGGCTGATAAGACCCATTTGCCTTTCAGTGTACCTCCATAATGTTTTTTTGCGAGTGCTGCAAAGGTTTCATAGGTACCCTGCAAAATACCCTGTGTGCCGATATAGATCCAGCTGCCGGCTGTCATCTGGCCATACATAATGAGGCCTAATTTTTCAAGTTCTCTAAATTTTTCCCAGGTGGCCCAGGCCGGGACCAGATTTGAGTTTGCGAGCAATACACGTGGTGCATCAGGATGAGATTTAAGTATGCCTACTGGTTTGCCTGATGATATAAGCAATGTTTCATCTTGTTCAAGTCTTCTCAGGGAATCTATAATCTTATCAAAGCATTCCCAGTTTCTTGCTGCCTTACCTTTACCACCATAAACTATTAGTTCTTCAGGTTTTTCAGCAACTTCAGCATCTAAATTATTCATAATCATACGCAGGGCAGCTTCTGAGATCCAGTTTTTACATTGAAGCTGGTTGCCCCGAGGAGCTTTTATAACATACTTTGATTGAATACTCATCTCAACCCTTTCTTAACAATATAATAACCTTTAAACCCCTTTTAATAAATTACTTTAAAAATTATTATTGTGTAAGCTGGCCCAGGGGTTCATAAATTTTCTTATTGACCATTTCAACAATTGATTTAGTGAGTTCTTCAGCTTCTTTTTCAAGAGTTTCAGTTTCTCTGAGGAGTCTGGTATTAAATTCATTGTCAGTAATAGGTTCCAGATTGATTTTTACATTCATGGCAGCCCCTTTGACCCCTGAATTAGCGTTTAGAGCAGCTACTCCTGCGTCGGTAATGGAGTTAACATTGCCTTTCTGTGCTACAATAGCAATATGATCAAGAGATTCCCGACAGAGTTTAACTGTTTGAAGTGGTACCAGAGCAGCTTCTTTATAGGCATTTTGCAGGGCCAATTCTCTTTTTTCTTTCTGTTCATCAGTCTTTTTGGGCATTCTTCTGGCGTCAATAATAAGATTAAAAGCCTCTGTATCAGCATCTACAGCAGTTATCAGCTTATCTTTGATTTCCTGAGATTTTACAGCAGCTAACTTAAGTGATTCAAAATGTTCTTTATAGCCTTTTTTACCAACAGTCAGGTTAGCAACCATTGAAGAGAGGCCTGCTCCTAGAGCACCACTGAGGGCTGCAACGCTACCGCCACCTGGTGCTGGAGAATCCATTGAAACCTCATCGGTGAATCCTTTGACTGTCCTGTCTACCAGTTTTGGATCAGTAGTTTCAAAAGCATATTCAATGATTTTCTTTTTTGGATCAAACGGCCCCAGTTCATTTAGTCCCATTGATTTTATGGCTGTAAAGATCAGCTCTGATTCAGGTACTCCGGGCGATTTGCCCATTTGTTCCATATAGAATCTTCCTGACTCGAGAATAGCTTCTTTAGGTATAAGCCCTACAAGCTCACTTCCTGTAACTACAACACCTATTTCTCTGGCTTGCCGGCAGCATTCTTCATATACTTTATAAAAAGGTGTTATTTTGTAGTTTATGAGGTTAATAGAGATTTGTGCAACTCCATATTCGTCAATAAACCACCCAACAGCCTTTGTCGCAGGAAGAGTACCTGGCTGGCGTAGCTTATTTCCCTGTTCATCTGTCATAACATTGCCTTCTTTGTCTCTTTTGAGGCGACCATTTTCTCTTATATTGAGAGCAATTTCAGTAGCCAGTTTTTTATCTCTGGTATTCAGGTTGACATTGTAGGCTATGAGGAATTCTCTAGCTCCTATTATGGTAGCACCGGATTTAGGGTTAAATTTTGCAGGCCCAAAGTCTGGTTGCCATTCAGGGTTCTTAAGTTTTTCAGGCAAACCTTCGTATTCACCTGATCTAACTATTGCAAGATTTTGCCTGTCTTCTTTGCGGGCAGCATTTTCATACAGATAAACAGGTATTTCAAGATCTCTGCCGACCTTTTCACCTACTTCATTAGCAATCTGTATGCAATCTTGCATTGTGACTCCTGATACCGGTATAAAAGGACATACATCGGTTGCACCCATTCTTGCGTGGGCTCCTTTGTGTTTTGTCATATCTATAAGCTGTGAAGCAGCTTTAATTGCTTTAAAGGCAGCCTCTTTAACACCTTCAGGACTTCCTACAAAAGTAACTACGGTACGGTTTGTATCGGCTCCCATGTCTACATCAAGAAGTTTGACATCCTGAGTATCTTTTATCTCGCTAGTAATAGCATCTATAACTGTTTTATCTCTTCCTTCGCTAAAATTAGGTACACATTCAACGATTTTCATAGGTAATTCCCCCTTAATTTGTTACGATTATTTGACCTTACATAATCAATAGTGAAATACAAGGCAAAAATATAAAATATTTTAGTGGATACATAAATAATCATCTAACGAAAGAAGAGTAAGATCAATAGCTTCTTTAACCGGCTAATGAGTTATTACTACTAAACAAAATACAAAAAAAAGACCTCTTTAAGAGGTCTTGCAATTTTCAGGAGAACGTATCTCCTTAAAATTTCCCCCTATCCCTACTTACAAAAATATAAACCGGTGAAAATGTTTTAAAAGCAAACAAATTTGCTAAAGCATTTATAAAAAAATATTCATTAAATTTAAAGTATTTACTGGCCACCTTTTGCCCCTGTAATAATTAGATTTCTGATAACTACCTTGTTGATTTTTTAAAACGTCTGATTAAAATTAATTGCGCCCTGTTCGAAAAGTTTTTGCGGATATTTTTGTTTAAAGGCTGATAATACTACGTTTAGAGCAATTAACTTTTTGTAATGTTTTATTTAATACTTATATATCATAATTCTTGAATGACGTTTAAATAAATATCTTCTTATCTAAATTATATATATTATATGGTTTCAGGTATATTGAATAAGGGAAAAATATATATTAAAGACTCATTTTCTCTTCTGTGTTGAGCAGATGGTTTCTTGGTACTAAGTTACACCATGCTGACAATTGTAAATACTTGCAAGAATGGCCTTATATCAAAATTACAACATCTGTCATAATTGTTATACATAAGGCAGTTTTATGAAGTTTTTTTAACCAGAAATGTTTTCTGATAGACTTATAGTTTTGTATTACGGGCTAATTTGTAATATATTAGACCTGGTTGTAAGTTTCATAAAGAGAATGAATTATGGATATTGCCCAATTTCTTTATATTCTTGCTGTTGTATTAATAGCAGCGAAAATACTCGGAGAATTGTCTCAAATGGTCGGCCAACCGGCTGTTTTAGGAGAACTAGTTGCCGGAGTTGTCATTGGCCCTTATGTTTTAAACCTTATACAAGATCCTGAACTCTTTCAACATAAACATATGTTCTATCTGCTGGCTGAAATAGGTGTTTTGCTGTTGCTATTTGAAATTGGGCTTGAAACACGCCTGAAAGACCTCTTAAAAGTAGGAGGAAAATCTCTGGCTGTAGGTCTTACTGGTATTATTTTACCGTTTCTTTTAGCCTGGATTTTCTGTTCTATTGTTGGCAAAACAACCATGGAATCAATTATGGTTGGAGCCGCCCTGACAGCTACAAGCATCGGCATTACCTCTAAAGTGTTTGCTGAACTCGGGTTTCTGGGTACAAAAGAATCTCAAATAGTTCTGGGAGCTGCTGTTATTGACGATATTCTTGCGCTGGCAATACTCAGTATTATTACAGCACTGGGGACAGCAGACCAGAAAATGGACGTATGGTTTGTTTTATACATCATTACTGTATCAATATCATTCCTGCTTTTGGCAATATTGGTTGGTAAACATCTGGTAAACCCTTTAACAAAGCTACTTGAAAAAATGCGCAGCAGGGGTATTATGACAATAGGGGCAGTTTGCTTTGCCTTGTTTCTTTCTTTGCTAGCCGTAAAAGCAGAATCCAGTATTATTATAGGGGCTTTTGTTGCCGGCATTTTACTTGCAGAAACTCCGCAGAAAGGCATTATCGAAGAGGGTCTTAGGCCACTGGTAGACTTCTTTACGCCAATATTTTTTGTCTCTGTCGGTATTGCAATGAATTTATCTGTCTTTAATATCTTTAATCCTTCTAACCACAAGCTTTTATTATGGGTTGTTATACTTGTAATCATTGCTGTCATATCAAAATTTACAGCCGGCTTTGTTATACGTACTGATAAAGATACCAGCAGAAGCATCATTGGCAGCGGAATGATACCCAGGGGAGAAGTTGGCCTCATTTTTGCTGCCATGGGTATGATCACAGGCATACTAACCGATGAGCTTTATACAATAATAGTAACTACGGTCATTATATCAACAATGATGGCTCCTCCGCTTTTGAAGTGGCTGATTTCAAAGAAAGAAGCTGCAAGAATTGCTGAAGGTTAGCAATATAAATAGTATATAAACACAGTTAAGTAACAATCTCTCTTAATGTTAATAGCCTGTAAGCACGAAAGGAAAGAAATTGAACCAGGTTTTTCAAGGAAAAGTATGGAAATACAACGATAATGTAGACACAGATGTTATTATACCTGCTCGATACCTGAATACTTCAGACCCTGAAGAGCTAGCAGCAAAATGTATGGAAGATATTGACAAAACATTCGCTAAAGAAGTCAAAGATGGTGACATAATCGTTGCAGGAGAAAACTTTGGTTGCGGCAGTTCAAGGGAACATGCACCGATCTCTATTAAAGCAAGTGGCATATCGGTCATTATAGCAAAGACCTTTGCTAGAATATTCTATCGTAATTCTATTAATATTGGGTTGCCCATTCTTGAGTGTCATGAAGTAGTTAATGCTACTGAAAAAGGTGACATGCTTGAAGTTAATATCGAAACAGGAGTAATTAAAAACCTGACAAAAAATATGACTTTTCAGGCTAAATCATACCCCGAGTCTCTCAGAGAACTCATTAAAGCTGGCGGGCTTATTGAATACACAAAAGCTAAAGTTAGTGTTAATTAATTTAAGAGGTATTTAAAAATGACGAAAAACTTTAATATATCACTGTTAGCAGGTGATGGCATCGGTCCTGATGTTGTTGGAGAAGCTGTTAATGTCTTGAATGCAATAGAAAAAGTTAGTGATGTTAAGTTTAATTATACTGAAGGCCTCATAGGTGGAGCTTCTATAGAAGAGTATGGCATACCTGTAACTGATGAAACCCTTGAAATAGCTAATAAAGCTGATGCTATTTTTTTGGGGGCTATAGGTGATTTTCGTTTTGACCAGCTTGACCCGGCTATAAGGCCTGAAGTAGCTCTTCTTAAATTAAGGAAATCTACTGGCAACTTTACAAACCTGCGGCCAACAAAGGTTTTTGATGAGCTTGTTGACAAGTCTCCTCTGCGGCCAGAACGAATTAAGGGTGTAGACATTATGATAGTCAGAGAGCTTGTGGGTGGAATCTATTTTGGCAATCCAAAAGGAAGAGTAAAAGACTCTGACGGCGAAAAAGGGTTTAATACGATGGTATATACAGCCTCTGAAGTTCGTCGTATAGCCAAAATTGCCTTTGAAATAGCCAGAAAAAGAAACAAAAAACTCTGTTCTGTTGATAAAGCTAATGTTCTTGCGGTTTCACAACTCTGGAGAGATGTTGTTATAGATGTTTCCAGCGATTATCCTGATGTTGAGCTCTCTCATCTGTACGTTGATAATGCTGCTATGCAGCTTGTTTTGAATCCCGGGCAGTTTGACACAATTGTTACAGGCAACATGTTTGGTGATATACTATCTGATGAGGCTGCTGTTCTGACAGGTTCTATCGGAATGCTGCCTTCAGCCTGTCTTGGTGGCGAAGGCCCGGCAATATATGAACCGGTTCATGGCAGTGCACCAGATCTCACAGGCCAGAACGTTGTTAACCCGATTGCTACCATTCTTTCAGCTGCTCTAATGCTTAAATACAGTTTTAATCTCAACAAAGAACATGATCTGATTGATAATGCAGTTAAGGCTGTATTGAAAGAAGGCTATAGAACTAAAGATATTGCTACCGAAGGAAGTAAAGTAGTAGGCACAAAAGAGATGGGCAAGCTCATAACGAAAAAAGTTCTTGAGGCAGCTAATGTTACGTGTTAGCAATTAGTTAAATACATCTTAAAGGGTGACTATTTGTCCATTTATGGGGTTCAGTGGCAACCATGCGCTCTGTTTTTGCCGGGATCAGTAAGCCTTAATTAATTAGAGGTACCATTAAGTATGATGTATCTTGTGTTCGCTCAAATTTTTACAGTTTATCGAAATTAATTCTATCTAGAACCTCTTTAGTGAATGGCCTTTTAGCGCTTAAAAAAGTAATAGAGCTTAAGAAATTGAAGACCTCTTTCTTTTGTAGCTGCGAAAAGACATACTGTGCATCTTTTAGCGAATCAAATGAAATGTAATAAACCGTATCGTCAAGCATTACAGGTTTTTCATCAATGGGCATAATCAGAGAACAGCGAAAATCTTTATAGAAACCTGCTACTGCTACTTTGTAAGGCTTAAATGAATATTCTCCGATGCCAAAAATAGCAAAAGGATTTTTATTACTGTATATTTTAGACTTACGCCTATCGAAATAATTTTTATGAGACTCTAAATATGACCATGTTTGAGGATATTGCTTTATATAGCTGATATCCTGACCTGTTGAAGTTTGAGTAAGTATTATTTTATGAGAGGTTTGAGATATAATTTTCTGTTTAAGATCTGACCCTCTGATAAATGGATAAAGTAAATCTTCTTCAACAGATACCAGTTCATTAAGGTTGTTGAGGTAACCCCTATTATCTTTTTTCAGAACTATTACCTTTGATGCATCGTGTTTTATACCCTGTCTCCAGGTATATTGAGAAGTTCCATCCAGGTAAGAATATTTTTCATAGAGGCTAATATCAGAAACGAATTTTTCTTTTATTCTGCCATATTTATGTATAAGCTTATTAGGATTATATATAGAGTGGACTGAGGCGCTGTTATTGTTATCAGCTCTAAGATTAATCAGCATTAATGATGCTGATGTATTTACATTAAATTCTTTTTTAGCGTTAATATTGAATATTTTCAGGCTTCTTTCTTTAAGATGTGATTTCTGTATATCATTATAAATATTTTTTATAGTAGAGTCCTTGCAAAGAAGGGCTAAAGATCCGTTAAAACCATCAAAAGCCTTCAGGAGATTAAGAATAATTGCTTCAGAAATATCGAAATTGCTTTTTCCAGTGAGAGCTTCTATACCACTCATATGTTTAAAATTAGATTTGGCAGGTAAATTTGAAGAATCTATTAACGAAAGGGCACTATTTGTAACCCATGGCGGGTTACCCAGAATCAAAAGATATCGATTTTTCTGTGTAATATGCCTGATAAACTCTTCAGAATAAGAGTGAGTAAATATATTGCTATTGTGAAATTCAATACTCAGGTCTTTTTCGATCTTTTGCCTTGTGTGTATAGTTTTTAGTATATTTGTATAAAAAGCCTGTTCATAAGATTCCTGAATATCCACACCATAGATAAAATCAATCGAATTAAAGTTTTTCAGGGCAGATGCAACAAAATTACCTTTTCCGCAGGTGGGTTCAAGAATGCAATCAGGTTTTATATTAAAGCTTGCAAGCAATTGGCAAATTTTATCTGTCAGGTCAACCGGGGTCTGGAAATCGCCAAAATCCAGTGGTTTAATAATTTTTTTAGATTTTTTTTGTTCAGAAAACAAATTACCAGAAAGTCTTTTGTCGTTTGATTCTCTGTAATACGACATTAAAATTCTGGGGGTATTAAAAACACTATCAGGCTGTGCATGGCCTGTTTTTGTTGTTTTATGCTGGTTTTGGGTTTTGTTATCCGTATCGCTGTCTCTGTGTATGTGTTTCACAACTCATCCTGTTTCAATATCAAAGGGTAGAAAGATTAAAATTGTAACGATATACTATTTTTACTAGCATTTTTTAATCCGGGCAAATTTAATACAAACAGGAGTGGAATTTTAGCGAAAATGAATACGATGAGGACAACAGGGCAATCATGTTTAATGTAACAAATGTCTCATCTTTCAGGGGTAGGCCTGTTGAGAAGCCTGAAATAGTACCAGAAAAGACTGTTGCTATACTGGGTAGCTCAAAAGAAACGCTCCAAAACAAGTTATATATTGATATGGCCCGTGATATGGGCAAGGAGCTGGCATCCCGTGGTTATAATGTGGTAACCGGCGGTAATTATGGAACAATGAAAGCTGCAAATGATGGAGCCTGGGAAGCTGACCCTTCTAAAAGCTGGGCGGTTAACGTTACTGAGTGGATTGACGATCATAAGGAAAAAATCTTTAATGTGCTTGCAGAAGTTAAAACTGGTGCAGCGAGAACAGATTTATTTAAAGAAATAGCAAAATACTGGGTAGTGTTCCCTGGTGGGCCTGGCAGCCTTCAGGAACTGGCAGTAGGTGGTGAAAGCAAGTATTATAACGCTGAACATGCTCCTGAAAAAATTATTCTGGTAGGTAAAAAATTCCACAAACCATTGTTTGATTATCTTAAAAACATGGATCAATTCGGTGTAGCAAAAAATGCAGCTAGTTCATACATACTGGCAGACACAAAAGAAGAAATATTAAGTGAGATCACCGGTCAAAAGTTAAATCTTGTTGCATAAAAGTCTTCCACAGAATTAAATGGGGGAAGAGAAGGGGTGCAGGTACTTACATCCTGTACCCTTGTTAATTGTAATGTCTTAATATTATCGAGCTCTCTAAATAATTTAAAAGTTCACAGATTCAAGAAATTAGTGTCTGCTTTTGCTGGAATCAATAATTTCTTAATTAATCAGAGGTTCCTATCCTGTTTGTTGCATAGATATTAATACTCATTAAAAATTGAGTCTTCATACATACATAAGTTGTATTCAGATGCTCAGGGTTTTTACTGGTTAATTTTCTATAATAAAAGTATCAGAAGAAGAAATTAATCAAGCGTTATAAGAGGTGTCTAAAAAGCTTAACAAATAATCTTCTGCGTTTTCCCTTTCTATACCAGCAAAAAGAAGCGAGGCATCATCTAACAGAAGAATTTTAAGAAAAAACAATGAGAAACTGATTAAATAGCAAAACAACAAGGCAGTTTTTAATTTTCAGAAATTTAATAGCCTATTTAGCCCATTATTAGCGTAGTTTAATGTAGTTGAGTAAGTGAAGGTTAACAGAAAGTGTATAACAGATTTAGCGTTTTTACGATAGATAAATTTTACAGGAATTATATAAGCTCCCATTAACTCCCACTTTATTATTCCTTATGTTTCTCCTATGCGTTCTTCTCCCTTAATAAACAGGGAGAAGTTTTATTTTGGGGATAATCTATTGTTTGACCTGCATAGCAAACGCTGTCATTATAACTATATATCAGTATCTATCTGCTTTTTTCTGGGAGACAAACTGCTGCTCAGATTTGTAACCTGCTCACGTGGCAGGCTACGTATAAGAAAACAGTTTAAATCTACAGCAAAAAGAACTATAAGAGGCATTAATAACCATAAAGGCAAATAACCACTATAGCTTATGTAAGACTGCGAGGCAAAGAAATAGATTATAAATACAAGCACTATGGCAACAGGTATTGATGCATAGCATATGGATACAGAATCATACTTCACCTTTGGTTCTAGCACATCAGGAAACTCACTGGCATGATAAACAAAAAAGTCTATAACAAAAGCTATAAAGCCCGCAATAATTAAAACAAGTATACCAGCAACAATGAATACAGTATAAATAGAAAATATATAATAAACTACGTTTATAACTGTTTCATTTAGAGGTTTGACAATTTGAGTTGTATGCCAGTATGTAATTGGTATCAGAGCAAGCAAATAGAGAACCTGTACAATTGCTCTGTTTTGGTAATAACTATTTTTAGAGAAATCATCATTTAAAAACATGTTGATAATGCCGTAAATATGGGCTGAAAAGGTGAAAGCTCCTATAAAACATATGGTAAAGTGTAGAAAAATGCTTGAAATATCTTTTTGTGGGCTTATAATAAGAAAAAAAATACCTGCAAATAAACCTATCCAGGAAGGTATAGCCCAGTTAAGCTTCTTTTTTCCTTTAAGAAAAATATACATTTATCTACCCTCATAAATATTCTTAAATTAATTACATTAACAAAAGTGTATCAGAAAATTATACATTTAACTTCATTACTGTCTGGTTAAATTTTTTCTGCGGGTTTATTTTTTAGGTCTGCGGTCACAAAAACCAAACCTGACACCTTTCTTTGCGGATCCCTGGTTAATAAGTTTTGCTAGTTTTTTCATTTAACTTTCAGTAAAATTTTCTAATACACAGCGGTTTTTAAACTTCCTGACCTGCCCCCATTCAGGTTCCAACTGAAAGTTTTTCAAGTTATGTATCAGTCTTTAACCATTCTTTTTGTATAATAACACCAGATCAATAGCAATGAAAACAATAGTGATTCAAAATCTATGCTAAAAATAATACTTGTAGGTTATGGAGAATTAGCAGCAGCCTTATTATCAGGTATATTATCTACTGACAATCAAATTCAGGGCTTGTTGAGCTGGAACAGAAGAAAAAAAATGTCACGTATTACTTACCATTTGTTCCCTGATGAACTTGAAAAGCTGCGTAGAAAAAATAATGTTAAAGCAATAGATGTTCAAAATATTAACAGTTATGAATTTGTACGTATTGCAACAGACCTTAAACCTGATATCATAATGGTTGGTTCGTGGGGTCAAATTTTAAAAAAGCATATTATTGAAATACCTTCAAAATATTGTATTAACTGTCATCCTTCATATTTGCCCTATCACAGGGGTAGTAATCCTTATGCGTCTGCAATAGTATATGGTGAAAGCTTTACAGGAGTTACATTCCACGAAATAAATGAAGAAATTGATGCCGGAAACATCATCCTGCAAGAAAAAATACCTATTGAAATAGATGATACCGGTAATACACTCAGGTATAAATGTGCTGAAGTCGCTAAAAAGCTTGTTATCAGACTTCTGGAAGACATACAAAATAACAGGGCCATCCCTATCCCGCAGGATCATTCAAAAGCCACGTATTATCCACGATTAAAAGCCAGCGATGGAGCCATTGATTGGTATCAGAGTGTAGAAGCTATACATAATAAAATAAGAGGCCTTAGCCCCTGGGTTTTTGCGTTTGCCCTGTATCAAAACAAAGTTATACTAATAAAAAAAAGTCAGATGATTGATAAAAATACTGACAAGAAAGAACCCGGAACAATTCTTGAAGTCAGAGAAGATGGTATTATAGTCAGCACAACAGATACCACTAAAGCCTTATTGCTGTCAGAAATAGAAATCTTTGGTCTTAACCTTTTCTTTTCTAAAGTCTACCTTAAAAAGCATTTTAAGCCCGGCCAGAAACTAACAAACGCCCTCTAATGCTGAATGCTGGAATAATTTGCATTCAATGTTAGCCCTTTTGTGTAAACAGAAACTAACTTTTATGAATCTTTGTTAAAAATAATGAAGCACAGGCAATTTTATTTTTCTTGTGTTTTAATACAGGTATAACCCCTATCATTAAAGGCTTTCAGTATATTGTTAATCAAATTAAAATACTATACAAATAACTGAATAGCTTTTAAAATTACCTTAATAAATGGTTGACTAACCCCGTGGTTATTAGAAAATAGTGGTATAAATACATAATTGGAGTCTTAAACAGAAAATCATGAATACTATAATAGAATACCTTAAGTTATTTAATGATGAGATTCTGAGATCAAAAGTAAGAAAAGACACCTGCAAAATCTGCAAATTCTACAAACCCAAATCCGGTGTTTGCCTGTATAACCAGAATATTGAATGTCATGTAGACAATCTTGAGTCATGCCCTAGAATATAATTAACGCATCTTAAAGTATACAGAATTTTTAAACGTTTTATTTAGGAATAACAAAGCGTGCTGGTTCTTCTAGCTGAATAACCCAGCGTTCACCGGGTGGAATATATATTTCCTGCCCCATAGCCCTTGGGCCGGTTCTAATAGCCTGAGAATAAGCTCCTATGCGCTCTACATAGTGAACTATACGTTTGTATTTTGTTCGTTCTGTCAGGTTTCCACCTATAGAACCATCGCTGTTTTTATCTATAACCCTTGCTTGTATTGGTATTTCACCTGTTCCGTTAGCCGGTACGATAGCTATAAAGCGAACATTGATCATGGCATCTCTTCCCTGGTGTGCCCTTTCAAGAAAAGTAACCCTGCCGATAGCCTTTGAACCCTCAGGTATTACTAAAAGTTCGTTAATATACACATTAGCAGGCATCACCGCAGTAAAAATATCATCTTCTTTTGTTATACTGCTATCAAGGGGCTGTTGCAGAATAACCCTGAAATATGAACCAGCCTGAAAGGTTACAGTAGAATATTCTGCAAACTCTTCAACCTCTGCTGCACTGGCTTTTTGATTGTAGAAAAACTTTGAAAGAACCAATGCAAAAAGCATTACTATTATCAATATCAGGGCTTTTTTTGTCATAGTTGTTTTTAGAATGCTCTTAAATATCTTAGTTTAACGAAAAAAGTGCCATAACTGATAGCTGACTCTATAAAAATATACATAGCTATACAGAAAAGGGTTCTCTTTCTGTCTTTTAAAGGCAATACCTGGCATACAGGATGTTATAATATCTTACTCACAGGTTTAACCTTATCATTCAGTTTTACAGTTATGCATTAGTCTTTTATATTAATAAGTATAATGATAAATCTTTTTTTCTCAATCCTCCAAGCTCATGAGCTGATGTAAATTTTAAGTTACACTCTGGCACCTGTTCACCTTCAGGTATTTTCATGCTGGCATCACAAAACAGTATATATGCAGGGGGTTAATGAGTATATTTCAAATAAGTCCGGTTAACATAGCTGCCCCAGAGCCTGTTAAGAGAATTAGTTTCAGATCAGCAAATGCTCTTGCTTTAACGCAAAACAAATATTTATTTGCATTTGATCTTGATGGCACCTTTCTTAAGGGCACTGCAAAGGATGTAGAGAAGTTTCTCTCTCTGGCAAAAGAAAAAGACCATACCCTGGTGTATGTTTCTGGCCGTATGGCAAAAGAACTGGATATTATCATAGACGAATATGCTGCTAAAGGTATAACAATACCCCGGCCAGATTACTTTATATCCAGCAATGGCCAGTATATATTTAAAAATAATAATGGCAAAATGGTTCCTGATGCTACCTGGCACCAGAATATTACATCTACAGGCTTCAACAGAGATCAGGTTAAAAGCCTTATGAAACAGTTTATTGAAAATATACCGCCAGAAAAACAACCTGCTATGCTTCAGTTTGACTTCAGGCCGTCAGAATATAATACAGAATTTCTGCTAAGTGACAGAATCATTAAAGGTCTAAAACCTTCTATAGAAAACTATTTACAGAAAAATGGCATTAAAGCAAGAGTCATAATGGATTATGTTCCACCTGAAGATGTTGCAATAAGCTTACCACAACTACCTGCTCCACTTCAAGAGAAAGTTAGGCCTCTGCTGGATAATAAAGGAGGGGTCTATGCAATGATTATAAGCGCAGCTAACAAGTCTGATGCTATTGAATACCTTAGAGATGACCTCAATATAGATAAAAATCATGTCATAGCTGCCGGTAATGCCGGTAACGATATAAGTCTTGCTACCAGTGGATACTGGTTTATTCTTGTCAGCAATGCCCAGCAGATACTTATAGATGCTGTAAATTCTGTGCCTGAAAAAATTATCAGGGCTACTAAAGAAGGCCTCGCCGGTATTAATGAGGGTCTTGCTAAAATATTTCGTCAAATCGGATTTTGCTAATTTTGGAGATCCGAAATTGTTAGCCCGGCTGTTCCTGTAGCCGGGCTTTTTCTGGCAAGTAAGTTTTTTGCTTGTTAGATGAGGTTTCAACGAATAATGTCAATGGTCTGGGGAGTGAAAGATAGAGGAGAATGAAGATTGTTTTCTATAATACTTATCTGTCGTGAAAGCCTGGCAATTTCAGCCTGACAGTTTCTTTTAATATTGCCGTTAAAAAGGTCAATTAAAACTGTAAAGTCTTTTTTAGTATTATTTATAACCTTTGTTAACAGGTTATTCTTTCCGGGTTTGAGGCGATACAGCGTGTATTGTATCATCATATTGTTAAAATTCAGTTTCACAGATTTTGCCCCCTGTGTTGCCCCTGATATTTTTAGAATAATGCATTAAAAATGTAATAACATAGTAAGCACGGCCCATCTTTTATGAGCCAAATGTACTATAATCAACGTCATAAGTAATCATATTTCAGAAAATATAGGGCGAATTGTTTAATTTTTTATGTCGTTTAGTATAAAAGGTTCTCAGAATAACTTACGATTGACGATATAAAAATTGGGCTGCAAATTTATATTGTCAATCGTTGATATTACCCGGTGCTAGATAATGTTCAGGCTTATGTCTGACTCGAGAGCATCTTTTAAAGTCTTAAAATTCATATATAAAGGAAATGTTAATATATATTCATCTTTCTTTTCTTCAGTATCAAGTAATATACGCAATTGGTTAAGTAAATCTTCTTTATTTTCAAAATCTATATACTCTGCAAAACGTGGATTCAAAGGACCGGGGTAGCTAATCTTTGATAGTGCTACAAAATATGGCTGACCACCTATGTCTATCCATCTAAAAAAGCCTAAAAGGTTTGACTGAACAGATACATAGGCTTCAGGAAATGTTTCTTTTAGCTGTCTTTCAACTGACTTACTTAATGTATTGAAGAAATCCTCTTCATCAAGGTCTTTTGGATCAATATAACCGGTAATAGTAGATGCCAGAGTTGTTTGAGATTCTACAATAGAATAATTGACTTTCCATAGTATCAAATAATATTTACCAGCTTTTTCAGTAAAGGCCAGAGAGCTTATACCGATTTGATTATTCATAAATCCTTTGGATATTGATTGTTTAACCTCGTCAGTATTCCAGATAAGTTCTTCACCGTGTATATAAAAGCCGTCAATTGGTATTGTTGCATAGCTGATACAGTTGGTCAGCTCAGTATCAAAGTATGATCCAACGTGACAGTTTACCCGGCTATATTCAAGATTTATATCATCAGACAGACAAAGATATTTGTTGTTAAGAAGTTGAGAATTAGTGAATAATAATCGCCAGTACCGGTTGATTAAAAATGGTATAAACAGGTTCTGATTGACTTTGAGAAATTTTTTGATTTTTTGATGTTTGTTTGTCAGTTGAACAGGGTATATTTTAGGTTTATTGGAAGTAGCATGAAGGGTTAGTTTGCTGTTGAATTCAGAGGAATAAAATCCGTATTCTTTGTTATCGCTGTTTTGATTTTCAACAACAGAAAATGAACAGTCTGAAATACTGTATCCCAGTGATTTTAGAGTGTCATATTCAGGTAAATGATATTCAATTGTTGCTGTTATGTATCTGGGGTTTCTTATAAATAAATATAACAGATATAAAACATAAATAAATATGTTTAAAACAAAGAAAATGTTTACTATCAGAATATCAATAATGCCAGATAGCACTAATAAAGAGAATATAATTATATTAAAGATGCTGAATAATACCTTTAAGGTATTAAACAAAAAGATGTATTCAATGTAATCTATGGTGCCCCTGAGTTTATAATATATACTTTTGTAAGATACTTTTACAGGACTATTTTCAATGGCTACAACAAGTATAAAAGCCAGTACCAGAATAACTAAAAAGGAAATATTGACTAGAAACAGTTTTTGCATAGGAATCTCCGGTTGACAATTATTGCACTGCCACCAAAAATGGCAGTGCAAATACATTAAGGACGATATAAGTTTTACGCTGTAGTGCGTATGAATTAATTTTTTCTAAATCGTCCTCAGACAATGTGCTTTGGGGTTGGTTTAATTTATTTGCAGCTATATATGATTGTTAGTTAATTGATCAGAATTTTAGCTTTTATGGTAATAAGGAGAGTTTTACAAATCCATACATACCACTAAAACAGGTTGTCTGGATATCAGCTAAAGCAAAAAGCTATTCATAAGCTTAATTTCTTATTTAATTTTTACTCTTATAATGTTCACACAAAGTTTTTAGCCTGACAATGTATGTAAACCTCTTTTTTAACTTTTTTGAAATTTATGCATACTGAATATTGAAACTCAGGTTAGAGTGATATCGTTTTTAAATATTATTTATATAGATTTGTATATATTCTATGTAAATTTTTTTAATATTTCTATTTTATACCAGTGATTTTTATCAGCCTGTAATAGCTTAACAGAGCTATAATTACTAATTATCCAGTTATATAGATCAGGATTATTCTCTTGAGATCCGAAAATGCCGGTATTATAACCTCTGTAATATGCTTCATTAGAGATAAGGATATATTCTGGTTTTAATTTCTTAATGTCTTCAATAATACTTTGCTCTGCTTTAATTCCTGGAACTGTTGTAGGGAAAAGGTGATAGTGTCTGCTGCCTGGCTTTCGTTCAGAATAAAGATAGATAATGACACCTCCGGGGTAGCTAAGAATTCTGTCATCAGGTGATGTATTCTCTTTTATGAAAGATGCAGCCTCTTCATAAAGCATATTTAGCTGTTTTGATTCTTCATTATTAAAAATGTAATGTGTACCAAAAAAGCTTTCTATGCTGATTTGTGGTCTGTTAAACAGTGAAAGAGAAAGCACTCCATAAAACAAAATTAGCAATATCAGGGTTGTTTGTACTGTAATCTGCCAGTGTTTCATGTTAATATGAGAAACTATATCAGGTATAAGCCTTGCAAACAAATAAACAAACATAATCAGGCTAATCGGAAGATAGTAAAGAGAATAAGAATAAAGTTCAAGATTCATGAACATTCTGTAGCTTACAATAAGAGCAGAAATATTAATGACCAAAAGTATGTTATAGTCATTATTTCTTAGATTACGAATAAAGTAAATTAGCGTTATTAGAAGCCAGATATTGATACCAGAATATATATACTTTGATGATTCTAGTGCTTTGCCCAGTATTATAAGGCATAAAGACTCACCATTGCTAATAGGTAAGAATAGAATAATTGTTGAAATAACTAATATCAGGTAATAGTATATTTTATTTTTAGATTTAAGGCTAATAAAGCCTGTAATTGCAGCATAAAGTATTGCCATTACAGCAGTGATTATTGCAAAAGAAAGGATAGCATGTATTAAAAATAATTTGATATTTGAGTATGTAAGACTTGATCTGTTTATGTTATCTATAAAATGAATAATAGCACTGGATTTATACATTCCAAACGGGAATATGCATTGATTAAGGTAATTAAACCCTGTAAATATTCCAAGAAAAAGATATAGTAATACTATAGCTATAATAATGAATGCTATTGTTAATAATGTATCTTTAATGTCAGATTTCTTAAAGTAACCAGTAAAAGGCCATTTAAGGTTAATGTGATGTTTTAAAAATGGCAGTATGAGAATAAAAAGCATAAATGTGATTAGAAAGCTAATAAAGAAATCTTGTTTGAGATAAAATGATACAATAACCAGCCCTGCAGCTACATACTTGAATATTTGATTATCATATTTTAAGTAACAGATAAGCATAATAGTCATTATAATAAATAGCATACTTGCTACAGTTACATTGTAGCTATATGGAAATATGTAATTGCCCTGGTTGATAAAAGCAATCTGCACCAGAAACAGGATAACAACTAGAGTAGAATAAAAACTCCCCATAATAAATCTTGAAAGCCCATAGAGAGAGAGTGAATAAGTTATAGTTATAATAATACCTGTTGAATAAAGAATATTCAGGTGAAATCCCGTAAATTTCATTATACTGGAAAGTAAATAGGGCATAAGTGGACCGTAATAATACACGAAATCTCTGTATAGAATTTCGCCGGTTGTTAGCAGATAGAGAATATAAAGTTCTTTTGTCTGATCAAAGCTCAAATAAAGCCCATAGTGGTTCCATGAAGCAAGAACCAGCAAAGCAATAACAGTAGTTATAACTATTATTGGCACTTTTTCTTTTGCTATTCTCTCGAAAACCTTTTTGTTAGTGCTAAAGAGTGTTTGCATTTCGTGTTCGCCTGAAGATTTCCTTTCGATTTCTTACACCTTTTTCCACTACGATTTGCTTGGCGATGCGGTCATAAAGCACAATATTTACAGTTACACCAAGGTTTAGAGAAAAATTTGAAGGTATTTGAATAACATCCTTGCAATAACTGATAACTTCATTGTTTAAAACGCCCAGTTCACTGCCGAAAATATAAAATGCTCTTTCCGGATGTCTGTATTCAGGGAGAGGTATAGCGGTTTCAGTCATCTCAACAGCAACAGGGGTGCAGTCATAGGGTATTACTTCTCTCATGTCATTCGTGTTAATAAGCGGTATATGCCGGTATGCTTTGGATGTATCTGTAATAGTGCCATCATATTTGGCATTGGCTATAACAATCATCCTGGCGTTAAGTGCGCCTGCTGCTCTAAGGGCATGGCCAATATTTACTTTTTTTGAAGGTTCCTGAAGGCCAATGATTGCATATCCTCTTAATTCTGAAAGATCTGTCACTGCTGTTACAACCCCTTTTGTTGTTTATATAATTTATGATTTCACAATTATAAAACAAAAGATTCTATCGTTATAGCTATGCATCAGTCTTTTTAAGCAGTATTTTAGAGGTTTTCGTCAATTTCTTTGACAACAGGAATAATGTATTCAATCTTTTTGGCGGGTATATCATAGATTTCCATAACAGGTGCCTGCTTATAACCGTTAGACTTAAGGTAATTTTCAAGTTCCGGGTATACTTTCATTATACCGGCCATAATTGAAAGAGGTGTTGTGAAAGGAAACTCAACAACAATACTATGTTTTTCCGGGTGGTTTTTTGTATTGTACCTGTCTTTTAGTTCTTCAATTCTTGAATAATCTTTTATTTCTACAATACAACCTCCGATGCTTTTTAATTCTGCTTCAGGCACTTCTTTTGGATTATCATAATAGATACCAAATCCACGGTGTGTATGTATTTTGTCATCACGCAATGACTTAAAAACTTTCTCGTTTACTTCTTTAATGCCTCTGTATGGCCCGGTATGTTCTTCATATACCAGTTTATGAGGCCCTTTTACTTCTTCTTTGATGTTAACCGGGGAAAAAAAGCCAGAATAATACAAAAACCCCAGTATTATAGCAAGAAACAGAATATCAAAAATGATAAAACCCAGTATTTTTCTTTTATCCATAAATTTTAGCCTTTTATTTTTGAATATTAAATCGCAAAATATAAGTATTCTAGTTCTCATTGAGCTTTTCAGCTGGTTCTTTTTTTTCTATATATAACTTTAAGAATTTTTTTTGCTGTCTAAAAAGCCTGGGATGATATCCGGCCTCTTTCATTTCTTTATACGTTTCATCAAAACCCCATCCATACTTTTCTACTCTGTATAATGCTGACATAATACCGGTTCTGTCGTGACCATTTGTACAATGAAGATATACAGGAAGGTTGGCCGGATCATTAATTACATAAAGAAAAAACTCTACCTGAGTTTCTGATGGTGGCCTGAACGGACTCATCGGCAGGCTATAATAAGTCATATCATGCTCATTTGAAAGCTGCTCAAGTTTAAGGTATTTACGTTCACTTATCAATCTTAAGTCAACTATAGACTTAATACCAAGTTGCTGTAAGGTATTGAAATCTTCTTTATGTTTAAGATTGCCACCCCGGTAATAGTCATCATCTACCTTGATAACGTGCTTAGCTCGTATATCGTCAATTGAAACACTGTTATTTTGAGCCTGAATAGCTGTTATGCTCATTGATATAGTTACAAATAATGTCATAAAAGAAACAATAATCTTATTAATCTTTATCATCAATATTTTCCTCGTTAAGATTCTTTTTAACCTCTTTTTTTAGTTCATCTTTCTCCTGATGGAGTTTATGTTTTTCCTGTTTTTTCTTTCTTTTGTATTCTTTTTCTTCAAGCTCTTCAAGTCTGTGTTCTTCTTTTTCAATATGTTTGGCTTCTTTTTTAGAAACAGATACTGGCTCTTGTAGAGGTATATCAACTGTTATGGCAGCATGATCAGAGATAGATTCTTTAAAGGCATAGTTTAAATCGAATAGGGTTTTGCCAAAATGGGGTGCAAACTTAAACGAGCAATCTTTGCAATTGGCTTTTTTAATGTATGGCTTGACAAAAAGCCAGTCAAGTTTGAATTTTCCAACATAAAGAGGCCTCTGGCGCATAAATGTTGCTACAAAACCTTTAAATGCCCTCTTGTTAGAGTTAGCCAGAGTCCCGCCACGTCCTGAATACTTGCCTGGTGTGGATCGAAAGTCAAAATGATAACCATCCTCAAACTTAAATTTTCTAAGCAGGTTAAATAATCCACGTTCGGGGTTGGATGAAAAGACGGGTAAACTCTTAACTGTAGGATCATCATGCTTTCTTAAAGTATTAGGAATAGACATTACAGGATCAATTACATAATGTTTGGGTATGTTGTAAAAGAAACAGTGCCTTAGAATGAAGTGTTTATGCTTCTGGTTAATCTTTTTAGTTTTGTGTGGAGCTGCATCAGCGGTAGCCGTATTAAAATCTCCTGCCAGAATAACAGGATTTTCTTTTTCTTTAACAGTTTTCAGTAATGACTGAAGCTGTTTTTTTCTATTATGTGGTGTTGTTCTATTTTCAAGATGAGTTGCAATAAGGGTTACGGGATCCTTAAAGCCAGGTATGTTAATATCTGCAATAATTGCCATACGGCTGCCAAAGCGTATTTCCCTTATAATGTCTTCGTTGAAAAACTTTGATGCTGTTATTCTTTTAAATTTCTCAAGTTGACCGATACGTATTTTTTCACCATTATACCAATCATAGACTTTAGGATATCTGAGGACACGTACATTATTCAATGGAAACTTACTCAGGATTGCAGAACCGTGTAGCCCCCTGTATTTGTCTTTGTAAATAGGTGGAGGGTTGTCACCAAATACAACACGCTCTTCTGACCACTTATAATCTTCCAGGCCAAGGTGAGCAGGGTCTATTTCAAGAAATTCTACGGCATAAGCATAGTTAAAATTAATTGCTTCAGCAAACTCTTTTGCTACTTTTCTGTATTTTGTGCGGGGCATGCCGGCATCAACTTCTGTTAAGAAAATTATATCTGCATTTTTAAGTATTGAAATTTCTGAAGCTACGCTTTTAAGCTTTTTAGGATTTTCTTTTTTAATTTTATCAGTTAATACTGAAGGATTATTAAATATATCAATAATTTCATCAAGGTTCATGCCCCTTTCAATGTTCCAGCTTGCTACCCTGATGTAATCACCAAGTATTTCATTATGTTTATTAATCTCAGGGTTTTGATTAATTGAATTATCTACTACAGCATTATTTAAAACAAAGTCTACCTGGTCTTTTATAGATTCATAAAAGTCTTCATCTTCTGATAATGAGACAAGCTCATCAAAATCCAGGGTATCATATATTTCCTCATTGTATTTTAACTCTTCAACCCCTTTTTCAAGCACTTCTGACAGGGCCGGAGCAATTGAAATAATCATTAATGCAATTATAAAAAGTAAATTGAAGCCCGATATTTTTTTAAACAAAATGATACCTTTCTTTTTATTTATATGGTGAGAATATTTATATCATAAAAGCAGGTTTGAGAATGCCTATTTTTTGTATTGATTTCGTTACTATCCGGTTAAATTTTTTCTGACACTGAACCCTGTTAAATAATTTTTGCCAGTTTCTTTATAGTTAACCGCACAACTTAACATAATTTGATTAGATTGTGAGGGCAAAGCCCGAAGGATCTATCAAATGCTTATTCTGGATTACCACGTCGGGATAAAAGCCCTCCTCGCAATATCAATAGTTTATTGAATGCCTGAATTATCCCGAAATAAAACTCTCTCCGGAGCGAACTAAGTTCGCTCCGGTAGTTATTAGCCTTTAAAGGTATTTATTAATCATTAAATAAATATTACACATAAACAAATACTAATGTATTCTATGCATATTAATTGAATTTGAGACCTTTTTGTATTATCATAATAGCAGTTAAATACCATAGAATGAGGCACTATTTATGAGTTATGTTACGCTTCTTGGCCTTATGGCCGGTACTCTAACGACTTTTGCATTTGTACCTCAGGTTATTAAGGTTATTAAAACAAAGTCTACAAAAGATATTTCGCTCTGGATGTTTATAATTTTTTGCACTGGTGTCTTTTCATGGCTTGTTTATGGTATTTTTATTCACGATTTACCGGTAGTTGCAGCCAATTTTGTTACTTTTATTCTTGCATTAATCATATTAATATATAAATTAAAGTATAAGTAAAAAGGTTGAAATAGAATTGCACTGATATCTATTCAACACTTGAAAAAGCATGGTTACATAAAACAGAAAGAAAAAGCTGGGTTTACCAGCCTCCTCATCCTGCAGTGATTGTATCACTGATCTATTATCCCCCCATTATTGACGACAGAATCGCATTTTGGTTTTTATAGCTTTCTTAATTTTTCTCTGGTTAAGATTTTTGGTTTGAAATAGTTTGTTTAATCCTGTATACAGTGGCAGTAGTAGTATTATAAACTTGAAAATAGTTGGTTCTGTTATCATATTAATTATTTATCCTTCTTTATTATGATCTGGTAAGGTTAAAGTTTGTTTGTATTTTCTATACTTTAAGAATACTGTAAAAATATTAGGGAATTATGAATAAATTGTTAGTTTTATGTTAAAAATTTATAATCAAGAGAAGTTCTTGTGTCAGGAATAAATCAACGATTTTAACCCTGTGGGATAAATTTAAACCTGGAACTTTCAGATTCGAACTCTTTAAAAGGATTGTTATTAGAGCCATAGCATAGTGACCTGGGTTGTCCAGCCTTAAATGGATTATTATTTGTATCATTCAGCTTTAAAGATGATAAAATATGCCTGTAATTTTCCTGATAATTTTCTTCTTTTTCTTTATTGATAAGTTTAAAAAGGTTTCCTGTAATCTTATTGTTTATGAGCGTAAGAGCAACATTTAATACAAGACCGACCTGCACAACAGCTGTGATCAGTGACCCTAAACCGGCAGCATTTTTAGGTGATAGTTTTAAATTTTTACTTAATACACCGGTCATTTTTTTTATTAGCGGGCTGGAGGCAAATAGCAAACCAACACCAATCACTTTATCAAAGAATTTGCGCATAGCCATATATGGATCTCCATTAGCAAGAATCAATGCAGGCTTAATGATAGCTTCAGCAACGAGTATTCTCAGTATATTTTGATCAAGTGAAACTTTTGATTCTTTAATAAAGAACTTTTCTAGCTTTTTACCAGCAGCAGGTCCCATTTTTCGTGATATTAACCCGAGTGCCAAGAGTGTAAAAGCACCATTTGAAAGCATTTTGAGACTTTTTTTAATAGTATTTTCAGGTTTGTTATCAACTATTTCATTTTGAGTTTTTCTTTCTTCTGAAAAGGGCATCACCAAAGCGTCTATAGCTTTGTCTCTAAGCCAGATATATGGTTTCATAATGTTTGAGAAAGTTTTTTTAAGACTATCAATGACTATTGATGTAGCTGTTAATGCTTTTCCTGAGATAGAACTGTTATTTACATTGTTGTCATAGCATTCTCTTATTTTATTCTGGAATTTTTCTTTTTGTTCCTGTTCTTCAAGTTCTTTGCCGGGCATATATTTTTCACCCGTGAGCTTTTCACTAATATAATTTATACCTCTTGTAAGAAACTTGCTGTTATAAAAAGGTACCAGCATGGTGTTTAAAAGTAATGTTCCCAGAGCAAATTCAGTGAACCTGACTGCACCCTGGATTGCTTCAGGGTTATTAAGTTTCAATATGTTCTTTGCTGCAAGCTTTCCGATTTTTGGTAAAAATGGAAATATGCTTAATTGAAGCATGACAGCAATGGCCCTGTCTGAAAACTCCCATATTGCAGCACGATATCTTGTTTCTTTATCTATGCTGTCTTCGAGCAACATTAAAGGTGGTTTTATTGACATTGAAGCCACTGTATTATAAAGCGTTACTGATTTTGTATCCTGCCCGAGCCTGTATATGTTGCTTAAGAGGTTTGTTGTTAAAGAAGTCATTTCATTTGCTGGCCTGTTTTCAACCTAAAACGCCGGTTTATCAAGTTTCTAAACCTATCGTACTGAAAGAATTTTAGGGAATTATAAGTAAATTGTTAGGTTTTTGTTAGGAGTAGTAATAACTATACTCTGATGTTTAAAAATAAACTTGGCAATATTAATCAATGTTGGATTTGTATATTAAATATAAATTAACGTGGCAACCACAGGGTAAATTTTGATCCTTTGCCGATTTCACTCTCTACTGTGACAAAACCACTATGTGCCTGTAAGATATGTTTTACAATGGCCAGACCAAGGCCGGTGCCACCTAATTTTCTGCTGCGAGCTTTATCTACCCTATAAAATCTTTCAAAAAGTCGTTCTTTGTGCTTTTCAGGTATTCCACATCCTTGATCAGCTACACTAATGATTATCTTGCTATCATCATAACAGCTGGTTATTTTTATTTCGCTTTTTTCATTACTGTATTTAATTGCATTATCAATCAAATTAACCAGTGCCTGTTCCATTAGAGATGGATTTACATTAGCATAAATATTTTCTGACATGTGATAGTTAATTTTTATTGATTTAGCAGTTGCCTGTCTTTCACAATCGTGAATTGCTGCTTCTAAAATGTCTTTAAGAGGTTCATAACTCATAGAAATCTGGTTATTATCATATTCTTGCTCAATGCGTGAGAGTGCAAGCAGGTCTTCAATAATGGTTTCGAGACGAACAACGTGTTTGGCTATAATATCAAGGAACTGGGCTGCTTCATCCGGGTTTTTAATGGCGCCGTCTTTCAGGGTTTCTACGAAGCCTTTAATGGTTGTTACTGGTGTTTTAAGTTCATGAGAAACATTGGCTACAAAGTCTCTTCTGATTGTTTCAAGTTTTCTTAGATGAGTAATGTCGTTAAAGACTACAATAGCAGCTATATTTTTGTTAACAGGGTTTTTAAATAAAGAAATATTAACCTGCAAATATTTTTCTTCAAGCTCTTGAAGAGTTATAGAGCTTTTTTGTTCCTGGTTTAATTCAATAGCTTTAGAAATCAGGTTTTTAAGATCGTCATTTTTCAATACTTCTTTTATGTTAAGCCCTCTTACAGAGGCAAGGTTAAGCTTAAACATTTTTGCAGCTGCATAATTCATTTTAATTATGGTCTTATTTTTGTCAACTGCTATAATACCTTCGTTCATGCTAGAGAATAATGCCTCTTGCTCATAGTTTTGAGTTTCTATAGTGTTGATTCTTTTGTTTATTTCTGTGGCCATGCTTATCAAAGAGTCTGAAAACCTGTCCAGTTCAACAATATTTGAGCCGGGTAGTGAGGTTGAAAAATTTCCGTCTGAAATTTGTCTGGCGGCCTTTTCAAGCTCTTCGAGGGGTTTTGAGATCTGACGAGAAAAGTAATAGCTTATAAAAGCTGTTATTATCAATATTATAAATCCTAAAATAATTATTTTGATTATCATGTTAGTTATTATATCGTTGATAAAAGCTACTGGTAGTGATGTTCTAACAATGACATATATTTTATTGTCTTTTATAATTGGCACAGCAACATACATCATATTTTTGTGTACTGTATGGCTATATCTTTCAGATTTTGCTTTCTGGTATTTTAGCACTGCCTGTATTTCCGGGCGATTAAGATGATTATCCATTTGCGAGGGATCCTGTCCGGAGTCGCCTATAACGGTGCCATCAGGCATAATGAGAGTTATTCTCATAGAAAACATATTTCCAAGTTCTTTTGCCATTACATTTAATGTATCTGAGTCAATAGAGAGGTTTGAATCTTCTATATGGTAGGCAATAAGGCGAGCTCTTGTTTCTAAATCTAATGATATTTGGTCATAGTAAAATTTTCTAATGGTAGATCCTGCATAAAAAGTAACTATAAGAATAGCTACAAGTATTAATACTGTATATGGTCTGAATATTTTTATAAAGAGACGGGTTTTTTTCACTATTACTCCTTGAAGCGGTATCCTACGCCTCTTACTGTTTCTATATAGTGGCTGTATTCCTCAAAATTTTTCCGTATGCCTACTATAATCACATCTACTGAGCGATCGGTGACAAAATGATCCGAGCCTTTAACTGCTTCTACAATTTGATATCTTGAAAAAACTCTCCCAGGGTTATTAGCAAGAAGATAGAGAACTTTATATTCAGAATGTGTAAGTTCTATGGGTCTACCTGCAAGGCTGACTTCGTGTTTTGATGGATCAATTGTAAGATTATGAATCTGTATCTTATCAATTTTCCGGGTATTATCATACCCGCTTCGGCGTAAGAGTGCTTTAACTCTGGCACAAAAAACTTTCGGGCTGAAGGGTTTGGTTAGATAGTCATCGGCACCAATTTCAAAACCTTTTATGACGTCAGATTCTTCGCTTTTGGCGGTTAGCATCATAATTGGGATACCTCTTGTTATCGGATCATTTTTTAGTTGCTTGCATACCTCAAGACCGTTAATGTTAGGCAGCATAAGATCAAGTACAATAAGGTCAGGAGTGATCTGACGGGTGATTTCAAGTGCCTCTTCACCTGATGACGCAGCTTTAACATTAAACCCTTCTTTAATGAGGTTATAGCTGACCAGCATGAGGATATCTTCTTCGTCATCTACAATGAGTATGGTATTTTCAACCATTGCCGATTTCCTTTCTGGATATTAATGATGTTGATATTATAACCCAGAGTAGATTAATTGTATATTATACACTTAATCTGGGGTGTGTTAAAAATCCACCTGCAAAAAATTTCTGTATATTTTCTGTATTTTTTTATTACAATATTAATTACGAATTTCTTTAAAAAATTTGAACCCGACCAGGAAAATAATATTTCTACCTATCAACAATCATTACAGGCGTTTGGATCCCTAAACAGGCGATTTAAGTAAGCACTCTAATACTGGAAGAATAATATAACTTGAATGTATTTGTTTATCGGTCTTTAGAAAGGAGATCAAATGAAGAAGTTTTTTATGGCAGTTAGCCTGATGCTTTTTACACTTCTGACAGTTAACATAGCTGTTCTGGCAGAAGAACCACCAATACCACCGGTCATTAAGCAGATGAACGTTCTTGAAGGGGTAGACAGTTTCTCTATCATGAACCCGACCTTTAGCCCGGATGGTAAATATCTGGCAGCTTTTTTCAATGGAGAAAAAGTTATTCGTATTTATGACACTAAAACAGGTAATCTTTTGTCGTTGTTACCCTCTGAACTGCTTTATGATGACAAATTTGTTGATGGAATGGCTTTTTCAGGGCAGGAATCAGATAAATTAATCGTGATGAGAGCCGAAGCACCACTTAAAGTCATAGACTGGAATAATAAAACAGTTTTGACAGAACTGGATTTAGGAGTTACAGGCTTTAAAATAACTGATTTTGCTTTTACACCCGATCAAAAATACCTGGCAGTCGCCAAACAAAACGGCATTGATATCTGGAACTTTTCTGAAGGCAAAAAAAATCAATCTTTCCTCGATGGACAAAAAATCAATGCCCTGGATATCTCATCTGATGGAAAGTTTCTGGTATACGCTAAATCAGGTAGCCCTGTAGATAGCATCGGAACTGTTAATCTTACAGAAATGAAACTGGGTAATATGCCTCTTTCAAATCTTCCAGCTGACAGCAAAGACAATGTGCCCAACTATGAAGTACATCTGGTAGATTTTATAGGCGGTTATAACACTCTGGCAGGATACCTGAACCTTCCGGCAGGAAGTTTTAAACCTGACGGACCAGCTGGTGTATACCTTATTAATACTGAAAAGTCTGCCTTTACTGGCCCTACAAGTCTTAGCGACTTTAGACTTGCCATGGCAAAATATATTCCGCAATACAGAGGTATCCTGACAAGCTCATTTAACTTCAAAGATGATGGCAGCATTACTTCAGCCCTTGATTTTATTAATCCAAAAACAATGCAAACAATGAAAACATATACTTCACAGGAATTCAAGGCACCAATGCTTTCTGTTAATGTCAGTCCCGGTGGAGATATGATGGCTGCCTCACTCAAAGAATCTGATGGCGTGAAGTTATACCTTTATTCCCTCTCTAAACCTGCTGATAAAAAATAATATCACTTTGTGATTTTATTCAATATCATAACAACCCGGTTACTTTATTTTTCGAAGTGATCGGGGTTGTTTTTTTAAGAGATTTTTTATCCCTTATAAATGGAGATAACACCTGTTGGCAGGTGGAAATGACCTGTCTGAAATCCTGAATTAACCTGTTGACACTGATTTTAAATCAATGCAAAATATTTGTGATTGCCCTAGAGTGCGTTGATCCTTATGCGATCCGGGATATCTTTTTTAATTTGCTTGAACTTCAGTGTTCTTCGTAATTGTGCGCTTTTAAGTATCGAAAAAACAAACTGAGACCTGTTTGATTTTCGTTTTTCGCTGCAAATCAAATACATATTGCCTCTTCTTTACCACTTTTTTCTAATCAAATGCTCCTGACCTGTTAAAAGGCCAAAAATGATTTGAATTGATACCTCTATTAAGTTTAAAATAATAAATGTTAAGCTCTTCCGCACAAAATATATATTTCTTACTTACTTTAAAAATATCTTTTATTGATTGACATTAAGTTTAAAGGGGTATAATTTACAATTAATCTGGTTTACAATTTTTAATATTTTAAAAAAAGGCCTGCCATGGAAAAAAAACGATTGCTGCTTCATACATGTTGTGCGCCCTGCGTTGCCTATACTGCTGTGCTGCTAACAAAGGATTTTAACGTGACAGCGTATTTCTTTAACCCCAACATCCACCCTGATAAAGAATATAGACTCCGCAGGGATGAGCTGATAGATTTTAGCAAAAATACCTCTCTCAACCTGATTGTTCAGGAAACAGACTCTTCAAGCTGGCATGAATATATCAGAGGGTTTGAAAACGAACCAGAAAAAGGAAAAAGATGCTATAAATGTTTTGAAATGCGCCTGGAAAATACAGCTAAGTTTGCTAAAGAAAATAACTTTGACATCTTTACAACCTCTTTATCCATTAGCCCTCATAAGAATGCAGCAAAAATAAATGAAATTGGCAATCAGTTATCTGCCAAATACGAAATTAAATTTTTTGAAGCCAATTTTAAAAAGAATGACGGTTTTAAAAAAAGCTGTGAAATAGCTTCTCAATATAATCTTTATCGTCAGACTTACTGTGGCTGCATTTACAGTATACGAAAACAGTTCTATTGTAATAGCAGTTAAGGTCTAACTTCAATGAACAAGGGAAAGCAGCCCATAATATATACAGACTGCCTTCGTGAATTTAATAACGCTATTTTATATTATATATGACATTATAATATTTGAACATCTAGCCAATAACTTACTATCAAAAAAAAAATTCTTTTTACAATACTGCCTGAGATTCAAAAGTTCATTATAATTAACAATAGAGGAAATAGTGTAATGAACTATACATTAAAGATCATAGCCGCTGTAATAATTATGTCTTTTAGTGTTCAGCTATGCATTGCACAGGCTGAATATGACAGTCTACCTTTACTTGATGGACGTATTGACAGGCCTTCCATAAAAGCATCCATGAGTGATAATAGCAACTATTCTCAGGACTCCCCTGACCTTTTACCTGAAAAGACTGCCTTTACTGAAAAAGCCCCTTCTATTAATAAACCTCAACCTCAGAAAAATATTAATATTTTACCTGATAATGAACCCGGTATTACGACAATAGATTCACCACAGCTTGATTTGCGCTCTCCCAGGCTTAGCCTGCCACAAAGAACGGATACGCTGGCTTTTATTAAGTATCAGGAAGACCTTAATAAAATGATTTCAGAGTTAACAGATCTAAAAAAAGCTATTAAAGAGGGTGTAGACATACAGGTATATTCAGCAAAAGCAACAAATGCAGTTATTTTAAATGATATTTTTTCTAGAAAGTATAATGACCGCCCACAGTCAAATTATGAAACTTATAAACTGGTTCAACAAACGGTTAATCTTGCTAAAGCCTCTAGAGACTATTGGATTAACTCAAACAAGATTAAATACAATCTGCAAAACATACCTGACAGAGTAATAGAAACTAATTTTCTCAGGATTACAACCAATGTTGACAAACTTATAGAACTATCAGAAATAGATAAAAGTCTAACAGATGAATAAATAAAGACATTAAAAAGATCAGTGGATAACTTAAAAAGTTTTCGATTTTCAAAACCCGTGCCATGACTGGCACCTGACCCCATAAAGGGGGCTATGCCCTCTTTCGCCTGCAAAGCAGGCTATCCCCCGGGGTATTGAGTGATTTCTTGTGATCTTTCTCAGCAAGTGGTTGACTGCTCGTTCAACCCATATTTTCACTTTTAAAATTTTTGAAAATCGAAAACAGAAAATTGATTGTTATAGTTATGCATTAGTCTCTTAAAGACTTAAACAATTCTAACGTTTAAAAACCCGGTATTTACCGGGCTTTAGAAAACTTCTTATTTTTATTCCTGTGGATTAATCTTTTTTTTGGGCTTTAATTTAGGTTTATCACGTTTAATGAATAGCTTTTCACCTGATACCATAACTTTAGAGTCAGGCCCTTTCTTTTTAGTATCTTCTTCAGGTTCTGGCTCAGGAACAGGTTGTTCTTTGGGTTTGGGTGCTTCCATTTCAGGTGGCCTGATTTCAACTTCTTTGGGTTCATCTTTGATATAGTATTCACCAAAGGCATCTATAATGCCAGCTACGGCTAGTTTTTGAAGATCTCTGCGCTGATCAACTAGAGAACACATGCCTTTTATAGCTTTAGTAATATTGGGGTTTCTGTCATACCAGCGTCTTTTTTCAAATTCTTTGTACATGCCAAGAATCATGCTTTTATTGGTGTTTACCTTGCGGTTAATCTCGTTTTTGAAAACAGATTCAATTGTATCGTTAATCTTTGTTGCAATAGTATCACGTTTATACGGTGGTACCTCTTCGAAAGATTCAACAAATTTCTTTACAAAAGTAGTGTCATACCACCTTTTTTCTCCTGGCTTGGGCTTTTTATTTATTGGAAGGCTTCCGGGAAAATCTTCTACCATCGTGATCAAAAACTCCTATTTTAATCTAATTGTGTGCTGCAAATAATATAAAGCACGCTTATTCAATGATAATATATCTGTTGAAATATTTAAAGGGCTTGAAGCAAGATATTTCAATATCTTTATAAACACCCTTCTTCTAATTGTTTAATAGCTTCTTCAAGACTTCGCAGCGAATAACCCACTTCATAGGGGCAAAAGCCTTTTTCAGTAATAAGAATTGATTCAGCTTGAACCATTAATTCTCTTGCTTGTTTGAGTTTTTCAATTGCTTCCATCAATTACTCCAGAAATTAATAAATAGGTTCAGTATTCAAAAATTCAGTGTATAACCAGGAAATTTTAACATAATAGTTATACATCAGTTTCTCTACAGGGGTTAATTATAACAGGGCCTGACAATTATTACCAGCAAAACACAAAATGATTAAGCTGTGTTATTAATGCTTTACTAAAGGCAAAGGATGTTATTTTTCAGTAGCTTTGAGCTTATTCAGCAAAAAATCGGGCATTTTTCTCAGTAATCTGCCCTGTCTGTCAGTAGCAGCTACGTCTGTTGTGGCCGTGACAAGTAATTTTTCTGTCTCTTTATTGATAATTTCATGGTGAAATTGAATTGAAAACCTTGTATATTTGTTGATTGAAGTTTTAACTTCAAGTAAATCATCGAATCTGGCCGGTGCTTTATATCTTACACTGACATTAACAACAGGAAACAGTACATCTTGCTCTGTTAAAGCTGTTAATTTTTCTCCAAGGAGGTTAAAACACTCCACTCTTCCTACTTCAAACCACTTGAGATAGGTCCCATGCCATACGATATTATATGAATCGGTGTCAAAATAATATACTTTTGTCTCAAAAGAGTGCTTTAACATTATCTTACCAAAATAAAAGCCGTGCCCTATCCTTCGACACCTATAGTCATGTGATACTTATTAAACTATCTCCAGTCGGGCTACCTTGCAACACCCGCAGGTTGTGGCTTATTGCTGCTGCGTTCCCGCTCTGACAAGGTTCACCAGCCTGCGCCATTACAAGACCGGACTTTCAACAATAATTTAATAAGCCGACCATAACTACATAAGCCTCACGGATAGGCTGTCCACCCTGCTGTAGCGATCGCAGGTTCAGGGCATCGCTAGTTCCCCGTGTAGCACGGCCTAGTTTTATTATAGTTTACAATAAATTAAAAATTTATGATATTCAAAGTAAAATAAACAAATATATAGAATTGTTAAATTTAAATTGTTTTTGAGCGATCTTTCTTAAGTTCTTGCCTAAAATTCCGAAGAAATAAATAACAAGCAAGCGCTTGTGTATTATGTTTGTATAGAGAAAATTTATCAAGAGTAGGTTAAAAAGAGGCTGGTGATGCGATGAAAAATTTTAGAGACAACAAAGGGCAAGAACTTGTTGAATTTGCACTTATTTTACCAGTAATGGTAGTTATTTTAATTGCCATTGCCGAGATGGGTTTTATGTGGACCCTCAGGGGAACTGTCTCTGATGCTGTTAAAGCATCTGTACAGCAAATGCAAAATATTGCAGGTACAGATGTAGGAACAGCTCAGGGAACATTAACAAACTATATTCAAAACTATTTAACCAATCATGGTGTTCCCAATGCAAGCAGTGTAAATGTTACGCTTTCTGATCCTGATGCCAGTGATTACACAACGGTTCAGGTAACATATTCTTATAACCCGACTTTTACTCTGCCAAACTTTTTCGGTATACAACTTCTCCCTGATACAGTAACAATGGGAAGTACGCAGGTTATTAACAGTGCTGTAATAAGAAGTAATAATTTTGGAGCAGGTGATACAATTCTGCCAAGTGCTGTTAATACTACTTCACCAACAACTATTTTAAAGCCTGACCCTATTTTAGGTAATGAAATGAGAAAACAGATGGCCTTTATAGTGGATCTGCCAGGGCCAGTTGATAAAATTGTTAACTGGTGGGGACATGATATTCTGCCCGGCAATGCAGGTATTAACGTTGATGATGGCACCATCTGGGTAAAAACACCTTATCATAATTTTGGCAATACTGATCCATCTCAAGTAGGCTGGGGCTCAACAGGAGAATCTTATGCCGGTCTTCTTCTTGCCAATGGATATACTACAGGTATTTATACAGATGGTTCTTCAGGGTTAAACATAAGAAGTATCCAGCTTCCCGGTTCATTAAATATCCATGATGGAGATATGGGTTCTTCATTAAGCTGGTGTGTTCCTGCAAGTGCAGGTGGTGGAGATTGTGATGGTGATCTTACCGGTGCCAATAATCTTTTAACAGAAAGCATTAATGCAGTGGGTGCAGGTTTTGAAATATTGCCTCCAGTGCCATCACCTTCGCCTATTGATTCTGTAACCCTGCCTTCAGGAGACCTTGTCGCTGATAAAACATTCAGAGACGCAACATACCTTGATAAAACTTATTCCAGTTTAAAATTTTATACACCCAAAGGGGTTCATGGTACAAAATTTAATCCACCAGCAGAAGGAAATGATATAGCAACTCACCTTGATGACTATCTGGCCATGACAATCGATTCAGATGGTGACGGCATACCGAACAAATGGGATGGTAACCCCCAGGATGCTGATGATAACAAAAATAGAATACTTGATGGGTTTGAATCAGGTGATGTGGCAACATTTCTTGCTGATACTACTAAAACAGAATATGATGTTTATGGCAATTCTGTTGATGGCAAAACAGGAAATATACCGACTGAAAATATTGCTACTGGTGGTGCAGTAATTGTAAACAGCTCTATTGTTACTCCCAGTACTGCAACAGATGGTCAATATGATTCGAATAGTTGTGCAGCCTGTCCAAATGGAGATACTGCCTGTTTCAATGCAAATTGCAGAAATGATGCACCGTTTTTCCTCAGGGTTGTTAGTGAATATACTACCAATACAGGGGAACGTATGCGTGTACCAACAACAGCAGGATCTTCTGCCTATTATTCAACTGAAAAATATAAAGAACCCGATCAGAACAAGCGTATTTATCTGGTTGAAGTTCTTTCACGTGATATGGACGGTGACGGAACATATACACCGGGCCCTGGTGATGGTAGTATTAGTTTAAGCGATGATGACTTAAATGATGATAGTATAAATAACCTTGCTGATACAATACCTCTCAGTGATGGTGGAAATACGACACGTGGCCTGATGTTTGTTGAAGGTAGTGTTGGTGGAGCGGCTTTCCCAAGTACTTTAAGTGATCCTACTTTAGGTTATAGCTTATCTGTACCGGATGAAACCTCACTAACAACTCTGGATCCATCCAGAAAAGCTACCTCTACCGCACCATAGTTCTGTTATAGGAGTAATATTATGCATTATAATAAAAAAGAACAGGGGTTATCACTTGTTGTGTTTGCACTCGGCCTAGCGGCTCTATTAGGTTTTGCTGCTCTTGCCATAGACCTTGGTATATCTAACAATATTCAGAATGAACTGCAAAAAGCAACCACAACCTCTGCCCTGGTAGGTGCTTTGCACATGGCACCAGATGAAATGGGTAATATTGATCAGAATGCTGCAAAACAGGCAGCAGTTGATTCTTTCTATGAAGCTGTTTCAGCCATACCGGGCATTGGCAGTGTCGTTCTTGTTAACCCTGTTTCTCAGGCAACAGGAGTAAATGACCCCAGTTTTATACAAACAATACCTACATCAAGAGCTGTAAGAGTGCAGACACGAGCACAGGTACCTACCTTTTTTATGGCAGTAATAGGTATTCGCAACCTTCAGATAAATGCTCAGGCAGCTGCAACTAATTTACCGGCTTATCCGTCTAGAAATCTGCCTGCCCCGACAGGATCTCTCATTGCTTCAGATATTAAAGACCCTGTAGGCGGTATAAATAATAATGCTTATAAGTGTTCAGGCGGTTCACCTGATGATGCAAGTTTTATACTGGGGCCACCAGATAATGTACCTGTAGCACTGGGCCCCGGGGGATCAGTTACTTTGAGGATGCCAGCTCCTATTGTTGATGGCCCGGGCGGTGATATATATGTCAGAGAACTGGGAGATCTTGAAGGTTATTATATCTATGTAGGTATTGAAAACGGAGGTTCAATATCATGGACTAACATAAGCTGTACAGGCATACCTACAGAAGGTGCTCTCTCTGTTCCGGGCTCTGTTGCTGGTGCTTATGCAGATGATAATGGTCAGTATAAGTTCTATGGCAGTGGTCTTTTTGACCTGGGTGCTACCTGTTCTGGCCCCGGAGTAAACTATACTGGTACTGTTAATAACGCTGAATACATTATGATTATGGATGATAACGTAGAAGATGGCATTTTATCTTCTAACCTGACGGAAGCAGTACTTTTGCCGGGTGAACATGCCTCTTCATCACCGGGAGCAGATATTGATACGGTTGCTGTTCTTCATCATAGCCGTATAATAGATTTTGACGCTCCTGATTCTGATGGCGATGGTATTGTTGATCCTGTAGAACTGCTTATAGGCACTAATCCTAATAACTCTGACACCGATGGTGATGGCCTTACAGACGGACAGGAGTTTTCAGGCTCTACTGGTTTTGTTACCAACCCCAGAGTTGCTGATACTGACGGTGATGGTGTTAATGACGGCGATGAGATAAGTGCAGGTACTAATCCGCTGCTTGCTGATCAGGATAGATAATTGAATAAGTAAAAATCAGTAGGGGTGTAAAGCATAGCTTTGCACCTCTTTTAAATATATGATTAACAATTTTACGTATTTGCTATAATTAAAAGTAAACCTAATAATCTGGAGTAAATTTATGCACTCAAAAGCTAGTGGTATTTCACGATTTGAACTTTTAATTATTCTTGTTTTTGTTATAGCTTGCCTTGTGTTTCTATTACCCAAACTCTTCTCTTTCCAACAAGCGAATAAAACTCAAAAAATAGGCGAAGAAACAGCTATGATAATTTATAGCGCACACAAACTCTGTAAAACTGAGGCCAGAGCTGAAAATAAAGAATGTTCAACCGTGAATCATATCATTCAAAACATTAATTATGAAAAACTTTTTTTCGAAAAAGAATTTTTTACACTGCTGAACGGTAGTAAAATAGAGTTCAGCAACAATGATACGCTTGAAGATGGAACAAGTTTTGCTGTTACTCTGCCGAAAAAAGCCGGTAGTTTTAATGTATATATCACCAGCAATGGAGATTTTAGTATCGGTAAATCTGGCAACAAAGTATCAGGAGGGAAAGAGGTAGATGCAACCTTTAATCCCCTCAAATAGTAGTATCTTTTAGGAATATATATATATGAACAATAAAATAATAGAATACCTGGTTGAAGACGTTGATTTTACTTCACAGAGATACATCGAAAATACGATAAACCTTCTTAAAGAAGGAGCTACAATACCTTTTATTGCCCGATATCGAAAAGAGAAAACAAATAACCTGAATGAAGATCATATTAGAACCATACAAAGCAAATTAGAATATTATACAGATCTCGAAAATCGTAAGAAGACAGTTATCGATACCATTCAAGAGCAAGGTAAACTTACTGAAAGCCTGAAAAAACAGATTATCAACTGCAAAGAAAAAACTATCCTGGAAGATCTTTACCTGCCCTATAAGCCTAAAAAGAGAACACGTGCAACAATAGCACGTGAGAAAGGGCTTGAACCTCTTGCTGAAAAGATTATCTCTCAAACAATAACTTCAGGCACAAAAGAAGAAATCTTAGAAGCCTTTGTTAATCCTGAAAAAGATGTTAAAACAAATGCTGAAGCCCTCACAGGAGCCCTTGATATAATTGCTGAAACTATTGCAGACAGGGCTGACATACGGGGATGGCTGAGAAATAACATATACCTGAATGGCATATTGATAACCAGAGTCAAAAAAGACTTTAAAGACCAGAAAACAAAATTTGAAATGTATTATGAGTTTGAAGAAACCCTGAAAAAAGTACCTTCTCACCGTATGCTGGCCATCAAACGGGGTATAACAGAAAAAGTACTAACTTCTACAATTGTAGTAGAATCGGAGCTTGTGCTTGATTTTCTAAAATCAAAAATAATAAAAGATAAACGGTCAATTTTTTATTCAGACATAGTTCAGGCAATAGAAGACAGTTACAAGAGATTGTTGTTTCCTTCTATAGAAACCGAATTGATGAATTATAAGAAAGCAGAAGCAGACGAAGAAGCTATTTCAGTATTTTCGAAAAATCTAAGAAGCCTGCTTTTATCAGCACCAGCCGGTTCAAAAACAACTATGGGCATAGACCCCGGGTTTCGCACAGGTTGTAAAGTTGTTGTTGTTGACCGTACAGGCAAATTTCTGGAATATCAAACTATCTATCCAAACCCGCCTCAAAATCAAACAGACAGGGCTTCAAAAGATATACTTGGTATGATTGAAAAACACAAAGTTGAACTCGTTGCTATCGGTAACGGAACAGCTTCAAGAGAGACTGATCTTTTTATATCTTCTCTTATAAAACAAAATAAGCTAAGCATAATGCGTGTTGTAGTTAATGAATCAGGTGCAAGTATTTATTCTGCTTCAGGAGTTGCCCAGAAAGAGTTTCCTGATCTTGATCTGACAGTAAGAGGTGCTATAAGTATTGCACGCAGGCTTCAGGATCCGCTGGCAGAACTTGTTAAAATTGACCCTAAATCAATAGGTGTAGGACAATATCAGCATGATGTTAACCAGTCAAGCCTCAAAAAGGCCCTTGAAGGAGTTGTAGAATCCTGTGTTAACTATGTAGGAGTAGAACTTAATACTGCATCTCTGGAACTTTTAAACTATGTATCAGGTATTGGCCCAACGATAGCTGCTAACATTATCAAATACAGAAATGAAAACGCTTTTTTTAAAAATCGTAAAGAGTTGCTAAAGGTTACAAAGCTTGGCCCCAAAGCTTATGAGCAATGTGCAGGGTTTTTAAGAGTGCGTGAATCTGAAAATCCCCTTGATAATACAAGTGTTCACCCTGAAAGCTATTACATTGTAGAAAAAATGGCTGAAAATCTTGGAGTAAAATTGAATGAGATTGTTGATAATACAGCCCTGATTAATAAAATTAAGCCTCAAGACTATATTGATGATAAAGCTGGCCTGCCAACAATACAGGATATCATTTCAGAACTCAAGAAACCCGGCCGTGACCCGAGAGATGAGTTTAAAACTGCCAGCTTTAACGATAGTATAACAGAAATTTCTGATTTAAAAGAAGATATGGTTCTTGAGGGGACAGTTTCAAACGTTACTAATTTTGGTGCCTTTGTTGATATAGGTGTTCATCAGGATGGACTTGTTCACATCTCAGAGCTGGCAAATACTTTTGTTAAAGACCCTAATGATTTTGTAAGCCCGGGGCAGGTTGTCAGGGTAAAGGTCACTAACGTAGATATAGAAAGAAAAAGAATCAGCCTGTCAATGAAAGATATTTAGTCAGAAGGTATATTAGCTTTATCAATTTGTTTTTTGATCCACTGAATGACTTCTTCTTCGTTTTGAAGATTTGTTTTGCTTTTTAGTTGATCGAATTCTTCCTTATCCAGTTGTAAAAGCAGCTCAACAGGCTTTTTATCCGGGGCCAGATCAAGCACTTCTTCTTCTGGCTCTATTTCTTCGATAGTTCCTATTCTATTTCGACCATTTTCTTTTGCAAAATAGAGACCTTTGTCAGCAGATTCAATGATTTCAGGTGGTGAATTGCCATGTTTTGGAAAAGATGCAACGCCAAGAGAAGCAGTAATAGGTATTGTGAACCCGGGCCTGATTTCAAATTCTTCGCCATTAATAATCTTTAGAACTTTGTGGGCAGCTATAAAAGCATTTTCATAACTTGTGTTATCCAGTATTATAGCTATTTCTTCGCCACCATAACGTGCTACAACATCAGTAGCCCTGACGACGTTTTGAATTCTTTCGGCTATATCCTTTAATACTTTGTCGCCAGCTCGATGGCCATATTCGTCATTGATCTTTTTGAAGAAATCTATATCAAGAAGAATCAGCGAAACCTCGTGTTGATAGCGTCCGGCACGTTTAAGAGCTACTGTAATAGTTTCCTGAAAATACCTGTGATTAAAAAGACCGGTCAAACCATCTGTTGTTGCAAGTTGATAGGTATCTTCAAAGGCCTTCCTTGTCGTAACATACTTACTCATAAATGTAATCATAATGGCAAAAAGCATTGACATAGAGGGATAAATGATATCAAGCCAGATGTATTCATTAATAAACAGGTATATACAAAGATATACATAGAGAATAATAGCAGTTAGAGAAAACATGATACCTTTAAAACCTGAACGTACTGTCAGTATAATGCTTCCAATAATCAGTACAAATACAAAAGTAATAAGCAATACAGGTATAGTTTCTAATTTGCTAATGAATTTAGAAGACTCAAAATAGTTATACATTGAACTAGCAACAACTTCAGGGCCAGGATAGGCTCCGCTCATAGGTGTGGGGAGGATATCAGTTGCTGCTGCTGTCAGACCGACTATTACAATTTTATCTTTAAATTTTGATGCATCGAGAGGGTTTTTCTGGCCTGCATTAATAGCTCTTTGTGCCAGTATAACATCTAGCGCTCTGAAGTGACTAAAAGTATTAGCAGGCCCATACCAGTTAATAAAGCGTGCACCCTGGTTGTCAAGAGGTATTATTCTCTGGTTGAGGTACATTTTATTGCCTTCAACCCTGTATTTAACATCAGGATTAAGTTTTAGATAAACTGACAGGGGCAGGCTGGGGTAGTAGTTTTCCTGAAAATATGCCAGTGGCCTGGTTTTTCTTATAATTCCATCAGCACTTTGCGGTAGCGTAACTGATCCGAGTCCGTCTGCCTGCTTGAGTAATCCGGGTAGAATGTTTGAAACATTATAGAATTCAATATTATTCAGAATTTTTTCACTGAAGCGAATTTCTTTATTTTTCACTGCAAATTTTTGAATGTTCTTTTTCAGGCTATCAGAGCTTATTTTAAGTATATTCTGTTTGATTTGTTTTTTATTGGTATAGTTTTCGAGGGCTTTATTTGAGTATGTAAAAGAAATGGCAAAAAAAACGTTTTCGACGTTCTGTAATGCGTTTTCAAAGTATTGATCAGAGGCGTTATTTGATTCTGAAAGTCCTTCTGCGCCTTCAAAAATGATATCAAAGATAATTGCTTTTGCCCCTGCATTGTTGAGATATTTGACTATATCACCATGAACGCTTCTGGGCCAGGGCCAGCGAGAGAGTCCAAGTTCTGGATGAGAGACAGCATTTTGCAAACTGATATCATCAACAACAAGAATAACTATATCACTCTGGTTTTTGGCTTTTTTGGCTGCTATTTGACTTCGCCAGTCATAGGATTTCAGCTCAACTCTTTCGATGAGGTCATTAAAAATAATGCGAGTGCCCAGCATGACAAAAATAATCAACAACAGACTTGATATTATCGCAACGATAATACGGTTTTCTGGTGTAATTAACTTATTATCATAACTCATTACAGTAAAAGCTGGCAGATTCTTTGTTATATAGAAAGTTACATTGATGTTATTTTACAATAAAATCGCAGCTTGCAGAGAAATTTAGTTTTGCTTAATATTCTTTAATATCTCTATAATGACTTTCTCATTTAAGATTGATCCCCGGGTAATGGCGAAATCATATTTTACCGGGTCTTCCGGGGAATATTTTTTGAATCCGGCAGTTATTTCAAGGGCTGTTTTCATATCAGCATTTTTTCGTCCGGTCATTCTGGTAGCTATGGCAAAGCGGTAGATATGAGTATCTACGGGCATAATGAGTTTTGATGCCGGTACCTGATCCCAGCCGCCCGGGTCAATATTATCATTTCTGACCATCCATCGCAGATAAAGGTTCAATCTCTTGCAGGCACTGCCTTTTGATGGGCATGGCATCAGGCTATTTTTAAAGTTCTTGCTGTTTTCTATTAATCCCTGAGAGAATTGGCACACAGCAGGTATTATGGTTTCATCGTCATCTTTAAGTCCTTTCAGAAAGAACTGTTGTAAACTTCCACAAGATTGATAAATGTCTTTAATGCTGCATAAAAGAAGTGAAAGTTCATAATCGGTTGTAAAGCGGTGTTTAAACCCTTTAAAATCTTCAAACAACCTGGTTTTAGTTTTTTTTTGTATGTAAGAAGATGGAGAGGTGTTCATTTTATCCAGAATAGCTGAAACGCTTTTGTGTATTTGTGCTACTCTTCCATAAGCCAGAGATGAAGCTATAAGTCCTGCTATTTCTCTGTCTTCCGGGTGTTCATAATTATAGAGAAACCCTACCGGGTCAGGGTAAACGTATTTTTTATGGCTGTATTTATTGTAGAGCTTTTCAAGCTGGTCTTTTGAAATCAAAGGTTTTTACCTATCTTAACAGTAATTATTACTATTAAAGATATTATGCACTGATTCTGTTCAAAAGTCACTTGGAACCTCTGATTAATTAAGATATTACTGATCCAGCAAAAGCAGGGAGGGGGTTAAAAAAACCGCTATGCGGTTTTTTTAACCCCCGACACTAATTTCTTGAATCTGTAAACTTTTAATTATTCAGAGATCTTACTAATTAAATAATTTTTTTCCGGGTATACTAAAAGCCAGATAGCTGCTCTGCAGGGCTTCTGGCTTTGATAATTCTGGTTGTTTTGATAGCTGTCTTAATCGTCCATCCCTGCGATGGCTTCACCTTCAATAATGGCAATCGCCTGACTTAATTGAAGTGCATTTTTAGTCGTCAGACCTTTGCCATAGTTTTGAATTACGTCATCAATGGTTTCCAGCATTTTAATCTTGGTTTCAATGAGTTTTTTTTCTAAGTCTTTGTTCATAATTTTCTCCCTTTATAATGTGTTATGCGCCTTACCTGTAGACCTGGCAGAGTATAAAGGCTTTAAACCTCTTTTGAGCCTGTCTTTTTTAAGAATTATTATTACTATGTTTTCTAACTTGAAATTTAATTATAATCTAAACAGGCCTTTTTGATCAAAGAGATTCAAAAACTAGTCTCTCTCTAAAACCATAGAAAAGCAGCAATTAAAAGCCATTAACACTTAAATAAGTTTGTTTTTAAGGGAAAACTACAGGCTTTTTTCTTCTAAAGGCAGGATATAAAAGCTTTTAAAAAGAGATGTAGTCTGAAAGTCTTCGTTTTTAGCCTTTATGCCATGGATTTATGATTCATGCCTGGTTGTTCTGATCGGTGATGTAATAATTTTTAATAATTTGCTGTGAATGCTCAGGGAACAATGAAAGAGCTTTCTGGTTAAAAGATTAAGAAATGTAAAAATTAGTAAAAAGCTACATTATTTTCTTCAGAAGAAATTTATTAGCTGTGATGCCTGTCATAATCAAAAAGTATGAATGATACATTTCTTAATGAATGAAACTTTTTAAGCAATTTTACAAGAAAAAATGTTTTTATATATATGTAATATATATTCCATATATACCACACGCATAACAAGAGATAACCGGAAAAATCAAATAAGAAAGGAGTCACAAATGGGTTTAGCAGCTTCACAAGCAAGGTTTCTGGTTTTAACAGCAAGAAAGTCTGATGTTGAAATGCAGGGACAAAGAATTAATCAGGAAAGACTAAAAATAGCCAACGCTGTAGGTATGCTTTTTAATGCTCAAACTAACCTTGATCCTGATTCACAGGATGCAGCAACTCTTCAAACAAGAGTAGAAGCCCTTCAGCAAATTGACAAAGCTCTTGAACTTCAGTTGAGAAGAGTTGATACACAACAGCAGGCTCTTCAAACTGAAATATCAGCTGTTCAGAAAGTTATCGACAAAAACATTGATATGTCCTTCAAGACATTTGCTTAATCTTCTTATAACTAAAATCAACCGGTATAAAGCTATTTTACTTACGTTTCTGTAAAAAACCTTTTCAATAAAGCTTTCAGGCTTTTAACCTGGCCATAAAAATAATAAATTCTGATTTATTATTAAATCTATTTTATTTTTTGTCGATATAATCTAAAATAGAGGGTATGGTCTTCAACAAAATCAATTTATTACGTTATGTAAACATTTTTCAACAATTTTTTTTTCAACTATCAACTTTTTTAAAATGATTGTTTTTATACAAACAAGAAGCTTTAAAGTATTTTCCTTGGTATTCCAAGTTCAATAATAAAGGAGGGAACATATGGGACTAGCAGCATCACAAGCACGCTTCTTAATGTTAACAGCTAGAAAATCTGACCTCGAGATGCAGGGGCAAGCTATCAACCAGTACAGAATGGCTCTTGCTAATGCTATCGGCAAACTTCTGAACAATCAGGCTGCCATGGATGATCCTGAATCTGCACAGGCACAAAGTCTGCAAAAGCAGGTAGAATCATTGCAACAGGTCGACAAACGTCTTGAATTAATGCTTAGACGTGTTGACACCCAGCAACAGGCAGTTCAAACTGAAATTCAGGCTGTTCAAAAGGTTATCGACAAAAACATCGATATGTCCTTCAAGACTTTCGCATAACTCAAGCGTGCAAAGTAAAGTATCAGAAAGCACCCACACGGGTGCTTTCTTGGTTGTTCTATGCTTCGGCCTCAGAAACACCCTGAAACTGTCATTGTGAGCAAACTTAGTGAGCGTGACAATCTAATCAAATTATGTTAAGTTGTGCGGTTAACTACAATTGGAACCTCTGATTAATTAAGAAATTGCTGATACCAGCAAAAACAGGGAGGGGGTTAAAAAAACCGCTGTGCGGTTTTTTTAACCCCCGACACTAATTTCTTGAATCTGTGAACTTTTAAATTATTCAGAGATCTCAATCAAAGATTCCAAAGAAACATATTCTACAAATACATATTCTATTCAAGTGGTTGCTATGGGGTGACCTGAACAACGAAAATGTTAATAAGGTGGATTATTATTTTGTTGTTTTTCAGAAATTAACTTTTCAGACTCAGCTATAAGCTTATCTGATTCCTTGATAGCGTTTTCTGTATCTATATTTATAGCCTGTCGTTTTTCTTCAAGTTCCTGGCTTTGTTGCTGGAGAGATTCAATAATAGTTTTAATTTCTTGCCAGTTTTGCTCACCCCGTTCTTTAAAGCCGCAATTTTTATGATAGACGGTTCTTTCGTGGGGTATAGGATACATTCTACACAGCAGCGGTCGGTCTTCGTGAATCTGGCAGAGGCTACCATCTTTAATAAAGCGACACTTAAAGAACCCAACTTTATCTCTTCTATCTTCAGGAAAACGTGAACGAGCAATATTAAAGAAGTCAGGTGCAGTATTTCTGGCTTGTTCCTGTGTAATGGGTTCGAAGATCGTTAGAAAATCCCTTGCACCGTCAGCCTGAGAGGGGTTAGAATAGTCGCTGGCTATTTCTTTAATTTCTTCGTATGACATTCCCCCTTTAAAGGTAGCAATTTTACAGCACAGACCGCACATATTGCAAAGTTCCTGCGGCATTTTAAGTAATTCTTCAACTTTTTTAGCAAAATCCATAAGAATACCTGCCTTTTAAGATTACCACAGATCAGCCCCGAAGCGTCTCCAGGGTTTAATTTTGTCTTTGACCACCTGACGCAGGTCATCCAGCGGAACATCTCTGGTTGGCATAGTTTTACCATCCGGAGAAAGCATTTCCATTATATGCAGAGACTCTTTTAGAGTTCTGATAAGCTTTTTTTGTTTCTCTCTCTGGTCAAATTGCCACCCTTCAAAGCCGCATCCCGGAGGCATAGCAGACCATCCATGACGTGGTGCTTCTCTACAGCATCTAGGGCGTCTTTCGTAGACCGTGCATAGATTCTGATCGTTAATATAACGACACTTATAGAATGTTACATCTTCCGGATTAATGTCTCCACGTCTTTTAATAACTTCAAATACATGGTTTACCTGTTCAGGAACCACTTTACGGGCTTCTTCAATACTTGAATACGGCTCAAAAATTTCAAGGAAATCTATAGCCTCTTTTTCGCCCTGTTCAACCATCTCAAGAAGTTTTTTATAAGGATAATATGTAGTAGCTGAGCGGCAACACCGCCCACACTGATTGCATACACCCTGTGGCAGAGGATCCAGTGACTGTCGACCCTCATCTTCAGGAGTATAATAGTTTAAATCAAATGCCATTTTTTTCCTGAACTTTCTTCTCTACTAACTACATTGTACATTATGTTCAGCTTTCAGACAAAGAATATATTTTGAAAGACCAAATATTCGCAAAGCAATTTATTTAACTCCCGACACCAATTTCTTGAATCTGAGAACATACAAGTTATTCAGAGATCTCAATAACAAGATCAGTGCATAACTTAAAAATCCCGACTTCAGACACAACAAGTGTAGTAGATCTCTAAGAATTACTAATAGC
>CAZFBA010000015.1:0-31498 GCA_964517135.1 uncultured Gammaproteobacteria bacterium
AACCCCCTCCCTGTTTTTGCTGGAATCAGCAATTTCTTAATTAATCAGAGGTTCCGATTGATAACAACAAAAAAAGTTCAGTGCATAACTTAAAAATTTTTCGATTTTCAAGCCCAAATCCCGCCCACCCTAAAGGAAGGCATGGGGTCTTACTCCCAGGCTGCGCCTGCTCGTTCAACCCATATCTTTACTTTTAAAATTTTTGAAAATCGAAAACAAAAAGTCTATTGTTATAGTTATGCATTGGTCCTATAAAAGACATTGTATAAACTGTAAGACAATCACATCAGGGCTTTTGCCAGAAAGCAGCAGGAGAGCCTTAAAAGCCCTCCTGCTTGGTTTATTATATTTTCTATCCTAGCTAGATAGAACCTTCTACAGTTTCTCCGGAAGACTCATCAGGACTTCCTTCGCTGATTTCTTTATTTTTTTGGGCTATTTCTTCTTCTGATTGAACCTTTTCAGCATCATCAGTATCAGGACGCTCTTCTTTAGGTATTCTTTCAAAGCCGATTTTCTTTTCTTCTTCCATCACGACTTTAATTGCATCTCCTGGTTGATAGTTACCCAGCAGTATTTCTTCAGAAATAGGATCTTCAAGACGGCGTTGAATCTCTCTTCTAAGAGGTCTAGCACCATAAGTTGTGCTATAACCAACTTTGGCAAGAAAATCTTTAACTTCATCAGTAAAGATAATATCAAGTTCTTGAGATTTGACCCTCTTAACAAGGTCTTGAAGCATTATATCACCAATCTGACGTATTTCAGATTTGTTAAGATGAGAGAAGACAATTATATCATCAAGCCTGTTAAGGAATTCAGGCCTAAATGCTTTTTTAATCTCCTCATTAACAGTATCTTTAACACGTTCATATCTATCTTTTTCTTCATCATCAATGACAGCAAAGCCAAGTTTTGAAGTATTTTCCAGTGATCTTGCCCCAACATTACTTGTCATAATGATAACAGCTTCTTTAAAGCTGACGGTTCTACCTCTGGAATCAGACAATCTGCCATCATCTAAAATTTGAAGCAGTATGTTAAAGACATCAGCGTGTGCCTTTTCGATTTCATCAAACAAAACAACACTGTAGGGTTTGCGCCTAACGGCTTCAGTTAGTTGCCCACCCTCGTTATATCCAACATAACCAGGAGGAGAGCCTATCAACTTACTCGTTGTATGCCGTTCCATGAACTCAGACATATCGATTCTGATTATATTGTCTTCAGATCCAAAGATGGCTTCAGCCAGAGCCTTTGCCAGCTCGGTTTTGCCAACACCAGTAGGGCCTGAGAATATAAAGCTGCCAACAGGTCTATTAGGATTCTTCAGCCCTACACGAGCCCGCCTGATAGCTTTTGAAAGTGCCACTACTGCTGAATGCTGCCCTATAACTCTTTTATGAAGGACATCTTCAAGCTTGAGCAATCTGGCTGTCTCGCCTTCGGTCAGTTTAGTAACAGGTATATTTGTCCAGCTGCTGACAACTTCAGCAACTTCTTCGCTAGTAACACAGATCTTCTGGGCTTCCTGTTCTTCTTTCCATTTGACCTGAATTTCTCTTATTTTTTCTTTGAGTTCAGCTTCTTTATCTCTCAGCGAGCTTGCTTTCTCAAATTCCTGGTTTCTAATAGCCTGTTCCTTATCTCTGATGACCTGTTTAAGGTCTTTTTCTACTTCTTTACCTTCTGGTGGAAGTGAAGAAGCTCTTAAACGCACTCTAGAGCTTGCCTCATCAATCAGGTCAATGGCTTTGTCAGGCAGAAATCTATCAGTAATATATCTATCAGATAATTTTGCTGCAGCTTCTATAGCTTCATCAGATATAATTAGCTTATGGTGCTGTTCATATTTTTCTCTCAACCCTCTCATAATTTCGATTGTTTCGTCTACGGAAGGTTGATCTACGTAAACAGGTTGAAATCTTCGTTCCAGTGCAGCGTCACGTTCAACGTGTTTACGATATTCATCAAGTGTTGTTGTGCCTATGACTTGCAATTCTCCTCTTGAGAGAACAGGCTTCAGTATATTTGCAGCATCAATAGCACCTTCAGCAGCCCCTGCCCCGATAAGGGTATGCAATTCGTCAATAATGAGAATAACATTTCCGGCCTGTCTGATTTCATCCATGATTTTCTTAAGACGTTCTTCAAATTCGCCTCTATACTTGGTTCCTGCAACCAACAACCCAATATCCAGCGTAACAAGTCTTCTGTCAATAAGAATTTCAGGAACATCACTATTGGCAATGCGTTGTGCAAGGCCTTCAACAACGGCTGTTTTTCCTACACCCGGTTCGCCAAGCAAAACCGGATTATTTTTGGTTCGTCGACCAAGAATCTGAATAACTCTTTCGACCTCTTTTTCTCTGCCAACAACAGGATCTAGCCTTTGTTCCTGGGCTGCTAAAGTCAGGTTTGTGCCAAACTCATCCAGAGTAGGTGTTTTACTCCGACCTGTTGAAGCAGTACTTGTTGTTGAGCCAGTTTTGGCTTCTCCGAGCATGCGTATAACATTGCTTCTAACTTTGTTAAGATCCACGCCAAGATTTTCGAGTACTCTGGCTGCAACACCTTCACCTTCTCTAATAAGCCCTAAAAGAAGATGTTCTGTACCAATGTAGTTGTGTCCGAGCTGTCTAGCTTCATCCCATGACAACTCCAGAACCCTTTTTGCCCTTGGCGTAAAAGGAATTTCAACTGCAACAAAACCTGATCCTCTACCGATAATCTTTTCGACCTCGTTACGGGCATCTTTTAGTGTGACCCCCATACCTTTCAGAGTTTTGGCAGCGATTCCAGTTCCTTCACCAATGAGCCCAAGAAGAACCTGTTCTGTGCCTACAAAGTTGTGGCCCAGTCTTCTGGCTTCTTCCTGTGCTAACATGATTACTTTGATTGCTTTTTCTGTGAATCGTTCAAACATAATTGAGAATTTTCTCCTCTTCTTGTTGCAGTGAAAGAAAGTTCAGGATTGTTTCTTTCATCTAAAATAATTGTACACTAACAGAGAACCATTGTTCAAGAAAATAAAGCATTTCAAAAGTTATTAAATACTTTTAAAGGCTGATAAGCTGATTTGTTTAAGGATGAAGGCAATTGTATAACTTAGCTTCAGTTCAACAAATTTTTTATAATCAAAGTCATAAGTAATCAGATTTCAGAAAATATAGGGAGGGTGTTTTTCGTTGCTGCGCAACAAAAAACCCCCTGGAACCTTTTAGAATTATTTGATTTTTTATGTCGTTTAGTATAGATATTACAGATTAAAAACATGCGTAAAGTTCTTTACATCAGGGTGTATAATCTTTTAAAAAGTTCTTCCGGGCTATCTCAGGGCATAAGCCAGAGCGGTACACCTGAGTATTCCGTCATCAACTCAATGTTTTGCATTCTGGATGAAACCATTTGAGAAAACATAGACTTTTTAGGAGAGACATCAACAACATTCGGCTCTTCTTCAATGCCAGCAAGTTCTGCTGCATAATAAATAGCATCTTTAAGAGATCCCATTTTGTCTATCATTCCGTATTCTAGAGCCTGTTCACCTGTAAATATTCTTCCATCTGCAAATGTTTTAACTATATTATGATCAATATTTCTGCCCCGGGCAACTACATCAACAAACTGGTTATATGTATTATCAATCATTCCCTGAAGGAGTTCTTTTTCTTCATCGGTTAAAAGTCTGTGAGAAGAGAGGATGTCTTTATAAGGACCTGATTTTATAACTTCTGAAGCTATACCAATTTTTTCATAAAGGGCTTTAAATGAAGAGCTTTTGATAATAACACCAATAGAACCTGTTATAGTACCGGGATTAGCAACTATCTTTGAGCATGCACTTGCAATATACACACCACCAGAGGCACAAACTTCACCACAAGAAGCAACTATTAATGTATCTTTAGCTTTCAACCTTTCAATAGCATTATATATTTCCTGTGATGCCCCAACAGTGCCGCCGGGGCTATTGATTCTTATTACCAGTGTTTTTATTTCACGATTTTCGACTTCTTTCAGTGCTTTTATGACTTTTTTGGCAACAGGAAAATTAGTTGAATCCATTATGATTCCATCGATTTTAACAAGAGCAACATCTTTATCTTTGAACAGACGTCTTTTAGCACACCTTATTCTGGATTTAATACCATTGATGAGGCCTTTTTTTCTTGGCTCGTCAGGCTTTACCCTGTCGCATTCGGGTTTTTGAGTTTCATTATTATCTTTCAGGGTGTTTTTGTCAGTCATTTTGTTCCCTTTTTTGAAGTTCTTTTTTTGCTTTTTGCCATAACTCTTCAAGTTCAGGTTGAGACAGTTTAGAAAGATCAACAGGAGAAGTTGTTTCCATCATATGAAATCTTTTAATAAACTTTTTGCAGGTATTTTGCAATGCCATTTCTGCATCGACTTTGTGCCAGCGAGCGATATTGACAATTGTAAAGAGCATATCACCTATTTCATCCTGTATTCTATCTTTATTGCCAGAAGCTGCTGCCTGTTTAAACTCATCAATCTCAGAAAACAGGGTATCCCATAGCATGTCGATATCAGGCCATTCAAACCCTACTCGAACAGCTTTTTTGCTTATATTATCAGCCCTCATAAGTGCCGGAAAATTATTCGGTATACCATCGAGAGCTGATTGTCTTTCGGGCTTTTCTTTACTTTTGATCTGTTCCCAGTTTTCAACAACCTCAGCTGAGTCTTTAACAGGCGTATCAGAAAATACATGCGGGTGCCTGTGAATTAGCTTGTCATTAATCTTTTTAGCAACATCTTCAATATCAAACTTACTGGATTCTTTAGCTATCTGTGCATGAAGAATAACCTGCAACAAAACATCTCCCAATTCTTCACATAGAAGCCGGTCATCCATCGTATCGATAGCATCCAGCAATTCATAAGATTCATTCAGCAAATACTTTTTGAGGGATTTATGATCCTGTTCTCTATCCCAGGGGCAGCCTTCAGGGCTACGAAGTATTTCAATAGTTTTAATCAGTTTTTCCAGATTAGATTTGTTGTTGTTGCTCATTATTAGCCTTCCGGGTTAATATCTGGCCTTGAACCCGGGCGGGGCATACTGTGTCTTCTCATAGGAATCTTAAATCCCTGTGCTGCTGAGACTATACTACCCATGAATGCACTTGCTTCAAACGGTAGCAGCAGTGTATTACCTTCACCATTTGACACTTTTTCAAGTGCTTCAAGGTATTTAATATGAATAAGTTCTGGTGTTGGTCTTCCATTGTGAATTGCATTGTATATTTTTTCTATCATTTCAGCTTCAGCAGATTTTATAAATCTTATTCTATCAGCTTCTGCGTTAGCTCTGAGAAGAATAGCTTCTTTTTCACCTTCTGCTTCTCTAACAGCAGCTTCTTTCTTACCTTCAGCTTCCAGAATAGCTGATCTTTTCTGACCTTCAGCTGTTCTAATTGCAGCTTCTTTTTCACCTTCAGCAGTCAGTATAGCCGCCCTCTTGGTACGTTCGGCTCTCATCTGTTTCTGCATGGCCTCTTCAATGTCTTTAGGAGGGTTAATATCTTTTAACTCAACCCTGTTGACTTTTAGGCCCCACTTTGTTGTAGCTTCATCAAGAATAACCTGAAGTTTATCGTTAACAGTCTCACGGGATGCAAGCGTTTCGTCAAGTGACATCTCACCAATAATATTACGTAGAGTTGTTAAAGCTAGCTGCTCTACTGCGCTAACAAGTTGGGCCACTTGATATGTTGCTCTATATGGATCTGTAATCTGGTAATAGATAACAGCATCAATATTCATAGTTACGTTATCTTGAGTAATAACAGGCTGTGGACGGAGAGCGAATACCTGTTCTCTCATATCAACGATATACATCTTATCCATAACAGGTATCAACCATACCAGACCGGGTTTTTCGATACCTTTATACCGCCCTAGTCTTTCAACAATGCCAACTGTTGACTGTCTGACAATCCTTATAGACATTGCAGCAAGTGGAACGATAACGGCAAAAAGCCCTAGAAGTAGTAAAATCAGTAATCCACCAAAGCACTCACCCATGTTGACCTCCGATCGTATTTTGTAAATAACAGTCACTATAATTTTATACAAAACATAAAATCAATAAAGCAAAAAAAATTTAGCATCAAAATCAGCTGATACAGGCATTTTATCATCTGTCTGGTTTAAGAGTTAGTTTTTATAGCAATTAACAGGTATACACTAATTTAATTCTTTCCCTGGGCGCCTGTTTCAAGAACAACTTCAGTTTTTTCTGCATAATCTGCAAACATTTCTGAAAGCTCCTGAACATCGCTAAGAATGGCTTTTGCATCAAGCCCTGTGATCTGGTGGTCTTCTTTTATCACGTTGCCATTAGCTACAACATACTGTGCTTCTGTTCCGTCTGCTGCCCAGATTATGTTTTCAACCAGGTTATCGAGTCTTGTTGGAATCAAATTAGGCCGTGTGAGGTCCAATATAATAAAGTCAGCATCTTTACCTTCATCAAGGCTGCCACAATTAAACTTGAGAATTTCAGCCGGTTCTACTGTTATCATTTCAAGGACTTTCTGGGCAGGTAACAAACTTGCATTCTGGTTCAAGGCTTTCTGATACTGAGAGGCCAGTCTTGCGGCAGCAATAATATTTTGATTATCTGCTGACCCTGATCCATCAGTTGAGATAGCCATTTTAATTCCCATTTCTAGCATCTTAATAACTGGTGGCATGCCTGACCCCAGTATTGTGTTGGCCAGTGGATTATGGACTACACGGGTATTTGTATCTCTGAGTATTTCAACATCATGATCAGTACAGTTGACCTGGTGCGCAACAACTGTGTTTTCATCAAGAAAATCAATAGATTTAGCGTATTCAATTGGTGTCATACCATATTCTTGCCGGAACCAGCGGGTAGTATTAGGTTCTTCTGAGCTATGAATATGTATAAGGGTATTATGTTCTCTGCTCCAGTTTTTGAGTGCCTTCAGGATCTCAGGACCATTGGAGAAAAGCTGGTCTGGCCCGGGTATAATACGTATGCGGGGTGTATTTTTAAACTTTTGATAATTTTCTTCTACCCTATCAAGAGCTATCGTGTAAGGTTTATCGAGCAGGTCTTTAGCATAATTGCGATCCTGACTGCCTATAGCGACTATCATCTTCGTTGATGCTTGTATATTGGCTTCAACTATCTCATCCACTCTGTATTTATTGTGGTTGCAGTGATGTACCATAGTTGTGGTAATTCCGTAATGTATATCATCCACACGGGCCTTGAGATAGGCAATCAGGTTAGGTGATTTATTGAAGTGAGAGGTGAGTTTTTCTCTGTTGTTATTCATAAAGCCTGTGAAAAGGTTGACAGCTTTATCAAGCCATGGTGTAAGGGGTACGTCTTTTGCGACTCCTATGATAGGTGATTCGTGGTCATGGCCGTGGGCTTTGACGAAACCTGGAAGCATCACACCTTCAATCATTGGAACAGGCTCACTTGACTGTTCCTTACCAAGAATTTTTAAGCTTGTTCCGTATTTATCTATAATACGCAGGCCAATTTCTTCTGTATACGGGCCAACTTCTAAAATTTTATCGTTTTCTGTAAGTATATAGCCATCCTGAATTCTTTTATCTCTGCCAGTTCTATTTGATACTTGCAACAAGAACTTTGACCGTGCGAAAATATGTTTTGCCATAGTTTTTCCTCTACTCTTTCTGACCTTTATACGATAGCAGATTGATGCATCCTGATCAATATCATACATTATTTTTCAGGGTGATTGTATAAAATTCAAAGACTGACGATATAAAAATTGTGCTTCAATAAGCAAAGACTAATCCATAACTATAACAATAGATTTTTTGTTTTCGATTTTCAAAAATTTTAAAAGTCAAGATATGGGTTGAACGAGCAGGCGCAGCCTGGGAGTAAGACCCCATGCCTTCCTTTAGGGTGGGCGGGATTTGGGCTTGAAAATCGAAAAATTTTTAAGTTATGCACTGAACTTAAGCATGAGATTTTTAAAGAATTTTCACCCGAAATGTTTATTATAGCAGTATTAAAGAAGACAGAAGAGGCTAATATTAAGCAAAACTACCGGAGCGAACTAAGTTCGCTCCGGTGAGAGTTTTATGTCGGGCTAATTCAGGCATTCAACAAACTATTGTCATTACGAAGAAGGCTTTTAGCCTGACGTGATAACCCAGAATGAACATTTGATAGATCTTTCACTTCGCTCAAGATGACAAAAAAGTTCTAAAGAGGCTATACTTCAGCAAATCACCCAAAGTGGATTAAGAGCCGGTATATAATCAAAGTCATAAGTAATCAGATTTCAGAAAACACCCTGGAGACTTTTAGAATTGTTTAATTTTTTATGTCGTTTAGTATAAAAAGGAAGATATGGTTTAGAAATCGAAACCAGCTCAATATTATTTGCTGTTAGAGCAAAAGAAATATTAAAAATTAATGCAATCAGAGTTAGTCTTTTTTTGGGAATTCCAGTACATCAGCATTGCGAACAAGATTGAGATGTTTTTTAGGTTTTATTTCATCTAAAAGTGAAACAAGCTGATCGAGTCTTTCATCAAAGCCCTGTTTATCTATCTTATCTGCAACTTTATCTATTTCTTCCTTGAGATAGAGGCTATATTGCTTGATAAGAAGGCTGCATTTTACCAGTGCATCCATTTGATCCATCATAAGAACAAGATCATTTTCGTACTGGTTAAGAGTGTGCTGTAATTTTTCCACACAGAGATAAGATTCGAGCAATTCTTTGTTCCATATTTGCCGGGATTCTTCCAGCAGTTGCTGCAATTCAATATTGTTTTTGTGTTCTTGCTCTAATTTTGAAAAATGTTCTTCAAGTTCTTCTGGCAAGTAATTGCTGGCTTTAAGCTGCTCTATTCTCTCTTTGATAACAGAGTTGTTGTTTTCCTGCATATCTGATCCTTTATTTATTGATGTTTTATTTGTCTGAGATAGACTGATAATTTAGTTTATCATAATACTTTTTATAGTAACATTATCTAAATTTAATTAAAAACCGGTAATATTTTACTATAATAAACATCCTGAGGGGGTCTCTGAATAATATAAAAGTTTGCAGATTCAGGTCGCTGTTTTTGCTTTAATTTGTAACACCTTAATTAATCATAGGTTCCCTGAAAAATAAAATTACAAAGGGTAAAAAGCAGATATTTATCTTTGCTGCACAACAAAAAAATACCCTGAAGATTTTTAGAATTGCTTAATAGTATAAAACCTGTATAAACGGAGAGGGCGGGATTCGAACCCGCGGTGCCTTTCGACACACAGTCTTTCCAGGACTGCACCTTAAACCGCTCGGACACCTCTCCTTATATTCAATTCTCACTTAATATATCACAAGCCCATTTTATAAGACCACTCTCATTAAAACAAATTTATATTCTGTCACACAACAATTTCAATTAAGTAAATAATTGTGCCAACACACCATAAAAAGCTAGGCTTATGACATTCTTTGATTTACAATGTTTAATCAAATGACCATTGTAACAGATAATTATAACTACTATATATAGCCAACCAGATGGAGTCTTTACCATGAGTCTGTATCTAAAACTCAAAGAACAGGCAGAAAAAAAACCTTATGCCAGGGCCATTATTGATAATGATAAGTCTTTTTCATATTCAGAACTTATGAATTCTGTTGATAGAGCTGCTTCTGGTCTTAAATCTTTAAATATTAACAAAGATGACCATGTCGGTATGCTCTGTATGAACCAGTATGAATATGTTATGCTGCTCTTTGCTGCCAGTAAAATAGGTGCTATAACGGTACCTGTCAATTGCATGCAACAAGAAACAATCATAGAATACACTATATTTGATTCTGGTATTAAAATGCTCTTTGTATCAGAGGAAATATTTCATAAATATTCCAATATAATCAGCCTGGCAGAAGAAAAGCATATAAAAATTATTGTTATTAGCCGTCAAAAGTCTGCTGACAGGTATTTTTCAACGTTTGAAGAATTTATGATGCTGCCTCAAATATATGTTGAAACAGAAACTTCAGAAGATAATGTTGCCGTCATGCTTTATACATCAGGCACAACAGGCATGCCCAGAGGAGTTTTATTAACACATAAAAACCTGATATCCAATGTAAACGGCTTTTTTAATGTAACAAAACTTCCAGAAGGAGACAGTGCCATACTGGCATTACCATTATTCCACGCTTTCGGGCAGATAGTTCTGCTTGTTTGTCTGTTTAATTGCATTACAACCATACTGATACAGCAGTTTGCACCACAGACAATACTAAAAAACATGGTAACCTATAAAACCGGAGTACTACCACTGGTACCAACAATGTTTGATATTATTATTACAGCAGCAGAAAAGAAAAATATTACGCTTGATTTTGTAAATTATTGTGTCACAGGCGGCGCATCTATTTCTACCAGTCTGTACAGGAAAATCATTGAAACCACAGGAGCCAGAATCATCGAAGGATATGGTCTGACAGAAACATCACCTGTTATAACTATCTCTCAATCGGAAATATGCTACAAAGAAAACTCTGTAGGAAAACCCATACCCGGCGTAAAGGTTAGGCTTGAAGAGGACGGCGAAATTTCTATCAGCGGTAACTCTGTCTTTAAAGGTTACTGGAATGATATAGAGGCTAATATGAAATGCTTTACCCCTGACGGATATTTCAGAACAGGCGATACAGGCTATATAGACAATGAAGGGTATGTTTATATTACTGATAGAAAAAAAGATATCATAATTCGTGCCGGTGAAAATATATCACCCAAGCAAATTGAAGATGTTTTGTATCAATTTGAGGCACTAAGAGATGTTGCTGTATTTGGTGTAAAAGATTTAAAACTGGGTGAAGCAATTCTTTGCGCTATCGAAACAGAAGCCGAACTGGATAAAAAAGAGCTCAGACAATATTGTAAAAACAGACTGCCAGCGCATATGATACCAGAAGATTTTATTCTTATGCCACAATTGCCACGTAATGTGCTGGGCAAAGTGTTAAAGTTTAAACTTAGAGAAACATTTGCCAGACAGCTTACTGTTAGTGGCAACTAATACCGCCTGGTTTACTGATTTTATTTATTGCTCTAAATACTTGCAGGCAAACTTAAATAGCAGACCCCTGTGAGGACTGCTATTAATTAATGATACCTTATAAATTTCTATTCTTCGTTTTCATCTTCTTCTGTGACGCCGAGTTCTTCTTTAGCTTTTTCGAGTGCTTCAATGACGTCATCAATTTTATCCGGCGGAACAGTAATACCTTTTTTTGTTGGGTTCCAGTTATCACCTTCATCAGTAGTATAGTAAATTCTTAGGTCTACATACTTTTTGCCTTTATATTCATTGATAGCTATTTGCAATTCTTCTGTCGCATTTCTTTCAATGAGGCCTAATAATGTTCTTTCTGCCATTTTTGACTCCTTATTTATTAACTGACAATAACTTTATCCATCCATTGAAGATAATCTCTGAGGCCTGCTTCGATAGGTAGAAGAATAATTTCTGGTACATCATATGTATGGAGGTTTTGAACTTCTTTTTTTAAATCATCGAAAACAGAAAACTTTGTTTTAACGACAAGCAACAGCTCTTTATCGTCACATACTTTGCCTTCCCAGAGATATATTGATCGAATTTGAGGTATAATGTTAACACAGGCAGCCAATTTTTTTTCTACTAATACCCCGGCTATTTTAGCTGCCATTTCTTCATCGGGAACAGTGATAAAAGCGATCGCATGCTGATTCATCGATTTGACCACATCCTTTGATAATTAACAATGATATTCAAATATATAATAAATTCAAATTATTGCAAGGGTAGATTTAAAATATTTTTGTCTGTATTAAGATCAGTACAATCATAGAACAAATTATAATAGAGATCTCTGAATAAGTTAAAAGTTCTCAGATTCAAGAAATTGGTATCTTTGCTGGAATCAGTAATTCAGTAATTAATCAGAGGTTCCAATAAACATTTAGGGTAAAAATCCTTTAAAACGGTATTTATAGTGAACGAATAATTTAATACCTCTTACCTGTCATATTAGCGTTTTGGGGTAATAAAGTTTTTCCGGAAAGAAATTTTAAAAATTAAAGTATTCATCGGTTTTATAATACTTTGATAAAAATTCTTTCTATGATATATCATGTAATTGATGACAAGAACTAAAGAACGAGAGACAACTTTTAAAATAATAACAGTTATAATTACTATTATTGCCTGCATTACACTTGCAGAAATAGTATTAAGATTTGGGCTGCCCCACCTAAAAAAATCTGACTTCAGAAAAAGCCGCTACCCGGGAGTAATATATGAATATAAACCAAACCTGAACTTTTATCACCAGAGACATCAGACCCAAATTACACTTAATTCACACGGTTTTAGAGATAAAGAATTTTCAAAAGATAAACCGGAAGGCCTGATAAGAATTCTTTGCCTCGGAGATTCTGCTACATATGGTCATGGCATTAAAAATGTTGACGAAACTTACCCCGCCATGCTGGAAAAAATATTGAATGAAAACTCTAAGATCCCTTTTGAGACCTATAATATGGGCGTTGAGGGGTATAATACACACCATGAAGTTGCTGTGTTGAAACATAAGGGCTTGAAATTTAATCCAGATATAGCTATCATAGCATTAAACTTCGGTGATGCTGGTCGTGACTGGATCATAGTTAAAAATGGTCAGGTAATGAACAATATACCAAGGCCACCGTTTTTACAAAAAGCTATGCCTGATTCTGTTCACGATTTTTTAGCCAATAATTTGCTGATTTACTATTATTTAGACATTGCACTCTACAGGCATTTTATGTCTTTCAGTGATAAATATCATTTTTATTCAAATATGGCTGAAAAAACACACCTTGAAGACAATATAGCTGATAGTAAGATCTTTGATGAGAAAAGCCTGCTGGATTTCAAACAAATTTGTCAGAAACATAATCTTCATTGTATTGTAGCTATTATGCCATGGTTTAATATTATTGTTAATGAGACATCACCGGAATTACAGGGACTTCAGAAGCTGATTGCCTTCCTTAAAAATCATAACATTGAATATGTAGACCTGTTCAAACCTGTATTATACGAAAATGCTGATACTAACCTTGAAATACATGACTACATGGAGTCTTTAAAGGTAAGCAAAACTGATCCACATCCCAATGAGAAAGCTTTAAAGCTTTACGCAGAAGAAATTGCTGATTATATCCTCAATAAAACAAATCAATCAATCACTAAAACTATAGAATAAGCATTTTAACAGTTTTTTATTAAAAAAATTCGTATACCAGCAACAAAAATTTCTTTTTTCCAGTAAAATTGAAATGTGAAACCATTTCTGTAAGTTCAACCCAATACAAAGGATACACTATGCTGAGCGGAAACGAAATAAGAAATAAATTTGTTGGCTATTTCAGGGATAAAAGAAACCATAAACACCTGCCTAGCTCGAGTTTGATACCTGATAACCCGACCGTGCTATTGACACCTGCCGGTATGTTACAATTTGTACCGATCTTTTTAGGCTACAGTGCCCCCCCCGCCCCCCCCAGGGTTGTAACCTACCAGAAATGCGTTCGTGCTGGCGGCAAGGATTCAGATATAGAAAACGTTGGCCGCACACCAAGGCACCACACCTTCTTTGAAATGCTGGGCAATTTTAGCTTTGGAGATTATTTTAAAGATGAGATAATACCCTGGTCATGGGAATTTGTCACAGAAGATTTGTCTTTATCCGAAGATAAACTCTGGATTACGATATATGAAGAAGACGAAGAAGCTTTTGAAATATGGAAAAACAAAGTAGGCATACCTGAAGATAAAATAATAAGGTGTGGACGTAAAGATAATTTCTGGGGTCCACCCGGCCCTACCGGCCCCTGTGGGCCATGTACAGAAATACATTTTGACCTGGGCGAGCAATTTGCCTGCGGTGATAACTGCCTGCCCGGCAAATGCGAGTGTGATCGCTATGTTGAAATATGGAACCTGGTATTTATGGAGCTTTTCCTTGATGAAAAGGGTAACTATTCACCACTGGAAAAGAAAAACGTTGATACCGGCATGGGTCTTGAACGTATAGCCATGTGCTGCCAGCAAAAATTATCCACTTTTGAAACAGACCTGCTTAAACCAGTACTGGATAAAGTATGTGCTATAACAGGCAAACACTATAATGAAGACAGAAAAACAGATACCAGCCTGCGTATCATTACTGATCATGCCCGATGTGTAACATTCATGGTAGCTGATGGGCTTGTACCAGGAAATGCTGGTAGGAATTATGTCTTGAGAATGATTCTTAGAAGGGCACTTCGCCATGGCAAAATACTGGGTGTGGCTGGCAGCTTCCTATATACCATTGTTGATGATGTCATAAAGCTTTACAAAGACGCTTATCCCGAGCTGGAGAAAAAACAGGATAAGATCATAGATATTATTAAAACAGAAGAAGAACGCTTTACAAAAACGATTGATCGTGGCATGGTGCTGCTTTACAACATTATAGAAAAGTCTCAGGCAGAAGGCAAAAAGATTATCTCCGGTAAAGATGCATTTAAACTCTATGATACCTATGGTTTTCCGTTAGAGTTAACCATTGAAATAGCCAGTGAAGAGAATATCGAGATAGATATAGATGAATTTGTATCTTATATGAATGAACAGCGTGAGCGTGCCAGACAGTCACATGTAATAGAAAACCTGACAGATGCCCTTGTTTATGCCGGTATAATGAAAGAAACAGGGCCGACAGAGTTTACAGGTTACAATACAACAAAAGATTATGGCAGGCTGCTTTACATAATAAAAGATGGAAAAGTAGTAGAAACAGCTGAATCAGGTGACTTAATAGAAGTAATTATTAACAGAACGCCATTTTATGGTGAATCAGGTGGCCAGGTAGGTGATACAGGAAATATTGTTGTGCATGACATTGATGAATCAATGATCACTGACCCGGTTGATCTGGCAGAAGGTCTTATAGCAGCAACTATGTATACCCCTCCGCTGTCGTCTGCTTCTATTGAAGTCAATCAAGAAGAAACAATATCTGCACGACTTAAAGTTGTTAATACTACAAAATATGAAGATCTCATTATACATAGATGCGAAGTAGAAGAAGGTGAGGTAACCCTCAACAAACCTGTTATGACAGAGGTTAACACTGAACGCAGAAAAGATATCGCCCGCCACCACACAGCCACGCACCTTATTCATTCAGCACTGAAAAAAGTACTGGGCGATGGAGTTAATCAATCCGGGTCAATGGTGGCCGCTGATAGAGCCCGTTTTGACTTTTCTTTCAATAAAGCACTGAGCTTTGATCAGCTGAAAAAGATTGAATACTGGGTTAATGAATGGATACAGGCAGATTTTAACCGTGAAGTAGAAGTAATGACACCAGAAGAAGCCAAAAAGGCAGGCGCTATTGCGCTTTTTGGAGAAAAATACTCTGATACTGTCAGGGTAGTTAAATATGGTGCTATAAGCAAAGAGCTATGCGGCGGTACACATATTGATAGCACAGGGCAAATTCATATATGCAAAATCATTGGTGAAGAAGCTCTTGCCGCAGGTGTCAGAAGGCTTGAGGCTGTCTGTGGCAGGCAGGCTCTGAATTATGTCAATGCGCATGAAAAACAGGTTTATTCTCTGTCTACAACCCTTAAGGTTCCACCTGAAGAGGTTTCAGAGAGGGTCAACAAGCTTATGGATGAACTAAGAAACACAGAAAAAAAACTTAAAGCTTTAAACTCTGAACTGGCTTTGACAAAGGTAGATAACCTTATTGAAAAGGCTATAAATTGCAATGATTTTCGCCTGCTATCCGCCCGAGTGGATAATCTTAATTCAGATTCATTAAAAGCCGCTGCCGAAAAACTTAACGACAAACTGGGTGAAAGTATTGTTGTCATAGGGTCTTATGATAATGAGAGCGGTAAAGTGACTATAGTAACTAAAGTATCACCGGGCCTTGTTGAGAAGTCTTATCATGCAGGTAATATAGCCAGCAGTGTAGCTGCTATCTGTGGCGGCAGAGGCGGAGGAAAGCCCGGCTTTGCTCAGGCAGGAGCTAAAGATGCTTCAAAACTTGATGAGGCTCTGAAAAGCGTTAAAGACAACGTTTCACAAAAAGCTAATACCTAGAGGTTCAGTAATGTCAATAAATATTAAATGTAACGACCATATTTATCAAGATATAGAAACTGTTTTGCTCAATGTAGATGGAACATTACTCAATTATAATGAGTTGTGGTTGAAGCAGATTGGTTATTTAGCTCAAAGGCTTGCAGAGATGCACTCAGAAACAAGGGGAGAGCTTTTTAGAATAAGGGCCATGCTAACAAAAGTTCTCGGGGTGGATCCTGAGACAGAAGAAATAGACTTCACCGGGCCGTTTTTTTCCTGTGATGAGAGCCAGATCTTTATGGCCATAGGGTCAATACTTTATATTAATAACGTCAGCTGGCAGAAAACCTTTGAATCCATTGAAAAGATTGTCGATGAGATGAAAAAGGAGCTTGACATCACTGCTTACACTTCTGTTTATGCAGATTCATTAGAGTTTTTAGAATACTTTACAAAGTTAGTAAAAGTGATAACCTTTTCACGGAGGTCATTTGAGGATACAAGTAAGCTTTTAAAGCATTTTAATCTGTGTCAAATGATTGAAAAACATTGTGATTTAAGCCTTAAGGTGGGTAATACATCGTCAGGCTTCATTGAAAACCTTTGCATAGAGCATCATTTAACACCCGAAAAAACTTTGCTGATTGCAGATAGCCTTAATGATTTGTCAATAAATGAAAATATATCGCTCAAAAGGCTGGCAATTAATAGAAATTTAGCTGATAATAGTTATTATAAAAATTTTCATTTGCAGCAGGTTATTAAAAATTTTAAGGATGTTGAAGAAGCGGTATGAATAGAAGAGAAAAAGGTTTAACTTTAATAGAGCTTGCTATGGTAGCAGTTATAATAGGTATATTGGCCTTAATGAGCGGTGCAATGCTTCTTAACGCAGCAGATAAAGCTAAAGAGGGCGTTGTGAAAGCTAATGTAGCGACAGCCAGTTCGTCGTTTATTTTTAAGCTGAATGAATCGGCAGATGTGAATGTTGAAGAGTTGATACCGCAGGTAGTTGCGGAGCTTAATGATCCTGATGGAGTAGAAGATTCATCAGATGAGATTAAGAGCCCTTATAACTCTGAGATATTTGCGTTTACGACTGATGCTGCTGCTGAAGCCGGTCAGGTAACAGTAACGACGGATGATAGTCATTCTGTTATCATTAAGGGTTATGGTGAAAAGGGCAGTGCCGGCTCACCTATTATGACGAAAACGGTTACGCCTATTGAGAGTAGCGAAAGCTAGCAGGAAATAAAACTGTTATACGTTAAAATTAGAATCCTGAATAAGTTCAGGAGAATACCTGCTTTCGTTCAAATGTTTGCTTGCTCAGCAAGTCTGAGCAAATAGCATCCTTTTCTTGTATGGCAGGAGAATAGGGTAGTTAAAAGCCCGCTAATAGCGGGCTTTGCGGGTTGAAAATTTCGGTAAACTGTTAAATCCAGATAGGATCAGTGATAGGAGGTTCTTTTGGTGGCTCGTTATCATCAACCACCTGATAGTCAGTACCATTACCTCTGATCTGCTGGCCATTACCGAAATCTATAGGTATCTCTCTGCCGTTAATATTTAAAACTGATACTGTTTTACCAACATAAACTTCATTCTGATTGTCATCTCTGACTACATGAGAATAACCATCTTGATTATGCTGATCAACAATATAATCTCCGTTAATATAAAGATTTAAAATATCATTACTGTTATATATTAAATGAGGCTTTTCTACTTTTACAGTGTTGCCTGTGCCATCAAGGGTAACATCATATGTATCCTGCCTCATGTCAGCATATTTACCACCACCATATATTGAAACATTGTTGTTGGCGCTGGTATTTTCAAATACTACATTAGCAGAATCATTGTTGGAGCCCAGTCTTACAGTATGCTCATTGCCGTGTCCCGAGACATTAAAGTTTACAACATCTTTATTGCGACCTGAATCTTGTTTGGTAACGTTATAATCACCGGATACTGTCATATTCAGGTCATCTTTACCGCCTCTGGTTTGTTGATTGCCTGTTAAATAGCTGCCTCCCATGTTGAGTTCCTGATAGCTGTCACCCTGTGCGCTATAGAGGTTTGCGCTTCCATACTCAGCGTCTACTGTTTGATTGGCGCCATAAGGTGAATTTGCATACAGATTATGATCTCCTATAGTACCGGTAGAACGTTGATCAATCATACCTGTATTGGATTGTGCATAAAGGTTATTATTACCATAAACGCTTTCAGCTGACTGGCCTACTTCTCCGCCATAGGTGATGTTTAAGTTATTGTCACCAAATACTGTAAAACCATCCTGGAAGGTGTATACATTGCCAGAAGACGTTAAATTATTATTTCCATATATATTAACACCATTTTGTTGTGAGTTAAAGAAGTTACTGGAGGTAAAATCGTTATTTCCATACTCTGTGATGCCGTCCTGGCCGATATACATGCCGTTAGTAGCATTGAAAACATTGCTGCCATGGATATTTTCACCATACTGGTATGCATCATCAATACGGCTTATAGAGCCCTGATTATCACCGTATACATTGTGCAGGTTGTGATTGGCTGAATCTTCAAATTGATTAAACCATGTATCCTTTGTTTCAGCAACATTATTACCGTAAACATTTGACATATTATGCTCTGCATAATCAAGATCTTTTGATCTGGAGACGTTATCGCCATGATAGTTAATCATATTGTGAACGCCTGTGTCTCCACTCTGATTAAGCCATGTATCTTTAATTTCTGATGTGGAATTACCGTTAATATTGAGTATATTATGCTCTGCATAGGTCAAATCTTCTGATACAGCTTTGATATTGCCATTATAGTTTGCCAGGTTTTGAATGCCTGAGTCGCCATTTTGATTTATCCAGGTATCTTCAACTTTGCTGTTTATATCTCCATTTATGTTAACAGCGTTATGTTCAGTATATGTATTGTCTTTGCTATGCAGGTTTATATTTCCATTGACATTAGCAGCATTAAGCTGGGCATAATCATTGTTTTTACTTTTAAGATCGATATCTCCATTGACATTAGCAGCATTTACTCTTACGCTGCCTTCATTGTTAAATGAGCCTTTGATATCTTTATCAGATTCAGTGTAGGTATAGGTTGTTGCATCAACTTCTGCAGGTGGTAATTTAATAGTTTGACCGGCATAAATTTTTGAAGGATCAGCAATATTATTGTATTCAGCAATTTTATTAATAATATCAGGTATGCCCATTTTTCCATAGCGGCCTGTATCACGACAGGATTCAGCTATATCCCACATTGTGTCGCCTGATTTAACTGTATAAGTACTGGAATACCCGTCTTCCTGTCTATCCTGAGTGATGGCATCCTGTACAGTGTTTGTACCGGCGTCATCTCGTCTTTGCTGACGTATGTTTTCCCAGGAGGTGTTAGAGGGCAGGGGTGTTCCAGGAATATAAGCGTTACCTGTAACAACCTGCTGGTCGTTTCTAATTATTTCAACACGTGTATTATCTTTTTTAACTTCAGCTTTTTTGAATGCCTGCTCTTGAATTGCTTTAAAGTCAATGCGATTCACTTCACCTGTCATAAATATTCCTTTCTGCCTTGTTAAAATATAAGTTATTAAAGTAAAAGCAGCAATTGAATTTCGTCACTCCTTATTGTTGAACAATCAACTGTGATTGATCAGGTGACTTTATAAAATAGTTGATATCAGCACCATACTGTCCGTAAAACCGGGCAGTTACATTAATAACAGATATACTGTTATAATCGGTCTGGGCTTTAAAAACTTTAAATTCAGGTTTCATTCAATAATACCACTACTCAAATTGCTTGTTTTAAAATAAGTGTGCTCTAATATACTGCCTTAACATGTTCTGCTGTCTGGTTATTGAAGATTGCAAGTTGTTTAAATAAGCTTAATACAGCCATAATCATAAAATAAGTAAGAAGAAAACATTCAATGAAACAATTTGTAGAGTAAAATCAGAACGCAGATAAACAGAGAACATGTTATATATATTTAAAAACAATTAGCCTGGCTGAATTTCCCTGCAGAAAGAAATATTCGCTAATTTTGTTAACGAATATTTACATTTAAAAATTTTTCAAACTTATTTTTTCTTCTTTTTTCTGGCTTTAGCAGGCAATGCCCCTTTTTTAGCTCTGCTTTTCATTGTGGTATTAAATAACCCCGTAATTAATGCTACAACAAAAAGATATATAAGAAGAAAACTCACCCCGGGGCCGACAATATACCATATACTGGGAATATATGCCATGGCATAAAAGTAAGTACTGAGAGGTATGAGTGTTCCAAAAAGAACTATAATGGCAAGTTTTGAATGAAAAATGAATTCTGAAAGCTCATCCTGTTTTTTGAAGAAGTGAAACTGTATAAATGTGAGCAAGACATAGACAATCAGTTCCAGAACAGGTATGTGGTAGCGTGTGAGTTCTTGAAGTATGGTTTGATTTGTTCCTGCTTCAGATTTTTGAAGCCATTCAGTTGCAGTGCCGGCTATATCAAAGCTCACTGGAACTTTTTCAGGCATAATAACTCCAAAGCCAAGTGCTATAAGAACAATAACAGCAAATATGGGTATAACTATTTTAATTTCTCGATTAATTTTTTTTTCCATACCTGATATTTTACCAGATCATTTTAAATAAGCGATCTCTGAATAATTTAAAAGTTCACAGATTCAAGAAATTAGTGTCGGGGGTTAAAAAAAACGCTGTGCGTTTTTTTTAACCCCCTCCCTGCTTTTGCTGGAATCAGTAATTTCTTAATTAATCAGAGGTTCCATAAATAGTTATTAAATACTTTGTTTGAAGAAAATATTTTTAAATAGGAAGTTGCTATCGAAAGGCAACTGATTCCAGAGACAGTGGGTCTCAAAAAAATCCGGTGAAAAGTTGTGTCTTGAAAGCAAATGGGTATAATATTAAATCGCTTTTTAAAAAGTACGTTTTAAGTCTAATGCATAAACTGGAAAAATTTCTATTTTCAAGTTCTGGTTACATTTTTCCAGGTATAGGGTATCAGTAAAAAGAGCACTGCTATGATTTCTAGCCTGCCTGCCCACATGTTGAATATCATAATTAGTTTTGATATTGTGTGAAGATCTGCAAAGTTACCCATAGGGCCAACAGATCCAAGACCAGGGCCTATATTACCCAGAGCTGCAAAAGAAGATGAAAACCCTACTGTTATATCACTTTCGATAAAGCTTATAATAAAGGTGCTAATTATCAAAATTATTAAGTATAGAAGAATAAATATGATAATTTGTCTTATAATTTCTTTACTGACAACCTGATCATCAAGTTTGACAGGTATAACAGCGTTCGGATGTTTGATGAGGATATTTTCTTTTAGCACTGTTTTAATAAGCAAAAGTATTCTGACTATCTTGATACCTCCACTGCTTGATCCGGCGCAACCCCCAAAGAATGTAAGAATTAAAAGAATAATTATAGCTGCGGCAGGCCATACTGCAAAGTCATATGTAGCAAACCCGGTTGTTGTTAATATAGAAATACATTGAAAGGCCGCTATTCTTAAGGAATCAAAGATATTATAGTGACAATCATTCATTAATACCAGTGTTAAAAGAACTGTTGCAGCAAGAAAAATGGTGCTATAGAATAAAAATTCAGAATTTTTAAACAAAAGTTTAATGTTTCTGGCTTTTATAACCCTGAATTGCAGTGCAAAGTTAACTCCAGCGAGGAACATAAATACAATGATAATCCACTCAAATATAGGGTTTTGATAGCCCCCGATGCTTTCAGGGTGAGGTGAAAATCCGCCAGCAGCAAGGGTAGATAAAGAATTACAGATGGCATCAAAAAGTGGCATATCAAATTCTGTTAAGAGAATAATTTCTATTATAGTAAGTATAATATAGATTTTCCAGAGTTTAATAGCGGTTGACCTCACTCTTTGAGAGAGTTTATCTTCTGAGGGGCCAGGTGCTTCAGCAAAGAAGAGCTGTCTGCCGGCAACCTTAAACTGGGGTAAAACAGCAATAAAGAGAACTATGATACCCATACCGCCTAACCACTGTGAAAAGCTGCGCCAGAAGAACATTGATTTTGGATACAGTGAAAAGTCAGTTAATATTGTTGATCCTGTTGTGGTAATGCCTGACATAGATTCAAACAGGGCATTAATAATATTGATATTAAAGAACAGGTAAGGTATTGCACCCAATAATGCTGCTGAAGCCCAGGCCATAGCAACAATAATAAGACCTTCGCTCCGGTTTATTTCTTCATTGCCGGGTTTTATTTTTGAAAGCATAAAACCTGAAGTGACGCCAATTAAAGCAGAAAGAAGAAAAGCTTCAAGGCCTATCCATTCTTGATAAATCAGGGCTACTAATGCCGGAAAAAGAAGCAGGACACCGAATGCTATTAATACAATTCCTGTAGTATGAATAATTACATATATTCTCATAAATTTGTTAATCTTTAATAGAAATAATCAGGTTTTTGTTTGATCTTTTCTAAAATACACCTTTTGAAAAATTTAATCACTAAAAATGTTTTTATTATTACTGAATATTAAAAAAAATTCATTAATTTTGCGCTGATATCAAGTAATTTAAGACTATGCAAAATAGCAATCTAGCTTTCGGGTTTAATTTTAACACTTCGTGGTATGGTAATGACTGAAATTGCTGTTATAAGAAGCCATTTTGCCATTAAAGAAATTTCAAGACAAATCAATATAAAGCCTCTTTCTAATGGTTTATTAATCACGTATAATAGTTTTTACGGCCATAAAAAGAGGAGCCTGTATGTGTGATACCATAATAGCAATTGTTTTGCTGGTCTTTTTATTCAAATTATTGTTTGATCAACGGGCCAGGCATCAGGATGATGAGCCTGCTATAACTGAAGCTGCTGTTAATGATATTGTGATAACTACTGCTATAGAGTATGCAGCTGATGAATATAACCTGCCGGGTCTTTCTTATGAAGAACCCAGGGCAGAAGAAGAAAATAATAATGATGTTGATGATCCGTATGATGATGATATAGAAGATTTTTATTTTATGAAGGATCAATTTTAAAATGACATTATACTGATCCTTGAAAGTAATGTATAGGTTCCAGATTATAGAGGCCAATTCTATCAGCATATATTAATTATTTACGTGGAATGGTATAACTGTTGTATTGGCTTTTTATCCGGGTTAAAAGTGATAATCTGCCTTGATTTTTGTTCCTTCAAGATAATAAAAAGCCGTACCACCTTTAAAAGGCAATTTTAATCTGTTAGATTCAGGTATATGAAGGTCTTTATTAATAAGTTCTGTTTGTATGTGTGAAAGACTGAGCGTTTTTGTACCATTAAGTTCTTTATCTGATGTTACAAAGCTGGCAAAAGTCTGGGGAGTATTACCATAACGGGCATAATAGACTGCTAAAGCACCTTCTAATTCGTAATAGACATATTTTGCAAGAGTCTGGCCATTTTCAGGCTGGCTAAAAAATGATGGAACAGCTATATATCCCAGCATAATCAGGCTTATAGTTATTAAAAAATACTTTATTGCCTTTTTTATCACGTTTTGTCTCTTTCCTTTTAATGGTTACTGTATTTTGATACCTATAATCAACTCTAAAATTCGAAGGCTCTGCCATCTATTTTCTGTATCGGCCACAACCATAAAGACTCTATCAATGAAATTACGTAATCTTATATACGTAGTAACACATAATTTTTTCAAACATTGACAACATCAAAGCTTGTTGAATGCCTGAATTAGTATGAAATAAAAGACTCTCTCAGGAGTGCACTAAGTGCACTCCTGAAGTTTTGCTCAATATTAGCCTCTTCTGTCTTCTTTAATAGTGCTATAATAAACATTTTGGGTAAAAATTCTTTAAGCCTGAATCTAACATGACTGGTATAACTATAATATAAACTCTTCTCCCAGATAATACTTTTTAGCTACAGGATCATTTGCAACTTCTGTGCTGGAACCCTTAACTCTGATTTCACCTTCATGAATAATATAAGCTCTATCTGTTATAGATAAAGTTGCTCTGGGATTATGATCAGTCAAAAGTATTCCTATACCTTTATCTCTAAGTTTTGAAATAACTTTTTGTATGTCTGCTATAGCAATAGGGTCAATACCTGTAAAAGGTTCATCAAGCAAAATAAACTTTGGAGAAACTGCAAGAGCTCTAGCTATTTCAAGCCGTCTTCTTTCACCGCCTGAAAGCTGAATTGCTACTGTATGCCTTAATCTTTCAATGCCAAAATCTATTAAAAGTTCATTAACACGATCTTTAATATGTTTTTCAGTCAGTGTCTGCATTTCAAGAACCAGCCTTAAATTTTCTTCTGCTGTAAGCCTTCTAAAGACAGAAGCTTCTTGAGGCAGGTAGCCAATGCCTTTTCTGGCTCTTTTGTGCATCGGTAATACTGTTAAATCTTCATCATTTAGATATATAGAACCACCATCAGGTTTAATCAGGCCAACAATCATATAAAAAGATGTTGTTTTACCTGCGCCGTTAGGGCCTAAAAGCCCAACAATTTCACCGGGATTAACTTCAAAACTAACATTGTTGACCACTGGTTTATCAGAATAAAGTTTTTTTAAGCTTACAGCTTTAATGGTCATAGTGATTCCTCAATTGTTTTCTTTATTTTCCAGATTGTCTGCTGCTTTATCGTTTTTATCTTCTGGTTTATTAACGTTTTTTTCTTCTTCAGGCTTTTCATAAGGTTTCTTTTCTTCTTCTTTCTGTTCTATTTGTTCTTTTTCAGGCTCTTTTGTTTCTTTCTTTTCTTCTTTTACGGCAGGTTGAGAAGCCGCTTCAGGTACATTTTTTTGAACGAACTGTGTTTTAACATTTCCTTCTGCAATAAAATTTTTGGGGTTTAAAGAAACCGTAATAGTATTAGCAGTTACTTTTCTTTGTGAATCAGCAATTTGAGCTCTACCGGTAAAGACAATCTTATCTATATTATTACCGCCGGCAGTATAGATAGTTGCTTTTGGGCCTGTAGCAATATAATCTTGATATGTAACTCTAACATGACCGCTACCTATGATAATATTGCTGGCCCTATCATACTGTTGATAGTCTGATCGCATTGTCACCTGACCGGAACCCGGTAAAGAAGTTACTGTATTAACTCCACCTGAGGCACTAATATTATTTGAATTAACATCATATGTAATAGTACCGCCAGAAATAGTACCGTTATGTCTGACTACTCTTGCATTACCAGACAATTCAGCTCTATATGGTTTACCCGTTTTATCTGTTGTGAGTTTAGCTTGATTGGCAAAAAGCTGCATACCTTTATATGTAACTTTTACACTGCCTGAGGCTTTGATTTCATTGGTAACGTTGTTGAATTCCTGTGTATCAGCACTAATTGTTACTGCAGCTTCAGAGCCCTGCTTAATAGAAGCAAATGAATTACCTCTTGCTATCAATTGATTAGAAGCAATCATAAGTGTAATATTTTCTGCTGTAAGCTTATCGCTGGCATCCTGAGATTTTCTTATAGCTGAGGCGCCTTTACTAAAAACTGCTTTATCGGGCTGGCCTTTTTCGTTAGAGGTTAAAACTGCAATTGGGCTTTGTATTGTAATGGAGCCGTAGTCAACTTTAACGTTGCCAGAGAAATGAGCAGTATTCTGGTCTACCTGAAAATCCTGTTTGTCAGCTTCTATAGTAACTGTCATAGCATTCGTAAGCTGTGAGCAGGTTATTAGAAAGATAAAGATCAAAAATATATATAAATTTTTTTTCATGTTATTCATTTTAACTAAAAACTTAGCTCCGAGTAAGTATTACCTTCTATTTTTATATTTTTAAAGTCGCTGGTAAAGGTTGTTTTTTCTCCATAGCTGATTCCGAAACCTTCTTTAACAATTTTGACCTGTCCTTCAGCGAAGATCTTGTCTGATTTGTTTGTCCAGTACATTGTATCAGAAGAGATAGAAATTTTTTCATCGGGATGTTTAACTTCAGCCCCTTTATCAAGGCTGAGTTTATGTTCTTCTTGAATATAGTTTCCTTCAGGGGCTTTAAAATTAAGCAAAATAGTATCCTGATCGCCATAAAACTGCCCGGTAATGTTATGTAATCTGGCATCTTTATTATGATAGACAGCACGTTTTGCTGTTAGTTCCCATATTTTTTTGCCCTGTTCTGTTTCAACGATATGTATATTCTTTGCTTGAATAGTTTCAGGTTTATCTGCTTCAGCATTTTCAGCAGACTGGTCAATTTTTTTGTTTATTTCTGATGTATTAGTTAAGATCCACCAGGAAGAAAGGATTAAAACAATTATTATAATTATAGGCAGCCATTTTTTTTTCATTTAGATGTAGATGCTCCTGTTTTTATTTTTTAAGACGTTGCCTGAAGTGTTTAGTTTTTGAGTATTTTTTTGATTATAAAACAAAATTTAAAAATGCTCCTTAATATTAAGATCTTCAAGCCGGGGTAATTTTAAGTGCTTAATTTGTATTCAATAAAGAAGCAGATTATAACATAAAAACGAACAAATCAATACATATGTGTTATTAATAAAAACAAACCTAAAAAAACCAACAAGCTTCAAACATTTTACTTCTACCCGGCTCTTTGATACTATTTCAAAGGTTAACTAAGAGAAAGGAGAATAACATGAATCATCAGGTTGTATATAAAAAAGCAGCCATAGCTGGTTTAATAATGGCCGTTATTTTTCTAATACTGAGTGTAATGGCAAGAATACCTTATCTTGGTTGCATATTCGGTCTGCTCAGCTGTGTTGGTCTGCTTTTTGTCCCTGGATTAGCTGGTGCTAAAGCAGTTCATGATGAAATAGGTATGATTGATGCACCAGCTGGAGCAATCAGTGCAGCCATCAGTAGTACTATTACAGTTATAATTAATATTTTTATCAGTACTATTTTAACCCTCTTTATAGGTACTACCAATGCTATGTTTGGTGATCTCGGTACCGAGCAACTGGCAACCGGAGCAATTGGAGTCATCATGGCTATCGGTATTGTTATTGGCGTAGGAATATTATTCATTGGCACCAATGTTGCAGCCGGTGCTATATATGGAAAAGTCAAAGGTGGTTAAAACTATTTCTAATAGTTATAAAATAAAACTTATTCAAAGTTTTTAGATTTTTTAAAAATTGGTCATTAATAAATATCTTTCAAATTGTTCCCGGAGAATCAATTATGAAAAAACTGACAGGTTTAATTTTAGTTATATCAATCAATTATGCTATTCTAACAACAGGATGTACTAAAAATTGCAACATAGATCAAATTAATACCTGTAAAAAATCTAATAATATTGATTGCTTAAAGGATATAATCAAAAATAACTCCTGTCAGGCCAGTATCAGATTCGAAGCACTGGATAATATTGCATCTATTGAATCAGAAAAAGCCACCGATGTTATTATAAGTTATCTAGAAAATAATGATCCAGCTATACGAGAAAAAGCAACAAGAATACTGGGCAAAAGAAAAGATGTTAAAGCTCTAAAGCCTCTCTTGAAAGCCTTAAAAGATTCAAACCAGGATGTTAGCGACAGTGCAGCTATATCAATTAATAATATAGGTTACCAAAACGAAGAATTAATAACCAGTTTAAAAAATTTACTTAAAAATGAACATCATTACATAAGGGCAAATGCATTATTAATTGCTAAAAACATTAAAGATAAAGAATTAATAGAATATTATATGGCAGCCCTGCACGATGAGGAACTTCTTGTAAAATTAAGAGCCGCAGAAGCTATTAATAAACTGGGAGATGAAGGTAAAAATATTTTAATAAATGCTTACAAAGACCAAAATGCTGAGGTAAGACTGGTTATCATAGGTACACTTGGAGAAAATTATTCTGATATTGCCCAAGAAACCCTAATAAAAGCTCTAAATGATCAAAGTTACCTTGTAAGAGCAGAAGCAGCCCGTCAGTCAGGTATAAATAAAATTAGAAAAGCAATTAACCCTTTATTAGAGTCTTTAAACGATGAAGAAGCCCAGGTAAGAGGGTTTGCAGCACATGCACTCGGTAAACTACAGGCAAAACAAGCTATTAAACCCCTGATAGAATTGCTTCAAAACGATGAAGATTTTGTTAAAAGAGAAGCAGAAAAAGCACTAAAAAATATTACCGGAGAAGATTTTAAACAAAATTATAATGACTGGATAAACTGGTTTGAATCAGGTAATAAAGAATTAAATGAATAATTATAATACTTTTAAATTCTGTTTAACATTATGATCAGGGCATTTACCAGGAAAAATACCCCAGTGAAGCTTTTCTCTGAGTACTTTAAAAAAACCATCCTCATCCTTGCCTAATAATACCAGCCTGGCCTTATAAGGTTTCTTCGCAACATTAACAGTAGACCCCTGTTGTAAAGGAGTATGATCCTGCCCATCACCACTAATAAAAACTTCACCTGGTTCGTTCATAATCGTAATTGTTACTACCTGCGTATCCGGTATAACAATAGGTCTCATAGCAAGACTATGAGAGGCAATAGGACATAATACAATAGCTTTCATGCCGGGTTGTATGATAGGCCCACCAGCTGATAGATTATAAGCAGTTGATCCTGTAGGAGTTGATACAATAAGGCCATCTCCTAAAAAGTCATTAACTTTGTCATCACCAACAAATACATTTAATACCAGCGGTCTTGAAACTGTTCCACGTTTGATAACAATGTCATTTAAAGCTGTCAGAGTAGTTGAAGTATTATACTTCGTATCAACAGCTTCCAGCATCAATCTTTCTTCTATACGATAATCTCCTGATAGTAGCCTATTAAGACTTTCTTCAAATGTATCAATAGAAGTTTGAGACAGAAAACCAAGATTGCCGCTATTAATGCCAAAAATCGGTATGCCTTTTGAAGCAAAGGTTCTTGCTGCACATAAAAAGGTACCATCCCCGCCTATAATAATAATTAAATCTGGTTTAAAATCTGGTTCTTTAAAAAAAACACAGGCAGCCGGGTTAATAGCCTCTATAAAAGTATTCACCTGACATTTAGACATTATACTGGCCAGCTTGCTGACCATATTTTTAGAATTAGAGTGCTTTGTATTATAGTAAATGGCAATATTATGGAAGTCAGTAATCATTTAATCAAGGTCCTTGTGAGCTTTTTCAACAATTGAATTTATTAAAGTATTATCTATTAAATCTTTAGCTGGTTTACCGGTAACATAACCCAGATACTCTATATTACCAGAAGGGCCCTTAACAGGGGAATAGGTCAGATCAACAGGATACAATTCGAGGTTTTTACAAAAGTCGAAAATCGTTGATATCACAGAAATATGAGTTTTGTTGTCTTTTACAACTCCTGATTTTGTTACCCTTTCACGGCCAGCCTCAAACTGGGGCTTTATCAATATTATGAGGTGCTTTTCATAACTCATAAGACTAACAAGAGATATTATAACTTTAGTTACAGAAATAAAGGATAGATCTATAGTAGCCAGCGAAGCCTTTATAGACTGTTCATCATTATAAAGTTTTTCAGGTGTGAGATAACGGATATTAGTTCTCTCAATTACCTTTACTCTGGGATCATTACGTAACTTCCAGTCAAGCTGACCATAACCTACATCAACAGCATATACCATGGCAGCACCGTTTTGAAGCAGGCAATCTGTGAATCCTCCGGTTGAAGCACCCGCATCAATACAAATACGGTCTTTTAGATCAATATTAAACACATCAAGAGCTTTTGCCAGTTTTAATCCACCCCTGCTAACAAAAGGAAGATAATCATCTTTAACTGTTATCAGGACTTCTTGAGAAAATTTTGTACCTGATTTAGTTTCTTTATTGCCGTTAACATAAACTACTCCTGCCATAATAGCTGCCTGTGCTTTTTGTCTTGTTTCAAAAAGTTCTTTTTCAACAAGCAAAGTATCCAGACGTTTCTTTTCTTTTTTTTCTCTCATCAGAGTGGTTATTCCGGTTTTATTCAACGGTAATAATAATAACACAGTCTAATTATATAAATGTATATGTTGAATGAAAAGAACAATAACGATACACTTTTAATAAGGCACGGAGATAAAAAAAGTGTGAATAAAGCAGAAGAAAAATTAAAAAATATTCTTCAAAACAAACCACAACAAAAAAGCAAACTTGAAGAAGATCCTTTTATAGACTGGGATATGGTAGCATCGTTTATTGTTTCTGCCATCTTTCTCTCTATAGTATTTTTATCCTTATGGGTACTCATTATGAGCCATTTTGAGAGCTCTTATATAAAAACAGCCTCTCAATTAAAAAGAAAAGATCATCCAGATTTAGTTTTTAAGCTGATACCCGGCCCTGTCAAACGTGGAGAATTTTCTTTAAAAGATGCTAAAAAGTTTTTCAATATGACTGATGATGAAGAAAATAAACCTAAATAGACATTTTGCCAAGCATAGATAGAGCAATAAAAGCTAAAAATAAAAGAAAACAAAGGGCAGTAGACACAACAGGTAACAATTTAAATATTTTTTCGGTAAAAATAGAGGCTAACCCGGCAGCAGTACCGAGTATTGTTATGTATCCACTGATTTCAATTATTAAACCGGCAAATTGAGCATATTGTATATCATCATAAACTATTAAACCAAAGCCTGTTGCGGCAACAATGGCAGCTAAAACAAACAAACCAGCGGAAATAATTAAAAATTTAACACTTTTAATTTCAACAACATCATAAAAACTCTTTGTATCAAAATAGTGTTTCAATATAAAAAGGCCAATAACAAATTGAAAAATACTGTAAATACCCCACCCTGCACTTGTAGTAATACTATTAATCACTCCAAGAAGAATAATGGTCACGCCGAAGACAATATACATAGCAGGTTCAAGTATAAAAAAGCTAAAAACCCCCAATATTATAAGTATAATACCCCAAACCCAACTCAAAAAACCAGCAAATATCATTGAAATAATACCAATAATAATTAAAGCATTTGACCATCCTTTAATATCTTTCTTCACTCGCTCAACAACAGCTGGTTGTATTGAATTATGTTCATTGGTGGTTAATTCTTTATTTTCGTCATTATTATTCATTATTATGGCTTTCTAAAAAATAACAGACATTAAAAGTCAATCATAACATACAAAAAGGACCAGTGAGATTTTTATTTATATACACATAATGTGTATATAAATAAAAATTAAAATATGAAAGAAAAAAACATAATTGTAATACATATGTGTTATGCACATAAAAACAAGACAAAACAAACAAAAACATAATCATGATAATATTGAATAAAGAACCCGCAAAAT
>CAZFBA010000015.1:31598-91797 GCA_964517135.1 uncultured Gammaproteobacteria bacterium
CAAAGAGCAACAATTTAAACTTGAACTTTTTACTCCCATTGAAGCAATTAGCCCTACTAAACTCACTGAAAATACTGCACTAAAAATTCCATTCAGGCATGATGAAATACAGCTTATACATATAGATGAATATATGGTAGGCATTATTGATAACATCAACACCGGAAATAAAAATGAATTCGGTTCATTTTACTGGCTGAAGTACTACAGTACAAATAACTCTGCAAAAGTTATGAGAGATCCACTGGCACAATCTGTTCCCTTTGGTATTTATGCACCAGCAGAGGTTTATGATATTGAAGAAATGCTGAAAAACAGAAAAGATAAAGGCTATTTTAAAACTTTTAATAAAATACAATATCCTGACGGGCTTTATCGTGCCAGAGATATAGGTTCAACACTGGAAATACACACTGAAACAGCCACCAGAGAAGGTACCATACAGGCTTTGACAGAAAAATTCAAAAGTATTGCTTCTAAAATTAATGACAACATTAAAAACAATAACAGTAATATTTATGCTACTCTTACAGCAGATGAACTTCATTTCACTGGCTTTGATACCATTGAACTCACTCCTGAAGTACCACCTGTTGAACGAGAAACCATTCAATCTCAATCAGGTGAATTCTTTAACGTTAAATCAAAAGAAAACTCTAATGTTCTTGTTGAACTCAAAAAACCAGATATTTCAAACTGGGGATACGACACACCTATTACAGGTACTGCAGCTTTAAACCCATCTATTTTAAGGACATTAAGACCAGACGAATTTCTTGAGTTTATAGAAACTCTCCACACAATGCCTGATCAACCAATACAGCTATCTCTTGATGCAGTACTCGGCCATGCAGACTTTCAAGGGGCTAGATTACTAGAAACCTTCGACGAAACGTCACCAGACCCATCTAACATCAAATATATCAACAGTAAATACTTCAGAGGCCCAAACATGTACGGGCGAGATATCAACTACGCCAACCCTCAGGTAAGAGCCATATTGCTTGAAATGCTAAGAAGAAAGATTAACTATGGTTTTGACTGCCTGAGAGTTGATGGAGGACAGGATTTTGTCAAATATGTTGACGATGAAACAGGCTTCAGAATTCAAGATGACATTTTTATCAATGAAATGATCAATACTATACAGGAAATTGACGGTAACAAACGCCTTCTAGACACCAATATAGAGGATGGCAGGCCCTGGCCTAACGACATGAACTGGCTTTATAACGCAACCTATACTGAACATACACTTGAAAGAACCTTACCGCACGAAGATAAAGTCAAACAATGGGGTCCTCTTATCTTTGCACACAATGTTCACGGTAAATTCAAATGGTTTCAGAACAAGTGGGACAGGTTCAAAGATAACTTCAAAGAAGGCCAGTACTGGATCACAGGACACTCCAATCACGACAACGCCAGATATTTTTATAGATTGGTAAAAACAAAACCCGGCAGCTCTTACACACCAGGAGAACTTTTAGAGAACTATTACAACGATGAATTTGGAAAATCTTTGCCTGAAGCAGCACACAATATACTAGACAATGGAGCTTTAAGTGCCATAAACTTAGCATTTCTACCAGGATCACCAATGTTTTTCCTCAATGCCCTTTTCCACACTCCCTGGTTATTCTTCAGAGATATCGATAACAACTACGGAGTAAAGGTTACAGCAGATGAAGGCTCAAGGTTTTTAAACTGGTACATAGATAACAAAACTTATGATAACCCGAAAAACTTTCAGAGACTGAAAGAATTAGGGTTCAAAACACTTAATCAGCTTATCAACGATCCTTCAAAAGAAAAGCCATCCGGCTTTATGGATATACTCTTTAATAAACACGAAAAAATCAAAACAGACCCTGTAATGGTACTCTATCTCTATGATTCACCGGAAGAAGAAGGACACTTCAAAAACGCTGATGAACTCAAAAAACACTATAAAAAGCTTACCAACCCACTTAAAGAAAACGATATAAAACATCAAGAAGAACTTAGAAAAAGGATTTTCGACGATACAATAGAATCAAAACGCAAGGTTAAGTTTGCACGAACAATGTTAAATAAGTCTCTAGGACAAATAGTAAAAGACCTTGATATAATAACAAATAGCAATAACAAAGAACTGGAAGCACAAAGAGAAAAATTAATCTTCTTAAAAGCACTGGATAACGACAGCCTGGCATTACTTCTTGAAGATGCAGCATCCATAAATGAATATAACATTCAAAAATGGGCAAAAGATAAAAAGCTTACAAAAGCAGCCCCTGAAAAAATGAAACAAAAAGGAAAGCTAACAGAAGAAAAACTAAAAGAATTTGCTCTGGCCTTCATGCTAGACGCCAGAGATGTTTCTAAAGTTAACAACTATGAAAATACTGTTAACAAAGATCTTGCGTTATTTAACTTCAACCTGAGACTCTTCAGAAGAAAGAATCCATGGCTCATCAACAACCCCGGCAACGACATTACTAAAGACTTTTTCAACCGAAAAATTATTACAAATGGCGCAAAGGATCTAGGTGCTTTCTTTTCCGATAAAGGTGACCTTATTAACTCAAACACTATCTATTACGGATGGAGAACCAATCCTGAAAACACCAGACAAATATTTATTATTGCAAACATGGAAGGTAATCCTCTCATCAAACTAGCACTAAACCAATTTATTAATAACGAATATGATTGGAAAGTTGTTATTAAACACCCGGCAATGAAAGATATACCACCTAAAATCAACAGTAACTTCGTGTTAAAGGACTTTAAATGCGGTGAAGTTCTTGTACTTGAACGATCTATTAAATAATTCTATCTCATAAGTTAGCCTTTATCAGGCTTTAATATCTAAAGAGGCTTCCTGCAACTGAGAAGCAGTGAAATTTCTTGGTATTTGACCGTTTCTTAAATCATTTAACTGTTTAGCATATATACCGGCCTTTCTTTCAGGGATCTTTTCACCTTCTTCAAGTTTAATACCAAGTTTATTTAAAAGAGGAGGAAGAATCATATTATTTAATTTTGGTGCTATAACAGCAAGAGCAACAATTGAACCTATAATAGACCCTACTGCAATAGCTCCATTAACAACTGGTGCCTTCTGAAGCATGTTACCACCCTTTTTCAGGAACTCAGAAACCGCACCATAGTTCTTAAACTGATCAAAACCAGTATTCGGTAAATTTCCTACCAGCTTTTTACCAACTGAAAAACCAAAACGTTTAAAGACATCCGCCAGAGCCAGATGAGCTCCCAGGCATAATACCTGATGAAAGAACTCTCTGGCCGCCGAATATTTCTTGGCCCCAGGAGAAGCCTTTGAATCTGCCAGCGTAAATACAGGTCTAAAAACAGCATTACTAACAATTAAACCTGCTACCGGCCATACAGGATCACTGGCAAACTTCATTACCTTTGGATTATTAACTATGCTTTTTATGACCGGTGTTAACTGCATTTACTAATGTATCCTTAATCCTTGTGAACTTTCAAACCTGTAATGCTGCCATATATTATCATTTACAGGTATTTTAACAGGTGCTACAGGTTTTGGTTGTTGTATGTTAAGATCTTCAGCTTTTGAAACTATATCCAGAGAAGGTTTTTCTTTTGTAACGTCTTCTTCTACTTTAAACTTTGGATTCTTTTTAAGCTTATTCATCAGAGGATCCATAATCAAAGTACCAACAATAGGAATCGTAAAGTTTGCCAGAAGCAACCCGGCAAAAGAAAAAACGTTTTTAACTTTGTTAATGTTCTCTGGCCTGGCAAATTTCTTAGCTAAAACGCCACCTGCCAGCCTGGACATTATAATACATATAGGCATTGCCAGGGCTTCAGTTACAAACTCTCTCATAGCGGCATACATTTTTCTCTCTTTAGGCTGATTGGGGTCTGAGAGCGTAATGAGAGGCCTTAATGTCATATTGAATAAGCATAATGCAACAATAGTAAATAGCGGATCCGGGTTAGACCCAAGTTTGCCATAGAAATTTTTGGCATTCTTTGCTATAATTGTTGACATCTGCTTAAACAAAATGTTCTAAGACCCCGTAAAACTGTTTTTTTAACCGCAGAAAATGTCTTGTTTGCCTATTTTTAAATTAAAATTGATAACTTATGAGAGAGAATATCATGTTAATAAAGGTAAAACATACAAAAAATTTACCTAATTTATCTAAATATTAACAAGATTTTACCTTTCAAAAATTATTAATCAAAATACAATACATATGTATTAATTAAAGGACACAAAAAAAAAGGGCAAAAAAGCCCTTATTGAGGTGCATGTGTGTTAGGAGTGAGTAATAATTCTACCGTAAATAATCCAGTAAACTTGATTGTAAAACTCTTGCAGTTGCAGAAAGAGATGTTTGAAAAACTGATTCTTGAAAATTTAGATCTGATATAACTTTTGCAAGATCAACGTCTTGTATTGAGCCATATTCTTTTGATAAAGATATAGTTCTTTCCTGCAATCTGTTTTCTGTCATATCAAGCCTGTTAACCAAAGCCCCAACAGTTGTTTGTACACTTAAAACATTATCAAGATCATTATCAAGAAGATCAATATTACTTCGTATAGCATCATAGTTAGCTGCTGTAGGTGCAGCTATAGCAGTATTTAAATCATTAATTAATGTTGATAGAGTATTAATCAAACCATATTCATTACCTGAACCTGTATCATACTGGCCAAATATATCATCTCCCGGAAAATTAACCGTAATAACAACACCACTACCAATTTCAATATTACGCTGATAGGCTCCTGTTGACTGTGTACCATTATAAATAACATCCGCACCTGCTGTAGTGTAAGGAGCATCATTAGTTCTGGTACCACCAAAAATATACTTATTACCAAACCTGGTATTTGCAACCTGTACAACCTGATTTAAAAGTTGCTGAACTTCTTCTCGGATAGCTGCCAGCTCAGAAGGACCATTTGTCTGATTTGAAGCCTGAACTGTAAGCTCTCTAGCCCTTTGTATAACATCTGTCGTACTAGATAATAGAGCATCAGTTGTATTTAACTCAGATCTAGCATTATTAATATTAGAAATATATCTCTCATCTTGCTTTCTGGTTTCATCAATACCCAATAAACGGCTTAAACCAACAGGATCATCTGAAGGCACATTAATATTCTTGCCAGATGACAGCTTATTTTGCAAATCATTCAAACGTTGAAGGTTTAAATGAAGATTTTCAACACTTCTATTAGACATTAAACGATTGGTAATTCTGGCAAAACTCATATATCATCGCTCCTAAATCTATCTTACTCTGTTAATAAGAACATCCAGTATGCCGTTCATAGTTGTCAATACTCTTGATGATGCCTCAAAAGCCCTTTGAAATCTAATCAAGTCAACAAGTTCCTCATCTATATTAACACCGGAATAAGCCTCTCTTCTGAGATCTATCTGCCCCAGCAAGGCATTCTGGCTATCCAGCTTTTCTTCATTACTGCGGGCTTGAACCCCCAGGGTTGAAATTGTTGAACTATGATAATTAGCAAATGTTGAATTTCCCAGACCAGCGATATTTCCATTTCTTAACTGAGCCATTAAGAGTGCCTGATCTGCATTACCAACCTCTTCAACATCCAGAGGAGGTGTAGGCCCTGCTGCTGCAACCCTGTTCGGATCATCTATAATATCCTGTTCAACTCTGATATCAGCGGCTGAAGTTGGTGGCCCACCAGCACCATCTCCAAATAAGAGGGGATATGTAGGTCCTGCCAGCTCCAGATCGCCAGCAGCATTAATAAAGCTACCACCTGCTTGAAGGGTATTTATTTCTGTAGCTATTTCAGTAGCTAGCGTATCCAGCCTATCCAGCATGCCCCTGATTGTTAGCCTGGAAGGATCGTGTCCTCCTATTTCCAGAAGGCCACCCAGTATTCCGTTAGTAATCAAACTATTTGCATTCGCTAAATTTGGAGGCCCCGAAGGAGGAAAACCAGCGTCGGCAGGATCATATAACTCAATTACTGCCGGATCATCAGCATCACCAGTATTAACCTGTAAAACATTCACTACTGTACCACCTGCAACAAGTATGTTAGTTCCAAGTGATACATTAACACTGCCTACAGGCGTTTCATCAATTGTAATAGGCATATATGAATTCAATTCATCCAGCAATAAATCTCTTTTATCAAGCAGATCATTGGGTTCAACATTATTACCTTTTAAAGTAATGATCTGACGGTTTATATCCGCTAACGTATCAAGCTTTGTGTTAATATCAACAACATTCATACCAAGGCGACTTTCTCTAATAGAAGTTAAATCGGTAAAATCACCTACTAGAGCTTCTCTAAGATCTATCAAACTTGTTGCCTGTTGATTAAAAACAACTGCAAGGTCTATAGCCTGCTGTACGAAGTTCGTTCTTACTGCCAGACTTTCAGGGTATAAGCTTAATTCCTGGGCACTCTGGAAGAAACCATCCAGTTTTGCTGTAATGCCAGACTCTGAAGGTTCCATTAATATGCCTTCAGAGTTTTGAAAAGCATATTGTCTTTCTACATAATAGCCTTTCGTGCAACTTTCAATACGATACTGTGCATCAAGAAAGCTATCTCTAGTTCTTGCTATTCTATCTATCTCTGCTCCAGTACCAAAAGTGCCTGGCAGACCCTGAACACCTACAATAGGTTGAGGATAAGGTGAACTGGTTACAAGGTCTACTTTTTGTCTTGAATAACCAGGTGTATTAGCATTTGCAATGTTGTTACTAATTACATTCATTATTGTCTGAGTGGTCGACAGAGATCTTTGTGTTGTATAGAGCCCAAAAAAGCTTGATACCATAACTAATTATCCTCTATAGTTGTTATGCCTCGTGTTCAATCATGCCAGATGAACTTATATTATAGGTAGAAGAAGTAAGAGCCTTACCCTTCTGGTTGTATGCCGCACTTTCAGGAGATATTACATTTGCAATAGTCATTATTGAATGTTCTATCCACTTAATTGAATTGTCTATCAAGTATATATTCTGCTTATTCATCTTTTGAATATTCTGCATTACTCCTATAAGCTGTTCTCTTATATCACTGAGGGCAGTAGAAATTTCCGGGTCAAGTTTTTTAATAAACTCACTTAAGCTAGATTCCCTTGAGACATAACCTTCCAGAACAGATAATCTGTTTTGCTCCAGTTCTAATATCTGACAGGCAACAGCTTCTATGACTTTATCCATTTCAGAAAGAGATTCCGCATCACCTTTAATAATGATTTCTCTTTTCTCCGCTGTTAGTTTATCCATGTACTTATACAGCTTTAATTGCTCTGAAAGGTTGTCTTTTAGCTGTGTAGCTACCTTTAACATAGTGTTTCCCCCTTATACCAGATAATCTGCTAAAATACTTCTGCCATATCTAATTGCATAATCGAAGTCTTCGTTTGTCAGATCGTTAATACCTGTTTCAGCAGCAATATCTTTAATTTCATTAATCTTATTAGGCCCATAACGCAACATCAAAGGAGAATATGTATTTGCCGGCTCTAGATTTTGCTGTGTTCTTGTATTTATTGCTGCCTGATTTGTCTTTTTAGTAAGGACAGATGAAAAATCCTGACCGGTCTGGTTTTTCTCCAGGATATTTGCATTACTGGTTTTAGACTTAATTACAGTCTGAGGATGGTCTAAATTTCTAACACCTAACCCTGATATATTGTTGTGAACACTAACCATTCAATCCTCCTGCACACACACTGACTGGTATTACATTTGTTTTGAGAGCTGATCATAAACCTGTTGCCCCAGACCAAAGTTGCTGAGACTATTTGTAGATATTTCTTTTGCTATTTCCTGATAAAACATATCTCTGAATATTTTTTCACCCTGGCCACCATGCATAAAATCTGACCTCTGAACAGTTTTATCCATTACCTGCAAGAGCTGGTGAACAAATACAGCTTCAAACTGCTGGGCAGCTTCTTTCAGCCTTGTTTTATTCCTGCTGTGTAAATCATCTTGCAAAGAATTAAGTTTACCTGATTCTAACTGAAAACGGCTGGAAGTAAGACTATTAGCTGCTATATTATTCATAAAGTCTGTCATTAGATTATCTCCACTGTCGCTTTTAAGCTGCCTGATTCCTTTAAGGCCTGAAGAATCGAAATCAAATCAAAAGGTGTAACTCCAATAGCATTCAGAGCTCTTACAAGATCTCTTAAGTTAGAATTAGCAGGAAGTTCCACAAGTCTGCCCGGTGTTTTAGAGACAGCTATTTGAGCATTACTTACACCGGCTGTCACTCCCTGTGAAAATGGTTCAGGTTGAACGATTTCATTCTGTGTACTAACTGTAACTGTAATATTTCCATGTGCAACAGCAGCAGGTAAAAGCTTAACATCATTGCCTATTACAATAGTTCCTGTTCGTTCATTAACAATTACTTTAGCTACTGCATCAGTTGTCTCTACAGTAAGGTTTTCAATAGCAGATATAAAACCTACTCTATTGTCAATAAAGCTTGGCGGTATATCAACACGTATAGTTGTACCATCAACAGCCTTTGCAGGAGCAACATTTTCATTAATAACCTGAGCAACTCTGGCTGACATAGTAAAATCTGTTCTATTTAATACAATCTCCATACCATAGTCATCACCAATTTCAGTATAAATACTTCTCTCTACAATAGCACCACTGGGTATTCTCCCCGATGTAGTGATACTTGTCCTTGCACTGGAACCTGCAGCAGAAACACTAACACCACCTGTACTGACTGGCCCCTGAGCAATAGCTACAACTTCACCATTTGGAGCTAACAACTGGGTTTGCACCAGCACACCACCTTCAAGACTTTTGGCATCAGCTAATGAAGAAACTACTACATCTATTTTATCGCCTTCTTTAGCAAATGGCGGTATTAATGCAGTCACTATTACAGCTGCTGAGTTGCCTTTTTTGATATCATTATCATTCTCTATGATTGTACCCAGGTTTGTTAAGAGAGCACGGTTAGTTCTCTGTGTTGATCTACTGTTATCACCAGTACCCTGTAAGCCTACAACGATTCCATAACCTATTAACTGGTTATCTCTAATACCGTGAATATGGGCAATATCTTTAATTCTTACTCTTACTGCATAACAAGCAGGAGCATAGTAAAATAAAAGGATTCCTATCATTATGAATACTGTGAAAACCTTCTTTATCACTTTTCAATCTCCCCTAACACTTTACTTTAACTAGAATAACAATCTTAAAAACTTATTCATTACGCCATCAGACTGCGCACGAGATACCGTACCTTTACCTACAATTGCTATCTGTAGATTTCCTACATAATCAGATTTAACACTACCTTCACCATCTATGTGGCGAGGGTTAACGATACCGCTAATTATTATATCCTGACGTTCACCAGAATTTATAATACGTTTCTGACCCTGAATAACCAGATTTCCATTTGGTAGTACCTGAACGACCTGAGTTGTTATAGTCTGTTTAATTGAATTAGTATGATTAATAGTAGCACTATTAGTTATTTTACTAGAACCACCCCAACCGTCGACATTTGGCACGACACCTTTACCTGGTAATATCTTATCAAGTATACCGCTCCACTTATCTTCAGTAGCGGTCTTCTTGTTAGAATTCAGTTCTACTGTATTTTCCATCTGTGTTGAATCTTCAATAAGAATCGTCACTAAATCACCAACACTGGTAGCTCTGATACTAGAGAACCAGGAACGAGGAGTAACAGGAGAAATATTTTGCCTGACACCTGCTTTGAAAAGAGATTCTGCCTGTACTGGCAAAGCAATACCCATAGCAAACAAAAGCAGAAAGGTTATTATTATTTTTTTCTTTGATTTATAAAGCATTTATATCTCTCCTAACATCCTTTTATTAAATGTTTATAAGCACTCTTCCTTTTTGAATAATCTTACCTCTATATTCCTTCTTGAATTCATTACTTTTAACTCTGATAATGTCACCCATATAGCCATCTTCCATTGCTTCTCCTGGTATTGAGATTGCAACAGTACTTGATTTAAAGATTATTTCAACCATATTGTTTCTTATAACAGCAGGATCCTTTTCAATAAATCTGTGATCTAAAATATCACCCGTTTTAAATGATTTAGTTACTCTGGTAAGGTTCAAATCACTTGAAGACCTGGCAGCAGTTCCAGCTAAACTGCTAATATCTCTTCTGGCCATTTCAACATTTATACCTGAAAGAGCATCTCCTCTTTGTATAGGCTGTTTAGCTATCCATACATTCTTATACAGAGAGAGCGTAACAGGAACACCTAGTGCTCTTTGAAACTTTCCATCAACATAAAAGGTAGTTCTTACGATGGTTCTCTTCACAAAAGCATCTCTTAGAGACGTTTTAATTTTTATTTCCAGCTCTCCATCTTCGATTTCAAAAGGCACACCAGGCATTCTGCCAACATCTACCTGAATTTCTCCATCATAAAGATCTTTATAATGGTTAATAATCTCTTTTTTTATTAACGGCTTAAGATCATTAATTTGAATTTGCCTGGCTTCTGCCGCCAGCGACGTCAGAAAGAGAGTAAATGTAAGTATTAAACTGATAAATAAACGTTTCAATATTTTCCCCGTTCGATTTTAGATATAATTAACTAAGTTACACCATTCTATTAGCCGTTTTCAGAGCTTCATCTGAAGCACGTATGACATTAGAATTGGCTTCAAAAGCTCTTTGTGCTGTAATTAAGTTGATTAATTCTTCTACGACCTGAACGTTAGAGCCTTCTACAAAGCCCTGTTCTATGCTTCCGAATCCTTCCTGGTTAGCAATACCCTGTATAGGTGTTCCTGATGCACCTGTTTCAATAAGCAGGTTTTTACCAATTGACTGTAACCCTGATGGATTAGCAAATCTAACAAGCTCTATAGTACCAACTTCTGTTAGCTCAGCAGAGCCTGGCTGCTGTACAGTTACTTTTCCACCATTTGTAATAATAACCTGTGTTGCATCTTCTGGTATACTTATCTGAGGTTGTAGTTGAAACCCATCAGAAGTAACAAGCTGGCCGTTAGCATCCATCTTAAAGTTTCCATCACGGGTGTAGGCTAATGTTCCATCATCAAGTTGAATCTGATAATATCCTTCTCCTTGTATAGCAACATTTAAGGGGTTATCTGTCTGCATCATTACGCCAGCAGTGTTAATTCTCTGTACTGCTGAATTTTTAACACCCAGACCAATCTGTATACCTGAAGGCTGATAGGTACCCTGGGCGACCTGTGCACCGGGAGCCCTGATTGTCTGGCTGAGCAGATCCTGAAATTCTGCCCTTGACTTCTTAAAACCGGTTGTATTAACGTTTGCAAGGTTGTTAGAGATGACATCAATATTTGTTTGCTGGGCTAACATCCCTGTTGCGGCTGTACTTAAAGAACGTAACATATATTATCCTCCAACCTTAATGTTTATTTCTACCCCTTAGTATCTTACTGTATCCTTCCCAGTTGAGTTGTAGTCTTTTCAAGGCTACGGCTGGTGTTTTCTACAACCCTTGCAAGTGTTTCATAAGCTCTCATCCCTTCGATAGTGTTCACCATGGAACTTATTACATTTGCATTAGAACCCTCAACAGCACTCTGAACTATTTTGTATCCGGGCTCTATCTGGTTACCTGCAACGTTTGTTGCCTCAAAACAGCTATTACCTCTTTTAACAAGACCATGCTTGTTTTCAAAATCTACTACCTTAAGCTGGTTTATGGGTTCTTTGTTAAGTATAAGTTCACCTGTATTGGTCACTTCCAGTGTTGTAAGGTCCATACCCATTTTTATAGGGGCATCATTCATCCCTATAACCCGGTAACCTTCAAGTGTAGTTAAAAAACCTTCATCATCCAGCTTAAAACGCCCATTTCTGGTATATAACCTTTCTCCGCTGTCAGTTTGTACTTCAAAAAAACCATCACCTTCAATTGCAAAATCAAGTTTATTTGCTGTATCTTCTATACGGCCCTGGGTAAAATCTATAGCTATTCCGGAAAGGGCACTTCCAGGAGAAATAGCACCAAGAGGCATCGACCTATCAGTATTTTTTGTACCCTGAGCGGATATTTTATCAATTAACATGGGTGCAAACGATTTAAAAAGAGTCACACCTTTTTTAAAGCCAGGTGTATTGACATTAGCAAGACTGTTCGCTATATTGTCATTGGAAGCTAGCAAAGACACCATCCCTGATGCTGCTGTATAGATACCTTTTATCATACCCTTCCTCCTTGTATATCTTGAGGGGGAGCTAATTGAGCACCCAACAAACTATTGTAATCAGCATGCTCAGGAATCAAAATTGGCGGTGGTTCCGGCAAACTGACCTGCTTATACTTGTTTATAGCAGTTGTCTTTCTTGAATCTGCCGCATACTTCATAACTTTATCTACATAATTCTGTGTTTCCTTATAAGGTGGAATACCCCCGTATTTTTCTACGGCCCCCGGACCTGCATTATAAGCTGCCAGGCCAAGTTTTACCGACCCAAACATGTCTATCATACTCTTCAAATAAGCTGTTCCACCTGCAATGTTCTCCTCTGGATCCATTATATCCTGCACCCCTAAAGAACTCGCCGTCGAAGGCATGAGCTGCATTAAACCTCTAGCTCCTGCTGGTGAAACTGCTTCAGGATTATAATTCGACTCTGCCCGTATAACAGCTCGAACAAGAGAAGGGTCAAGGTCATTTATCTTTGAATGCTTGCCTATATAGTTTTCTATGTTATTTTGTAAACTTGTATACTTGAAATTCCTGCCAACAGGGCCCAATAAATACTCCGAATTGCCAGCGTTTTCATAACTGTTTAAAGCCTTTGATAACAAATTATCAAACTTCCTTGTTGCTAAAGGAGCCTTTTCTTGAGGCTCAAAGCGTGTTTTTATCTCACTAATACGCCTTAAAGTTAGGTCTAGACTCGTAAGCTGCATTCCTCACCCCGACGATTGAGCTTAAATCACATGCATTCAAAAATACTTTTGCATCTATATTTAAAGTACAATTTTTTCCGCCTGTTTACATCCATCAGATGATGTAAATACCCGCAAAAAACTATTGTATCCCATGGTTTAGACCACCCCCAAAAGCCAGAATACCTGTGGATAGTACTTTTTTAGTTTTTAAAGCAGGGCAGTAATAAAGAGGTTAATCCTCAAAAAACAATACATATGTATTGTTTCGAACCCTGTTTAATTTATTTATTTATACTGGTAAATATCATCAGATAGCATCTCACGGCGAGAACCTGACGTTCTATAAACTCTCACATGAAGCTTTTCGGGTGATATTCTGTCTCGCTGAACATGGATTTCAGGCGCCTCACCGCTGGCTCGCCCCCTGATAAGCACGGTCAAACGGCTGTAAATACACTGTGCTTCTATCTTTTGCTTGCTTGCTGAATCATTCTGAATAACCAGATCATTTTTACCATACCATACAGTCGCATCCAGACCGGGAGGCACTGAACCCACAGGAACAGAATGAGGAACCCTCTCTACAATCTTTAAATTGGCCTTTATAGCAGTACTATAAAGAACAGAAGATAGCATACAAACCCCACCACCCACTGACTCAACCTGACGAGATTCAAAAAGAGCTCCCGAAGGCACAAAACCAGCCTCAAGACTGCGAGGGCCAACCACTGAATTAAAAGCAAATTTTTCTCCCGGCAAAAGATATACACCATTAATCTTACGGGCAGCATGACATATATTCTTACGCTGCGCAACACTCAAACCATCAAGCGACGCAGTATAAGAACCCAGCACATCAGGCACCGGCCGAGTCAGGTAAATAGCCAGTAACAATACTGACACAAGAGCCAGAAAAATGACAATATTTCTGTGTTTCTGAATCATCAAATTATTCTTTTACAGTCAATCTCGAACTCACTGATGATCCACCCAGTCTTGAAGAATACATACCCTCAAGCACAGTAGGTCTTATCATATATTCACCTGGAAACTCAGGCCTTACCAGATATTTTACTTCGTAAGAACCTGATTTCAAACGGTTCATAAAGAACGCCATATGAGTATCCTTATCCTCCTGATGAGTCCACCAGGTACGCCACCAGAAATAATCATCATCTCTTTTCATATTGAGCTTATTATCCGGATCAGTCGATACAACCTCCATACTGGATGCCTTGGGATCCTCTAAAATCAGATATTCTCCAAACTTTGATGTGTCAATGGTTAATTTAACCAGCAACAGCTCTCCTGCATAGATAGAACCCCTCAACGGAACCTCACTGTAAGTAATATTACCATCTTTATCTGTCTTTGACTTCAGCCTGAAAAGCTCTTTAGTAATCTTAACTCCATTATCATCTCTGGCAGGAATAATATCTTCAGGACTATAAATCTGATAATAGCTAAAATCACTGGTATAATACAGAGGCCCATTACCTGTTTTCTCTATAACAAGCTGATTAGTATCAGTTATAAACCTGTCAGGTATCTCAATAACTCGTTCAGGATCAAACATATTTTCTTTATTAAATTTAAGACGCTGAACATGGTTTCCATTAACTTTTATAATAAGCTCATAATCAGGATTTTCATGTTTCATTGACTCTTTAATGTACTCTGAAAGAGCAAGAACTATAACTGACGTAGTCTTAGTATTCTCCCAGTAATTACCCTGCCTGTTATCAATCAGATAATTAACCATCTTATCAACAATAAAAGAATCAGGTTTTACCTTAATAATAGCCCTCAGAGCAATAGCTGTTACCTCAGCAGTATTATAGTTAAAACTAATACCCAGATGCTTCAACACAGCAAAGCTAATCGCCGGAGCATTAACATCAACACGGGTCAACAGTTCATCAACAAGTTTCACAGCATATTCTTGATAACCAAGCTCACCAAAAGCCATTGACAGATAAGACAAACCAGAACTCTGAATCTTGCTGCTTTCCTGATAAAGCTTCTTCAGAACTACCTCGTTTTTCTTACCGTACAAAGAAAGCACATAACTGGCATAACAAAGATTCGTTACCTCTCTGGAATTAAGATTTATACGGTCAGCAGAACCTGCAAAGAAGTTATTCATCTCCTTTTGAACTTCATTTCGGGCCAGATAACCCTCCAACCAGCTAACAGCATTATCAACACGTTTTCGATCTATTTTATAACCACTATCAATAGCATACTTGAGGCCATGTAATACATATGTAGTCATATACACATCTGCCTCTCCTTCAGTCCACCAGCCCCAGCCACCATTTGTATTCTGCATTTTGTAAAGGCGGTCAAGACCATCAGCTACAACATCTTTGAGCTTCTTCTCTGACTTAGGTTTTAGCGGTACACCAAGAGTTTTTGATATATCACCAGCTATTAAACTGGGGAGCAACTTACTCATTGTCTGTTCAACACAGCCATATGGATAACCAATCAGGTAATCAAGACTGCCAAGTATCATACCTGCTGGCGAAGCTGTCAGCCTGACCTGCCAGTTAAGACTACCGGGGACAATTTTTTCTGTTATCTTGTTCTCTATTGGTATTACAGCTGTATCATCAGTATTTTTCGCTGATAGCACATTAGATTTCAATATACCATACGGTAAAACATTTATGTCATGCTCAACTGCATCACCCTCTATAGCAGAAGACAGCGCAAAGGCCTGCACTTTGGCTTCACCGGCTGTAACAGCTTCTACCATCCAGTCCTGTCTGGCTTTATCCATAGAAGCAACCTGCACAAAGGTATCGTTCTTCTTCAATGACTTAAAATTAGAGGGCAGGTTGAGCTTAAGCTGTAGATCCTGTTTATTCTCAGTATAGTTATGCACTATCGTAGACAGAACAGCCTTATCACCCACAGTATAAAAGCGTGGAAGTGCCAGACGCACGATAATATCCTTTGTTACCAGTATATTATTAATAGCCGAGGCTACCTTTGTTTCCTGAGTAACTGCCCTTACAGTAGTTCTCCAGGTTGTAAGATTATCTGGCAGCTTAAATTTAACTATAGCTATGCCATTTTCATCAGTAGTAACAGTAGCATTCCAGAATGCTGTATCTTTGAAGTCTTTTCTTATGCGTGGCTGTATTTTATCTCCACCGGCTGAGTAGTTCTGTGCAAAGGAATAAGACGTCTGAACCAGATTAGGATTCTTTTGATAGAAGAACTTCTTAATATCAGGCGTATAGTCTTCTCTGATAGCATAAATGCTTTCATCTACTACACCTACTGAAAGCTCAGCCTGCACAGGGTTACCTCTAGAATCAGTTGCTTTAATAGTATATTTTACCTCTTCCTGAGGCATGTATCGTTCTTTATCGGGTTTAATATCAAGCGTTAAGAAGTTTGTATCAGGTGATATCTTTATCATTTTAGTATCCTGATAGAACTGTTTCTCAGGCCCAACCAGTGAGACAGAAATATAAGCATTCGGCATATAATTCGCTTTGACAGGAAGTCGTATCATCATTGCCGGATCTGTTATATCTATCAGCTTATGTTCATACAGCGTATTGCCTTCAATTGTAAGTAATGCTTGAAGGCCTTTCACAGGTTTAACCGGAGAAACTATCATGACTTTAGCTATATCTCCGGGTTGATAGACCTTTTTATCAAGTGTGACCTGAATTTTAGGCTTTACCTCTGCTTTTGAAGCACGGTAGGCATAGTTAGAAACCCAGACATAAGAGGCTGATGTAATCTGATTGCCCTGACTATCTTTGCTATAAGCAATGATACGGTAGGTTCGAGTTGGAGCATTAGCTGGTATTTCAAGTATAGAAGTAGCTTCTCCCTTCTTATCAGTAGTAACATGACTATTGGAAATAACTTTAGGATTAGTATATTCCCATTCATCCTTGTTCCAATCCCATTTCTGAAGCTGTAGATCGACTCTTCTTGACACCGGGTTCTTATCATAGTCTATTGTCCTGACGTTGACTCTTATATCCTGATCTTGGGTATAAACATAATAGTCTGTATCAAGAAACATGGCATATTCACCTGCCACAACATTAAATCCGCCTTTACCTGTAGATGTTTTTCTGCTTATATCGGTAACTTCTGCCTCTACCCAGTATTTTTGGGCCATGGCATCATAGTAGCTATAGAAAGAATCTTCACTAATACTAACAGGCTTTGTATCAAATGTAACCTTTGCTTCTCCGTTTTCATCAGTTGTAGCATAACCCTGTGCAATAATTTCTCCTGAAGAATCTCCATAACGATAGCCAGTATAGTAATACATATCATCATCATCCCAGTCGTCGTAGTAAGAATAGTATTCAGGCCTGGGTATAAGTTTCCATTTAAGGCTATAGTCAGGTTTAGCATAAACAGTATATTTAACTTTTGCACCTGTTACAGGGTATCCAAAGAAATAGTTTGCCATAATAGTTGCTGTAGCTCTTGAGCCACCTATAACAAGGTCTGAAGCCGTTTTAACATCTACTTTATACTCTGGTTTACGGTATTCGCTAATTTCAAAGTAACTGTAATATTCCTGATCGTGCAATTCAGTCTTAATGCGGTATGCACCAAGCATTGCATTTTTAGGCAGGGTTAAAAGACCGTTATAGGTACCAAATTTATTTGTTTTGAGGTTATAAACTTTCAGCGGATCATCATCCGGATTGAAGATTGTAACCTTGAGTGATTCATCCTGAAGGTTTTTAATACCCTCTTTTTCCACTGTTCTCACTATACCTTTAAAATAGACAGTTTGGTCTGGCCGGTAAATTGGCCTGTCTGTATATACATACACCCGGTATTTATCTGATGTGTAATACCAGGCATAAGAACCATTAACAGCAAGCGATTCACCTTTTTCTGCAAGCACAAAAAGCGAAGAATATCTATTTGAATAATCTTTATCAAATAAATATTCTGCAATGCCGTCTTTATTGGTCTGTACTGTAGCCATCAGAGCATATTTATTACTTCTATCATAGATTTTCAGCTTAACCCCGGCTTCAGGTTCAAGAGTTTCGAGGTTAACAGTTCTAAACAACATTTTTTCCGGGTCCTGTTTAGCAATAAGACCTATTTTAGTTACTCCAAACCAGTATGCATCTGAGGTTTCTCTACCATCAACTGTTGATTTAGCCTCTGCTACAAGAAGATAACTGCCTTCAGAAAGACGGCTATCGAAGCTAACATTATTACGGGCGTAATCATCACTGCCATAGATTACCTTCTGTTCCCAGGTTTTTACAGGTTCATTGTCTTTTGTTATCTCTGATACAAAGTCATAAGAACCATAATAATAGTTTCCAATAAGGAAGTTAAAATAGTTATCAGTATTAATCTCTTTCTTTTTCAGCATTTTTACAGGGTCAAAGCGATACAGTTTAAACTGAACATCTTTAATAGCTGAAGATGTAAACCACAAATACGGGTGTTCCTGTGTTGTATAAACCTTTGTATTAGATGCAAGGTCTAAACTGGGTGACAGAAAATACAGTTTGAACTGCTCAATCTTTTTTATTTTGTTTTCTGAAACTTTTATATTCCATTGTGATTGTGAATTATAGCCGTCTGCCCTGACTCTCAGGCTATAGTTACCAACTGGAAGGCCATCAATCCTGAATTTGCCATCTTTATCAACGTATGAAGCTCTAACCACATTACCATAGGCTATAACACGTGCGTTTGCTTCTTTAACATTATCAGTATTAAAGACAGCATCATAACCTTCTTTGGCACTCGCTTCAAGTATAACAGACCCTACTATACTACCACGGGGCTTTTCTACAAGCAAGCCTACTGCTGCCAGTGCTATCAAAACCGTTAGTGTAACAACCCATTTAAGCATTTTATAATCCTCTTAATTATTCTTTATAAACACCTGTAACCAGCCTGAAAAGATTAAAAGGTTCTCCAGGCTGTATTCCTGCTTTTAGTTTACATTGAACCATTTGATAGTGGGCATCTATAGCCTCTCCTGGCATCAATATACCTGATTTGCCACCCGAAGTTACCATCATACCATTAACAAGCGGATTCACTTCCTTGGTAGAAGAAACAGGCTCAATACGCCTTACAATAGTAACCTGTAGCTTTAGATCTTTTATTTCTGAGAGTTTAACAGGCTCATAGCGATAATCTCTTTTTACAGAGCCTATTGCTGCGTTAATAATAGCCTCTTTCAGCCCCACCCCGGGGTATAACTCTCCCCAGCATCCTCTTGATTTCTTTTCAGAATCAAGAAGTGTCACAAATACCCCCAGAACCTTTTCTGACGGAGCCTGCTTCAGTGGAAAACTTTTATAATCCACCGCTTCGCCCTTCAGGTGGCTTTCTACCGCTATCCGTGCCAGCTGCACATAAGTCAAACCAGCACAATACACCGGACTGTTTACACCGGCCAGCGCAAATACTATACTTATAAAAATAATCAGTTTAAAAAACGTCCTGAGCATAACTCCTGCAATTGAGATGTACCATACCATTTTATCTAATAATAAAAATCTTTATACGAAATTTTCACGAAGAAAATTTTTGATAATGCTTGCAGCCCTGCCATTTCTGGCAGGATTTGATTTTAAAAATGAAACGTTTGATGATGAACTCAAAACCGCCGTTTCTAACCGGGGAATCGCACTAATAGCAGACATTCAAACAGGGCTGCTCACTGGATGCTCCGCAATGCAAAGAGCGATAAAAGGCTACCCGATCGGGTCACTAGCTAAAATCATCACAGCTACAGCACTGCTGGAAGAAAAAATCATCCATAAAGACCACAAATACTACTGCAAAGGATTCGACATTAGAGGCAACAGAAAAATAAACTGCTGGAACCCGAACGGCCATGGCATAATGACCCTTGAAACAGCTATCAAAGAATCCTGTAACCTCTATTTTCTCAATCAGGCAAGAAAAATAGCCCCCTGTGACCTGCTAAAATATTACTACACCTTTAAACTCGATCGACCAGAACTAAAGAGTGAAAGTACTATACCCCCGGCTAACTTTCTGCCCCCAAACGGATTAACCGAACAGCTGGCCCTGGGAACCGATAGAAACCTGCTGCTAACCCCCGCTAACATACTGAACCTCAGCTGCACCATAGCCCGCAATGGCATCTACATACCGCTATGGCGCACAACTCCACCAGCAACAGAAGAAATCATAACAGTCAGCTCACATACAATGAAAGCAATACAAAGCGGAATGAAAGGCGCTGCCAGTACAGGCACTGCTAAACTTCTAAACGAAAAAGGTTTCAGGGCCGCCGCCAAAACAGGCACAGCCCCCATTAAAGCTGAAAAAACCTGCGGCTGGTGCACAGGATACCTGCCATATGACAACCCACGCCTCGCTTTCTGCGTATTCGTTAATGAAGGTACAGGCTTCTCTGACGCAGTACCACTTGCAGTAAAGGTACTTAATATATGCAAACAAAAAAATCTCTTTTAACATGTATATCATGTGTTGTATACAGCTTCTGGCTGTTGATAGCTATCAGCAATCCGGCAGGCTCAACAGAACCACAAAATACCGTCAGGGTAGAGCTTTTTAGCACCCGGAGAATACAACACATATGTGTTAGTTCTCAAGCCAAAATAAACGAACTCAACACATACATCAAAAACGGGAGCTGTATTAAACCTGACCATAAACATTTAAAACTCTCTGATAACACTACATCACTTACAAACAGTCTGCCGGCAGATATCACACTGGCCCATGAAACTCAGGGTAAACTGTGTATTACAGTAAATAACTCTCAAAGATGCTATACAGGTACAATAGAAATTAAAAATAACAATAAAAGTCTTACAATTTTTAATAATACTCCTATTGAAGATTATATTCTATCAGTTACAGGAAGCGAACTACCCCCTGGCTGGCCAGAAGAAGCAGTAAAAGCACAGGCAATCGCAATACATACATACTTAAAATACCTGCAAAACAAACGTCTTAATATTAAAGATAGCACTCAAAATCAGTCATACAGAGGGATAGATGGTATAAACCCGGCTTATACAAAGGCTGTTAAAACAGTGCAAAACATCATTATAATAGATTCTCAGGGGCAACCAATTGAAGCATTATACCACTCAACCTGCGGAGGCAAAACACTCAACAACGAAGATGTTTTCAGGGGTGAACCTGTCAGCTATCTCAGAGAGGTTATCTGCCCATACGATAAAGATTCAAATTTCTATATGGCAAAATACTTTTCTATCAAAAAAGACCGCCTTATTGAGATTGCAGGCCACCCTGATATAGAGTTCGTAAGAAAAAAAAACCACGACATTCAGGCTATAAGAGCAGGTAACAGGTTATTTTCAGCATATCAGTTCTGGCTCAAGCTCGGGAAAAATCTCGGCTGGGGTGCAGTGCCGGGTGTCAAGTATAAAATCAACTGCCACAAGAATAATTGCGAAATTATATCAAGAGGGGCAGGGCATGCAACAGGACTCTGTCAGTGGGGAGCAAGAGGAATGGCAGAAAAGGGCTTCCATTATGAAGACATTTTGAAGTATTATTATAGTAATATCAGGTTACATAATAATAACAATGAATATTACTCAACAAAATAAGGAATTAACCAATGAAAGTTCTATCTCTGGGCAGCATTTGTTTGGATATACTGATACAAAACCTCGATGAACTGCCAGCACCCAACCACGCCGTTCAAGTGGATTCCATTAAAGTGCTTGGTGGCGGCGGTGCTCTAAACTCAGCCGTAGCCATGAATCGCCTTGGTTTGCAAAGTTTCGTCATGGGTGAAATAGGCAACGACTATGCAGGAACCATAATAAGGCATATCCTGAAGGAAGAAGGCGTCAATGACTGCTATATACTCAACAGAGAAAATAAATATACTTCTATAGTAAATGTCTTAATCACCAGAGACGGAGATAGAAGCTTTATATGCAACCCTGGCAACTATATCAACCTTTCAATCAATGATTATAACTGGGATTTGCTGGATAACTTTGATGTAATACTCGTCGGATCATGCTTTATTCTTGACGGTCTTCTGCCTGATCTGCCTTCTCTGCTGCAAAAATGCCGTGACAAAAACGTTTTAAGCATTGTAGATACTGTATGGTTGACCCGGCCAAATCAGCATTTGATCGTTCCTGCTTTGCCTTATATTGATTATTTTACTCCAAGCTATGAAGAAGCACAGGTTATATCAGGCAAAAAACACATTCAAGACGTCATTAACTGGTTTACAGATAAAGGTAGTCAAAATATTATACTCAAAATGGATAAAAACGGCAGTTATATCAAAACAAAGACCATATCAGAACATATTCCAGCAGTTCCTGTAGAACTGGTAGACTCTACCGGTGCAGGAGACTGCTTTCTGGCAGGGTTCATAAAAGGGCTTGCCTGCGGATATAACACAGTGAAATGCGTCCAGCTGGGCAACGCTGCAGGGGCGATGTGCGTTCAAAAAGTAGGGGCATACTCAGGCATAAGCAATTTTGACGATCTATTCAATCATTATTACTCTCAATACAACAAGTTAACCGTATAATACATCTATATAACACTATCAATAAGCACATACCGTCATAATCCATGCCAAAAGCTTTACCAGCTTTAAAAAAAAATGGTTATAGATTTTTCAACAATAATGCCTGTAACATTCTCTTTAATAATTTGTAAAAATTCACAAATCATATATACTTATAAAAAGTAAGTGACAATACATTGCCGGGGCAGACAATGGAGCAAAAAGATAAGTTTTCAATTAAATTTTATGGCGTACGGGGCAGTCATCCCAATCCATCCGGATATACCTTGAAATACGGGGGTAACACATCCTGCGTAGAAATAAAAGTCAATGGACACAGGGTTATTATCGATGCCGGAACAGGTATCATTAATCTGGGCAATGAACTTATAAAAGAATTTATTTCCAGCGGTACAAATAACCTGGATCGTAAGCCTATTACACTTACCATGCTCTTCAGTCACACGCATCATGACCATATTCAGGGTTTTCCTTTCTTTAAACCGGCCTTCATCGGCACCTCAGCCCTGTATATGTTCGGTGCAAAAAGTCTCAATGTTGATTTTGCTGAAACTCTTTCACACTCAATGTTTACACCCTTCTTCCCTGTGGATCTGGGCGAAATGGCAGCACAAATGCATATCAGAAACTTCAAAGAGACTGAAATGCTTCTACTCTATCCTAACAAAAAAGAACCAGAAGTCAGAAATATTTACAAATCCGATTCAGAACCTATACCTGATAATGTAGCTAAAATAACTACCTTCAAGAGCTATGCACACCCTAAAGATGGCGTATTAATCTTTAGAGTAGACTGGAAAGGCAAAAGTGTTGTCTATGCATCAGATAAAGAAAGTTATATAGGAGGAGATAGCCGGCTGGCAACATTTGCCCGCAATGCTGATATCCTTATTCACGATACACAATACCTGCTCGATGATTATAGTTCACCCATCACGCCCAAGCAGGGTTATGGCCACAGTACACCTGAAATGGCCGTCGAAGCAACAAATAGCGCTAATGCTAAAACACTCGTTATGTTCCACTATGACCCCTCTTACGATGATGAAACCATTCAACAGGCCGAAAAGAATACTCAAAAAATCTATCCTGATACCATTGCAGCTTATGAGGGGTTAGAATTAAACCTGCTACCAGAAGATTAAAGGTATCTATCATAATGAATTCATTTCATTTAAGCATTCTTTTAAGTATGTTAGTTTTGTGTCAGCTGCCAGCAATTGCACAGAACCCTCTTGAAAATACTGATCCATCTGAAAACATACGTGTTAATGCATCTAATAATGCCATTCAACATAACAGAAGAGGCATGGAATATTTAAGTCAGGGGTATCCGCTGCATGCTATAAATGAATTTAAGCTGGCAATAATGCTGAATCCTAATGCAACAATGAGTGCCTCTTTATACAACAATCTCGGGCAGGCATATGAAGTCGTAAAAGAGTATGATCTGGCTATTATGTCTTATCAACACGCCATTAAAATCAATCCTGAATTTGCTTTATACTATAAAAACCTGGTTCAGGCCTATCATAACAAAAAAGCCCTCAGAGATGCCATAAAGCATTATGAGCAAATAGTCAAAGAAAACCCTCAGGATGCTCAGGCATATTTTATACTCGGGCTGGTTTATAAAAAATTAAACAACAACGAAAAATCTATATCTGCGTTTAACACCTTCATAAACCTTGAACCACGTCTGGATCTAGCTCATACAGCCAAAAAATATATACATCAAATGGAAACTTCTAAGCCCTGAATATAAAAAATCATCCTTTTTTCATCCCCACGGATCATTACAACAACCAAAAAATAAAGTATCATTAAAATATAAGATCTTAACCGTAAGGCAACCTGGTAAATAATTCACTAAAAACTGCAAAGCACAACGCTTTGAGTCTGTTTTTTTTTATCATCTATCAGAAAACAGCGACATAAGCTAAAATGAGTTAGTTTTATTTGCTAACACTATTGTTTATACTAAGTGGTCATGTTTAAAGTCCAGGGAGGACAGAATGAAATACCCCAGCTGTCACTTTAAGTGCAATGGTATTCTGAATTGCCAGCAACTAGATCACCTTCTATTAGAGCTGGATCAGCAAAACGGCAGAGAAGAAACAATCAGTTTCTACAGAGGGATGCTCAGAAGAAATTTCAAAAACTGCCCGCTAAATCATTCTCTGCTGCAAAACAAATCTGTAAGTTCTATGTATTAGTCAGGCACAAAAATAAGCATTAAGAAGACGCCCGGGCAAGTCCCTGGCGTTTTCAGGTATAAAAAAGTATTTCACCGGATCCTGACATCACAATTAGCCACAAGATATTAATACATATGTGTTAGTTTTTACACAGCCTCTTCAATAATAAGCCGCTCATCCTGCAAGAATTTTTCAAGATCAAAAATATTTATCACCGTATTTGTATCCAGAATTATCTCGCCTGAAGTGTATTTAGTCTTATCCATCTGCATGACCGCTGATTTATTTATCCTGTCAGAAGACACATTAATGATATCGAAGACCTCATCTACTATAATACCTATTTGCATCTGGTTTGTCTTGGTAAAAATGATTTTTGTCTTATCAGTAATCGGCGTTTTAGATATACCAAGAAAGCCTTTGATATCAACGACAGGTATAAACTCACCCCGCAAGTTGCTCAGGCCAATATAAAACTCTGGCAAACAGGGCACCAGAGAAAGATTAATAACTTTACTGAACTCTCTAATGTATTTCAGGCTAATTGCATAGAGTTCATTATTGAGAAGAAAGCTCATAAATTTTTGATCCTGCCTGCGTTCTTTTTCCAGCGATAGGCTGAGTTCTTTTTGAAGTTCTTTAGCACGTCTTTGAAACATTTCAAGGGATTTTTCATCACTATCAAATGTATGTTCAACCCTGCCTGAAAGTTTTTGCAGCACCGGCAAATCATACTGTTCCTTCAGGTCTTCCAGCGGAACTTTTTCATCAGCTGAAGAAACAATTGAAGAAATAAAATCAAGGTTTAATATTGCCAGCAAACCCTGTTCTGTACGGGCAACACTCTTAATAATAGTATGTCTATCTTTTGTTCCATAAGGTGTATGTGAGATATGATCAAGATTAATATTGATAACATTATTAACAGAATCTACAATTAGGCCCCAGGTCTTATCATTATAGTTTAATACCAGAATACAATCTTCTTTAGTATAGGTTTTAAGGGACATACCCAGAAGGCTTCTAATATCAAGTACGTTAATAATATTACCTCTGAGGTTAAGTATACCCACAATGTACTCTGGCAAGTATTCAGGTATATTTAACATCGGCAATTTAATAACTTCAACGATACTTTCAGCGGGTGCTGCATAAAGACGATCCTCAAGACTAAACCCCATATAGAGTTTATATTTTTTCACATCAACATTATCTGTAATAAGGAACTGTTTATCCATGGTAATTAACCCGTAGTATAAAGTTCTATTCTATTTCTACCATTTTTCTTGGCATTATACAATGCTTCATCTGCTCTTTTAATAAGTTCATGATCTCTTTTTAGTTCAGGAAGCATACTTGCAATACCAACACTAACAGTAACATTAACTATATCGTCATCCCATTCATAAGTAGTTTCTTCAATAGTATCTTTCATCCTCTTTGTAGGTATCTGTGCCTGCTCAAGATTCGTTTCAGGCAGCACAGCAATAAACTCTTCACCGCCGAATCTTGCAACACAGTCAGTTTTGCGGTAGTTCTGTTTGATAATAGAGGCCACCTGCACCAGTACAATATCACCTAACTGGTGTCCATATGTATCATTCAACTTTTTAAAGAAGTCAATATCAATCATAACAACACTCAGCGGAGTCTTATACCTTTTAGATCTGTTAAATTCTCTTTCATAGACATCCTGAAAATAGCGCCTGTTAAAGAGTTTAGTCAGTCCGTCTGTAATAGCCAGAATTTTTGTTTCAATATACAAACTTCTCAAACGAAGCAATAATACAAGCTCTTCAGATACCAGCTTTATAAGATGTTCTTCTTTATAGTGATTATGAGATAGGTTATAGAGACACAATCCACCTAATACCTGTTTGCCATAAGTTATAGGTATTATAATCTTGGATGAAAACTGACTTATATCGTTAATTGTTTGTTTGCTATCACCTTTATGTTCTTCAAAGATTTCATGTTCAAACATGTGTATGTGCTCAGAGCTGTAAATATCAGAATGAACAACTTCAAAAAAGTCTTCTCTAATCTGATCTATAAGGGTTTCATTGGCATCTATATCGTTCAAACATAAACTGAGAAGCTTTTTATCATCACCATGATCATTGAAATAAATGCCTGCAACCTGAAAATCAAGTATACTGTATAGTAATGAAAACAGCCCTTTCGTCAGGAACATACGATCATGAATAAGTTCTGAAAGATTTCTAAACTCATTTGTAATCGTTGATTCAATTAAAGACTGGTCTAAAAGCTGGTTAACCCGTGATTTTATATTAGTAGACTCAACCTTTCTTCTTTCAACCAGGCGTTTTCTCTCTGATTCTGATAGAAGAGAAGTTGTGGATAAAAAGTTATTAATCTCTTCAAGTAGCTTTGAAAGCTGCCCACCTTTAACAAAAAAAGAATCTGCACCGGCTTTTATGCCCCAAAAGCGATCTATCTTTTCATCAAGGCTCGTAAGCAATATTATAGGAATACGTTTGGTCAGATTGTCATTCTTAAGCACCCTGCACAATTGGTATCCATTGATTTCAGGCATTATAATGTCAGAAACAATAATATCAGGGAAGGTTTGATATGCCATGGTAATACCTTCAATGCCATCTTTTGCCACTACAACATCAAAGCCAGCCTTAACCAGAGCAAACTTTATTGTGGTTGCCTGTGTTATACTATCATCTATAATTAAGATTTTGCCTTTCATATCTATGAAGTATATTCTTAAAAATCTTTATCTACTATAATAATTAAGATAACTGACGTCTGACGAAAAGTAAATGAACTTAAAAATAAACATTTCAGAATCAGTAAAACAAATCATTTCACCGGGGAGTATAAATTAATTATATGTTTAACAAACTTAATTTTAATGAACGAATTACAGTAAAATTAATTGTAAACACCGTTTTAATTGTCATTACATTTGTTATATTCTTGGTTGTGCTAAACCTGGCCAGCGGAAATATTTCTCTCTGGCTCAACTGGCTGATTCTTTTAGGTATGCTTGTTGCTGCAACAATAGCATTAGATTATTATTTTTCTAAATGGGCTTCCATTGCTTTGAAAAAACCAATATCTGATGCTGGTAATTCCACTAACAAAGCAACAGATGTTATCAATAAGGCAAGCATAAAATATGAAACGTCTGTCAACAGGCAGCTTGAACTCATAGATGATATTCAAAAACTAATCAAACAGCTGAGCTACACTTCAGAGAACACAAAACATAGTGCACAGAAAGTTGCAGATAAATCCAATCAGGCTTTGAAAATATCTGAAGAAGGCCAGCAATCCATGCATGTAAACATCAAAAAGATGGCCACACTCAAGCAGAAAATAGAAACCATCGCAGAACAGATATTAGAACTCAGTGAGCATACCCAGCAAATAGGCAGCATCGTAGGTGTAGTAGAAGACATTACAGAACAGACAAATATGCTTGCACTTAATGCAGCCGTTGAAGCAGCAAGGGCAGGTGAACATGGAAGAGGATTTGCCGTTGTAGCCAGTGAAATAAGAAAACTCGCAGATCAAATCAAGCAGGCAACCAATAAAATAACCTCTTTGATCTATGATATTCAGCAAGCAACCAATTCCACTGTTATGGCAACCGAAGAAGGCACTAAAGAAATTGAAGCCGGTGTTAATCTGGCTAATCAAGCAGCTGAAACCATTAATGCGTTAAGATCCACCATGCAAGAAACTGTAGAAGCCATAGAAACAATCGTTTCAGCATCTAGAGAACAGTTTAAGTATGCCAGCGATGTTTCAAGCGTAATGATAGCAGTCAACACAGGCATAAAAGATTCTGTTGAAACAATCGAAAAGAGCAAAAATGCTATAATAATTCTGGAGCAGGTAACACAAAGTCTCAACGAGATATTAATCACTAACAATAACAACATTAGGTAAAACTATGGAATTTTCAGAAGAGGAACTTGAAGAGATCCTGAGTATCTTCCAGCAGGAGAGTGAAGAACAAATACAGAATTTAAACGACAATATGCTGCGTCTTGAGGCAAACCCTAAAGACGCAAGGATTATACAGGAAATTTTTAGAGAAGCCCATAGTTTAAAAGGCGCCGCCCGCATGATAGGCCTTGACGATGTACAGGTTATCGCTCATAAGCTTGAAGACATCTTCGGGCTGGCCCGCAACAACGAACTTGAAATCATTCCAGAATTGATTGATATCATGTGCAGTGCCGTAGACGCTATTGCCAGCATCATTGAAGATTCCATAAAGAACAAAGGCACCCACAAAGTCGATGTAACCGCCATACTCACACAACTTAAAATGATTGAAACAGGTGAATTTACAAAGTTACTCGGGGCTCATCAGGCTCAAATAGCGATCAATGCAGAACCAGAAGAATCTGAAGATGATTATTATGAGGAGGAGGAAGAAGATAAATTCCCTCAATTTGAACTCAGAAAAAAAGATCCTGAAAGATCTTCCAGTTCACCTGAAGATAAAACTATTGACAGTAGAGCATTAGATACTTTCTCAAAGCTTAATATACCCGTATCCAAGACTAAAACAGAAGAAATAGCTGAAACTATCGAAGAAGAGCTTGAACTCTCAAAAAATGATTTTTCAGAGGAAGAGCTAGCCGAGCTCAAACAAATTTTTTATGCAGAAAGTCGTGAAAACATTGACTTTATATTTAAATCACTGGAAAGATTAAAGCTGTTCCCTTATGATAGAGAAATACTTGCTGAAGTATACCGCAGTGCCCACTCACTTGAAGGATCCACACGCTTTATAAAGTTCGATGAAATAAAAGAAATCGCCCATAGCATCAGAGATATACTCGAAGAGGCAGTCAAAGAAGAACTCTTCATTAATGCCGATATGATAACAAAAATAGAAAAATACCTGCTTAAAGTAAAAGAAATTATTGAAGAAAAATATGATCAGGAAGGCTATGAAACAAGCCTCAACCTTGATCAACTGGAAAAACAAATAGAAGAAAAGATGAACACCTACAAAAAGGGGAATGATAAACCTAAAAAAAGCCATAAAAAGAAGATCGCACTTTCCAGTGATGCACTGGACTTCAACGAAGAAGAAGTTTTAAAAGATCTAGGTGTTAAACCCCTCACAGAAGAAGAACAAAAAGAAGAGGCAAAAGCTCAAAAGATTGTTGACGACAGGAAAAAAGAAGAATCTAAAAAACAACTTGAAATTGATCCACTATCACTCACTGATGAAGAAATAGGAGACCTGGAACTGGGTGCTCTGGAAGGTATTAAACCTAAAGTACCACCAGAAGGGCTTGAAAAAGAAGAAGATAAAATGCCTAAAAACGTCTACTGGTCTTCTGCAAAGCCACCTCCAACAGAAAAACCCGGCAAAGAGTCTATCGAAACATTATTACAATATCTTACAGATGACCTTAATATACTTTCTCACAATGAAAACAACAAATCAGCACTTCAAAAAACTATTGAAAACATTAAACGTACTAAAGACCTTGCCTATAACGAAAACAGACAGGAACTTTTAGCCATAATAGCCAAGATAGATGCCATCCTGTCAGAAGTTAGCGAAAATAAAATACTATTCAGTAAAGAAATGGCTACTGTAATAGCGCAAAGCATAGAAGCTTCTACTGCTATAGTAAACTTTTCAGAAGACACAAGAGACGAAATTATTGATGACCCCAGTCTTATATATCAGAGACTTATGATACTTCACCAGACAGCAAGACTTTCAGCAGGCATACCTTTTGAAGAAGAGCTAGAACCAGAAATATTTCAGGATAATTATACACGCATACGTATAGAAGAAAACACTACAGAACAGCCTTCAATAACAGAGACTAAAGAGAGTAAAGAAATACCAAAAACTGAACCCCAGGAAATACAAACCACACGACAAATAACAACCCCACCTGCTGCACAGGTTCACTCATCAATGTTTACACCTAAAACAAATATTTCACCCACCGGACAAATGACACCAGCAAAAGATACAGGCGATTCAGCCGAAACATACACCATTAAAACCCTGCGTGTAGACACAAGAAAGCTTGACCAGCTAGTTGCACAGGTAGGAGAACTCATTATAGCCAAAATTAAAGCCAAAGAACGTCTTACAGATATAGAAAAACTCCTGCATCTAGTTGATGAATGGCAACGAGACTGGGCTAAAACTAAATATACTGTTAAAAACATCAGCAAAAAGCCTGCTAGCCTTAAAAAATCAACTTTCATGCCAGAAGGAACTTCTATCTACACTCCTGGCAAGGATATGAACGCAATTATTAGAGAAAATTCAGATAGACTGGCCCATCTAACTAATTATCTTAATCAGCTTTACAGAAATATTCAGGAAGATGACACACGGCTAACGCTAATAATCAATGAACTTGAGAATAGAATCAAAAACGTCAGGCTGCTGCCTCTAGCAACAATATTCAATATGTACCCGAGGATGGTTAGAGATCTTGCCAGAGAACAAAAAAAAGAAATTGAGCTCGAAGTACGTGGCAGTGAAACAACTGTAGACAAAAAAATCATTGAAGAAATCAAATCACCACTGATGCACCTGATCAGAAATGCTATTGATCACGGCATAGAAAGCCCGGAAGACAGAGAAAAGAATGCCAAACCCGCATCAGGAAAACTTTTACTGAACGCCAGACATCTTGAAAACAGCGTACTTATAGAAATTATCGACGACGGCAGAGGCATAGATATAGAAAAAATCAAAACAAAAGTACTCGAAAAGGAACTTCTCACCCCTTCTGAGCTAGCAGCCATGTCAGAAACACAAATAATGAATATTATTTTCTGGCCAGGTTTCTCAACCGGTGAAGAAGTAACAGATATCTCTGGCAGAGGGGTAGGTATGGATGTTGTCCACACAAAGATTACACAGCTTAATGGAAAAGTAAAAGTGACCTCAAAACTTGGTGAAGGCTGCCGTGTATCCATTCAGCTACCAGTAACAATGTCTACCATACAGGTTTTCCTGATAAGGCTAAAAGGTCAAACCTATGCTGTACCTACTTCAGCAATACAATCAGCTGTATTAATAAACCCTGAAGAAGTTTTCTTCAAAGAAGGCAGAGAAGCAGTACTTGTAGGAGGACTACCGGTCTTTCTCTATAACCTGAGTGACCTGCTGGAACTACCTAAAGATAGCCCTAATAGAAACAAAAAAGACAAAATAACTGTGCTTGTGCTTCAAACAGAAGATATGAACATAGGCTTTAAGGTTGATGGCCTTCTCGGAGATCAAGAAATACTCCATAAAAACCTGGAACCACCCCTCATGAGAGTTAGAAACGTAGCAGGAGTAACTACACTGGGTTCAGGGGAAGTTTGTTTGATACTCAACGTCGGCGATCTGGTTAAAACAGCCCAGATGACCCATGGAATGGCGCTTAAAGCATCCCTGAAACAAAAAGACTCTGAATCAGGCAAAAAAGATATTCTGGTTGTCGATGACTCTGTAACAACAAGAATTCTGGAACGTAACATTCTCAGAGCAGCTGGCTATAACGTTACTGTAGCAGTTAATGGCCTTGATGCCCTCACAAAACTGACTACACAACATTTTGATCTGGTAGTAAGCGATGTAGAAATGCCTGACATAAGTGGCTATGAACTCACAAAGCGTATAAAGAAAGATGAGATGCTGTCTAATATACCGGTAATACTTGTTACCTCACTTGCATCAGAAGTAGATAGACAAAAAGGGCTGGCAGCAGGAGCGTCTGACTATATCACTAAAGGCGGGTTCGACCAGGAAGAACTTCTTGGAACCATCAGAAGATTGCTTAACTAAAAACTACATGTCTTTTCAAAAGAACCTGAGTTTCGGAAATAAACTATAAAGAAAGAGATAGATACCAATAAGTATCAGCATAACACCACTAACCTTATTAATATAGAATCCCCAGTGCCTGACATGGCCTATTTGCTTGATTACTCCGGTAAAAGTACCGGTTAAAAGCAGAAGAATGCTGTGACCAATAGCATAGGCGACAAGCATAAGTGAACCATAAACAATACTGCCTTCATAGGCAACAAAACTCAAAATCGTTATCAGTATTGGCGTTGAACATGGTGTAGCCATTGTACCGAAGACCAGACCAAGAATTACAGGCGAAAGTATTTTGCCGTATTTGCGCTCTGGCATCTCTTTGAAAACCCTCGGTATCTGAATATAGAAAGCTTCCAGAAGACCCAGCCCCATTAAAATACAAATAACAGCCAGAAAAACAAACCAGTATGGCCCTATAAAAGCACCCATAACCTTTCCAGCAAGTGCTGCAATCAGGCCTACTGCTGTGAGAGTAATTGTAAATCCTGCCACAAAGAGCAGAGAGTTAAAAAAGGCCCTTGAGATCTTATCTTCTGAATATCCTCCTATATAGCCAGCCATAATAGGCAATATGGAAAGAGTACAGGGTGACAGAGAGCTAATAATACCTCCTGCCAGGGCTATAATAAAGGCCCACAGAGCTTTCTGTGTTATAGCAGATTCAAGAAGTTGTGTTAAATGTTCTTCCATGGCAGGCCTTCTCTAAATAAAAGCGGAAACCCGCTCAAACAGTGCCTCTGGTGAAAAAACGTAAAGAAATTATAGGCACTAGAAATATTTTAATAAAGCAGGGATAAAATTTCCACAGATAGTGAAGAATCCTTTTAAAGTTCAGGGCGCCGCTCTGCGACGCCGCTAAACAAACAGGGGGGAAATAGGGAGATAAATGTATATCTGTAATCACTTTAATATTGCTTGAACATGCCTTTCATATGTCTCTTCAGGGTAAGAGCCGGGAACAACCTTATATTTTGACCCATCTTTCTTTACAAAGACTGTCATTGGAACACCCAGAACCCTGTACTGCTTTATAGCTTCTTTGCTAAGAGCATCGCTGGCTCTAATATCAACTATCAAAACGTCAACTTGATCTTCATATTTTTTCTTAAGACTCTCTATAACTGGCTTAACTTCCTGACAATCTCTGCAATAATCAGAAGTAAAATACAAAAGGGTAGGCTTGCCATTTCTAATGTATAAATTTAACTGTTCTTCACCTGCACTATCTTTATGAATTTTAACTTCAGGAGCTTTTGTCTCTTCTGCCTGTTTGCTGGCTTCTGATTCCTTATTAAAACCCATAAACAATAATACAAATGCGCTAATCACAAGGATCAACATTGTTGCTATAAGATTTACACCTCTTTTATTCATACTTAACGCCTCTACTCTTGTTTAATTCTCTGAAAACAGTTCACTAATGTCGAAATAGAACTCTCTCACATCGCCTGATTCATTTTCCTTAACGATAATGAGGTCATAGTGTCTGTTATTGTGTTTGACGTGTTTCTGGTCAAGCTGTTCCCAGGTTCTTCTATCACCATAAAACTTATTGATAAACTCTTTCTGAGATCTCAGGCAGGCAAAGGAATTTTTAACACCTCTGATGATAACAGCATCTTCAACAGTATTTCCACTGCCGCCCATATACTCAATACTGGATGTATCAGAAATCATATCGTATTTGATATAAAAAATTGCTTTTTTAGCACTGTTTCTAACCCTCTCATCAGGATCCTGCACAAGCAGTTCCAGATAGGGAAGTGCTTTTCTGGATTTCAACAATCCCAGAACCCAGGCAGCATTTTCTCTTACTTCTGCGCTCTCATCTGAAATCATCTTTAAAAGGGGTGTTTCAGCATCTGATGCCTCAAGTATACCGAGCGAATAAGTCGCAGCAAGCCTAACAGTTGAGTATGTATCTTTAAGGGCGTGTATCAAATATTGTATGCTTTCTTCTGCCTTTAAACGCCCCAGTGATAAAGCAGCTGAGGCCCTGACCGTATAATGTTCATCTGTTAGCGAATGTATTAAATAAGGTATTGCTTCATCATACTCAATTTTGCCAAGGTTCATGGCAGCAATACCTCTAACACGATAGTCACTATCTTCAAGAGCTACTACCAGAAACTCAAATGCCATTTCACTATTACTTTCAGTCAGGTCGTTAAGGGCTCTGGCCCTTTCCAGTGGATCAGAATCGTTTAATTTTTGCAATATACGATTTTCTTTGAGGGGTGTAGATATGACCGTACGGTTATTCATGACAAAACCCAGCCCGCTTTGAAGATCCGGAGAAGTATGTAACTCCATCACCCCTATAAACAAATTTGCTAAAGCGAACTCGACTATCATCAATTACCCCTTTTCCTCCTGACCACTGATATTTTAATGGAGTAAAGGGAGCTCTGACATCATCCAACTCAAGTAATTTTGAGCTTTTTGATATTAATTATTTATTAAGGTCAGAACCTTTCTGTTTAAATAACGTCTTAAATTAAATAAAAGAGCTGATTCATAACAGTACTTCTAATCAATAACAAAAGGTATAAGACCTGTACTGAAGGAGTAACAGAATACGCCCATCGCCAAAACACTTACTATAGAAGACTGATAGCATTTGTAAAAGCTGAAAAATTAATTTTGTATTAATTATTTAACATTTACTTCAGAAAGTTGTTTAAATGTTAATGCACAAATAAAATCTTAATAGCGGTGCGACAGTTTTTCCGGATGTAACGAAATAATACTAACCCACCGGGTAAAGAATTCGAACTTAAAATTAGTTAACATTTGGCACCATGATTTTAAAGACTCCATCGCATCCATCCGATAAATATATAAGTAATAAAAATAAAAAAGGGAGCAGGTAAACTATGGTGGACAAACTCAACAGAATTAACGTAAATATTAACAATGTTCAGGGTGACATGCAGCAGCGTGCACGCAAAGAAGAAGCTGAACAGAAAGAAGTTAAAGAACAAGAACAGATACGGGCAGAGCACAAGCACGTAGACCCCGATAAATTGATGGATGCCATGAAGAAACACGGCCTTCACAACCTCAACCATGTCATGGCATCCGGTAAGGTAGCATCGAAGACGATTTCAGATGCTATAAACTACTTTACTGACGCTATTTCACCGCAGAAGCACGCAGAGATCACTAATAAAGTCTGCGAAGTATTCAAGCAGGAGTTCCCGGGAGCTAAGCTTGACCGTGATGTAGTCGAAGAAGTAGTCGATAATCTTATATTTGATGCATTGACGGCTTAAAGAAGAATTAGTTTGTCCAACCTAGTTTAGAGGCCACCAATGGGTGGTCTTTCTCTTTGTAAATTAACTATCCAGGTAATTCCATTCTTTAAGTCGCTCTATCATCTGTTTTATGGCATAGGTTTTTACAATATTACCCGGATGAGGCTTATGTAAACTAATAATTTGTTGCTTATCATTGCTAAATCTTACTCTGGAGCCAGAAGTTTTGCCGGTTGTAATTTCCTTAAAAGCAAAATAACCAACTAATCTTACAAGTTCGTCATACGTAAAATCTGATGGTACAGTTAAAAACCTCTCTATTAACTTATCCAGTCTGCTCATAGCAATATATCATACCATAAAAGATATAACCAGATGCAACTAAAAAATAGTTGCATCTGGTAAGAAAAAATGTTACCATACAAATGAAACATTCATCAGGAAACCACCTCAAATGACAGAAAACCAGACTTCTAAAAACAATAAACTTACCCATAAGGGTTTCATCGGTTCTGTCTCTTTCAGTGCTGAAGACAACGTCTTCTGGGGTAAAATCGAAGGCATTGAAGACCTGGTGACCTTTGAAGCCGATAATGTTAACGACCTCAAACAGGAATTCTATGACGCAGTCGAAGACTATATAGAAACCTGTAAAGAACTCGGTAAACCCTTTTTCAAATCATGCAAAGGTAGCTTTAATGTTCGTATACCACAAAAGCTCCACATTGATGCCGTAAAATTATCACACCTGATGGATATATCACTCAATAAGCTGGTTCAAAAAGCTCTGGAAAAAGAAATACAGACACATCTCAAAGAAAATTAATGTTTTAGAGGACTGCTCATCCACTAGCTGCAACCTCCTGAAGGGCGGCTATTTCTCGCAAGGATATAACCTTTTCTCTTTAAAAACAGCAGGATCGGCTGGCTATGCTCCAATCATGGCATTAATAAGATCGGGCTTTATTACCTCTTCATCTACTATCTGATAGGCTGAAGACAATAATTCAATTGATTGGTCTAGTTTCTCTTTATCATCTGCATGTATTTCGGCCAGCACAGTGCCTTTTGAAACCTCATCGCCAACCTTTTTATGTACAACAATACCCACGGCCATGTTGACCGGATCACCCTTTTTATCACGGCCAGCACCAAGCATTTTGCAGGCTTTCGCTACAGTAAGAGCATCACAGCGGGATACACTGCCGTCTTTATCAGCTTTAAGCTCTTCTTTAAACTTTGCCTGCTGAAACTTAGAATAATCCTGCAAGACTGACGGATCACCGCCCTGTGCCACTATCATATCCTCAAGTTTTTTGAGAGCCTTACCGTTTTTGATATTCTCTGTAAGTATTTTACGTGCATCTTCAACTGATGAAGCTGCCTTTGCCTTTTTGAGAGCAACTGCACCAAGAGTTAAACACAGTTCTGTAAGGTCTTCTGGCCCATTTCCCTTTAAGGTTTCAATAGATTCAATCACCTCAAGACTGTGACCAACTGCCCGGCCTAAGGGCTGTTCCATTGAGGTAACAACGCAGGTTATCTGTTTATTGAGTCTCTTTCCAACTTCCACCATGGTTTCTGCCAGTTCTCGGGCCTCCTCAGGAGTAGTCATAAAGGCTCCAGTGCCATATTTAACATCCAGTATAATTACATTAGAGCCGGAGGCAATCTTTTTAGAGACCACAGAAGCTGCAATCAATGGAATACTATCTACTGTTGCTGTTACATCCCTGATAGAATAAATAGTACCGTCAGCAGGTGCCAGCTTTGCTGTCTGACCTCCTACGGCTATGCCAAACTTTTTTACCTGCGCAAGAAACTTATCTGTAGGTATAGATGTATTAAAACCAGGTATAGATTCCAGTTTATCTATGGTACCGCCAGTATGACCGAGCCCTCTACCTGAAAGTTTTGCTATAGGTACCCCTGCTGAAGACAGCATAGGTGTTAAGACTATAGTAGTTTTATCTCCAACGCCGCCTGTGCTGTGTTTATCTATCACATAGTCACCCAGTGATGACAGATCCATTATATCACCTGATTTAACCATGGCTTCAGTAAGATAAGCTGCCTCATCCATTGTCATTCCATTGATACATACAGCCATCAGCCATGCAGATATTTGATAATCAGGCATTTCACCTGAACAGACTCCATCTATTATCTGCTGTATATCTTTCTGAGTGTGTTCTCCCCCGAAACGTTTCTTATAGATAAGATCAACATAGCGTACCATGCAAAACTCCTTTAAAACCTCTAACTCTCCCGGGCTGTGGCAAAGGGCAATGAATACATATGTATTGCTTTCGTCTCTCCCCAGGATTCCTTTATTGTAGCAAAATTTAGCAAAACAGCTAAAAATATTAAACAACAAAACCCGAAGACCTGCGCCGGGTTTTGCAGATAAATTTTATTATAACGATTTTAGTGTTCTTATCTATGCCATAATTTTTGCGGCAGCATCTTTGGCAGCCTCAGCTGCTTCTGGAGCTTTTTTAGCAAATTTAGCTTTAACTTTATCAATTATAGGTGTTGCTTTATCTACAACAACTTTCACAAGACCATCGACTTTGTTTTTCAATGGAGCAAGCTTTTGCAGTTTACCACCATCAACAAAGTGTTTTGCAGGTGCAAACTTAAGGGCTGCTGCGGCAACAAGTGCTGTTAAGACTGCGCCAACCGCAACTTTCTTCATTTTACCGCCACCGCCATCAGAAATACCAGCTTCTTTTAAGAATTGCTGTTGAGCTGGTGAAAGGCCACCTTTTTTAGAAGCAAAACTGACTTTTTGAGGAGTGATCTGTGTTGTTACTGGATTTATACCATTCATGAATATCTCCTTGTGCAGATATCTGACTTACCGACATTATATTAGTTCCTGCTCTCTTAAAACCTCTAAAGGTTATAACTTGCATGGTTTCAGTGCATCAGAAGCGATATTTTTACATTTCTTAACAGTACGAGCTTCTTATAGCCTGATCTGGAATATTTATCTTGCAGGTGCGCTCTATACAATTGGAGGAACTTATTATCATGTCTATCATAAACATAAAAGTCTTTCAAGTAGGTTAAATAGTTTAACATAACAGGATGAGATAAAGTGCCATCAACCATCAAGCGTATCAAACTCTCTCATAAGAAAACAGCCAGACAAAAATGCCTTTTTTTTCCGGAAGCAAGAAGCAGAAAAAGAGTTTATATAAGCTCCCTGGCAACACTAACTCTTCAAGAGTTTCTCAAGGAACAAGGTATAACCATCAATGAAGGTGAAGGTTATTGTGATAACTTCTTCCTGGCTGAAGCCTTTGACATTGCGGATTTAAAAGCTGGCAATGCACACATCGATTGCCGGTGCATCATCAATCAACCTTATACACAACTCTGGATACCTAAAAAGCCCTATGAATTCGGCTATCAGTTTGATTTTTACGTAGCAATAAGCATCGACACACAAAAAGACAGGGCAGAAATTCTCGGATACGTCACAGGAGAAGATGTTAAAAGCTCTCTCAAAAGCAACCCTGAAAGACTGAACTATTATGTGCTTGATATAGATATTCTCAAACCTCCGCTTGAGCTTGCCAGTGACATTATTCCTGTTGCCAGTGCCAAAAAAGATAAATCTTCTATCAAAGAAACAGATCATGACCTGGTAAAAGAACTTTTTACAGGTTTTTTAGATGATACTATATCATTTAAAGAAAGAGCATTCTTTGAAAGCCACATATCAATATGTGAAGAATGCAGAGAAGACCTGCTTTATCTCCATCTATTTGACCAAAAAATAAAGAACACCAAAAATAGAATGGTCTTCATCGATGAATCAATACCTATTGAAGAGGCTATTTATACAGAAGAAGAGATAAAAGAACAGACACAGCAAGAATCAGAAGAGCTGGAAGAAAAACTAGTAGAAGAATACGAAGAAGAAGAATTACCCGAACCCGAAGAAGTTATCAAACCAGAAAAACAAGCAAAAGAAGAAGCACCTGAGGCCAGAGTAGAACCATTTCAAGAAGTTACTCAAACTCCTTCAGACCTGGAGCTCCCGCCGGAATTCCAGTCTCCTTCCAGAGAAATAACCATAAGCAAATCCGAAGAGGATACCGGCCTGCAAGAAGAAACAGAAGAACTTACCGGGCTTGAAGAACAGTTTACATTCATTCAAGAAGAGGAGGTGGCAGAGCCAGCCTCTCCCTTTCGCAAAGAAGCTGAAGAACCAGATAAAACAACTTACGAAACAGGTCATGAAGTTGATATACAACCTGAGGAAACGTATTCAGAAGGATTAACAGAAGAACCTGACTGGGCCTCATCCTATACCATTCCACCTGAAGGGCTGCCCGATGTTCCAGCCTCTGAAGAAATACCTTTTGAAGATATACAGCCTGAAAGCTGGCCGGAAGAGGATCTAGAAACGCCACAAATAGATGACCTGCCCGATGCTGACCTCTGGCAGGAAGGAGAAAAAGCCGGAACAGGTTTTGATGAACCATTTATATCATCAGAAGAAGACGTCTATGGCATGCCCCCATCAATGGAAGAGTTCTCATCCACACCGGAAGAACTGTCTCACACAGAAGATTTTGAGGAGTTTCAAGAATTTCCAGAGCCAGCTGAAATATCATATGAAGAACCTCAGATCTATGAAAGCTTTGAAGAACATCCTGAAACAACTTTTGAAAGCTTTAAAACTTTTGAAGACACAGACAGCCTGACACTTGAAAGCCTTGAAGAAGAACACTTCGATGTTATTGAAAGTTTCCCTGATGAAGAAACTATTGACATACAACCAACAATCGATACTGTCATACCTGACGATGAAACAGCCTACTATCAAACATCTCAGCCTGAAAGTACTTATCAGGAACCAGAAGAACCTGAAATAACCTTCCATGATGATTTTAGCTATCAATCTGACTTCACTGAAGAACCCACCCCTCCACCGCAGGAAACATCCGATTTAACACTGGAAGATCTGGAGAAAGAATTTGATTCAATTGCCTCATTTGAGTTTGAAGAAATAGAAAAACCTTCCAGACCTCAGGAATCAATTGAAAGCTATGATCAGTCCGAAGAATTCACTGAACCACAACAATATCCTGATCAACAAACAGAGTATGTAGACGAATTGTTTAAGCAATCAGCTCAGGAATACCAGGAATACAAACAGGAAGGCCCTATTGAGTATTCAGAACAGGGTTATATTGAGTATGATTCTGATTCTATACCCGATACCTCTGGCTGGGAAAGCCTTGAAACAGAGCAACCACAACAACTAACCACTGATCAGGATTCACAATTGCTGGGTAAGATGAAAGAAGAGCTCCTGAGGCAGCAATATCAAGAAGAGACACCCGGACAGCATCAGGATTACTCTGAAACCATGCCAGCCTATGATCAGGATTACACCAGCGAACCCTATGGCGAGAGTGATATTTCAATATCAGGTGGTTATCAGGCCATGCCTGGCGGAGATTATGAAGACTATAGCCAGCCACAACAACCCGATCTAACCTATGACCAGATGTCAGCCATACCCAGTGAAGGTGATATGGCAGAACTAAAAAGCTTTGTAGACAGCAAAAAGAAAGAAGTCAAAAAAGGACGCAGGAAAAAAGGGTTTCCGCTGCTGACAACCGCTGCCGTAATGATCTTATTAACTGGAGGTCTGGCCCTATGTGGAGTCGGAACAGGTATTATACCATTTCAAGATGGCCAGTATAACCTGGTGAAAAAAGTTGACGTCGATAAAATCATTGCAATGATACCAGGAAAAGCTGAAGAACCCCCAAAAGAACTGGCACGTGCAAACAATGAAAGCGCACCAGAGATACTGCCCCCGGAAGAAAGCAGCTCTGAAATGGAGGCTAAATCAGCGGATACAGAAATACCAGCAGAAGATATCAGTGCTATGCTAGCCGGTGAAGAGACACCGGAAGAAAACTTGTCATCAAGCAGCACTACTAAAGAAACACAACCAGATGCTTTACAGGAAGACAAAACAAACGCTAAACAAGAACCAGCACCTGAAAAAATACTTGCCAGTGCCAGCCCGGCAGAGCCAGAGCTTCCCCGTGTTACGCCCCGGCCAGAACCCGCAAAAGCTAAAAAACCAACCAGTTTACCTCCTGCAAAACCAGCAGCAGAACAGACTAATATCCGAAAAAAAGACACTGCAAAGCCTGTTGTAACAATCTCACCTGCTGATGAGGCCGCACAGGAAGAAACAGAATACAAAGTTCTTCAGACTCCTGAAACAATTGCCATGGAGAGACAAACAGGGGTAAGCTTCCTGCCAAAGAAAGAGCAGGATGAAGGGTTCTTTGATGCCAGTTTTAAAGGCGATTCAAGTTCAGGCAGGGCTGCATCAACTGGAGCAGCAAGGCTAGAAAGAGTACAAAATCCTGTTGTAGCAGGTCTTGAAGAGAAAGAAGAACGCCTCAAAATAGCATTAAACCCTAAAATTGCCTCCACAGCCGTAAGTTCCACTGCTATTAAAACAGCTAAAATAAGCTGGGACTCAGCTGATATGCAATACATTGACGCAGAACTTATGGCATACCTGACAAAAGGAACTCAAACAGCCAAAACTACTCTTGAATCTGATCTTAAGAAAAACAATTTCTCCGGAAGCTTGAGGCCAACTGTTATAACCTTAAAAATTAACAATTCTACAAATTCCATTTCTTCGAATATCAGCTCTTCAAGTGGTTATTCAAAGCTAGATAGCATAATCCTTAAAGCAGTCAGGGCGGGCTTTTCTGCCAAATCATTACCATCCCCTGCAAACACTTCGGGCACTGTTGAAATTAAACTTACAATTGTCCTGTAGGCCCGACGAAAGAAAAATGGTAATATTAGATGGGGTAAGCAATTGTATGGTTAAGCAGGTTTAACACATTGCCTGAAAGATATAGACCACTTATAGAAAAAATTATCCGGAATAACTCTCGCTACGTCGGGAATGAGGACCTTTTCGAGGATTTCTGTAGCGAGACATTCAAGCGTTGCTACAAGATTCTATCGACAGATGAGACGATAGTTAACTTTGAGGCATACCTTTCAAAGGTTTCTAACTCTGCTATTCTTGATGTATTGAGGTCTTCAGGCAGACTGAGACGACTAAAATCAGGTTATAAAAAAGTTAAAAGTGAGACTGCATCCCAGCCATATAATACTGATGAGCGTTTTAATATCATCTTTGATATTGAAGACCCCACACCGACTGTCGAAGAAACCCTTATTAAAGAGGAAGAAGTCAAAAATATACGCCGGGCTCTTGTTGAACTGGACAAAGAATACAAAGATAAACATTTCATGGAAATCTTTAAACTCAGGTATATCGAGAATAAGAAACAGAGCGATATAGCAAGCACACTGGGTATCAGCCAGGGAGAAGTCAGCAAACGTATCATAGAACTCGGCAAGAAAGTACTGTCAAGACTGCATTAACCCTATAGAAACATACACAAGGAGCATCCTATGGCAGAACCTTTTAAAGTTTATGTCTATACTCATACACACTGGGATAGAGAGTGGTACAGGTCTTTTCAGGAATACCGATTCAGGCTTATCGAAGTAGTAGATGATATTCTAGATCAGCTTGACAGTGGATCCCTTGATTGCTTTACACTGGATGGTCAGGCCATCGTTCTGGAAGATTACCTTGACGTAAAACCAGAGAATAAAGACCGGCTGATACGCCACATTAAAGAAGGCAGGCTAGAAGCAGGCCCCTGGTATGTATTGCCTGATGAATTTCTCGTCAGCGGTGAAAGCCTTATAATGAATCTTTATCTGGGTCACAGGCTAACCGAGAAGTACGGTAAAACCACCAGAACGGGCTATTTACCTGATTCATTCGGGCACAGTATCGATATACCTGCAATCTTAAAAAAATTTAACATTAACAACGCCCTTCTCTGGCGGGGTATCAATGCTGATATAACCGAATTTAACTGGCTATCACAGGATAATAACTCCGTAAAAACCTACCACCTTCGTGAAGGCTACTATATAAACTTATTTGAAAATAATAATACAGATATAACAAAAATTCACGAAATTATTAACAGCTATATACAAAAGATTAAGGCCTATACAACACTTAACTATATGCTATTGCCTGTTGGAGGAGATCACATGCCAGCCCCGCAAAACTTTAAGGGCGTTATTAAAGATATAAACAACCATCAAAATGATTATAAGCTTATACCTGTTACACTGACAGAGTTCATGATTCTATTTGAAAAAGAACAGCTTAAAGATAGCTATCAACAAGAGTTCAGAGACTGCACCAGAAGCTACATCCTGCCTGGTGTCTACTCATCGAGACTCTATCTCAAACAGGAAAACGCTAGACTGACAAACAAGATCAACAGGCTCATTGAACCCCTTGCCTGCTACTGTAATGCTTATCATCTGGATAAATTCAGATTGCCTGACACTGATTATCTCTGGAAGATGTTGATTGAAAACCATCCTCATGACAGCATCTGCGGGTGCAGTGTTGATCCTGTTCATGATGAAATGGAGCAACGCTTTAAGTCACTACATCAGGCCTGTGATGAATACATTAACCGGGCTAAATTAAGTCTTATCAAGCAGGTTCCAACAGGTAAAATTGCTGTTTTCAACACTTCTAACTTTACATACAGTGGCCCTGTACTTCTCAATACGTTTCAAGAAGATGATACTGGTCTAAAAAGCCAGTTAATAGATGAATTTACAGATACACATCCGAGATTTTATTCAGATATAAAAGAGGCAAGACCTGCAACTATACTGAAAAAGCAGCAAAATAAACTGGTCTGGGCTGATGAGGTTCCAGCTGGAGGGTTGAAAATTCTTGATTCAGCTGAAATACCGGCCCCTGTAAGAGAGCATAATGGCAATCTAACAAATGGCATCATAGAAATAAAAGTAGATAAAGACTCTATATCAGTTAAAGACCTTAAAACTGGAGAAACATATCATAACCTTAACCAGATAATAGACAAAAGAGACGCCGGAGACAGCTATAATTTCGGCCCTATCAAAGGAGATACGCCTGTTAAGGCACGCATTACCAGCAGCAGGATTAAAGAAAATGGCCCTATTAGAGGTATGCTGGAGGCCTTTTATGAAATTGATATTCCTGATGGGGCTGATAGCAAAACTATTGAGCCCATAAGTGCGACTATAAGTCACTATATAAGCTGTTATATTATTATGTATGCTAATTCTAAGATTGTCGAATTCAGGTTAAACTGGGATAATAAATCCCGTAACCATCTTCTTCAAGCAGTATTTCCTTCAAATAGCCTGATTTATAAGACAGATGTTGAAAATCACTGCGGTATACTAAGTCGATCCTTTGACCCTGAGTATGACATTTATAACCATATACCGGCATCAAAGCAAACAGAGCTTAAAACTAACACTGCACCCATGCAAAGATTTGTACAGGCTAACAATATCGCTATATTCAATGAGGGTCTTCCTGAGTATGAAGTATTTAAAAGCAACCTGTACTTAACATTACTGAGAGCTACCGGTTATCTATCAGTTGAGCATCCGTCAACCCGGGGAGCTTATGCCGGTCCTGAACTCAGCACACCCGGAAATCAATGTCTAAGGCAAAATACTGCCCGTTATGCTTTTCATCCTGCGAGTACACCAGAAGAGCTATTCAGGCTTGCTGAAAGCTTTTGCGGATGCACAATAAGCCTGACAGGTGAAAATAAGGCTATAGAAAATTTCAACCCGCCTGAATCTCTTATTAGCCTAAGTAACCCTGATATAATTACTACCAGTATGCGTTATTACAGTAAATCTGATAGTATTGTTATACGTTTACTCAATATTTCCAAGGATATTCAAACCACAGACCTTCATATATCCCTACCAGCAAGCAGCATACAGGAAGTCAATTTTTTAAATGAACCCTTCAATGAATCTCTGAAACCAGCAGGCTTGAAACTGGCTCCATGTGAGATGAAAGCCTGTTTAATAAACGTTAAAACTGAATAAACCCATAAAAAGCCGGCCAGCCGCAACAGATGGGGCAGACGTCTTAAATTTTCCCAAATTCTTTATCGAATTCAGCAACAGATTGTAATAAAATTAAACCAGCGATTCGTGAGTGAAGGAAAGTTTGCAGAGGTACCCATGATAACACGCCCTTTTGTTCCGTTGCATGTGCATACAGAGTATAGCATACTGGATGGATCCACAAAAATAGAGGATTTAATTAAGTGTGCTCAGGCCAATAATATGCCTGCTATTGCGATTACAGACCACGGTAATATGAGCGGCGTAATTGACTTCTACCAGAAGGCTAAAAGTGCCAACATAAAGCCAATTATAGGCTGCGAAGTGTACACTATTGACGGAGATATAACTCAAACTGGCGGAAAAATGGGCAAGTATAACCACCTTGTTCTGCTGGCAAAAGATTATAACGGCTATAAAAATCTGGTTAAACTTGTCAGCACAGGCCATGTTCAGGGTTTCTATTATAAACCACGGTTAAATTATGAGTATATAGAGCAATATCATGAAGGCCTTATTGCTATGTCTGCCTGCCTTTCAGGAGACATAAATCATAAAATACTTGAAGGAAAGTATGAAGCAGCTAAAGAAAGAGCTAAATATTTTAAAGACCTGTTTGGTGAAGATTTTTACCTTGAAATTCAGGATCACGGAATGGAAGAAGAAAAAATTCTCAATCCACAGGTTGTAAAGCTGAGCAAAGAACTGGATATACAACTGGTAGCAACAAATGACAGCCATTATACAAATAAGGGAGACCACCATACACACGATATATTACTATGTTTACAGACTGGCAAAACTTTTAACGACCCCGGACGTATGCGTTTTCCGAGTGATCAGTTCTACATTAAGAACGGTGACGAGATGGCACAGGGTTATAAAAACCTGGATCCTGATGATGTATTCATTGCCATTGACAATACCCTTAAAATAGCTGAAAAATGTTCTTTAACAATACCTCTGGGTAAGTCTATCCTGCCGCATTACCCGGTACCGCCAAATCATACTGTTGAATCTTACCTGAACAAGATTGCCAGAAAAGGGCTCGAAAACCGCTTTGAAAAGATAACTCCTGATATTGAAGACCGCCTTAAATATGAGCTAAGCATCATTGAACAGATGGGGTTTGCTGCTTACTTCCTTATTGTATGGGATTTCATAGATCACTCAAGAAATATAGGTGTACCTGTTGGGCCTGGCAGGGGTTCAGCAGCAGGAAGCCTGGTTGCATACAGTCTGGGTATAACAAATATTGACCCTCTTGAACATGGGCTCCTTTTTGAGAGATTTTTGAACCCTGAAAGAATCAGCATGCCTGATGTTGACATTGATTTTTGTATCGAAAGACGTGACGAAGTAATTGATTACGTATCAGAAAAATATGGCAGAGATCGTGTATGCCAGATTATAACCTTTGGCACACTGGCAGCAAGAGCTGCTACCAAAGGTGTTGCCCGTGTACTTGACTATCCATTTGCTGAGTCAAACAAAATTGCCGGTATGATACCACAGGCCCCGGGCATAACAATCAATGACGCACTTACAGAAGGCCAGGAACTCAAAAAAATCTATGATAAAGACGAAAGAATTCGCAACTGGATTGATCTGGCCAAATCTATCGAAGGGACAATCTTTAATTATGGTACTCACGCAGCAGGCGTCATTATTTCAAGGGATCCCCTCTCTGATATAGTTCCTATCCAGAAATCAAAAGAAGGAACCATAATTACTCAATACTCTATGACAGATTCAGAAAAGCTGGGACTCCTCAAAATGGACTTCCTCGGCCTTAGAAACCTGACCATCATTAACAATACTGTTAAAGCCATAAAACAGAACCATAGCATTGAAATAGACCCCGATAACCTGCCTCTGGATGATGCAAAAACTTACTCATTACTGTCTCATGGGGAAACAGATGGGGTCTTTCAGCTTGAATCAAGCGGAATGAAAATGCTTGTAAAAGACCTGAAACCATCCGTATTCAGTGACGTTGGTGCCCTTGTAGCACTGTTCCGGCCCGGCCCGCTTGAAACCGGTATGGTCAAAGACTTCGTCCTGAGAAAGCACGGCAAGCAAAAAATAGAATATGACCACCCCTGGCTTGAAGATATACTCAAAGATACGTATGGCACAATAGTCTATCAGGAACAGATAATGCAGATAGCCCAAAAACTCGCAGGCTATACGCTCGGTGAAGCTGATATTCTAAGGCGTGCAATGGGCAAGAAAAAAGCATCAGAAATGGATAAACAACGTGAACGTTTTCTTGACGGCGCAGCAGAAAAAGGCATCGACCCTGACATAGCCAGGGATCTTTTTGAAAAGATGGCTAAATTTGCTTCATACTGCTTTAACCGTTCACACTCAGCAGCTTATGCCTTTCTCGCCTACCAAACTGCCTACCTGAAAGCACATTACCCGGTAGAATATATGGCTGCCCTGCTTTCCAGCGTAAGAGACCGCCAGGATAAAATACAGCTTTACATAGCTGAATCACAGAAAATGGGTATCGAAGTATTGCCACCTGACGTCAACGTCTCAGGTGTCAACTTTACAGCAGACAAAGGGGCTATCAGGTTCGGGCTGGCATCAGTTAAAAACGTAGGAGTCGGCGTTGTAGAGTGCATACAGAAGGCAAGAGAAGAGTCAAAATTTGAATCATTCTACGATTTCTGTATGAGGGTTGACCCATCATGCCTTAACAGCAGAACTATCGAAAGCCTGATAAAATGCGGGGCCTTTTCTACAATTGAAAAAAGCCGCAAGCAACTACTTGAAAATGTAGACGATATTAAAAAAGCAGCTGAAAGAGAAAAGTCCAGAATAGCAAGCGGACAGATAAGCCTGTTTAACCTCTTTGATGATTCAGAACCTGATAGCGAACTAAACAAAACATATCAGCTTTCAGGCGATGATACAGAGTTTTCAGACCTTGAGATTCAGACTTTTGAGAAAGAATTACTGGGTTTTTACGTCACCTCTCATCCATTATCCAGTATTAAAAACTATTTACCTATCATTACTACCAACAAAATATCAGAACTAAATGAAGTTAAAGATGAAAGCTATGTCGCTATTGCAGGTCTTGTAGCAAGTATGCGGCAGGTCTTAACCAAAAACAATAAGCTCATGAAAATAGGTATACTTGAAGACCTGACAGGTACAGTAGATATAGTAGCTTACAGCGAAACTATCGAGAAACTCGGCGAACTGCTTGAAGAAGACGCCCGTATAATCGTTAAAGGAAAGGTAAAGCATAGAGGCGACGAAGAGATAAACATAAGCATCATTATTGATGAGGCAAAAGACATAAAAGAAGCCCGCCTTTTAAATATTGAGTTCTCTGAAAATGCTGTCTTTGAAGATATATGCGCACTGCGAGACATTATTGTCTCTAACAAAGGCTCTGACCCTGTTTTAATAAAGGTGCAAAACAATGGTAATCCGTTAAAAATGATTACTGACAGCCGATTCTGGGTTAATGCTTCTGAAGAGCTCGCCGGTGTAATCAAAGGTCGACTGGGCGATAAATTCAAAGCATCCTGTGAGCTCATCAGCAAAAACTAGATATCACTTAATACAACACTTTAGAGCTTTGCAAAGCCTGTCATAACAACATACCGGCTAAAAAAACCGGTCTACACCACATGGTCAATAAGATTTGTAATCCACTGATTGATGTAAGTTTCAGCAAAAAAAGTCAAAATAATAAATACAAGGGATCGTGATCAGGGGAACCAAACGTTTATCGTCAGGAGGAGTGGATGATTAGCAATACAAGCAATGGACGCAACATTCAAAAGGTTAAAGTGGCTAGAATTGACAGCATTTTCCTTATTCACAATAATGGAAACCCTTATAGCAAAAAGATTATCAAAGATTATATTTATTCACCAGAGGCAAAAATTATCGCTTAAGGATGCAAACATAAAAGCAGTAAAGATGATACGGGGGAGGTTAAAGCGGACATTAATAGTCTGCTTTTATTTTTAGGAAATAATCGCAGGTAAAACTCCGGTTTAAAATAAAAAGCACCGGAGAAAACAGATTTTTCTCTTCAGGGATAAAGGTTATAATAGTAAAAGTAAAATTGAACACCCGCAAGAGAAAGGCACAAAACCCTGCTAACATGGATTAAAAACATCCTCAACATCATTTCACTCAGAAAGCGAACTTATTTCACTTTCTCAAGACCTATAAAACACCTTAAAAACGAGGATAAAACTAACCTCTTTAAAGATAAAAAAACTATAGAAGAAGCAAATCAGCTAATAAAAACCTACCATATTGAAGCACTTAAAGACAATTCAACCATTACACACTATCAAGAAAACCTCTACACACTCAAACTTCTGGAAGACACTTTTCAAAAAGCAAGCCTGAAAATTAATAAAGATACTCCCAAAATACTCGATATAGGCAGCAAAAACTTTTCTTATGCACCAGCACTGCATCATTTCTTTACATACTATAAAACCAGCTACCCCAGAAAGATTATCCTCGATGGAATAGAAGTTGATCCACACCGAATGATGGCTGATTTCCATTCACGCTACGATTACGCTAATTACTATATTCATAATCTGCCTGATACACGCTACATAAAAGGTGACTTTATGAAATTTAAAGAACAGCCCTGTGACATTATTACCTGGTTCTTGCCCTTCCTCACTGAAAAACCCCTGCTAAAATGGGGGCTGCCACTGTCATATCTGGCTCCTGAGGCTATGCTAAAACATGCATATAAATTACTCAATTCACAGGGTATAATATTACTGGTCAATCAAACTGAAGAAGAAAAAGCCAAACAGCTTAAACTACTTGAACAACTGGAAATTGAATCAATTGAAGTGAGCAATTCTTACACAAATCATTTCTCTCCATTTGTTTATAAGCGTTATATAACCGTTGTGATAAAAGGCTAACCGGAAAATGCTTAATCAGCAAATAGATGAATACCTTAAAAAACTAGAAGCTAATAACGACGATCTTGATACACACTATGCCCTTGCCATGCTGTATCTTGATAACAAATTTTATGATCTGGCACTGGAAGAATTCAATCAGGTCATACGAATAGACCCTGACCACCTTGAAGCCTACAAGCATACCAGCCGTTTATATTATCTCAAAGGCGACTATGATATATCCCTCGAAGAACTCAAAGAAGCCATCTACCTTGACCCGGGAGACACAAACCTTTACTGGTTTTTCAGCAATATTTACATTGAAAAACAGCTAACTTTCTTTGCCCTTGAAGCACTGATTAAAGATCTGGAAGTCAATTTCGATAAATCAAATGTACATCTTGTAATCGGCGAAACCTATTACGACAAAGGGCTTTATTCACAGGCAATAACAGAATTTCAGGAAGGCCTGAGACTGGAACCTGCAAATTTTAACGGACACATCAGGCTGGGAACCATCTATCTGGTAGAAAAAAACTTTAAATATGCTATAGAAGAATTTGAAATCGCACTAAAACTAAACCCAGGAGAAATAACACTATATATTGTTATAGGCTACATTTTTTATATGCTAAACAGCTATGATAATGCTATAGAAACACTTAAAAATGCTCTTAAATACAGCACCCACAGTAATTATGCAAAAATATGGATCGCTAACAGCTACTTTCAAATTAATAATCACGATAAAGCAATCGAATACTATGAAAATGTGCTGGAAATACCCGTCAACAAGGCATTTATTTACGCTCGTATAGCTCAAATATACAACTTAAAGGGAGATAACGACAAAACATACAGGTATTTACAAAAAGCAACCGAAGAAGATAAAGAATTTCTGGATAAAAGCCGACTAAAAAAAATCTATAACATACTGGCATCAACTTAAAAGCCGTTTTCACCATGTTAAACCACAAACTCAAGCTGAAAAACCCGGGCTATTCACAATCTGAAATCTTCCATTGCTTAGTTACCCTGATCCCGCTACACTTATAAGCACGCATTATGTTATTTTGCTTTAATTTTAGAGGTAAAAAATAAACTTTTATGAATCTATTAGGTTTAAGCCCATCAGAATTATTCTTTATTAGCGGTATCATTATAACAGCCGGTATATGGTTCTATTTTTTCAAGACCAGAAAAAGGCAAAGCCTGCTTTTAAGTCTAATTCTGCTTATGATATTCTTCTTAACCAGACTCGGATTAACTCTCACACCTGAAATATCACCTTCATTATATCTTTACCTTCATATAGGATCCCTGCTGATACTCGCTTTAGCCCTTTTAAGGCTGTTCCTTAAAGTATTCATAGAAGACTTCCTTGAACGCAGCCAGAACGTCTGTGTACCTAAAATACTACAGGATCTATTACAGCTTGGCGCATTTCTGGTAGTAGCTATAATTATATTAAAAGAATACTTCAAACTTGATACATCTATTCTGGTAACATCCAGCGTCATATCTATTGTCATCGGCCTAGCCCTGCAAGATACACTGGGTAATTTCTTTGCTGGACTGGCAATACAAATGCAACGACCCTTTGAAGAGGGTGACTGGGTATCTTTTAACAATAGAGTAGGCCAGATAAGGAGCATTGACTGGCGTGCTACACGTATCGAAACAGCCGATGCAGATTATTTAATCGTTCCTAATAGTGAAATTGCCAAGGCTTCTTTCATTAACTACTCTGCACCAACTCGAAAACATCGTATTGTTATACCCATGGGGGTTAGTTATCAAGCCCCACCTAACTTTGTAAAACAGGTCATTATGGATATAATAGAAAATGAACCACTGGTTTTAAAAAAACCAGAACCCACTATCATTCTGGTAAACTATAATGACTTTTCAATTGACTATGAAATACGTATCTATATCGATAATTTCGATATGTATAAGCTTATTATCGATAGTATCTATACAAAAATATGGTACCAGTTTAAACGCTACGATATCTCTATACCATTCCCCATCCGTGACGTGTATTTACACGAAGTAAAACAAAAAGACCACAAAGAAATCGAAACTGAAGAAATTCAAGCAGCAATAAAACTGCTTAAAAACGTCGATTTCCTAAAACCTCTTTCTGAAAATGAACTTGAAACACTGGCTAAAGGAGCAAAAGTTTTATACTATACAACTGGTGAGCGCATTATAAAACAGGGTACTCCCGGAAATACCTTCTATATAGTTAGAAAAGGTGAAGTAAATATCGTAAAAAATGGAGAAACAATCAAAACTCTCAGCGCCACCAATTTCTTTGGTGAACTCTCTCTTCTAGTCGGCTCGGATAGAACCGCATCAGTTATTGCTCAAAACGACTGCCAGCTCATTAGTATTAGTGCCAATAATTTCAAAGAAATAATAATGAAAAATCCTACCATAACTGAAGAAATAAGCACTATTATCACCAGCAGACAACTAGAGCTCGACGCAACTGAAAGAGATGCAGAAGAAGAACTCGTTGCTGTAGGAGGACAGGAAAAATCATTCAGATTCTTAAGAAAAATGAAAAAATTCTTTGGACTTTAAAACCAGGAGATTAAAATATGAAAAAAACAAATACATATGTATTACTAGCGTCCATTGCTATATGCCTGATGTGCCTGATCAAACCTGATACCTTCGCACAAATAAACACTGCACGCATGGATTCTCTAAATATTGAGCTCAATAACGCAACTTTTAAGAAATTTAACACCGGAAAACTCAGCATTAACCTGATCAATACCAACTTTATTACTGGTGAAATAAGCCGGCTAATCGTTACAGTCATAGATATAAATACTAAAGATCTCTATTTGAACCGACTGGGATTCACACTAAATAATGTAAACTTCACCCCTGAAAGACTTATAAAAGATCAGGAACTAATACTCAAAAACCCGGTCAGAGCAAAAGCTTATATACAGATAACTGAAACCGGCATCAACCAGACTCTAAACCAGCCCAAAGTTCTGGAAAAACTCTCTAACGTCACCCGGACAAAAATTAAAAAACTTGGCATAGAACTCAGTGGAGGACTTATAAGCTTTCAAGAACCAGAAGCCAGAATACTCGAAAATAACCGCATAGAAATAGCTATGAAAGCAACCCTTTCAAACCTTGTCGGCTTCCCGGTAAAATACAGTGCCATACTTACTCTGGTTGATTCAAAACTCGCTCTGGTTAACCCCAGGCTCAATGCCTCTGGTGTTACCCTGCCAGGAGAAGTTACACAAATATTAAACAACAAACTCAGTGAGCTTTTAGATGTAGACAAAAGACTTAAAGACGATGCACAGGTCAATATTACTGATGTTAAAGTTATTCCAGGCCAGTATGTTCTCATTAACGGCGACGCCATAATACATAAGCTTCGCTACAGCAAGAAAAACAGGGACAAATAAATGCTTATTGAAATAGCCGTAAAACTACTAGTTCCAGTTGTTCTCGGTTTTTTTCTCGGGCTCTATCTTGATAAACTGATATCAACAACTCCTCTTCTTGCAATCATTATGGCTTTTTTAGGAATGTTTGCCGGTTTTTACCTTGTTTACAGGCAATATAGCAAAATTAAACTTTAGCCACATAAGAAAAACTGGCTATAAACCAGCAGGAAGAGTAAAGAAAAACTTACTTCCCCGGCCAGACTCGCTTTTAGCCCATATCTTACCGTTATGAGCCTGAATTATTTGTTTTGAAAGATAAAGACCAAGACCTGTACCTGAAGATATATTCTCTGAAGTGCCCTGTGAAAAACGTTTAAATAGATTATTGATATCCTCTTCCGGTATGCCACGCCCGTTATCCTCAACTTCTACAAGTATTTCAGTTTGTTTCAGTGATAATTTAACATTTATTGCTCCCTTTTCTTCAGTATATTCAATAGCATTGCCAATAAGATTAGTTAATACACGCCATATTTCCCTTCTATCAGCTTTTACAAGTGGTATTACCTCGGGCAGATTTGCCTTCAACATAATATTTTTTGTTTCTGCAAGGGCTGAAAGCTCAAATACACAGTCTTCAATAAGACAGACAATATCAAAGTTCTCCAGGCTCAGAACTTTAGCCCCTGCTTCATAGCGATAAACCTCCAGCAGGTTTTTAACCATGGCAAGTAACTCTCTATTACTCACCAGCATAGCCTGCAATACTTCTGTTTGTTTATCATTTAAAGTCCCAAAAGAACCTGCCGTAAGAAGCTCAAGAGTTCTTAACTCTGCAAGCAAAGGCGTTCTAAGATCATGTGTAAGTGTAGCAATAAAATCTTCTCTGATTCTCTGTGTTTCATACTGATCAGTGATATCCATGACCATCACCAGAAGAGTGTCATCAGGATTATTTTTTGCCTGAAAACGATACTGTCTTTTATGACCAGAAATTGTACTCCACTGAATATTTGATACCTCAAGGTTTGAAGCATCAGAAAGTCTCAATGCCGGACAGTTATTGCAGGGCAACTCTCTTGCAAAAAGGGCATTATAACACTTATGTGTTGGTTTGCTAATCTCTATCCCACCAAACCACTGCTCTATTTCAGTATTCACCCAGAGCAAGTTCATATCGCTATCTATCAGATATATACCTGTACCCAGGTTTGCCAGTATTTCAGAAGGATTATATTCTCTCATTTTCATCACACTTATCGCCAGTTAAGTTTATAAAGACTGATCTAAATAACCCGGAGAATTATCTTTAACTGCCTGGTAAGCATTTAAAGCCTTTTGACCTCTGGCAAGTTCTGATTTCAACCTCTTTAACTCTATTTTATCTTCCTTAATTTGTTTAAAATTGGCATCATCAATTATGTTAATCTCTTTTATTAGCTCTATAATAGATTTTTTCAGAGTTTGATCCATATCTTTATTTTTATTTACAAAGGCATTAGTTTCTTGAATAAGATCCTCTCGTTTTGATGCCAGCAGATTAACCTGCTCCCACTGTTTATTTTCAATGGCAGCTTTAATCTTATGACTATATTCAAGGATCATTTTATATGTATCAAGAATATTTTCTGACATTAAGCAGATACTGAAACTGACTCACCATCCGGATAATCTTCATCCATCGAAGCGTCTTGCTCTCTAGCAGCTATTTTTATAGCTTCTTCCCAGGTACCTTTAAGACTTCTCAGGTGTTCCAGCACTTCATCGATGGCTTCAAGATCCTTTTTAATATTAGCCTGAACCAGTCTGTAATGTAAATATTCATAGAGATTAAATAAATTCTTGGCCATATCGCCGCCAAGATCCATATCAAGACTGGACATAAATTCTGTCAGAATGCGCTGTGCCTTAACGATATTGACGTGAGACTGCTCAATGTTCTTATTCTGGATATGTACTTTGGCCTGGTTCAGAAACCTGATAGCTCCATCATAAAGCATTATAAGGATCTGCTCGGGGCTAGCAGTTTGAACCTGGGCTTTTTTATACTGATTCAGATAAGGATTCATAAAATTCTTTTTACCCCACGGTGATTGTTATTCCTTACACTCTGGATGTGTAAAGAAATATTAACTTCTCTTACTTTATCGTCATCTCGCAAATAAACTTTAGCAATAAATCGAATATTTGATCAAATATCATCCATTTAGATGAGATTCTGGTTAAATTTCACTATCGAAGAATAATCCAGAAGTATATTTCAGTTCTGTTATAAGTTCTATAAGGTCCTGCGGAGGTATAGTCTGTATAATTCTGCCTGTATCAATGTCTACCAGTTCTACCAGCTCGGTATATTTATTAAATCTAATCGTATAGCTAATAGATTTATCTATTTTTTCTGGCAGCACTGCAGGAGAATGAGATTGTGTTTTTTCTTGCAGCTCTTCACTAAGCTCATATTCAGGATATTCCTGCTCTTCACGTTCTTGCTGATCTTTTTTTTCTTTGTCTTCATCTTTGAGGGGCTTAATACGTTCGTTTTCTTCCACACGTGAATCAAAAGCCCCCAGCTTAGCGGCTTCTGTCTTCTGGGTTTCAGGTATCAATCTACCTGCAGGGTTAACACCTTCTAATGGCATACGTTACTCATCTTTAGGGTTACTATACTTATTATAAATGTCATTATCAGAAAATAACAGGGTAAAAAGGGCACTCAGTAGAATTTTTACATTAGAGAAAAGGATGTGAAAATCAATAATAAAACTATTTTGAGAAAAAAAAACCGGTATTAAAACCGGCTATACAACCACCATCATTTCAAATCTATGGATTAACATTTTTCATCGTTGCAGAGAGCCAATCAGGCTCAGTGTCATGTTTGCCTGCATTGAATTGACCTGTGCCAGCAGCTGAATATCAAACTGCTGTATCATCTGATACCGCACAAGTCGAGACGTTTCTGCCGCTATATCTGTATCACGTATACGTGAGTTTGCCGCAGATACGTTCATAGAACTTACACTGAGATTACTGATAACGCTATCCAGCCTGTTTTGATAAGCCCCTATGCTGGATCTTCTCGTGTTCAAGGTTTCAATGGCACTGTCAACGGTATCAATAAAAGCTCTGGCTGCTGTACCGGTTGATAGATCTACCGTACCAGCAGAAGGAAGCCCCAGTGCTGTAGCAGCAGCATCTCCCAGGGCATCTGAAATATCAATAACATCGCTAGAACCTGGCCCTACCTGTAAGTTCAATTGAGCCGGTACATTTTCATTTAACAGATCAATATTGTTAAATTTAGTTGTGTCAGATATCCTATCGATATCTTCAAGGCGTTGATTAATCTCTGCGCTTATAGCGCCTCTCTCTGCTGTTGATAAAGTATCATTTGCAGCCTGTACTGACAATTCTCTTATCCTCTGGAGGTTTTCGTTAATAGTTGACGTAGCACCTTCTGCTACTGATAGCATACTATAACCATCCTGAGCATTACGAATACTCTGTTCATATCCTCTAATTTGAGATATAAGCTGCTCTGAAATACTTAAGCCTGCGGCATCATCGGCTGCTCTGTTAATTCTATAACCTGTAGATAACTTTTCAAGAGATGAGCCTACCAGCCTTGAAGTGCTGGATAAGGTTCTTTGCAGGAAGAGAGACTGTACGCTCCCAAAACTCAAGCTCATTAAATGTCCTCCAGTATAACTTGATAAATGATGGCTTAGGTAAAGGCTAATCCAGTTTCATCTATTCAGCATATAGAAAAATACATATGTATTTGAAACAAAGGGGTTGTACTGTATAAATACCTTACAATAGCCTAACTACACACTGAGGTATGTAATAAGTAATATCGTCAAAAAGGAAGTAATTATTAGAGAGTAGGAAATATTTTGTATCAAAACTTAACATCATTTTTTATCGACAAACAGATAGAAACCCACTGGTGTCTGGTAAAAGATTGTATTTAGATGTATAAGACCTGTAATAATCTCTGTTCTGGATTAGAAAATTTTAAATTAAAGAAACCAGTTTTCAGGCATTTGAAACACATTTAGAAAAATCAAGCTCTTATTTATAAAAGACTTAACTTAAGAGGCTAATCTTCACCAAAACACTTACAAATAAATACATGCTGGGGCTCTGAATAACTTAAAAATTCTCAGATTCCAGAAATTTGTATCGGTGGTTAAAAAGATTCTTAGCTGATTAAATGCAAACTGATATTAATCTGAAAACAAGTTTTTTCTCTGAAGGGGCTTTCTAGGTTGTTTTTTTATTTTCAGCAGTTCTTCAGAACGCTGAGTCCACTTTGACTGTTGTTGAACTTCCATATGGCGACAAACAATACCTGATAGCATAAGAATTAAAATAACAACCAAGCCTATTAGCCACTTTTTAGCCATAAAAAAACTTCAAACATCCTTTATTATTGTTAATAATCAAATTATAGCCCATCTAAAAAGGTAATTTAATCGCACTTTTGTATGATATTTGGCTTAATCAGTTACCATAAAATATAACAAATTTGATTCTATATTAATCTCTGGGAGTTCAGGGTCAAACTTGTTGCATCCCTCATAAACTGCTTTAATACTGTAGTTTCCGGGCTCAAGCCGCTGGGCAGTGGCTTCTACAACTCTTCTTGTCAGGCTAAAGGTTCTTTTATATACTCTTTTAGGAGGTATTTCAAACCAATCATCATCTGTTAATTTTCTAGCTTGAACCAATTTTGGGTCAAACTCTATCTTTTTACCCTCTGCATTATAAAGATTTAGCTTTACGAGAGCATCATAAAATTTATAGATACAGAGTTTATGTGGTTTTGAAGTAATATTTTTAAAAAGCAAATCTACCATTACAGGGCTAGTATTTCTACTTATACCTTCTCTCATGTATATTTCAAGCTCAATACCAGGACATACAGGCTTAGCATCAGTATTTTTCTCAGCTTCTTCTTCCTGCCCCATAACATATAAGGGCAATAAAAAGAAAATTAAACTTAAAACAACTAACTTTTTAAGTAGATATTGCATATTTTTTCCCAAAAACAACTATATCATTAATTTTACACCCAATATCATCTGATACACAATGGCATTTAGCACGCAAAAGAAAGAATATATTAGCATTTACATCGTTCAGCGTCTCATAATTACCCTGCCCTTTAGAAATAATAAGGTCAGCATTTTCAAACTCCTGCCTGAATTCAGGGCTGCACTCAGGCAAATAAGTACCCGGTACATCAGAGCCATTATCAATAACCTTTACCAGTTCAGTTAAACCAACTACTTTAGCATCTTCATAGTTGGCATCATTAATTATAGGGTATTTTCTTACTGCAAACGTTATATTCTGAGGCATTATATGCTCAATAAATACCCTGTCAAACAATATTTCACCTGTATTATCAGCAACATAAAGTATCTTTTCAGCCTTTTCTATTTCTTTTTCAAGTTCAGCAATATGATTTATATATGGCTCCTGTGCAAGTATTTCTTTAACAGTTTCAGCAAGTTTCAGATCATCATTAGTTGAACGATGGCCAAAATCGATAATATTACCTGCAATAGCAATCTTAACCGCCGTTTCAAAAGGTTTTTGAGATTCTGTAATATATTTTTTGAGTACCTCATAAAGTTCGAGTGCTTCGTTGTTGAATTTATCTTTTACTAACTTATAAGGATCTCTATTGCCTGTCATTTCTTTAATTAATCTATGTATTCTTGAGGCCACAACTGGCGGAGGTGTCTGCATATTAAGATCCAGAACTTCTGACATTACCTTTTTCAAAATAATACCGTGTATTTCTTCATCCTCGGGCTTACTTATTCTGGATACATCAAGTGTTTGCTTGATAAAACAGGGTATACAATCATAAAAAGTCTTCAAATTCTTTTCTCCTAAGTCAGAATATATTCACTAAGATTAATGCATAACTATAACAATCATTTTTTTGTTTTCGATTTTCAAAAATTTTAAAAGTGAAGATATGGGTTGAACGAGC
>CAZFBA010000016.1:0-83704 GCA_964517135.1 uncultured Gammaproteobacteria bacterium
TTTTTGAAAATCGAAAACAAAAAATCTATTGTTATAGTTATGCATTAGTCTTTTCTATGTGATTGTCCTGTTATTTCAATAAAAGTCAGTAATAATAGGAATCTTGCCAGTTTATAAAAATAAATCTAAAAAAAATAAATTTTTTATTTTACTTTAAAGCTTTGAAGTCATATCATAAATGATGACTTTATTTTTAAAGGCATAATTGCCAGAGTATAGAAAGAGCCTGGAGGGTTTATAATTGTTTGATTACAAGCTACACGTGGGAACAATAGCCTGGCTATTTCATAGAATTTCAGGCCTGGTTTTAATCTTTTACCTTTCATTACACATCTGGGTAGTACATTACATAGCTGAAAGCCCTGAAAAATTTGATGCTTTAATGGCATTTCTAGCCCAACCTATTTTTAAATTAGCAGAAGTAGGTTTAATGGCAGCCATATTATACCATTCTATCAATGGCTTCAGGATTGTATTAGTAGATTATGTCTGGGGTAACGCAAACCAAAAAGTATTATTCTGGATATCATTTGGAATCAGCACTGTATTAACCCTAATCGGTGCTTATTTTCTACTTATAAGTCACTAATTGTAAAGAGGAACCAGCAAATGACTACCAATATTAAATATAACGGATCAGCAAAATCAGGTGGCATAAAGCACTGGTTTTTTCAGCGCTGGACAGGCATGCTGCTAATTTGCATGCTTATTACACACTTTGTCATTAGCCACTTTCACGGCCACCCCTACGTAACATACGATATGGTTATGGAAAGACTGGCCAACCCTGTCTGGAAATTTTTTGATTTATCGTTTCTTTACCTGGCTGCTTATCACGGCATAATGGGCGTTTTGGCTGTTGTATCAGATTACAAGATAAGTGCCATACTCAAGGTTACTATTTATAGTGTTGCAATGGCAATTATGGCATACATTGTAATCTTTGGAACAATAACAATTTTATCTGTAAACGTCTAGGAGAGGATTTATGAAACACGGATTTGATGTAGTGGTTGTAGGGGCAGGCCTTGCAGGTATGCGTGCTGCTCTACATACCAGCAAAAAATATAAAACAGCTGTTCTGTCAAAAATATTCCCGACAAGATCACACTCAGGAGCAGCACAGGGTGGCATTAATGCTGCACTGGGTAATGTAGAAACCGATGATACACCTGAAATTCACTTTTTTGACACTGTAAAAGGATCAGACTATCTCGCTGATCAAAATGCAGCTGAACTTATGACCAGAGAAGCACCCGAAGAAGTCATAGAACTTGAACATTTAGGAGTTCTTTTTTCTCGCCTGGAAGACGGAAAGATTGCTCAAAGACCTTTCGGCGGTCAGGGTAGAAAAAGAACCTGCTATGCAGCAGATTATACAGGTCATGTTATACTGCATACCCTGTGGGAACAGTGCGTAAAAAATAAAGTCTGTTTTTATTCTGAATTTCAGGTATTAGACCTGATTCTCAATGACGGAAAGTGTTGTGGAGTAATTGCATATGAACTTACAACAGGCACAATTCATGTATTACACGCTAAAATGGTAGTAATAGCTACCGGTGGCTACGGTAGAGCTTATAAAATAACATCTAATGCTCATGCTAATACTGGTGATGGGCTATCTCTGGTGTATAATAACGGTATACCTGTTGAAGATATGGAATTTGTACAATTTCATCCGACAGGGCTTTACCAGCAGGGTGTTCTTGTTACAGAAGGTGCCCGGGGAGAAGGTGGTTACCTCATCAACAAGGATGGGGAACGCTTTATGAAGAATTATGCACCTAATTCAATGGAAATTGCCCCGAGAGACGTTGTATCAAGGGCTATCACAACTGAAATCCTCGAAGGAAGAGGTATAGACGGAAAAGATTATGTACACCTTGACCTCAGGCACCTTGGGAAAGACCTTATTCTTGAACGCCTAAGCCAGATTAGAGAACTGGCAATAGATTTCGTAGGAGTTGATTGTATTGATGCACCTATACCAATCCAGCCAACCTGTCATTATTCTATGGGCGGTATACCAACCAATATAGATGGTCAGGTCATCTGGGATGTAAATGATACACCAGTACATGGGCTCTTTGCAGCCGGTGAATGTGCCTGTGTATCTGTACATGGTGCTAACAGGCTGGGTGGTAATTCTTTGCTGGATGCGGTTTATTATGGCTCCAGAGTCGGCAAAGAAATATTAAAACAGCTTGACAGTGGAATTGAGTATGTTAAACTGCCAGAAAACCCAGAACAGAAAACAGTTGACAGATTAAAAAATATCCATTCAAGCCAGGGCAGTGAAAAAGTTGCCAGTATCCGCAATGAACTTCAGGAAAGTATGATGGAAAATTGCGGTGTTTTCCGTGAGGCTGAAAAGCTGCAAAAGCAGGTTAACATTATTAAAGAGCTTAAAGAAAAAGCCCGGCATATTTCCATTCAAGACAAGGGCAATATCTATAATACTGAACTTATGGAAGCTGTTGAGCTTCAAAATCTTCTGCTGTTTTCTGAGGTAATAGCACAGGGTGCTTTGCTAAGGCAAGAATCCAGAGGGTCTCATTTTAGAACAGATTTTTCTAAAAGAGATGATGAAAACTGGCTTAAGCACACGTTTTATTACAACCAGGACTCTGGAGATCCACGTATAGAATTTAAAACTGTTGTTATTACAGCGTTTCAACCACAGGAAAGAAAATATTAAACCAGGAGAAATCAAAAATGGCAGATCAAATAACATTTAAAATATACAGATATAACCCACTAAAAGACAGAAACGGAACTTTTGAAGAATTTAAACTTGACCTTGAAGAAGGGTGGACAGTCTTAGACTATCTTAACCATATAAAGTGGTATATAGACGGCACTCTAACCTATAGGAGATCCTGTAGAAGTGCTATTTGCGGATCATGTGCAATGACAATAAATAAGGTTAACCGCCTTGCCTGTAAAACACAGGTTAAAGACCTTAAATCTTCTGAAATAATAATTGAACCACTTAAATCATTTCCTGTTATAAGAGATCTTGTCGTTGATATGGATCATTTTTATGAGAAAATAGAGGCTATAAAGCCCTGGCTGATTGTTAACAGGCCACTTGACGATAAAGAAATACCTCAGTCTGCTGAAGATCGCAACAAGATAGATGAGGCTGTTATGTGTATATTATGTGGTTCCTGTACGTCTAGTTGCCCATCATACTGGTATAACAATGATTACCTGGGACCTGCAGCCCTGTATAAAGCGTTCAGGTTTGCTTTTGATACCAGAGACGATGGATTACATGAAAGGCTTGAAATTATTAACGACAAAAATGGCATGTTCAGATGTCATACTATTTTTAACTGTGTTGAAGCCTGTCCCAAGTCTCTAAACCCAACGCATGGCATTAGTGAGCTTAAGAAAATATGTTTTACAGAAACAATATAGCTTTCAAAAGAGGGTTTAGCATTCAGAAAGCTAAACCCTCTGGATATATACCATAAAATGAAGCAATATTTGACTGAATATCACTATAAAAGTAAGTATTCCTTTTTAGAAAAAGGAATATATATTGTTTTATATCCGTTATCACTGGTATATTTGCTTATAACTAAAATCAGGCTCTATATGTACAGGTCAAATAAACTAAAAACAGAGCTCAGTCGTTGCAAAACTATTAGTATAGGTAATTTAACCACTGGGGGAACAGGCAAAACGCCTATAGCAATAGAATTTGCAAGATACTTTACAGATATTGACGGCTATAACCCCTGTATTTTAAGCAGAGGATATGGTAAAAAGACTAGCAATAAAAAGACAGTTTCAGTTGCCAGAATCGCTAATAAGCTTATAGCTAATTCTCCAGATGAATGTGGTGATGAACCATTTCTTATGGCAAACATTCTGGATAACGTTACAATACTGACAGGCAATAATAGAAAGGAATTAGCTAAGTTAGCTACTGACAAATACGCCTGTAACTTGCTTATTCTTGATGACGGCTTTCAGCATTTACGTCTTGAAAGAGATTTGAACCTTCTCCTTATCGATAGAATAAAGCTAACAGGCAATAACAGAGTTTTACCTTTAGGACCGCTGAGAGAGCCTCTTTCTGAAATCAAGAGAGCTGATGCAATAATATTAGTAGACAAAAATACTGATTGTTCCAATATAAAACCACTACCAGATGAAGTTACAAATTCATCGATACCTGTTTTTACTGCCAGTATGGTTTTTGATGGTTTTGAAAATATTCAAACAGGTGAGAAAACGCTATCTGTTCCATTTTCTCCGGTTACAGCATTTGCTGGTATCGCACACCCTGAAAGCTTTTTTAAGATGGTAAGCAAGCACAATTCTCACATTTTGGATACTATTGCGTTTAAAGATCACCATAACTACACAAAAAATGATATTTTGCATATACTCAATATTTCAAATAATAATGAATCAAAGGCACTAATAACAACACAAAAAGATGCTTTTAAGATACGTCAATTTTTTTCACTAATCAATCTGCCAGTATACACGTTAAACATTAAGATGGAGATTAATATTCCTGAAATATTAGAAAAAACAGGTTTTTATGACAAATAATGAAACAATACCTAAAAAGATACTGGTTATCAGGTATCGTTTTATTGGTGATACTGTTCTTACTGTGCCCTTTTTAAGGAATCTGCATTACCAGTATCCTTATGCAAAAATCGATGTACTGGTAGAAAAAGTTTCTGGCAGCTTTCTCAAACATTGTCCATATATAAATAATTTGATAAACTTTGAAGACTGGTCAATACCCAAAGGAGAAAGATCATCAAAGCTCATTAATTTGATTAAACACATATTTTTACTCCGAAAAGAAAGATATGATATGGCATTTGTATTAAAGAGATCTCTTTCAAGTGCACTAATGGCTTACTTTTCTGGTTCAAAAATAAGAGCAGGCTTTGATACAGAATATCGAGGACTATTATTAACCCACAAAGTCAATTACGATATAACCAAGCATGAATCAGAGTGTTTTCTTGATCTTTTAAATGAAGTTAATATACCGGTAAAAGATTACTATCTTGAAGCTTGGACAACAAAAGAGGAAATTAATAATATTAATACCCTTCTTGAAAAAGAACCTGTCAGCAATACAAAAAAGGTTTTAATTAATGCAAGTGCATCTAACCCTGATAAAATGTGGTCGCCTGTTTGTTTTGCAAAGATTATAGAAATACTGGTCAATCAATATGATTGCCAGATCTATATTACAGGCATAGAAAAAGATGCCGGTGCTTATGAACAGATTTTCAGAAACCTATCAGAACCCCTTAAACACCCTGTAATAAGCTTTATGGGCAAAACTACCATTCTTGAATCAGTTGAACTAATCAAAAGAATGAACCTGGTTATAGGAGTCGATTCTGGCATTTTGCATCTTTCTGCTTCTGTAAATAGCCCAACCATTGGCATTTTTGGGCCTACAAATGAAAAAAAATGGTCTCCATATAACAATAAAAGCAATATAATAACCTCTACTGTGACTTGCAGGCCTTGCAACCTTCATAAAAAATCTGGATGTAACATTGAATGCCTGAAAAACATATCTTATAATGATGTAATATCAATAGCTGCAAAGTATTTAAACATGGAAAACCATAATGAAACTTGATGAAATATTAAATAAAGAGCTTGATACCATAAAAAAACAGGGTCTTTATAGAGAAATAAAAGTTTTAGACTATCCTGCTGCCCTTGAGGTAAAAATAAATGGTAAATTTTATCTGAATTTAGCTTCTAATAATTATCTTAACTATGCTGAGCATCCTGAAATAAAGGAAGCAGCTATCAATGCCATAAATAAATACGGAACAGGCTCAACTGGATCAAGGCTTATCACCGGTACAACACCTCTACATGACAAACTAGAAAGAACCATATCTAATTTTAAGTCAACTGAATCAGCTATGTTTATGTCCTGCGGTTTTATTACTAATGTTTCTACAATATCAGCTCTTGCTGGCAAACAGGATGTCATTTTTTCTGATGAATTAAACCATGCAAGCATTATAGATGGAATAAGACTCTCAGGTGCTCAAAAATTTATTTATAAACATAATAATACACCAGAATTAGAAGAATTGCTTAAACAGCACAGGCAAAAATATAACAGGGCCCTGATTATAACAGATACTATTTTTAGTATGGATGGTGATAGGGCTGATCTTGTAAAACTAATAGAGCTAAAAAATAAATATAAGTGTATTATTATGGTAGACGAAGCCCATGCTACAGGAATATACGGAAAAACAGGTGCAGGCTTGGCAGAAGAACTTTCTCTATCAAAAAATATTGACATCCAAATGGGCACTTTCAGCAAAGCTATAGGTATCGAAGGGGGATATATTGCTGGTTCCAAACTGCTAATTGACTATCTTAGACATAATTCAAGAGGTTTTATTTACTCCACAGCGCCATCACCTGCAATAGCAGGGGCTATTATTAAAGCAATGGAGATTGTAAAAGAAGACAGATCCTCAAGAGAGTTATTAAAAAAGCATATTGATTATTTTAAATCCAGAATCATTGAACTGGAAAAAAGAACAGCCCTTTCATTAATACCCACTGATTCAGCAATTTTTTGCCTGAATACCGGTAATGTTGATAATACAATGCTTTTTTATAAAGAAATGTTTGAAAAACACCACATACTGGTAAGTGCAATAAGACCACCCACAGTAAAAACAAGCCGAATAAGAATTTGTCTTAGTGCCGGGCTCACAAAAGCCAGTATTGAAAGAACTCTATTGGCTATTAATAACTCTATAAGTACTCTGGATAAACCCAAACACGATTAATATAACTTAAAATAACTTTACATTTCTTAATAATACCTAGTTCAAAAGAACGAATACTTCAGTCTAATGATAGTTTTTCTGATAAAAATTTATTTGAATGGTGTTAAAATAATTACATAAGATAAATAAAAGGCTTTATTTTAAAGGCGAGAACCTGTTGGCTAAAAAAGTGCTTGAAAAAAAGCACTTTTCTTTTGTTTTTAATATTTAACTTAGCCTTCACCTTGATTTCTCTGCATTATAGAAACATTTTCAATGCCTGCGGTTCTGGCAGTATCCATAACAAATACGACATCTCTGTGAATAGCATTGGCATCTGCTTGAATAATCAACCCATCTTTCTTTTCTTTGCTCAGGTCTTGCAGAGTATAGACCAGGCTGCCCTTATCTACTTTTTTGCCTTCAATATTGATGTCACCTGTTTCTAGAATCTCAATATTTATAACTTTAAACTCTTTTTTATCGTCAGGAGGTGCACCAATTTCAGGTATAGCGAGATTTAACCCCTGCTGATCAAGTAATGGTGCTATTACCATCATAATAATTAGCAAGACCAGGAATATATCTGTCAAGGGAGTAATATTAATTTCATTAAATGTATCTTTGATTGCCATAAATACTAACTGCCTTCTGCGGGTGCACTAATTGCCGGACGTGTTTCTTCTTCAAGGGTTTGCTGTTGCTTCTTGGATAGAGGTTCACCTGCGATAGTCAGCTTTTCAAACCCTGCCTGTTGTGCTGCTTTCATTACTGCAAGTACATCTTTGTTTTTTGTTTCTTTGTCTGCTCTTACCACAACAGATTTCTCTTCGGTTTTTTCTTTAAAACTTACCAGTGTAGAAACAAGATTAGCTTCGGTAGTAGGCACTTTATTAACAAAAACCTGGCCTTCTTTGGTTATGGCTACCTCAACATCTTTTGCTTCAACATTAAGGCCGCTATTAATTTCAGGAATCTCAATGTTTTGATCGATATTTTGAAACGTTGGTGCAATAACCATCATAATGATGAGTAATACCAGAAATATATCTGTCAAAGGTGTAATATTTATTTCACTGAATGTTTCATTGGTTCCTGATTTAAAAGCCATTGTTGATTATATCCTGTTCTTTTCTTGAGGGAAACCACTATATTGCTGGTTAGGAGTGCCACCATAGGCCTTACCTTGAGGCTGAGGAGCTGATTGAGGTGCTGAATCAGTAGCAAAACTAAGGAATAAAAGCTTTAACAGCTGAAAATCATCTTCATATCGCCTGACTACAGACTGAAAAGAGTTAAAGAGTATAACAGCAACAATAGCTACACCAAGACCAAAGGCAGTAGCAATAAGTGCAGAACCAATACCCATAGCAACGGCGGCTGATTGGTTACCCTGCATTGCAAGGTCCTGGAAGGTATAGAGAATTCTAACAACTGTACCAAATAATCCCAGAAATGGTGCAACGGCTCCGATCGTTCCAAGTATGCTGAGGTGCTTTTCAAGTTTTCTTGAAGCCAGGCTTGTTGTTATATCAAAAGAAGAGGCAAAGTCGTTTTTCTGTTCTGCAAGAACTCTAACGCCTTCTTCTGCAACGGCTCCGATAATGCCTCCCAGTTGTGCACTAAGATTTTGTGCGCCTTCAAGATTACCTCTATGGAGTTCTCTTTGAAGTCTTCTGATAAACTGGTCAACATCTCTTTTATTACGTTTGTAGAATGAGAACCGGTTAATTGCAACGGCTACAACCAGTATTGAGCAAATAAATATTGGAAATAATACCGGCCAATCCAGTTTTATTGAATGAATAAGTAGTTCCATAAAAATTCCTCTTCACTATCGACTTGTGTATTTGCACCATTATACTTCACAAATAATTTAATAGCTTAATTTTTCATCAACAGATATAAATAATTTTACGTGAATTATAAACCCTGTTGCTTTTAAAAAGACCTCCCTCCTACTCCAAAGACGTTATAATCAAACGCAAACTGTATATCAATAGATGACCCTGAAAATTCATTAGGTAGTGGCTTAAATGGAGCAGATAACTGAACAGCAGAAATAGCTGCTTTGTCGGTATCAGGCTCACCTGATGTTTTATAGACCCTTAAGTTAAGCAGTCTTCCGTCTTTCGCAACGGTAAAGAGTAATATAACTCGTTTGCTCTGGTTTCTTCTGGGAGGTTGCCAGTTGCGTTTAATTCTTCGCTGCAATTCAGACATATATGGCCCAAAATCAGGATCTTTTCTGGCATTTATACCGGGTGCTCCACTTGGGTTGCCAGCACTTGGGTTACCCGGGTTCCCACTTCCGTAGCTACTACTGCCTGATGATGGGCTGCCGCTTGTTCCAGGGTAGCCACCTCCTCCGCTTGATGATGCCACAGATGGAGAATTAAGGGTTACAGGTGCAGGTCCACTACTGCCAGAGCCAGATGAGCTTGTACTGCTGGAGGTTACCGGGCCAACACTTGTAGAAGGCCCTGATGCCACTGGAGCAGAGGCAATCTTAACTGGTGGTGCAAGCGGGTTTGGTGGTGCTTTAGGTGTAGGTGATTTTAATTTGGGTGGTACTGGCATTGGCGGTTGCTGTTGTGGTTGCGGTTGAGGTGGTTGTTGAGCTTTTGGTTGCGGTTGGGGTTTAGGCTGAGGTTTGGGTTGAGCCTTTGGCTGTGGTTGGGGTTTAGGTTGAGCCTTTGGCTGTGGTTTTGGTTGAGGCTGTGCCGCCGGTTGAGGACTTGAAGCAGCCTTGGGTTGCGGTTCACTTTCAGGTTTTGTTGGATCATGTTTACCGCCAGCCCTTGTATCTCTTTCAGCCCTATTTTTTGTATCTGTTAAAGGCTTCTGTTCAGGAGCCTGTACAATTTTAAATTCTATATCTCTGACTTTAGGCTTTGGTGGTTCAAATATAAGTAATGATATACCAAGTAGTGCCAGTAAAAATACGATAAGCCATAGCAAAAGTGGGGTAGCAAAGTGCATACCTGTAGATATAAGCAACGATTTTTTAAGTGAAATCTCGTGGATAGGTCTTCTCAGTGCTGTAGCACTTGCTACTGAACCAGATAGATTGTTTTCACCATTATAACTCACGTTTAATTTTGCCTTCCTGGGTTTCAGATTAGTAATAAACAATAAAGAACAAGGCAATAAGTATTAATAACCACCATAGTAGTTATTATCATTATAGTTGCCACCATAATTCTGATAGTTGCCCTGTTGTGATTGTCCCTGAACAGTTAAAGGTTGATCAAGAACAATTTGAAGTTCTGTTCCTGTAGGCAGTTCAGCTTCGTTTCCTTTTCTAACAACGTTTGAAAGCAGCCCTGCACCACCACCAATGGCTGTACCATAGACAGCACCTTTTCCGACTCGTCCGCCGGCAGCAGGTGCAAGAGCAGTACCCAGGGCAGCGCCAATACCAGCACCTACTGCACCGCTTAGAGCGCTTTTAGCCACTCTGCCTTTGGTAGTTCCGCCTCTAATAAGACCGGAACCATCCTGTGTTGCAAGTCTGGCAGATATAGGTACTCTCTGGCCATTAGGAGTTATAGCATTGGTAAAGCGTACTCCTATAATACCATTTTTACCGGTTCTTCCTGCGCTTTCAAGTTGAGTTATTTGCCCTTCTATAATACTTCCTGCCGGTAATACGAGACCTCCCCCGGCATATAGATCGCTAGAAAGCCTCGTTCTAACCTGATCTCCTACGTTATTGACGGCACTACTCAGGGCTGTTGTATTTCTAACGCTCAAACTGGTTCCTGCAGGTGCTACAACTACTCTTCCTTGAAGTGGAGGAAGGTTAGGCCTCTGGTTATAGTTTTGACCATAGTTCTGACTATAGTTCTGGTTATAACCCTGGTTATCCTGATAATAGTTCTGGTTATAGCTTTTGTTGTCGTTATAATAATCCTGATCGTAGTTCTGGCCCTGTGTATTGTAATATCCACCACTATTGTTTGGCGGATATGTTTGATAGTTATAGTTTTGGGCTAGAGCAGAAGCCGAACTTAAGGCTAATGCTAAAAATACAATATAAAAATTATTGATTTTTGCTTTATTCATAAAGAAATCTCCTTTTGAAAAGATTATTTTTTTTGACGGTGCTTTAGTTTGATTTGTTCCATAATGGTTATTAAACTGTCATATTAAATTATCTATGCTATTAAGATGTTAATCAACATTTTAAATAATATTAAAAAAAGTTAAGAAAATCTGGTTATATTGCAGTATCTGAATATTATTATTATCAAACAACCCCACGATCTTTTGCCAGTATATAAGCTTATATATTAAGTAAAATAATTTGATAATGTTATGAAGATACTTTTAAATACGCTTGAAAAGCTATTATTAAAATTTCATTCAGGTATTTTTAGATAGTTATAAATGTAACAATTTTTTTGCTTGTTAAGATGACGACATATATATTAGTTGTTAAAAAAACCATACACTCTTCTCTATTCTTTATTTTAACCTGCAATTACATAATAAAACACCGTAAAATTACGCTTCAGAAGGTTAAAAATAGTTATGCAATTTACAGAAAGCAATACAGGCCTTTTGATAGCCAGAAAAGTTCATAAATAATGTTTTTGTTGCACTAAAACAAACCTGAATAATTTATAAACAAATAAAAAATATATAGAACTTAAAAAACTACATTTATATTTTATTAAAATATAATTATTGTACTTAAATTATTATTTTATATTTGAAAGAACTAAAATACTTCAATTGAATGTAAAAAGAAAAACAAAATCTTTCAATTATACTTTTAGCTGTATTAGCTTAATTTAAATTAGCTCTTTAGGGTTATACTGCAAAGTGTTTAATAGTTTATCGTTTTAAAAAATCTACCCCTGTATATAAATTAACAAATAAATAACTATTCAATTAAAGATATGACATATTATCTAAAAAAAATAACTCTATTATTAGCAATAAAACCGCTTGCATGATCTTAATAGAAATTTACGTAACAATTTATAACAATTTAATTATTTGATTCACAAATTTTCTTGTTAGTGCTAATATTATGTAAAATAAATTTTAAATTAAATTATACTTAATATTAGTTAAAGAAGCTCTGTTTTTAGCCAACAGATTCTGTACCCACAGTAAGCCTTTGTCAAAAAAGGCTTTCTTTTTTTGGGATCCCTCAGGCAGTTTTTACATTTCCTGTCACTGGTGTCCGGTAAAAAATTTTATTTAGACATATAAAGCCTGTCATAATCTTTGTTTTGAATTAGAAAATTTTACAGGAAGTTAAATTAAAGAATCTGGCAAATTTTATTAATCAGGGATCAGTGAAGAAAACTGTCTGGTTAGGTTTTTGGGCCTGCAGGCCCAAAAACCTAACCCTCAGAAAAAATTTAACCAGACAGTAATAATTTATCTTACTCTTTTTTTTGTATAATGGTTTTGTGGTAGGATTTTTTATAGGTTATTAAAATATTTTTGCATCATCTATAATCACTCGATATAATCTTTACAGTGATAGAATCATTAAACGGTATTTAACGACAGATGAATGAAAAATTACAAAAGCTCAAAGACCTTGTAGCACAAAATTCTCATAGAAGAGAAGCTCATTTTCTGCTTGCAAAAGCCTATAAAACAGAGGGAATGATTAATGAGGCCATTGAAGCTTTTCAAAAAGCCCTTGAAATAGATTCAACGTTTTTAAATGCTTATACACATCTTGGTGAATTGCTTATCAAACAAAAAAAATTTGATGAAGCAGAAGTTATTTTTCAAAAAGCAATTGAAAATATGCCCAATGATATAGATTGCCTCTATGTCATAGCACAGATTTATAAAGACAATAATCATCTGGATAAAGCTCTTTCATATCTAAGAAAATCTTTATCTGTTCAAAATATTGATCCAAAGCTTTATAAGGATATTGGTCTCATCCTTTATCAAAAAGGAGACCAGAATAAAGCCCAGCAAAACTTTAAAAAAGCTATTGATCTTGCACCTAAAGATCTTGATTTATACGTTAAGCTTGCTCAATCTTACGTTAAACAGGGAAGCCACGATAAAGCTATTGAAACACTTGAAGATGGCCTGAGAATTAACCCAAATTATCCTGAGTTGCATTATGAACTGGGCATTATTTATCTGGAACTAAACCAGAAAGTTGAATTTCAAAGTGAAGTAGAATTGTTACGTGTTCTTGATCCTGAAATGGCAGAAAAACTTGAAGACCTTAAAACCTAGTCAAAGTCATCTTCATCGTTTTGAAACGTGAATTTACAATAGGAATAATAAAACCCCCAGAATATCAGGGTTATAATTAACGATATAATTAATGAATGAGTATGTTCCATGTTCAACTAACTCCCTGTGTATTTAATTATAATAAACATTATTAACAAAAGAAAGAATCTTATTTAAAAATTGAATCTGAAACAATAACTGCTTTTTTATAAATACTCAAAATATAAAATTAAAAACCTCTCCTGGTGTCTCTGAATAACTTGTATGTTCTCAGGTTAAAGAAATTGGTGTCTGTTTTTTCTGTAATCAGAAATTCCGTAATTATACTAAAAGACATAAAAAATTAAACAAATCTAAAAGTCTCCAGTGGGTTTTTCCGAAATCTGATTATTATGACGTTGATTATAATCAGAGATTATTGATCTAAATTAAGAGATAATCTCTAAAAAGTTAATTTTTTCTTTAGAAATAATTTAATTTTTATTTCTATTGATATGATTAAAAAAGAAAAAACTATCTAAAATAATTCATTTATCAGTAACTACTCGAAAACTGTATATGGAGAATTTATATGGCTAAGACAATTGGAATTGATTTAGGAACTACAAACTCTGTTGTAGCTGTTATGGAAGGTGGAAAGCCTACTGTAATTGCTAATGCAGAAGGTGCAAGAACAACACCGTCAATAGTAGGCTTTTCAAAGTCTTCAGGCGAAAGGCTTGTTGGGCAACTAGCCAAGCGTCAGGCAATTCTTAACCCTGATCGCACAGTTATTTCTGTCAAGCGTGAAATGGGGACTGATATAAAGTTTAATATTGACGGCAAAGACCATACACCAGAAGAAATATCATCAATGATATTAAGAAAGCTGGCTGATGATGCATCAAAATATCTTGGAGAAAAGGTAACTTCTGCTGTTATAACTGTTCCGGCTTATTTTAATGATAGTCAGCGTCAGGCTACAAAAAATGCAGGAAAAATAGCAGGCCTTGACGTCCTGAGGATAATTAACGAACCAACAGCTGCAGCACTGGCTTATGGGTTTGACAAGAAAACCAATGAAAAAGTACTTGTGTTTGATCTTGGTGGCGGTACTTTTGACGTTAGCATTCTGGATGTTGGTGATGGGCTTTTTGAAGTTTTATCCACAAGCGGTGATACCCGCCTTGGTGGTGATGATTTTGATGAAAAAGTTATTGACTGGCTGGCTGATGAATTTAAAAAACAGGAAGGTATAGACCTGCGTAAAGATAAACAGGCTATGCAGAGACTTAAAGAAGCTGCTGAAAAAGCAAAATGCGAGCTTTCAGGAATGATTGAAGCTAATATTAGTCTTCCGTTTATAACAGCGGATGCCAATGGACCTAAACACCTTGAAATAGCATTAACCAGGGCAAAATATGAAGACCTCACACGGGATCTTGTAGAAAGATGTAGAAAGCCTATTGAGCAGGCTATTTCTGATGCCAAACTCAAGCCTGGTGAGATTGATGAGGTTGTTTTAGTCGGTGGTTCTACCAGAATGCCAGCTGTTCAGAAGCTTGTTAAAGAAATGACTAATAAAGAACCCAATCAGAGTGTTAATCCGGATGAAGTTGTAGCAATAGGAGCGGCTATTCAAGCAGGTGTTCTGGGTGGCGAAGTCAAAGATATAGTATTGCTCGACGTTACTCCATTAACACTTGGCATTGAAACCCTTGGTGGGGTTATGACACCTCTGGTTCCTAGAAATACAACTATTCCTGTGAGCAAGAGTCAGGTATTCTCAACAGCTGAAAACAATCAGACCGCTGTAGATATTCATGTCTTGCAGGGCGAAAGACCTATGTCTAAAGATAATAAGTCTCTCGGTATGTTCAGGCTGGATGGTATTCCGCCAGCACCGAGAGGGGTTCCGCAGGTTGAAGTATCCTTTGATATAGATGCTAACGGTATTGTTAACGTATCTGCTAAGGATAAAGCAACAAATAAAGAGCAAAAGATTACTATTACTGCTTCAACAAACCTCTCACAGGATGAAATTGAACGCATGATGAAAGAAGCTGATGCCAACGCTGCTGAAGATAAGCGCAAGAAAGAAGAAGTAGAAATCAGAAATAATGCTGATAGTCTTGTTAACAGAGCTGAAAGAATGGTTATAGACTTTGAAGGTAAGATTTCTGACTCTGATAAATCTAAACTTGAATCTCAAAAAGACGAGCTTGCAAAGTCTTTGAAAGAGAATGCACCAATTGATACTATTAAAAAGCATACAGAAGAACTTCAACAGACTATTTATGCAATATCAAGTGCAGCTTATCAGCAGGCTTCGCAGGCAGAAACTCCTCCTCCCGGTTCTGGTGGAGAGTCAGAAGAATCTTCAGGCAGTGATTCTTCTTCTGATGAAGATGTTATTGATGCAGAATATTCTAAAAGTTAGCTGAAAGATTAAAAATATCAGTTTAAAAGAGGTGGCAAGAATACCACCTCTTTTTCAGGTTTATATTTAGCAGGTATAATACCTGGTTTTAGCGTTGTCCGGCAGCACCTCTCAGGAAGGCACCAAAGATAATCCTTATAATTGCCAGTGTGCCAACCACCATGAGGAATATTTTAAACAGGTTCCACCAGAATTCAGCTGTAGCTGCTTTTCTTTTGGCCTGTTCGCCATAGAGTTGTTTGGCCTGGTCTTTTCTAAGGGTTGTTATTGACTGAACTGTTTCTGATACTGCAACTATATTGCCTCTTTCGATATTTTTAAACTTGTTAGTATCACTAAAAGCACTGATAGCGTTGAGTAGACCTTTATCGTCTTCGCCGTAAACAACCATTAAGACTCTGTTTGTATTCCAGGGAGAAAGCATTTGTTCTATTATTCCCTGATTTGGTTCATTACGTAATTCTGAAATAGCATCTATTTTATCTTGTTTAAGTATTTTAAACTGATCTTCGCCAAATATCAGGTTAAGTTCAGGGTCTACATCCTTAATGAGTTTGTTTCTGGTTTTTGTCCCCAAGGTAATAATGTTTTTATTATTTTTATGAGAGCCTTTCATATTGCTGTATCTTACAACATCAAAGTTAACAGCTTCTGTTGGTTGTGTTAACTTAGCAAGTCTTGCAGCAACCCAGAGCATGCCATAGACATCGTATGCTGTAAAGTCGTCAGCAAGGACAAAAACATTTTCCTGCATGTCTCTATAGGCTGTAAACGGGTACCCTCCGTCGTTAATAAGTCCCATATCAGGTATAACTGTTTTGATAGTTGCAGGAAAATCAAAGCTGGTTGTGTTGTGTATTGTACCCCAAACATGTTCATCTGTTGTAAACCGGCATATATCAAATTTTATAGGGAACAGGTGGTATCTGAATTCCAGTGTGTTGTATAATTCAACACTTTCTGTCGGTATTTCAAGTTCAAGATTTTTGAGGTTTTCACCGCTGGTATTGTCTAGTGCAACGCTATGAAAGGCTTTGTTGTTAAGCAGTATTTCAAGTTTAGACATATCAGGGTCAAGGTTAGCCGCATAGCTGTAGATAACGTTCATTTTGACAAAATTTCTCGGCGGCATAGACATATCTGGCATCAGGTTAAGGCTATATTTAATAGGTACTGAAGTTACGCCTCTTGTCGTTTTAGTTTCGTGTTGAATATCCATTAAAGTTGCTTTTTTTGTTCTGACATATTCAGGCCAGTTGCGAAATTCTGAAAGCTGCGGTGGCAGGTTTTCTTTAACAATTACGGTGTTGCCTTTTAGTATGCCTCTTGTTGGGTACTGTGTAAGGGCATTGGCTGCTTTTAAAACAGCTTCAGGGGTATTTCCAGATACTATAAGGATGGCGCTTCCTCTATCTTTTGGGTTTGGAACCATCATAAGGATACCAAAATTATCACCAATAGGGCTGCCAGAAGAATCTACAAACTGGTCTCCGCTGATTTTATAAGGAAGGCTATCGTTAAAGAGCCTTATGGCGGCGTTTTCTTTGGGGGTACCAACGATAATGAGGTTTGCTTTTTCATTTAATTTATCGGGTGTATAGGCCATGACTTTTAAAGGTTTCCAGCCGACATGCTGTGCAATGCTGGCATTGACCATTGCCATTGATTTTAAGGTCTGGTCTCTATTGGCTTCCGGGCGTGGTATAACAAAATTAAGTTCGGTATCTCTATATTCTAGAGGGTCATAAATCGGGTAAGGGTATCTGAAAAAGTCTGTTTTAGGTATTGTTCTTGTGAAATCCAGTTGAAGAGTGGATGTATTTAATACAGTTGTCCAGAGAGAGGGGTCAAAGGGGTCTTCACATTTGTATGTATAGTGTTGATCAACGTCAAAAGTAAGTTTATTATAATCTTTCAGTATACTAACAGGTATGGGTATAGATACCGTGGTAGTTGAAGCGTTTCCTTTGTTTAGTTCAATACTTTCAATGGATTGATCATTGATAAGTATTGTCAGGCTTGATCTTTCAGGTAACAGCTGTGGAGAATGCTGAAATGTGAGTATAAGTTTTGTTGATGGGGCCATCATCCAGTTTTCTGGTTTGGTAAAATAAAACTCCCTAAAGGTTTTGACCGTTTTAAGGTCAACATTTTGGTCTGCACCAAGCTGTTTTAGAGTTAGTGTTACCTGTTCTGCTGAGGCTTTCTCTGTTGTAAAGAGAACTACAGATATAAAAAGTAAGCCAAGAAAGATTATTTTCAGATATTGATTTAATTTGTTCATCATTTAATTACCCTTTCGGCCAAATAAGATCGCAAATATGATATTAAGAATGAATAAAACTATAATGAAAATGATAATACCGCCGCATATTGTAGCAGTCCAGCCCCAGACACCTGAAGGTGGCCAGTATGAAGTCACCTTGCCAACTTTTTTTGATGAGACGGTTGTTTTTTCCTTTTTATGTTCTTTCAACTCAATGTTTTTAACTGTTTCACCATCAACAACGTAGAAACTGCCTGTCTTAAGCTTGATAAGGTTCTTTTTATCTGATAAGGCTGTTGATGATACTTTTGAAGCGGTATCAGTTTTTCCGTAAACGGCTGTCATAACCTTGTTAGAATTCATACTTGAAATGATTTGTTGCAGTATACCTTGATTGTTGTCATAAGCCAGCACTGCAAAATTCGTATTTTCAGGGCTAAACATCTTATAATTATCATCAAATGTCATTTTCAACTTATTTTTAATGTCTTGAATAACCGGGTTTGATCCGGGAGTTCCTATTAAGAGAATGTTTCTATCGCTAATACTTTGATTTTTGTAGTCTGAAACGGTGGTAATAATGAGGTCAACCCCGGCATCAGAGTATGTTTGTTTAGCAATAGCACCGGTGACATTTAAGGCAGACTGATATTCTTCCAGAGTGGGGTTATCAGGAATTATTAATGCTGCGTTTGAAAGATCCTGCTGGGTTGAATAAGGGTAAAAAGAATCATTTAGAAGCCCCAGATCAGGGAAAACAATCTTGGCTCCTCCAGGCAGGTTAACTGTAGATTCTGAAGAGATTTCTCCCCAGATGTTATCCTCATAGTCATCTACGCAATACCCAAATTTTGAAGGGAATATATGAAACTTAACCGTTAAAACATTGTAGGGTTTGACATACTGATCGGGCACTCTTACTTTAAGTGTCTGATTTTGCACGCCCTGCTGGTTATCAATGATTACTCCTTCGAGAGAAACATCATTAAACTTTACTTCTATGGAAGACAGTTCAGGGTTTATATCAGGGCTATAGCTGTAAACCAGGTTAAAGTTGAGCATTCCGTCAGTTGTTTTAAGGTCAGGTATTACTCTAATAGGGTATTCAAGTGGTATAGGCCCGATTCTTTCGGCACGTTCTGTCTTAAACCCCAGCTGTTTAAAGGAAAGGCTTTTATCGTGTATGTATTTAGCAATAGTGGTGGGTTTTGTTGTTTGTGGTGAGTAGCTTTTGACTACATATGTATTGCCCTTCAGGGCTTTTGCCAGTGTTTCGTGGGCCAGGTATTTTGCTGCTGTATTGACGCCTGCCGGGGTATTGGCAGAGACTATAAGTATTGCTCTGTTAGCGTTTTCAGGATTTCTGATAAATTTTATTATTCCCTGGCTGTCTTCAAGGGCGCTACCGTTGCTGTCAACTATTGTCGGTGTACCGTTGATGTTTCTGAGGTTGTTACCAAGGTATCCTTTTAATGAGGGTATTTCTGATGGAGTTCCTGCTAACACTGTGTTAAAATCTTTATTCACAGGTTTGCTGGCTGGTGAAGCTATAAATTTTAATTTACGCCAGCTTATTTGTTGGGCTATGTCTGCTGCTATAATACCCATTGCATTAATAGAGATGTTCGAATTGCTTGATATATCAGGAGTTATAAAGTTAATAGTAGTTATCCCATATGCATAGGGGTCATACAGAGGGAATGGATATTCAGCAAGGTCAACTTTTGGTTGAATAATTCTGTATTTAAAGTTGATATGAGTTTCAGGGTGTATAAAAGTCCAGAGAGAATGGTCTAAAGGGTCTTCACAGATATCTGTATAATGCTGTTCAACCTCAAACCTTATAGTATTGTAATTGCCGAGACCTGCCAGGGGGACAGGTATGGATATAGTCTTAACTTCAACACTTGATTTATCCAGAGATTCTTTTTTGACGAGCTGTCCATTTATATAAATACTTAAATGTGATCTTGCAGGAATAAGTTCAGCAGAATGATGAAATTTAACAACAAGGTTTGTGCCCCCTAAAACCTGCCAGGTTCGGGGTTTTGTAAAGTATACCTCTTTGTAGGCGTGAACATTTTTAAGTTGAATTCCTTTATCCAGAGCTTCATTCAGCTCGGGAAGATCTACTATTTCTGATGCCTGAGCTTTTACTGGCAGGTGAGAACCTGTTATTAACAGGCAAGCAAGTATAAATATAACATTTAAAAGTTTTTTTAGCCAGTAGTGTAGATTTAGGTAACTTCTTTTATCCATTTATTAGTTTGTTCCTTCTGGTCAATATAACGTTAATTATTATATTATACGCAAATAGTTTATTTTATTAGAATTTGAAACTCTTAATGAGCTTATTATTGAACAAATTTATCAAAACCCTTACTGTTAGTGATAATTCAGGCTTTAATACTAATGATAATCTTATTTTAAGGTGATATTTGGTTAAAAGATTTTAAAATGTTGTTTAAATATGTGCAAGAAAAATATTTTTCATGCTAAATTAATTAGTGTATAAAATGCACTTAATATCGCAGGTATTTAATGGTGTTAATGATGAATACTGACAACAAAAAGAACCTCAACGAAGATATAAACGAAGATCTACAAATACTTTACAGAAGCGAAAGCACCAGAAGAATTGTCAATAGCATTGAAAATATTATTTGTGATCTTAACGAAATTAAAAAAGATCTATCAGAATTACAGAGTTTAAAATAAATTATTTCTTAAAAATTAAGGCAGACAAAGCTTTTATACTTTCTCAGAGATACTGATTGCTGTGGTTATAAACTTTTTAAAGAACGTTTTTTTTGTGTTCAAATGTAACAGATCTAAACAAATCTTAACAATAATTGTTATTGTTAATAATTAAAAAAGTGAATATAGTTAAATGGCTTGATTTTGTTAATTGAAATGAAATGTGAAGAAAGAAAATAGTTTGTTATAAATATATATGTATTTCTTTTCACAGGGAAACCCTGTATTAACCAGCAAGCGCAAGAATCTTCTCTATTTAAATAGAAATAGTACAAAGCAATTGATGAATATTATTTCACCAAATCTGGATTTTTTTGTATAATTTAATTTGATATTACTTACCAAGGAGACTTATAATTACATTTATTGTTTTAAAAAAGCAATAAATTGCTAAAACTATTGTTAGTTCGTTTTTTGAAATTTAAAAAAAAGTGTAAATTATTTTTGAGGTAATGTTTTAGAATTAATAAGATAATTTATTGCTTAGTATAATAAGTTTGTTTGTCTTATTTTTACGTAGTAAGGAACCAGAAAAGATTATATGAGTTCAACAAACACAAAACTAAAAGGTAAACTGGAGAGACTCGTTCTAATTGCTGTTCGCAACATTCAGCGAAGAGATGACAAATATGTAACAGCCAAAGATGTTGTGGACTATCTCAAAGAGGAATATGATAAGAAGTATTTTCCTCAAACAGTTACAACCGTACTCAAAAGACTTGAGAGCAAAGAGCAATTAGATAAGGTTAGTTATGGCGCAAACAGATGTGCTTACTTTGATCCCAAGGTAAGAGCTGGCCAGGAAGGTGATCTCATTTGGGAGAAATTCCAGGAGTTTGCTGATGAATTTTATTTCGGTGATATTGAGCAGGCTTTAAATAGCGTAAATAAAGAAGTCGTCAAAAGACTTAAGAAAATTAAATCTAAAAAAATCGTAGAGTCTCCAGAAGCTTAATCTTTATACGTTATTTTGTAATAAATATTAATAATAAAAGTATTTATTATACTTTTGAGCAGTTGAAAATTTGATCTTGATTGAATACAATTAAACTGAATGAATATTCATTCAGTTTGCTGTACGGGCAATTAAATATATTAATGCTAATACCCTGCCAGCTCATAGCAAAATTCTGGAATAAATGAAACTTTATAATGGAGTCAACACTATGACCAGCAAAAAAACTGATAAATATGAACTGATAATTGAATCAGCTATACAACTATATGCAAAAAAAGGTTTCCACAACACAAAGATAAAAGATATTACCGATAATGCCTCACTGGCTGCAGGTACATTTTATTTGTATTTTAAAAATAAAGAAGATCTGCTAGAAGCACTTTTAAAAAAATACCTGGAGCTCGGCTTTGTTAGATTAGAAGATATTTATCACCAGAATATACCGGCAAAAGAGAAATTATTACTATTTATTAGTGAAAACATTGATTTTTTCTTTGATCACCAGTATTTTTTCATGATATATGCTGAATATTCATCAAAAAAAGATGAGTTCCACCCCATTAAAAAACATTATGAATTTATTATTAAATATCTGGATATGGTATCAAACATTATTAAACAGGGCCAGAATGAAGGTCAATTCAAGCAAAATATCAATTTAAAAATAGCTTCGAGATCTTTAAGAGGCATGATTGTTATGAATTTAATAGCTATTCTGGTTTTTAAAGATCCCTCTGGCATTACAAAAGAAGAATTATCAGATAATATTTCAGGTATTTTTATTAATGGTATTTCTGTATGATAAGTATAAACCTGAAAACAGCTTTTAGATCAGGTTTTAATACTATTGTGCTTTCTGATTCTGTCTTTTGAAAATTGAATATTTTTTAAGTTATGCACTGATCAAGTAAAACTGTATAAATTCTCTTTTGAAGTGGATTTTTGATATAATTTGATGAAGTTATCTGGTATTGTTTTTATAATACGTATGAATTGTAATTCCCATTAGTTCATTATACTTGATTAATAGAGAATGAAAACAGGAAGTTTATATGAGTGATAATAATAAAGCAAAAAAAATTATTCTCGATGTTATTACAGGTCTGCCATTTATTTTAACAGTGATCATTATTGCTACCCTTCTCGTTTTCTGGGCTTATATTCACCCGCATTCAAATTATGTAGTGAATTCAAGCGTATTGACAAAAGATAGTTACCTAGAAATAGATAAAGAAGGTCATCTTAAATATGCTTTTAATGCTAATTTATTTGATGTTATAGATAAAAATGAGACTTTTCAGACTGATATTTCTGAAAAAGAGCTTCAAAGAGCACTATTAAAAAAGGAAATGGAGTTATTGAAGATCTACCATAATAACCCTGATAGTGCTCAGGCTAATTTTGACCTTGGGGTATGGTATTTATTTACTGCCGGCATTAGAAACAACCTTTCTCAAATGAGAGAAGGTAGACAAAACAGGCTTCTTGCAGGTTATTATTATCTGAAACGCTTTAATCTTATGACTTCCAGAGAGAAAGCTGTTGAAGAGTTGAATCAAAATATTAATCTCTTTCTTAATGAAAAGATGAATGAATCTCCTGTATTCTATAATGGCCTTACCCGGGAACTATCAAGAACACCGGATGATCCTCTGGAAGGGCTTGAAAGAGAAAAACATGAGCTGCTTGAATTATTTATAGAAGAAAAAAGCGAAGAAAATCTGATGAAGTTGTGTGATTATTATCATAATAATATTGACGATGCTGAAAATTCACTTAAACTGGCTTATATCAAAGCGGGTATTTTCTGTTATAGCCAGCTGGCTGACTTGATGCCGGAAGATGAAGATGTAAAACTAAGAGAATCTGTATTAAAAAATAAGCTTAAAACCTTTGCATTTAGGTAAAGAGGTTCTTTTGAAGGGGTTTTAACAAAATTGTACATTGTTTGCTGGTTTTTTTTAAAATAGAATAAACCTGAATTGATAGTTGTTATTAATTAAATGAGGATGATGAAATGACCCGAAAAATAAAGTTTGGAACCGATGGCTGGAGATCTATAATTGCTGATGAATTTACTTTTGATAATGTTGAACTGGTTACAAAAGCTATAGTTGGGTATATAAAACAAACATATTCACCTGAAAGACCTGTAGTAATTGGTTATGATACAAGGTTTTTGGCGAATAAATTTGCAGAAAGAGCCGCTAAGGTTATAAACTCATTTGGCCTGAATGTTAAACTTACTAAAAGAGACGCCCCCACACCTGTTGTGGCTTTTAGCGCAAAAGAGCTTGAAAGTGCTGGAGCATTAATGTTTACAGCCAGTCATAATCCGCCAGAATACTGTGGTATTAAATATATTCCTGATTACGCAGGGCCGGCTACTCCTGATATTACTGATATTATAGTTAGTAATGTTGAAAAACTACAGAACGGTGATGATAGTTTTCTGTCAAAGCCTACCAGCGAAGGAGTAACAGAAAAGTTTGACCCACGTCCGGCTTATATGGCTTGGGTAAGGAAGATTGTCGATCTTGATAAAATTAAACAAAACCCCGCAAAAGTTTATTATGACCCGATGTATTCCACAGGCCGTGGCTATCTTGACGAATTATTAAAAGAAGCAGGGTGTGATGTGACAGTACTTCATGACTGGATTGATCCACTCTATGGAGGAAGTATGCCCGAACCTAAAGCTGAATATCTTTCAGAAGTTACAGATCTCGTTAAAAAAGATGGCAATGCTATTGGTTTTGGTACAGATGGAGATGCTGATAGATTTGGTGTTATAGATGAAACAGGCGCTTATTATATGCCTAACTTTGTTATAGCTGTTCTATTAAGGCATTTAATAAAAAATAAAGGTTATAAGGGTTCTATAGTAAGAACAGTAGCAACTACACATATGCTTGACGGTCTGGCAGAAGAATATGGGCTTAAAATACATGAAACACCGGTAGGTTTCAAGCACATAGGACAGATTATGCGTCAGGAAGATGTCGTAATAGGCGGTGAAGAATCTGGAGGGCTGTCAATACTTCATCACATACCTGAAAAGGATGGCATTGTGGCCAATCTTTCTATTGTGGAAGCTATGGCATATGAAAAGAAACCCCTAAAAGATATATTGAAAGAGCTTAAAGAAGAAGTAGGTACTGACTTTTTCCATGAGAGGCTTGATTTGAAAGTTAGCGATAAAATAAAAGTTGATTTTGTCAAAATGTGCGGTGAAAACCCACCTGCATCAATCAATGGAATCAAGGTTAAAAAGGTATCAACGATGGATGGAGCCAAGCTTTACCTTGAAGATGGCACCTGGATACTTACAAGGCCCAGCGGAACAGAGCCTTTGCTTAGAATCTATTTTGAAGCTCACACAGTTGAAGGCCTTAAAGGCATGATTGCTGATATGAAAAAATTGCTGGAAGATATGAAAAAAAAGGATAATGCTCTGGTATAGATTGTCACCTACTCTGGCTCTATTGTTGAGGTCAGGCCAAAACCGTTAAGCATTTCACTGTAAAACTCGGCCATCTCTAACGGTACAACAGTTACAACACTGCAACCGGTATTGTGTGCTTCCCACATAATATCTATGGCTTTCTTTGGAGTAAGGGTATTTACTGTTTTGAGCAGGCAAACAACTACATAATCAACTGAATTATGATCGTCATTATGCAGAATAACCTTGTATTTCGGCGTAAGCTGCTTTTTACTCCGGGTTTTTTCCTGAAGTTCTGTACTCATATTCTGAAATGCCTGACTAAAAAGACTACTTCTTTTATTTTAACCATTTTCCTGAGATGCTTCAATATAAATGCAGGCTTACAGTAATATTCTGTGATGAATTTTTTTAATATTTTTACATTACTGTCCGCTTAAAGACCTATCTCTTTGCTGAACCCTGTTTAATAATTTTTGCCAGTTTCTTTAATTTTACTTCCTGAAAATTTTCTAATCCAAAACAGATATTATGACCGGTTTTATACATCTAGAACCTCTGATTAATTAAGGAATTACTGATTCAAGCAAAAACAGGGATAGAATCTGATACCGAATCGCAATCAACAGGCTATAAAAGTCTTTACGAGCTAAGCGAAGCAATCCATCCAGTGTTTATATTTATCCTGGATAACCACATCAGACCAAAAGCTGTCCTCGCAATATCAATAGTTTATTGAATGCCTGAATTAGCCAGAAATAAAACTCTCTCCGGGGCGAACTAAGTTCGCTCCGGTAGTTATTAGTCTCTTTAAAACTTTTAAGTTGCCCTGAACACAGCTAAGGATCTATTTTTGAGAGATTTTTTGGGCTTCATCTTCAGAATAACAGCTTATACATTTTCTTCACAAAACGGGGTATTAAGGACTTTTTTAAATCTATTATTTTTTACTGCGTAACTTCTGTTATAATTCAATTTGATATCACAATATTAAGACTAATGAATAACTACAATGATAAACTTTTTAGTTAAGCACTGATCTTATATATTATTTACCGGAGGACAAATTGGCAGTTAATAAAGTGAAACCTGATATTATTGAAAGAGCAAGAAATGTTCTTGATCTTGAATCACGGGCTATAAAAGCAATTCGGGATTCACTCGATGAAACATTTGAAAACGCAATAAATATTTTACTTGAATGTAAAGGCCGTGTTGTTGTTACAGGTATGGGTAAATCAGGGCTTGTTGGCCGTAAAATCTCAGCCACGTTTTCTTCTACTGGCACTCCATCATTTTTTATGCATCCTGCTGAAGGCTCTCACGGAGACTCAGGAGCTGTTATGAAAAACGACGTTGTTCTTGCAATATCAAATAGTGGAGAAACGCAAGAATTGTTGTATCTTCTACCGTTAATAAAGAGACTTGGCCTTAAAATGATTGCTATGACAGGCCATAAAGAATCAACACTGGCGCAGAAAAGTAATGTGACACTCAATATAGCAGTGGATAAAGAAGCCTGCCCATTGGGCCTTGCCCCTACTGCCAGCACAACTGCTACAATGGCTTTAGGAGATGCCCTTGCTATTGTATTACTGGAAAAAAGAGGCTTTACTCCTGAAGATTTTCTTATGTTTCACCCGTCAGGCAAGCTGGGTAAAGGCCTCCTGTGGCGGGTAGAAGACCTTATGGTTTCTGGAAACAATATGCCTGTCGTTAAAGAGAATATTACTTTCCATGAATCTCTCTATACAATATCTGAAAAAGGCCTGGGAATGGCTGTTGTAGTTGACCAGAATTCTAAAATGACAGGCATTATTACTGACGGCGATATTAGAAGAGCCCTCAATAAATCACCCGATACCAGCAAAACTATTGTTAAAGACGTTATGACACGCAACCCAAAAACTATTGAACCTTCTGCACTGGCTGCTTCAGCATTGCAGCTTATGGAACAGTTCTCTATTACATCCATTGTTATCATTGATGAAAATAATATACCCTGCGGGGTTTTGCATATACACCATTTGTTAAGAGCAGGAGTCGCCTGATGCAACCATTTAAACGATTTGAAGATAAATTGTCAGCAATTAAAATGCTTGCCCTCGATGTAGATGGGGTATTGACAAAAGGAGATCTCATATATACTGCAAGCGGAGAGTTTATAAAAGTCTTTAACGTTAAAGATGGCCTGGGCCTTAAACTTTTACAGGAAAAAGGTATCATTGTTGCTATCATAACTGCCAGAAAATCAGACGTTGTTACAACAAGAATGAAAGAACTCGGCATAAGGTTTTTATATCAGGGAGTTGATGACAAATTGCAGCTTATTGAAGATTTAACCGGTCAGTTTATGCTCTACTGGAACAATATAGCCTATATGGGTGATGACCTCAATGATCTGCCAGTAATACAAAAGGCCGGCTTTGCTGCCTGCCCATCTGACGCAATAGATGAAGTTATTTCTGCCTGCCATTATACATCCAGAAAAGAAGGCGGAAAGGGCGCTGTAAGAGAAGTGGCAGACATGATTTTAAAATGTCAGCAAAATAAATGATTTATAATTGAAATGTTATACTTATAATATTAGATGAACTATTTGGGTTGAAGAAAAGAGTTTGATAATGGCTAGAATTTTTGCAGATAAAAAATTTGTCGGAACCTGGAAATGTACAACAAAAATTAAAGAAGTCATTTTCAATGAAACTAACTTAAATTTCCCGGCTCAGGTAACAAAAATACTTTATATTTCTAATACTCAGGGTGGTACAATAATGTATTTTAGCGTTCCCGGGCCAGAATCAAGAGGCATACCAGCTGTTAAAGCCTCTGGCATAGGGGTTCAGTTTGTTTTAAGTGGACAAAACGATAAGTATAAACTCAAAGAAGATATCCGTATTAATATTAAAGACAATGCTAACCTTATAGGAGAATCTGTTCAGGAATGGAGCCTGCCCGGCAAAGGTGTGGTTGCTAAACTCATTACCAGAAGTGATTATCACAGAGTAGGCAGGATGAAAAACTGATTATTGAATAATTTCTAGCCTGGCAGAATAGCTGTTTAGACTGTATCTTATAGTAACGATATAATATTTGCCATGCTGGTCTTCCATCAGTGTGATGTCCATTTTTTTTTGCTTTTTTGGTAGCTCGGAACGGTCAAAAACAGGTATTAAAGCTATTGTATCGTCGATTCTTTTGAACAAAAGATAGGTGACATTGTTTTCTGAGAAGGGTTTTACAAGATAATAGCCGGGCTGCAAGACTTCTTTATCATTACGGCTCATTCTTGGTATTCTTATAAGGGCATAAGGGCTGTAAAATTTGCCTTTATAGTCACTATCTTCAAAGGGTATTTCCTGCATACTACGGGGTATGTCTGGCCTGAAGCTGTTTTTGTATATCTCATCTTTGTTTAAATCTTCTGCAAACCCTGAAGACGTTGTGAGTATAATAAAAATTATAAATACTAAAATTATTCTCATATTTTAAATATTAACTGATAAATTAGTTTTTGACCATAATCATACTCTCTAGTTATAATAAGCTAAATACTTCATAGAAAATCAGTAAATAACTTAAAAATTTTTCGATTTTCAAAACCCATGCCATGACTGGCAATTGACCACATAAAGAGGACAAAGTCCCCTTTCGCCTACAAAGCAGGCTATTCTCCGGGGTATTGAGTGATTCATTGTACTCTTTCTCTACAGGTGGTTATCTGACCGTTTAACCCATACCTTAAATTTATATTTTTTGAAAATCGAAAACAAAAAATTTATTATTATAATTAGTCTTTAGAAAATAATATTTAGAGAAAGGTGTTTTTATGGATCCACAAACAGTCAAAATTACTATTATTCAGTTTTTAAACCTGGTACCGGTTATTTTTTCGGGCCCTGTTGTATTGCTGATTTTAGCTCTTGTTTTTCAGAAGCCGCTATCAGAACTTATAGTAGGTTTGGCACAGTTTTTCTTTAGTTACAGAACTAATTCAGGGCAGATGTATCCACAGGGTCATCCACAACAGCAGCATTTTGCCGGAGGACCACATCCTTATCAGCAAAGACCACCGCAGGAACCATCTCCTCATATGCACCAGAACCTGGCTCAGGCCTTTGCAATGAAGGGCTCATACGATGAAGCTATTTCTCAGTATAAACAGGCTATTCAACTGGATCCTGAAAATGCTTCTGTGTATATAGGTCTCGGTAATGCTTTCCATAAAAAGGGTCTATATGCTGAAGCTATCAAGTCTCTTGAAAAAGCTGTTCAGATTAAACCTTACTGGGCAGACTGCCGCTGCAATCTCGGGGCAGCTTATAGTCTTGCAGGTATGCATGATAAAGCTATTGAAGAGTTTGTACAGGCAATAAATATTAATCCAAACTATGCAGCAGCTCATTATGGTCTTGGTATTGCATATACCTCTGCGGGTAAGTTTGATAAAGCTGGTGAACAGGTTGAAACACTTAAAGAATTGAATTCTCAATTTGCTGAAAAACTTGAACAGAACATTAAAGATGCCAGCGGAAGATCCAGATCTTCTGAAGAGAAAGAATCACAGCAAGAAAAAGAAGCATAAACATTAAAAAGGGTGATATAATTGAGTTCCTATACAATTCTTGTTATGGAAGACAATGAAGATATAAATTTGCTGACGAAAGCTACACTTAGCTTTAAGGGTTATAATGTTTTGACGTCTTTTAATGGTGAAGATGGTCTGAAGTTGCTTGACTCGAATGATGTAGATCTGGTTTTGCTTGATGTGATGATGCCAGATATGGATGGTTATCAGGTTCTTGAGAAAATTAAACAGCATCCAGAAAAGTGTAATGTGCCGGTTGTTTTTGTATCAGCTAAAACACAGCAGGACGAGATACAAAGAGGCATTGATATGGGGGCTGTCAGATATATTACCAAGCCTTTTAACCCGATGGATTTTTTAAAAGAAATTGAAGAGATTCTAAACTCTTATTACTAATAGCTACTTATTATTGGAATCTTTGATTAATTAAGAAATTACTGATTCCAGCAAAAACACCCGGCCTCTATAATCTGGAATCTATACATTACTTTCAAGGATCAGCATAGCTGTTTTTAATTTAAACAGGCTGCTATTTTTTGTATTGAATACAGTGCAGTTTGCTGCAGGATGGGGTTATTAGATTCTGTAAAGTTATTGAGTATTTCATAAGACTCACGGCAGGGTATATCTGCAAGTGCTCTTGTTGTTGCCCACAGGATGACGTCATTTCTCTGTGATTGAAGAACATCCCTGAGGTATGGAACTGCACGTTTGTTTTTTAGCTTACCGAGGCTTTTGATTATGTTTATCTTTACATCTTCATCAGGGTCATTAAGGGCATTAATAAGCGATATAGCAGCTTCAGGATATTCCAGTTTGCCAAGAGCTTTTGCACATGCTCTTCTTACAAGCTTATCCTGATCTTCAAGTCCTGCACATAGAATTTGCAAGCTCTGCCGGGTTTTATATTTTGCCAGCTGTTCGGCTGCAATGACTCTGACTTTGCCGCTCGAGTCGGTCATTTTTTCCAGATATATGTAGAAATAGTCTTCCTGAGAGTTTTTGCCGGTATTTTTTAGTGCTGTAGCTCTTATTTCGTCGTCTTTATCTGTTAAGAGTGTTATAAGGGCTTCATCAGCTTCTCTCATTTTTAATTTTCCCAGTATTTCAATTGCTTTGAGTCGGATAATATGCTCTCTATCAAACATTAGAGTTTTTAAGGCAGTAAATAGAGTGGTTAAAGTTTGCTGTTTTGGCTCAATGGATACAATCAGGTGTTCTACAGCGTTTAAAGCAGCTTCTCTTACCCGGGGTGAAGTGTCGCTGGCACTTTTAATCAGTATTTTTAAAGCATCCGGTGTGGCCAGAGTTTTAAGCCCAAGCAAAGCAGAGATCCTTACATCAGGGTTATTGCATTTAATAGAGATTTCAAGTAACTTTAGTAGTTTTAATTTAACTTTATGGTGGCCTGTTATATCGCAGAGATCCACCAGTTGCCTTATGCTGTTTGAGGGATCCTGGGCATTGTTTATCTGTTGATGAATTATATTAAGTATTTTCAAAAGATTAATCAGGTTAGAATTGAAATAGTCTCTGTTGTGATATTCTTTCTTGAAGAAATCTTTGACAATGCTGTGATAATAATAGTATCCTTCTCCTTTTGAGCAGGTCATGAAACCAGATCGGCTGAGTTCGTCAAATATTATCTGGCAAGTTTTTTCATCTACACCAGAGTTTTTAGAAACACTAAAGACTGAAAAGGGTTCTGGCAGGTTAACAACCACCTTCATAATATCATCAATCAGAGAGGGATCAGAAGAAAATGTTGATAGCAAAAGGCTGAAAAGAGAATTTAAAAGCTCCTCAGGATTTTCCGGGTAGAATTGTCTCAAGAAATTTTCATCTATTTGTTTCAGGTTAATAATAGATGCTGCAATGTCTGCATATCTGATTGCGTTAGTTATCCAGAAAGGGTTATTTCTTGAGTATTCCGAAATATATTTTGATATTAACTCGGTATAATTTACTTTTCTTGATTCTAATTCCTTGTGAGAAAGCATTAGAGCATACTGTGGTTCCATTGGTCCCACCAGGAATTTATTTGAAAAGTTTGTATAAAGTTCCCCACCAAGGGTTATACTCTGCTTGTTATTTGAAGAGCCTGTTAGAAACATAATATGCGTTTCAAAGTCTTTATTTATTCTCTCAAATATATCGCTCAGAAGACTTTTAATGCTCTCTCTCTCTTTATGCTCAAGCTTAACAATATCTTCAAAGTGATCTATTACTATAATCAGTGCTGTATCCCTTGATTTTATATGGTTATTTATATGAATGAGAAAGTTAATAATGTTTTCTTTATAAATATCCTGTGAGATTAATGAACTGTTTTCAGGTTTTGTTTTTGCAAGAGATATTATTTTATTAAATATTTCATCAGCAGGATTGGTGAAATTTGATGCTATAATAATCCATGGGTCAGTTAGAAGCTCAGAAAGTATATCAAGACTGCCATCTAGATCTGGCTTTAGTCTTGAAAATAGCTTCATAGAGCTTTTTATAGATTTTGAAACCTGCTCTGAAGTTATGTTTGGGTTTACAGATGACTGCAATTTAACAATATTTAGTGCATTCTTTAATTCTGTTTCTGACCAGTTGAGCTTTTCATCATAAATGCTGTTTATTTTCAGAAGTGTATTGTTGATAATTTCATTGCATTCCTTTTCAAATGAGAATATTAAAGCTCTATAAAACTCATGAATATTGTTATATCTGAAGTTTTTAAGAAAGATTGTCTGGCAGTTTGCTTTTTTACTGAGATAAACAAATTCGTTTAATAGATAAGTTTTACCAATACCATCATCGCCTGATAAAAGTATTGTTTTGGGCTGGCCATTTTTCAATTGTGGCAAAAATCTGGTTAGATAACTTAGCTCTCTGGGCCTTAGAGTTTCAGCAAATAGAGTTTCTATGACTTTACCCCTTTCTAACGAATTTGTTATTATATTTTATTTTAGTGATTCTTTTTTCACCGAACAAATATATTAACACTGTTTTACAAAATCATTATATAATTATTTAGAGAAGCAAAATAATTTAGGTATTGGAAAAATAAATCAAAGGTATATCTAAATGGCCTCAAGTGGAATGTATAAAGTTCATCAAAACCTCGGCAAAGTGTATTATCGGAAAGCAGATTTTGAAAAAGCATTAGAATCCTTTGAAAAGGCTCTGGCAATATGTGACAGAGATTATAGGATTTTCTACGATATTGCTTCAACATATCAGGCAATGAAAGACTTTGATAAAGCTATACACTATTTCAAAGAGGCACTCAGACTAAATCAGGATGATTTATATACACTAAATAGCCTGGCATCAGTTTATCTTGCTAGTGGAAATAAAGAAGCTGCCTCTGAAATTGCCTCAATTATTCAAAAAGAAGATGAGCATTTAGCTGCAAAGCTCTTTAAACAAATTGAATCCGAAGATTAATACCAATTTGCTTTCAATACATAACTTTTCACCGGATCCAATACCTCTGGAATCAGTTACCTTTTGATGGAAACCTGGTATAATTTAAAAAATTCTTATTATATTGATGCTGAAATCATTTTTTGTTGATAGTAAAATGATATTGTTTGCCAGTATCATAAAAGTGTTGCGATGGAAAAAAACCCATTTTATTATGATAGCCTTCTTGAGAAGATAAAAGATTTACCTGTATGGGTAAAACAGGCTTTTTATGTTGACTTAAGAGAACATTTAAAGAGTGTTACACCTTTTGAAACGCTTGAAGCTATTAGTAAACATAATTTAATACAGCTGTATATGCCGCATCTTACCCAGATGGGCTTTAAATACATCAAGAGCAATGGAGAAACCTTTGAAACAAAAGGTATGGTTGTTTCAAAAGATATGAAAAACTTCTTAGATTGCTCAATGAAAAAACTAAGAATTATTGATATCTGCCAGATCCATAACTGGCCCCTTTCTCATGCTGCAAAGATACTTACAGACTGTATTGATGCTCACCTGATTGAACCTGTATACTCTGATTTTATATCAAGCACTATTTATTTTCTTGCCAATAAAATTAGAATAGGAGAATACCTGGTAAGAACAGGTAAAATAACAGTTGAACAGCTTGATATGGCTCTCTATTCTCAGAAATATACTGAAGATACTATGGGTGACAGAATCTTTCTTGCACAAATACTCATTAACCTCGGCTACATTCAAACCGAAGACTATGAAAATATTATATTTTTAAAACAATATGGTGAAGAATTGTTCTCTATGTCTTTTAATGACAGCATTTCAGAAGTTAGTGATGATGTTGCCAATCTTAAAAATGAAATTATTAAACTTCGCCAAGAAAGGCTTAAACTGAGAGAAAACCTGTCTAAATTCTCAGGAGATGCAGAAACAATAGCTAACTTGCTAAGTAAAATTGATAATTTGAAGAATGATATCAATGCTTTTCATAAAGAAAATCAGAAAATTAAAGGCCAGCTGGATCTTTACATGGATGAGTTGATGGCCACAACCCAGGAAAATGTGGAGCTTAGAGAACAGCTTGAAAACAAATAACAACTGTGGAGTACGTAAATGTCTTTAGTTTTGGAAAAAATTTGCCAAACACCTCTGAAAAACATAGCTGAAAAAATATTCAACCAGCAAAGGCTCACTGAAGAGGATGCTCTGACCCTTTATGAGTCTCCAGATCTTTTATCTATTGGTGCACTGGCAGATTATGCAAGAAAAATCAGGGTAAAATCTCCCGCACAGGATTATGCTTATTTTGTTAATAATCTTCACATTAACCTAACAAATATCTGTGAGGGAAGCTGTAAATTTTGTGCATATCGCAAAAAAAAAGGTGATGAAGGGTCATATTTTCTTTCAGAAACTGATGTTGAGGAATATTTAAATACATATGTATTAAAAAATGTTAAGGAACTTCACATTGTCTCTGCACTCAACGAAAATGCCAACCTGAACTACTATAAAAAATTGTTCAAAAAGTGTAAGGAAATCTTACCAGAAGCTCATATTCAGGCTTTAACAGCTGTTGAAATTGATTATATATCTAAAAATGAAAACCTGGAGCCCCCAAAAGTTTTAACAGAACTTAAAAAAGCAGGCCTCGGATCCTTGCCGGGCGGAGGAGCAGAGATTTTTCATGAGACTATACGTCTTAAGGTCTGCCCGGATAAGGTTTCTGCTGATCGATGGCTTGAAATAATGAAAATTGCTCACTCCTGCGGTATACCCTCTAATGCAACTATGCTTGCAGGTATTGGAGAATCTTACGCCCACAGAGTAGACCACCTCAGCAGAATAAGGTCACTTCAGGATGAAACAGGTGGTTTTATGACTTTTATTCCTCTTGTATGTCACTATGAAAACACCTCTCTTGAAGTGGCGAAAAATAATACAGGAGTAGATAACCTTAAAGACCTTGCTATTGCTAGATTATACCTTGATAATGTCCCGCATGTTAAAGCATTCTGGATTCAATTGGGGCTCAAAATGGCTCAGCTTTCTCTGGCTTTCGGGGTTGATGACCTCGATGGAACTGTTGTAAAAGAACAAATTTCCCGTGCTGCTGGTGCAGATAAAACCCATACAGTTACAGTCGGTTTGCTTATTGATCTTATCAAAAGTGCTTCCAGAATTCCTGTTGAACGGGATACAGTTTATAACATAATTAAAGTGTACAGGTGAAACAGAAAACTATAAATAAAGAAGATTTTAAAATACTGTTGCCGTATAAAACACTGGCAGGCCACATTAAGCTGGGCAAGTATAAATTTTTAAACTGTTTGCCTGTTAATCTCCCAATGGAGGTTATCCCTGAAAGTCTTATTGAGTCACATTTTGGCACACCTGAGCTTCTGAATCATATGTTAATAGAAAACAAAATTATGGCCGGCCCTATTTCTACTTTTGAATACCTTAAATACAGAGAAAAATTCTGCTTGATTAGTGATATATCAATAAGTTCCCGGCAAAAAGTTGGCAGTGTTATACTTTTTAGTCATTTTTGTTTTGAAGATTTAGCAAAAAAGAATATTGCAGTGGCTTTTACTTCGTCTACATCTGTAAAATTATTGCAGATTCTCATTAATAGCATTTCAGGAGAGAGGGCACGCTTAACGGTACATTATTATGAGCATTCAGTAGAAGATTATCTGCAAACTTATGACGGGGTTTTGTTTATAGGAGATCCTGCGCTGCTTAGTGCCTGGCGATTGAGAGAGCAGAATAAAATTTTTGCCTATGACCTTGCTGAGCTGTGGTATACATTAACAGGTTTGCCGGCAGTCTTTGGTGTGTGGGTTGCTAATAAATCCTGGGCTGAAAACAACCCTGAAGAATTTACTTATATCTGTAATACACTTATAAAAGCCAAAAATATGGGGCTTGTGAGTTGTTATGGTGATGTACTTTTAAGAGCAGTAAAACTTTCAGGCTTACCAGAAACCCTGTTGAACCATTACTACAAACAACAGCTATCCTATGAGCTATCAGCCAATCACCTTGAAGCAATTGATAAATATTATTGTCAGCTCAAAAAAAATAATTTAATATATTAGTAAATCATTAATGTGTAAGGTATTAAAATGAATAGATACTATAAATTTTCTCTGGTAATAGTTATTATAATCGTATCTATTGTGGGCTTTTCAGGCTGTGACCTTCTTTCAGTATTTTTAAGATCTTTTAAACAGAATGTATCACCGGAAGACCTGTATAATAGATCCTGGAATATAATACAAAAGGAATATTTTGATCAGTCATTTAATGGCGAAGACTGGAAATACTGGCAGCATCGTTATGATGGGAAGCTGAAAACAAGAGAAGACTCTTACGTTGCTATTCAGACGATGCTCGAAAGCCTTAACGACCGATATACCAGATTGCTGCCGCCTGATAAATTTGCGGAACAGGATACAGATATTGAAGCCAAAATTTCTGGTATAGGCATTCAGATAGCTGAAAAAGATAATAATATCGTTATTGTTTCAGTGCTGGAAGAAACTCCTGCCGAAAAAGCACACCTTAAAAGTAATGATAAAATAATTGCAGTAGATGATATTTCTACTAAAGGCATGGACCTTAAGGATGTTGCTAATTTAATTCGTGGTGAAATTGGCACACTCGTTAAAATATCTGTTTTGCGTGGCAAAGATAAGTATAATTATAACGTTAGAAGAGATGAAATAAAAATTAAGTCTGTCAGACAAGAAAAAATGGATAATAATATCAACTATATCCGCTTAAACAGTTTTATTAGTCAGAATGCTACCATTGAAATGGAAGACGCTATTCTTAATGCAAGTGATGCAGATGCTATTATACTTGATTTAAGAAATAACTATGGTGGCCTGTTGCCGAATGCAATTAATATTGCTAATATCTTTGTTGATAAAGGCTCTATAGTAGTTAGCATCATTGATAAAAATGGTAACAAAAAGGATCTCCATGCAGCTACAAAGGCACTTACTGATCAACCCCTTGTAATACTTATAAATGGGGCAAGCGCTTCAGCATCCGAGATCTTAAGCGGAGCCCTTAAAGATCACCACAGAGCTATTCTGGTAGGCGAAAAGACTTTCGGCAAAGGGATGGTACAAAAAATATTTGACCTCCCGGATGGTTCGGGCATCAATGTTACTGTCTCAAAATATTTAACACCCAACGGGACTGACATTGATAAAAAAGGCATTGATCCTGATATAGAAGTTGAATTAACCTTTGATGACCTCAAACAGGGCAAAGATGTTCAGCTTGAAGAAGCAAAAAACATTGCATTGCAGGCAATAAAAGTGAAAAAGAATTTAGCCTTTAAGAAAAATGACTCTAAACGGTAAAATTGCAACATATACCATGTTTTTTTTGATTATTATTGTTTTTCTGGGTATCGGCTATAATAGCGTTTGCCAGACCAGAACCGTTGAATTGGATCCAAAAACAGAATGTTTTTCAAGGTTAATCAAAATAAACGAGAAGCTTGAGGCTCTTTCTGAAGAGCTTTACCAGTTTGTAAATCAGTCTTCAAAGATGAATCCTCAAAAAGTGGTTATGGTCGAGGACTTGTACTCAGAAAAAGAGACTTTTACGCAAATGGAACTTGCAAAAGGGAAGGTTAATAAGATCTTTAAAACTTCAAATAAGATGGAAAGACTTATAGAAAGAATAGCAGCTAATGAGGTTATGGAAAACTACCAGGAATCTACAGTTTATTACCTTAAAGCAGCTAATTTGATTTCAGAATCTTCAGAAAATATCTTACTTGATTTTGAAAATAAAGATTGCTCAAAGGTTCTGGTCCCTTCACGGGATGCTGTCATTCAGAAGCTGGGCAAAAACAATTACAGGGTCAGGCTTTATCTCTCGCAGGCCAGAAAAAAAATGAAAGACTGATCACTGAAGTTATTGGTGAATGTTTTTAAAGAGCTTCCTCTGGGTGCTATAGCCCTGTATGCAACCTCAATCGTGGCGTTTGTAGGGTCTTCCTGCAAAATCCCCCTGTGCTATACCTGCCCCTGCTAAATACCGGATGAATTGCCATAAAAATCATTCGCAATCACCGTATTTCTGTTATAAAATATCTCTGAAAAGGTATAATAAATTTTCGTTTATTTCGCCTCTCTTCAAGCCTTTGAAGATTGTGTGACATAGAAATTCTAACTGGAGGAACATAAATTGGTCGATCAAGTATATAAACCACAGGAAATAGAAAAAAAATGGCAAACTTACTGGGAAGAAAAAGATATATACCGCACACCAGACAAAAATGATAAACCTAAATTTTACGCCCTTTCAATGTTTCCCTACCCTTCAGGAAGGCTGCATATGGGTCACGTGCGTAATTACACTATAACAGATGTTATTGCACGGTATAAAAAAATGACTGGACACAATGTTTTACACCCAATCGGCTGGGATGCTTTCGGCCTACCAGCTGAAAATGCAGCGATGAAATCTAAAAAACCCCCGGCAGAATGGACTTTAAATAATATTGATTATATGAAACAGCAGCTCAAAACACTCGGCCTTAGCTTTGATTGGAATAGAGAAATCTGTACCTGCCTGCCTGATTATTATAAATGGACTCAGTGGCTTTTTTTAGAGCTTTATAAAGCTGGTCTGGCTTACAAAAAAGAAGCTGCGGTTAACTGGTGTCCTGATTGCCAGACAGTTCTGGCTAATGAGCAGGTAGAAAATGGCTGCTGCTGGAGATGCTCTTCTGAAGTAACTAAAAAGAACCTTGCACAGTGGTTCTTTAAGATTACTGACTATGCTGAACAGCTACTTAAAGATCTGGATAAACTTCCAGGCTGGCCTGAAAAAGTCAAAATAATGCAGGAAAACTGGATCGGAAAATCTACTGGCAGCGAACTAAGGTTTCCTGTAAAAGGGATGAAAGATATTACGATACCTGTTTTTACAACCAGGCCTGATACGGTTTTTGGGGTTACTGCTATGGTTTTAGCACCTGAGTACCCGCTTGTCCCTGATTTGACTACTGATGAATATAGGCAATCTGTCGAAGCTTATATAGAAAGATCTAAAAAACTTTCTGAAATAGAACGCACCAGCACTGAACGTGATAAAACAGGTGTGCCTACTGGCGGGTATGTTATAAATCCTTTTAATAACCAGGAAGTACCCATCTGGATTGCTGATTACGCCCTTCTTGATTATGGTACAGGTGCTGTTATGATGGTCCCAGGCCACGACACAAGAGATTTTGAATTTGCCAGAAAGTTTAACCTTCCCATCATTGAAGTTATCAGAAACCCTGAGAAAAAAGATGACTCACTACTTGAAGAAGCTTATATTGAACCCGGTATTATGGTTAATTCAGGAGAGTTTTCAGGTTTGCCGAGTGAAGAAGGTAAAACTAAAGTTACTCAATGGGCACAGGAAAAAGCATATGGCAGAAAAAAAGTACAGTATAAGCTTAGAGACTGGCTTGTAAGTAGACAGCGCTACTGGGGAGCTCCAATACCTGTTGTTTATTGCGATACCTGTGGAACCCAGCCAGTTAAGGATAAAGATTTACCGGTACTGTTGCCTGAAGATATCGATTTTTCAGTAACTTCTGACTCGCTGATTAAGTCTTCATCATCTTTTATCAATACGAAATGCCCTAAATGTGGAGGCAAAGCAACCAGAGAAACTGACACTATGGATACTTTTGTGTGCAGTAGTTGGTACTATTTCAGATATATCGACCCGGAAAATGATGAAAAGATCTTTGATAGCAATAAAGTCAACTACTGGATGAATGTAGATCAGTATGTAGGTGGCATTGAACATGCTATTTTACACTTGATGTACTCCAGATTCTTTACTAAAGCCCTCAGAGACAGAGGACTAATTAATGCTGATGAGCCTTTTGAAAATCTGCTTACCCAGGGAATGGTCTTGAAAGATGGTGCAAAAATGAGCAAGTCAAAAGGCAATACTGTTGACCCTGACGATATTTTCAAAAGATATGGGGCAGATACTGCAAGATTGTTTATCCTGAGTGACTCACCACCGGATAGAGACCTCGACTGGTCTGATGAAGGGGTGGAAGGATGTTTTAAATACCTTTCCAGAATATGGCGTTTGTTCGGTCTGGTTGAGGATAAAATATCACTTAATGTGACTGAACCCGATATTAATACCTTGAATGACCTTGAAAAAAACCTTTTAAGAGAAACTCATAAGGCCATTTTTGGTATAACAAAAGATATTGAACAGGAATTTCAGTTTAATACCGTTGTAAGCAAAACAAGAGAACTTGTTAATGCTATTTATGCCTACCTGAACAATAAAAAAGACTTTTCAGAAACTGATAAAAAGGCATTAAGCTTCGCTATGAGAAATCTCATTAAGTTATTAGCCCCTCTGGTACCTCATCTTGCTGATGAACTATGGGCTATTGCAGGTGGAGAAGATTCTATTCATCTATCAAAATGGCCTGAATATAATAAAGAATTGCTTATAGCTGATGTAATCGAAATAGTAGTTCAGGTTAATGGAAAAGTTAGAGATAAACTTCAGTTATCATCTGATTTACCAAGAGAAGAACTGGAGAAAAAAGCTTTAGAATCTGATAAAGTTAAGAAATTTCTTAACGGAAAGCAACCTGTAAAGGTTATTGTAGTACCCAATAAGTTAGTTAACGTTGTAGTTAAATAGTAACCATCAAGTAAGGAGTCGCAAATGAAAATAACATACCTCGGTCACAGTGGTTTTTTAGTTGAATGTTGCGATAAAACAATCGCTATTGATCCATTTATTTCAGGTAATCCTCTTGCAAAGCACACAGTAGAAAATATTAAGGTTCAGGATATCCTTTTAACACATGCTCACGGTGATCATCTGGGCGATGCTATTCAAATAGCAAAGAATAATAATGCAACTATTACTGCTATATTCGAAATAGCTAACTATTGCGCTCAACAGAATGTTAAAACAATCGGTATGAACTTTGGTGGCAAGATTAAGTATGTCTGGGGTGATGCAATATTAACTCCGGCAACCCATTCCAGTCAGCTACCAGATGGACAGTATGGCGGCAGTGCCGGTGCTTATGTGATCAATATGTGCGGCAATCGCCTTTATCACGCAGGGGATACCGGTCTTCACTATAATATGAAAATGATTAAAGAAGTTTACTATCCTGAAATTGCTATGCTGCCTATTGGTGGACATTTTACCATGGGTATTGAAGATGCCGTTATCGCAACACACTGGCTGGGAGTTAAACAGGTTATTCCTATGCATTATAATACTTTCCCGCCTATTGAAGCTGATCCTCAAGAGTTTGCAACCAAAGTAAAAGACAGACTGGATATAGAGTGCTTTGTAATGCACCCCGGAGAATCCAGAGAATTCTCATCCTCCTGTCTGAAAGTATAAAACATCTCTTTTCAATTTTATACCGTTTTACTTTCTGAACCTGTTTTTTGAGAATGGTTCCTGAAAGTTGTTTTTTAGTGCCCAAAAACATCTGTCATTACTATATACTTTTGATTCAAAAACGCTATTATCAGGGGCTCTGTTATTAAGAGTTAAAATAAAAGAAAATAGCCATCAAAATACCTGCGGCGTAGCAATAATAAGCAAAACCGAGCAGGCTGTATTTGCTTAAGAACTTTATGAAGTATTTAATACAGAAATATCCGACAATACCTGCTGCCAGACTGCCAAGGAAAATAGCAGACCAGTTAAAACCTACCATCTCACCATCGATAAAGAAATTTATACCTTCATAACCAGCAGCAAGAAGTATAATAGGGGTACTTAAAATGAATGAAAACCTTGCTGCAGTAACTCTATCTAGCCCTGTCATTAAACCTGCTGCAATGGTTGATCCTGAGCGAGAGATACCGGGGAAAATAGCAAATCCCTGTGCCAGGCCAATTATTATAGCTCTTTTAAAGTTTACGTTATTAGTTTTAGCCTTATTTTTTTCTGATAATATATGAGATACAAGGAGAAGGGTGGCAGTTATTAACAACATAAAGCATACTATGAAAGGGTTTTGGGTTAGATACACTGCAAAATTCCTTCCAGGAAAGGCAATAACCAGCGTAGCAAGGGTGCCATATCCTAAAAGAAGCAGCATTTGTGCATTAAAAGGTAATTCTTTGTAATTGTTCATCAGGTCTGTTTTTACAGTTTTAAGCGATTTTATTTTATAGAAATCAAAGTGTTTTAGAATAGTTCTAGGGCTGAAAATGCCTAATAGCTCGGGCCAGAAGTAAATAAATATTGCAATCAGGGTTGCCACATGGACCATAATATCAAAAAATATTTCTTCAGGATTTCCGTGTGGCAGGGAAGAGCCAGTGAAAAACTTATAGAGAGCAGTAGTGATAACGAGGTGTCCTGAGCTGCTGACCGGTAGAAATTCTGTTAAACCCTGTATAACACCTATTAATATTGCCTGAAATATTGTCAAAACTTACTCCTTTTCTTTTGAATTTTTAATTTTTTCAATAATATGTTGATCTTCTTTTGTAAGATCTGCTTTATTAAGAAGATCAGGTCTTTTTTTAAAAGTATTTATTAAAGATTGTTGTTTACGCCAGTTTGCTATATTTTTGTGGTGGCCAGAAAGAAGAATATCAGGAACTTTCATGCCTCTATATTCTGAAGGCCTTGTGTAATGAGGATATTCAAGTAAATAATTGTTAAAACTTTCTTCTTTAAGTGAATCGTCTTTTCCCAGGGCACCGGGTAACAGCCTGGTAGTAGAATCAATAATGCAGAGGGTTACAAGTTCACCTCCTGTAAGAATATAGTCACCTGCTGATAGCTCAAAAGGTTTCAGACCAAGTCTTATCCTTTCGTCTATTCCTTCATAATGTCCTGATATGATAATAAGTTGATCGCAGTTGCTTAAATCAGATGCAATTTGCTGGTTATAGGGTGTACCTTGTGGAGTAGTCAGTATGAGCCGGTAGTTTTCAAGTTTTTTTATTGCCTCAAATGCCTGAAAAATAGGATCACACATTAAAACCATTCCGCTGCCACCACCATAGGGCATATCATCTACTCTGTGATAGTTGTCTGAGGTGAAGTCTCTCGGGTTAATTGTTTCTAAGGAAATTATATTATTCTTTTGTGCTCTTCCTATAATACTTTTAGAGCAATAATCTTGGATTATTTCAGGAAAAAGAGATATTACACTATATTTCATCATCAATAAGCCCCGGTATGGTGTTTATTCTTAGCCTTTTATTTTTTATATCGACTTCTGTAACGAACTTTTCGATAAAAGGTATCAGGGAAATATTATTGTTTAAAGTCGTAATTTCTATCAAGTCGTTTGAATTTGTTTCAGTGATAAGGGTGTTAACTATTCCGATTTTAGTTTCGTTCTGGTCATAAACATTAAGACCTATCAGGTCTTTTATAAAGTATTCTTCTTCTTGCAGTGGAGCTAAATTTTCCTGTTTCTGTTTTAAAAGAGATCCTTTAAGGTGTTCAATATCTGTTTTAGTTGAATATTGCTTAAATTTTATCAGTATGTTTGATTTATGTATTCTGAAGTTAGTTATATCCAGTAATTCATAATCACTTTTTGTTTTAAATACATAGACCTGAGAGAGACAATTCAGGTTATTTATTAGTCTCTCTGAGTATGGTACTTTTATTTCTCCACCAAGCCCGTGGAACCCTGTTATTTTGCCTATGATTAGCATTTTATCTCTTGAATGATACCATCTTTGACTATAATTTCATTATCAAGCATATGATCATAAATATTGTCTCCGGTCTTTAATTCTGTATAATTTTCAAGACTTCCTGTGACGATAAGATCACCCGTTCTGGAGTTTTGAATATTACTTATTTGTGATTGCATATTTTGCTTGAGATTAACTAATTGTTGAAGCTTTAAATTAAGTTCATTTATGATCTGTTCTGCTTCCTGTGGAGATATAGATAGGCTGGCAGGCATTGTTTGCTGAAACTGCTGTACGATCTGGTTTATCTGTAGCTCAAGATGATAAATCTGTTCATCTAAAAGTTTCATTTCACCTGAAATTTCACTGGATGCTTTTTCTTTAAAGCTATCAGTAATTATTGTTTTAATAGTTATTTGCCTTTTTACTTTTATACTCTGTGACATTTTGACTCCTTTAAGGGTAAATTGTTTCAGGTGATTGTATGTTAAGGTTTTTAATCATATAATAATCTTTAATGTAAATAATTATACTTCAAAACCTGCCTAAATTATTTAGTTATAGCCTTATTTTAAAACAACAGTTGAATTTGTTAGCTGATTTCATTGTTTTAATAAGTTACAAAATTTAAGATTTTTATTTCTTACTCAAACTAAAATTGTCTTTTCATAACCGTAATTCTTTTGTAGTAAACTATTGAAGTGTTCACATAAAGTGATTAATGCATAATTAAATATTTTTTGTTTCTCTATTTTTTAATTTAACATTTTGCTTGAATTATACTAATAGATATAAAATATAATAGGGAGCAAATATCCTGCAATTAGCCTGAACCCTAAAAAATGTTTAATAAGCTTGAAAAACAAAAATTATGATTAAGTTTGAAAAGGTAAATAAATCATTTGGGATCTTACAGGTACTGAAAAACTTCAGTATACATATTAAAAAAGGTGAAGTATTAGTGCTTATTGGCCCATCTGGATGCGGTAAATCTACTTTTTTGAGATGTATTAACAAACTTGAATCTGTAGATAGTGGCAGAATCGTTGTTGATAACGTAGAAATTACCACAAGAAGTGTAGATATAAATAAAGTTCGTGCTGAAGTTGGAATTGTTTTTCAACAGTTTAACCTGTTTCCTCATATGACAGTGCTGGATAACGTTATGTTGGGCCCACTTAAAGTTAGAAAACTGCCAAAAGATCAGGTTTTAAAAATTGCTGAAGAACTTATTGATAAAGTTGGTATACTTGAAAAAGCCTATGATTATCCTGATCAGCTTTCAGGCGGGCAGCAACAAAGGGTGGCTATTGCTAGATCTCTTGCGATGCAGCCTAAAATAATGCTGTTTGATGAACCTACCAGTGCTCTTGATCCGCAAATGACTAATGAAGTGCTTGATGTAATTAAAAACCTTGCTAATGAAGGCATGACTATGGTAATTGTAACTCATGAAATGAGTTTTGCTAAAGATGTTGCAGATCGTGTTATATTTATGGCAGATGGTAATATTGTTGAAGAAGGGTCGCCTTCTGAATTGTTTGAAAACCCAAAAGATTCACGCACAATAACCTTTTTACAAAACGTTTTGAAGTATACAGATAAAGATCAAGTAATTAAAAAATGAGAAAACTAAGACTATACCTGAATACACTTTTAATAATGTTTCTGGCTATTATCCTTGTAGCCTGTGTTAATGGTGATAAACCCAGACAGGATATTATGGATAAGATTAAACAACGTGGTTATATTATAGCAGGGGTGAAATATGATGCCAGACCCTTTGGCTTTATTGATGAAGATCAGAAGCTAAAAGGCTTTGATATTGACCTGCTTAAAGAAATAGCAAAACGTATTCTCGGAGACAAGAATAAGATTCAATTTATGCAGGTTACATCTTCAACACGTATACCTGAACTGACATCTGGAAATATAGATGTTGTTGCAGCAACAATGACTATTAATGCCAAAAGAAAAAGGGTTATAGATTTCTCTGATACTTACTATATTGCCGGGCAAACTTTGCTTGTTCCTAGAGATAGTGAGATAGAGTCAGTTAATGACCTTAGTGGAAGAACAGTGATGGTTGTTTTAGGGTCAACAAGTGAGAAAAATATTAGAGAAATGGTTCCTGATGCTAAAATATTAGGCTTCAGAACATATACAGAAGCATTTTCAGCACTTAAGGCTGGTAGGGGTGATGCTCTAACAACAGATGATACCATTATTGCAGGTATGGTTTCTGAAGATCCTGAAAACTTCAAAATGCTACCAGAACGATTTACTCAAGAGCCATATGGCCTGGGATTTAAAAAAGGTACTGAAACACAATCCTTCCAAAATCAAATAAATAAAGTATTACAGGAAATGAAAGATGATGGTACACTTGAAAAAATACGTGTCAAGTGGATGGAAGAATTTGTGTACGGAAAAGATCAGAGTGAGAATTAACCTTGAGTTATAATCTCGACTGGCAGGTTGTAATAAATGATTTACCACTTTTTATGTCAGGGCTTAAGCTGACAGTTTTTATTTCGGTTGTCAGTTGTGTTTTAGCCCTTGTTATTGGAGTTGTTGCAGCATTATCAAGACTTTCAAATAATAAAGTACCTCGCTATATAGCAACCGGTTATGTTGAGTTTTTTAGAAATACTCCACTTCTGGTTCAATTATATATCTACTATAAAGGATTAACAAATATTGGCATTAATTTAGAGCCAATTGTTTGCGGTATATTAGCACTTACATTGTATACTGGTGCCTATATTACTGAAATTGTTAGAGCAGGTATTCAATCAATAGCCAGAGAACAGTTTGAAGCTGCAAATGCACTTGGCCTTTCAGCCTTTCAGACTATGAAACTGATAATATTGCCGCAGGCGATACGAATTATTATTCCTCCACTCGGGAGTCAGTTTATTAACTTAACTAAAAACTCTTCGCTGGTTAGCTTTATAACTGTTACAGATGTTTTTTACGTGGTTTATAACGGCGCTGTCGATGACTTTAGATTCCTGGAATACTTTATTGTAGGCTGTCTTATCTATATGTGCCTGACCGGAATTATCGCTATGTTTGTGAATGTTTTTGAGTACTACCTGAGAATACCAGGAAGGACCTGATTATGCACTGGGAAGATATTATAAATAATTTCTGGTTCTTAATGGGTGGTTTGTGGATGACCATAAAACTTGCATCTGTTGCTATTGCAGGTAGTATGCTTGTTGGAGTTGTTTTTGGTATTGCAAGACACACAAAATTTCCTGTTATAAGCTGGATTGCAACAGCATATATAGAATTTGTAAGGTCTATACCACTTATATTATTTATTGTATTTGTACATTATGGCTTTTTACCCAACCTGTTGAAAATACAGACAAACTTTTTCCTCTCTTCTGCCGTTGCTCTTATTATATTTACAGCAGCTTATATTGCTGAAATTGTCAGAGGAGGACTTAAATCGATTGAAAGAGGGCATATAGAAGCCGCCCGGAGTATAGGGTTAAACTATTTCCAGATGATGACATATGTGGTACTACCGCTCGGCCTTTCAAGAATGACTCCTGCACTTGTCAGTCAATTTATTGCACTGATTAAAGATACCTCACTTGCTTCTGTTATTGGCCTTATAGAGCTTACCCGTGCTGGAGAAATCGTTTATGGAAGAACATTCCACGAATTTGAAATATTGTTGTTTATCGTTATGGTTTATTTCATTATTTGCTATAGCCTATCTCTTTTATCAAGAAAACTTGAATATAATACAAAACACAGACCAAGAGAAGCTCCATCAGAGCTGAAACTCAGTGCATAATTAGTTTTTTCTGGATGACAAGGCCTGAATTGCTTCTATAAAAGATGAATTGAATTAATTGTATTATTTATAATGTTTTAATGTTTTAATGTTTGATATTTGCCTGTTTAAGCTTCCCTGATTTAAATAAAAAAGTCTTAATCATCAGGAACAATACAGGTAATATTAATAGTACAAGTATTGTTGAGGTAATGATACCACCAATAAGAGGAGTAGCAATTGGTTTCATTAGGTCAGAGCCTACCCCTGTGGCCCACATAATAGGTATCAACCCTATCAGGGATGCGAATGCCGTCATAAGCTTTGGCCTTAATCTAAATGCTGCACCTTCAATGGTGGCTTCATATATATCATCTTCTTTTATATTACCTTTAGTTATATAGCGATTCAGCGCTTCATTTAAGTAGACAAGCATTACAACTCCGGTTTCGATTGCAACTCCAAACAGAGCTATGTATCCGACGACAACTGCTACAGAAAAATGATAACCCAGATACATTTGTAACAGGAGACCTCCTATTAGTGCAAATGGTACTGAAAATAGCACCAGTAAAGAATCAATGATAGAGTCAAATGTAAAATACAAAAAGACAAAAATTATAAACAATACAAGTGGCAGGATCATTAACAGTCGCTCTTCTGCCCGCTTAAGATCTTCATATTGCCCTGAAAGACTATAATAATAACCAGCTGGCAAATCAAGGTCTTTATCGAGTAATTGCTTTACATCGTTTATAACGCTACCCATATCACGGTCTCTGACATTGAACTGAACGATAGATCTAAGGTTACCATTTTCACTGTTAATCATTGGTGGCCCACCTGTCATTTTGATATCAGCAAGCATAGAAAGTGGAACATGTTTTAGCATATTCGGCATGGTGACTTCGAGGTCTTTCAATGCCTGTATGGAATCTCTGTAATCACGGGCATAACGAACCCTGATCGGAAATCTGTAGCGTCCATCAATCTGTGTTGTAATGTTCTTGCCTCCGACAGCTGTTTCAATGATATCTTGAACCTTGCTGATTTGTATGCCATACCTTGCTATTGCCTTTTTATTTATCTCTATTTCAATATATTTGCCACCTGTTACCCTTTCAGCATAAATGTCAACAATGCCATTGATATTTTTAAGGAGTTGTTCAACTTTTAATGCTTCCTTGCCAAGTGTATCAAGATTATCACCATATATTTTTACAGCCAGCATCGTGCGTACACCCGTTGCCAGCATGTCTATTCGGTTAATGATAGGCTGAGTCCACCCGTTTGTTACCCCGGGTATCTGTAATTGCTGATCGAGCTCTGAGATGATATCAGCTTTTGTAATACCAGGGCGCCACTGGTCTTTTGGTTTCAGGTTAATGATTGTTTCTATCATACTCACAGGTGCCGGGTCTGTCGCAGTATCGGCACGCCCTACTTTGCCAAGAACATATTCTACTTCAGGATGAGCCTTTATAATTTTATCCTGAACTTGAACGAGTCTTTTAGCCTCTGTTATGGTTATATTCGGAAGTGTTACAGGCATATATAATATACTGCCTTCATCAAGGGGAGGCATAAACTCTGTACCCATTTCAGTTGCCTTTGGTAATACCAATACCATAATAATAATTGCTGTTATAATGGCAAACCATCGTAATTTTAGCACTATTTTTAAGAGAGGCAAATAAATCCAGGTAAAAAATTGTGAAACAGGGTTTTTATGTTCAGGTAAAAAATTTCCTTTCATCAAAAAGATCATTAAGACAGGGACAATAGTCATAGCAATAATGGCAGCCCCGGTCATTGCAAATGTTTTTGTGAAAGCAAGTGGCATAAACATTTTACCTTCCCTTCCTGTTAACAGAAAAACAGGTAAAAAAGAGATTATAATTATCAAAAGAGAAAAGAATATCGGTTTACCTACCTGATTAGCAGATTTTAGAATTATTTCAAGGTTTGTTCGGCTGTCATAGTCTGTTTTTTCGCTTAAATGCCGGCTGGCATTTTCTACCATTACGATACCGGCATCAACTATAACGCCTATGGCTATTGCAATTCCCCCTAGTGACATTATATTAGAGGTAATACCGAAAAGTTTCATCGCAATAATTGCAAATAATATAGCAAGTGGCAGTGTAATTATAATGATTATAGATCCTCTTATATCAAGCAAAAAGATAAACATAATTATACTGACAATCAAGATTTCTTCAGTTAAAGTGTGTTTAAGCGTATCAATAGATTTTTCAATAAGATTGGTTCTATCATATGCAGTTTTAATAGTTACACTTGCAGGCAGGCCCTTTTCTATTTCAGTTATTTTAGCTTTGACATTTTGTATAACTTCTTTTGCGTTAGAATTGTATCGGGCAACAACAATACCGCCAACCACTTCGCCTTCACCATTTTCGTCAAGCAAGCCACGGCGTATCTCACCGCCCAGCTGAATATATGCAATATCTTTGAGAAAAACAGGAATACCCTGATCGTTCACTTTAACGACGATCAATTCAATGTCTTTGATATCTCTGATATATCCCTGCCCCCTGACAAAATACTCTTGATTGTTAAATTCTATGATTTTTCCGCCGATTTCATTGTTGCTTTTCTGTACTGATTTGACGATATCATTGATATCGAGGTGATAAGCATTTAGCTTGTTAGGGTCAATATCGATTTGATACTGCTTTATAAAGCCGCCTATACTTGCTATTTCAGCGACTCCGTCAACAGATCCCAGTTGATAGCGGATAAACCAGTCTTGAAGGGCTCTGAGATCGCCAAGGTTAAGCTTGTCACTTTTTAGTGTATACCAGAATACATGCCCTACACCAGTACCATCAGGGCCAAGTGCTGGAGTAACATCAGGGGGCAGAAGCGACTGTATATAATTCAGCCTTTCGAGAACTCGTGTTCTTGCCCAGTAGATATCTATGTTATCCTTAAAAATTATATAAACCATAGAAAAACCAAAATAAGAGGTAGCTCTAACTGCTTTAACACCTGGCAGGCTTTGCAGATTAGATGAAAGCGGATAAGTCACCTGGTCTTCAATAACCTGTGGCGGTTTTCCTGGCCAGTCAGTATAAATAATAACCTGATTGTCACTGACATCTGGAATGGCGTCTAATGGAGTGTGCTTAATTGCCCATATGCCTGATATAATAAGTACAACAGTAAACAAGAAGATTACAAACTTGTTATGGGCTGAAAATTCAATAATCTTATTAATCATTAATGTTGATGACCTCCTGACATGCCTGTTGTCAGTTGTGCTTCTGAGTCTATCAAAAAGCCACCTGTAACAGCGATATTATCATACCTGTCTAGTCCGTCAATAACTTCTATTACATCATCATATTTCCTGCCAGTGTTAATATGTCTCATAACAAAAATACCGGGTTGTTTCTCCAGCCAGACATAACTGTTTTTGCCGGTATAAAAAATTGCAGTAACAGGTATTGTCAGGTGTCTTTCAGGGAACGTCTTAATGACAGTTCGTGCATACATATCAGGCTTAAACTGGCCTTGAAAGTTTTTCAGAATTACTCTTACTTTGACAGTACGGGTTTCATTATCCATAAACGGATAAATATAACTGATATGTCCTTTAAAAGTGCTGCCAGGGTAACTATCAATATGTATTTCAACCTCCTGATGAACTTTTAGTTTTGCGATATCTGTTTCACTAACTTCTGCTTCCAGCCATAGATGAGAGAAATCAGCTAATGTATAGAGCCTTTCGCCTTCTTTGACGTAATCACCTTCATAAATATGCTGCTTAATTACAGTGCCGCTATATTTTGAATAAATTGGGATGGTATTGTTAATATCTTCAAAGTCTGTCAGAGATACAATTTGCTTATCTGACAATCCAAAATGTTTTAAACGGTTTTTTGCTGCCTCAAGAGTTTTTTTGTAAGAATTGACAAGAACATCATACTCGCTATTATTCATTTCTTTTAGATTTTCCAGGGCATAAAGATATTCTTTCTGGCTGACAATAAGCTCAGGGCTATAGATCTCTGCGATAAGATCACCTTTTTTAACTTGATTGCCTATTTCTTTGATATATAATTTTTCCAGCCGGCCATCTATCCATACAGGTATTGTTGAAAGCCGTTTCGTATCATATGTAATGGTTCCGAAGGCTTCAATATTTTTACTTACAGTTCTATAAACCGGATGAGCAGTTTCTATATTAGCCATTATCTGCTGTGCTGGTGAAATGCTGACAGACATGATATCTTTATCCAGCGAGTCCTTCTGTGTATGTTCGGGCATATCACTATGGGAAGCTGGCTTTTTATTAATTGTCCGTTTGACAAGGTTCATATTACAAATTGGACAGACTCCCGGTTTATCTGTATTAATTGTTGGATGCATCGGACAGGTATAAACAAAGTCTTTATCATTCATCTCATGCTGTATTTCTTCTGCGTTATTCTTGCTTTTTAGCCAGTGAGAGACTTTGAAGTAATCTGGCATAAATGAATAAATAAGTACCAGAACCATAATCAGTGTCGAAATAGTGATTATTGCTTTCTTATAAGTGATGAAGAAATGCCGGGTTTTTTCTTTAAAAGTCATTGTTTAATTTCCACTTTTTCAAGTTTCATATTGCACTCCGGGCATAGGCCAGGTTTATTTTGTTTTATATCAGGGTGCATCGGACAGGTATAATAATAAGAAACATCTTCATTGTAGAGTTTCAGATTGGTCTGGTTTTTCTGATTGTGATCTCTCGTATGTTGATCATTTTTTTGTTGGTCATTGATATGTTGGTCATTGATATGTTGGTCGTGTGTATGTTGAACATTGCCTGTATCTGTTTTTGCCTGACAGGCAATTAGCGTTAGAAATATTGCCGGGATAAGGAATAGTCTTATGTTCATGGTCAATCTCCTTAAAATATACTTGTACCTGTTTCTTTTTCAAGTTGTGCGAGTGCCTTATAATAGTCAGTAAGGGCACGATAATATTCTTTTTCATATTTGTAATACAGCATTTGTGCATCTATTACCGATAGAAAGTCTGTTTTATCTATTTCATAATTAGCAATAGCAGAGTCCATAACCTGTATAGTTTGTTTCAGTAAAGAGTTTTCAAACAACGAAACCAGTCGTTTTTTCTTTTCTATATTAATAAGTTGATCAGTGATATAAAATCTAATTTCATTTTTAAGGCTATCGAGCTCAGCATTTTGTGACAAGATTTGAAATTCTTTCTCCAGAACTCCTTCATCTTGCTTGCGATTTTTATAGATTGGTAGATTAAAGGAAATATTAACTGAAAAGAGGTCAGCATAACTGTTATCCCTTTGTCCATAGGAGCCTGAAAGCTGAAAGTCTGGCAAAATAGCTTTTTGAGCCAGCCTTAGTTCTTCTTTGGCCTTCTCAATGTTCTTTTCATATTGCATTATTAGCGGTCTGGAGTCAAAAGCCAGTGAAATTAACAGGTCTTTGTCAGGTATAGTAAAATCGGAGGTTAATTTTACCGTTCTGCCAGGTTTAAAATCATCTGGCAGATAGGCCAGATAAATTAACTTATTACGATAATTATCGTGTTTTTGCTCCAGAAATATTAGCTCTTCATTTATTTTAGAATATTCAATCTGTGCTTTAAGGATGTCCTGCCTGATACCTTTGCCAACTTCATACTTGATCTGGGTTATTTTGATGAGATGTGATAATAACTCAAGATTCTTTCTGGTTATTTCAATAGCTTCTTCGATATATGCAAGTTCATAATAAGCCTGTTTGACGTTATTAACTAGTTCACGTTGTTTCTCAAAATATTTATAATAAATGGCTTCTGATTTCAGGGCGGCAATATTTTCTCTTAGTCTGCGTTTACCTGGGAACGGAAATTTTTGTGATAGCTGTATTTGCTTCATTGTCATAGGAGCAGAACGAAATGACATATCAATAAGCGGAAAATTTGTTATCCCTGCTGTAAATACGGGATCTTCCAGAGCACTGGCCTGCCTGATTCTTTTTTCTGCTGCCTGTGCCTCTTTTTCTATTACTTTTAAAGAAGGATTATTCGTTATTGTATGATCTATCAACCAGCTTAATTCTAGTATATCATCTTCCTTTATGATTCCTGCGCCAATTGGTTTAAGCTTTTTATCAGCTGCTTTAGATCCATCAGCAATTACCGGTGAGATAAAAACAAATAAATATATTATATATAATATCAATACATACTTATGTACCATTTGATGCCCTCATGCGTAAATGGGTGAATGGGTATATTATTCTTTCTTATTTCAAAATGCAGGTGTGGGCCGGTAGTTCTGCCAGTATTTCCGGAATAGCCAATTAAATCACCTTTATTTACATACTGACCATCTGAAATTATTATGGTTGAAAGGTGCATATAATATGTGTCAGTATTATCATCGTGGCTGAGCCCTATATATTTACCTGCATTGCCATTAGAATTTTTATATAGCTGGCTAACAAATCCATCAGCATAGGCATATACAGGGGTGCCAGTTTTTAAAGGTATATCAATACCGTTATGATGATCAGGTAGACCGCTAACCGGGTTCGTTCTATAACCAAACCCGGAAGAAATGGAGGTATTTCTGAATGTAGAAATTGCTTTAGTAATGAAAAAGGCATCTTTTCTATTAATGAGATCACCTTCAGAAATTGCTATTTTATCAACTATCCCGGATGTATTGGCCCTTATTTCAAATAAAGTGTTGTGGTTACTAATATTTTGCTCTAGCTGGCTTGATAAAAGAGAGATTTCTTTATCAATCAAAGGGTTTTTCTTTTTATAGAAACTGTTCTTAGAGACCCACTGCTGAAGTTTAAGGGTTTCATAGTGTAATTTTTGTATATCATGTGTAATGTCTTCTGCAAGTGCCACTATTTGTCCGCTGGATACTTTCTGGCCAGGCTCTATATATAGCTTTTTAATCTTGTATTTCCCGGCAAAAACCGTGGGAGAATAAAAAGCAAAAATGATAAGTACAATTAGTATATATTTTAATAGTTTGTGTTGCATACAACCCCTCTATCACTCTGGATGACAGCAGTTGTTTTCATTCCTGGTGGTCTGGTTATTGTTTTTATCTTGTTGTAAGGAGCAATCCAAAAAGCAAATAGGTGCACGTCTATAAACTACCATTAGTTCTTCGATAGCTTTTTCAGTATTTCCGGTCATTACAGCATCTTTAACACAAGTTTCAAGGTGATTTTTGAGAATAATTTGTGATGATTTTTCCAGTGCTGACTGCACAGCTTTAAGCTGATTGATAACATCAATGCAATATTCCTGATTATCAACCATCTTAATAACTGCCTGAAGATGACCGTCAGCTCGTTTCAGGCGCAGGACAACCTCTTTTCTGGTTCTATCATTGATGGGCATGATGTATTCCTTTTGTACTTACTATATCCCCATCGGGGGGATTGGGATATAGTAAACAAGTTTTAATATTTTGTCAACCTATCAATAATTTTCAATAATAGCAATCTTTCTTTAATAAGCTATTATTTCTAATACGCTCATTGCGGGGACTTTAACCCGTGACAATTAGCAATACATTTATCAGGCTGGTCGGAACGTTCTTCTAATCTATAACAAAATGCAACGCACAGATCTCAATAAGCTTGAAAATAACAGTGCACTTTACTGTATATTATTTACGCAAGTTTAGCTTTTATTTCTACCATTTATTTGCTAATATAATATTCCAAGATTTATTAATTAAAAGGGATTAAACTAAATGGATACAATAAATGTACTACAGGAACAGGACAAAGATTTAATACATCGCCTTAAGTCTTTTAGTGATATTGTTATTAGACTTGCCAGTGAACATAATATCGATAAGTTGCTTATTCAAATTTTGCGTGAATTAAGAAGTTTTACAAAAGCAGATGCCGGAAGCCTCTATATACACGAAGCAGATAAACTTATCTTTAAAGTAACTCAAAATGACACGCTTGAATCTACCCCAAAAGCAAAACACGAATTCCAGAAGAAATTTAAATCATTCAGTCTTCCAATTAATGAAAAATCTCTTGCTGGTCTTGCAGCATATAGAAAAGAAACATTTAATATTCCTAATGTGCCTGAAAGCCCATATCATAACCCTGACATGGATCGTAAGTTTGGCTATCCTATTTCTTCAATGCTTGTAGTGCCGATGCTTAACCACTCTGGGCAGCTGGTAGGCGTATTGCAGTTAATGAATGCTAAAGGTAAATCAGGCTTTGTTCCTTTTGATAAGATGTTAATACCACAGGTAGAAGCTCTTGCTAACCAGGCTGCTGTATTGCTGGATAACCTGAGACTTTATAATGAACTCGATAAGCTATTTGACGCACTTGTTAAATATTCTGCTAAAGCTATTGACGCCAGAGACCCTTGTACGGCAGGTCACTCGGGTAGAGTTGCACAATATGCGGTCGATGTGGCTAAAGAATTTAATAAAATTACCGGTGAAACACTTTTTAATAGTGATCAACTCAAAGAACTTAGATATGCGTCATTTTTCCACGATATTGGAAAGATTGGAGTAAGAGAAAAAGTACTCACCAAAGAAAATAAACTCTCTAAAGAAACCATGGAAGCCATTAAAGAACGTTTTGATACAATCAAGCAGTTCTATATCAATGAAGCCATTAAACAAAACTGGACCCCTGAAACACTCCAGAATGTCTTTAAAGAACTCGATCAGGACTATAAAGATATTGAAAAATTTAATAAACCAGGTTTCATGAGCCAGGAAAATATGGATAGATTGACAGAAATCTATAGAAAAACGTTTAGATCGCCAGAAGGCAAAATAAGAAAGTTTTTAAGACCACAGGAATACGATAACCTGTGCATTAAAAAGGGTAACCTCAATGTTACTGAACGACTTGATATTGAATCTCACCCTGTCCATTCTTACCGTATTCTTTCTGAAATACCCTTCCCGCAATCTCTTTCTAAAATTCCTGAGTTTGCTTCAAAACACCACGAAAAACTTGACGGCAGTGGTTATCCAAATGGCTGTACGGCAAAAGATATACCGCTGGCAGCAAGAATACTGGCGGTTGTCGATGTTTATGATGCATTGACTGCTGAAGACAGGCCCTACAAAAAAGCTATGTCGAAAGAAAAAGCTTTTAGTATCCTTGATGCGGAGGTAGAAGCTAATCACTTTGATGTTAAAGTTGTAGAAGTGCTTAAAAAAGTAATTGAAGATAAAGAAACCGCAAAAGTAAATAGAAGAAGAAAACGATCAGAAGAAAAACAAACAACAAATGCCTGATCAAAAAGGAACGTTATATATTTGCCCTACACCTATCGGCAACCTGGAAGATATTACCTTCCGGTGTTTGCGTATCCTTAAAGAAGTTAACCTGATTGCAGCTGAAGATACACGTATAACTAGAAAGCTTTTAAGCCACTATGAAATATCAACACCCTTTCTGAGTTACCATAAATATACTGAAAAAAGCCGGTCAAAACACATTGTAGATGAACTTTTAAAAGGAAAATCCATTGCACTGGTGTCTGATTCGGGTACACCTGTTATATCTGATCCTGGTGCTGAGTTGATTAATCAGGCCCATCAAAATAATATTCCTATAGTGCCTCTTCCAGGTGCTTCAGCATTAAGTTGTGCTGTTAGTGTAGCAGGTTTTGTTGATTCAGGGTTCGTTTTTGCTGGCTTTTTGCCAAAGCAAACATCCAAAAAGAAAGAATGTTTAAACCGATATTCAGCTTATGCCCTGCCAGTAGTTATTTATGAATCTCCTCAAAGGTTAATTGCTACACTTGAAGCTATTTATGAAATCTATGGAAATGTGTTAATACTGCTGGCAAGAGAAATTACGAAATATCATGAAGAAATTATTCAAAATAATGTAGTTGAAGTTTTAAAATACTATAAAACCAGAGATATTAAAGGTGAAATTACAATTATTATTGATAAATTACCTGCTAAAGAGAGTTCTCTTGATGATAACCAGTTAAAAGCTATTATCAGAGAAAGATTAGACTCTAACGAGACAGTTTTAACTATTTCTAGAGAACTTTCAGAAGAATTTAATATTGGTAAAAACCACATATACAAACTGGCTCTTGATTTATTAGAATAAAAGTCTAAATTACTCAGATTTTATAAGGTACAAAACTGATTGTGTAATTTTTATGTCGTTTAGAATATACCAGCGTATAACCAAGATGATAGATTTTCCGGGTTTCGATTTTCAAAAAATATAAATTTAAGATCTGGGTTGAATAAGCAAGTCTGACCCGGGTGTAAGATAAAAAATTATGTATTAATCTTATTTATTGCTAAAGTTTTACTTTATACTTAATAACTACTTTGAAAACAAAAACTTCTGTCATATACTAATCGAGAAGCTAAAGGTATAAAAAACGACAGAAAAGGGAAAAATATGAGCTCAGATCAGAAAGTGGACTACAAAAATACTCTCAACCTGCCCCAGACAAGCTTTCCTATGAAGGCAAACGCAGCCAGCCGGGAGCTTGAAACCCTTAAATGGTGGGAAGAAGCCAGCATTTATGAGAAAAATCTTCAAATGAAAGATAAAAATCATAAGTTTATATTGCATGATGGGCCACCATACCTGAGCTCTGATAAGATACACATTGGCACAGCATTAAATAAAATACTGAAAGATATAGTTGTAAAGTATAAATCCCAATGTGGTTTCTATAGTCCCTATGTGCCCGGGTATGACGGGCATGGCCTGCCTATTGAAAATGCCGTTCTCAAAAAGGTTAAAGGCGGAAGAGCTGCCCTTACCGTCTTTGAACTCAGGACTAAATGCAGGGAGTTTGCCTATAAAAACCTGAAAGGGCAGGAACAGAACTTTAAACGTCTCGGTATCTACGGCCACTGGGATGAACCCTACGTTACAATAGCACCTGATTTCGAAGCAACACAGATAAGAGTTTTTGGCAAAATTGCAGAAAAAGGATATATCTACAAGGGCCTGAAACCAGTCTTCTGGTGTGCCAGCTGTGAAACAGCACTCGCTGAAGCAGAAGTTGAATACGCTGACCACGAGTCACATAGCATATATGTTAAATTTGATATAATACCAGAAGAAGCCCAAAAAGCATATCGAACAGCATCCATTGAAATAGATAAACCCTTAGCAATAGTCATATGGACCACAACCCCCTGGACATTGCCCGCTAACCTCGCTGTTTGCCTGCATCCAAAGTTTGATTATGTCTTTGTAGAACAGGATTCAACCGAAAATATTTTAATTCTTGTAAAAGATCTGCTAGAAACCTTCGTAAATGAAATGGACTGGAAAGAAGATAGTTACAGGGTTTTAGCCGAAGTCAAAGGCGACAAGCTGGAGTATATAAACTCAAGACACCCATTCTTTGACAGAGATAGTTTGATTATAATGGGCGACCATGTCACCACTGAAACTGGCACAGGCTGTGTCCACACAGCACCAGGACATGGCCTTGAAGACTATGAAGTTGGAAACAAATACAAGATAGGAGTTATCTCACCACTCGATGACAGAGGCGTTTTTACATCTGAAGGTCAACAATTTGAGGGTATGCCTTACTATAAAGCCAACCAGGCAATTATAGAAGAAATGAAACAAAATGGCAGCCTGCTTAAAGTCGATCATCTTGTTCACAGTTACCCACATTGCTGGCGATGCAAAAAGCCTGTTATCTACAGGGCTACTGAACAGTGGTTTGTTAATGTTGAAGCTTATAGAAATAAATGTTTAGAAGCTATCGATGGTGTACAGTGGATACCAGCCAGCGGACAGAAAAGGATTTCCAACATGGTTGAATCCAGATCAGATTGGTGTATAAGCCGTCAGAGAGCGTGGGGAGTTCCGATACCTGTATTTTACTGTGAAAATTGTAAAGAAACTCTCATTTCTGCTGATATCATTGAACATATAGCCAAAATATTTGAGAAAGAATCCTCTGATGCCTGGTGGAAACTGAGTACTGAAGAGCTTTTGCCGGTGGGTGCAAAGTGTAAATGCGGCAGTGAAAAATTTGCCAGAGAAACAGACATCATGGATGTATGGTTTGACAGTGGTGTAACCTATCATGCTGTTTGTGACAGTCGCTATGAGCTACTCAGGGGAACGCCAGTTGAGTTATACCTTGAAGGATCAGACCAGCACAGAGGCTGGTTCCAGACATCACTGCTTACCAGCGTGGGTGCTTTTGACCGTGCGCCCTACAAAGCTGTATTGACACATGGTTTTGTGCTTGATGGGTCTGGTAGAAAAATGAGCAAGAGCCTTGGCAATGTTGTTGATCCGCAGCAGGTTGTAGGCAAGTTTGGTGCAGATGTGTTAAGAATGTGGGCAGCCAGTGTAGATTATACTCATGATGTTAGAATAGGTGATACTATCGTTCAGCAGCTTGTTGAAGTCTATAGAAAACTTAGAAATACTTGCAGGTTTATGCTTGGCAACCTGTATGGTTTTGATCCAGAAAAAGATATTGTAAACTATGATCAGTTTAATGAGCTTGATAAATATACGTTACACAAACTTCAGACTGTCAAAAAGCAGGTCACAGAAGCCTTTGACAACTATGAATTCTACAAATACTATCAGTTAATGCAGAACTTTGCTGCTGTTGATCTTAGTTCTCACTATTTTGACGTAATAAAAGACAAGCTTTATACAGCAGGAACTAGATCAACTGAGCGTAGAGCTGTTCAAACTGTCTTATATTATATATTACACGATCTTGTCAGGATTCTAGCTCCTGTAACACCCTATTTAGCTGAAGATATCTGGAGGCATACCCCTGAAAACCAGAAAAACAATCTTGAAAGTGTCTTGTTAACACAGTGGCCTGAGCTTAAAGATGAGTTCATCAATGAAAACCTCTATAATAAGTGGCAAAAAGTATTTCAGATTAGAGATATTGTTACACGTACAATAGAACCAGTAAGACTCAAAAAAGAAATCGGTTCATCGCTTGAAGTAGCTGTAAATCTACATACTGAAAACCAGGCTACAAAAGAAATTATTAATTCTATAACATCCTTTTTGCCGATGATATTTATAGCTTCTCAGGTTCAGGTTCTTGATAATATTAACCAGGTTGATGAAGCAGCAATACTAAATAAGTTTGAAGAAGATGATGTTTTGGTTATTATTACCAGGGCAACAGGCATAAAGTGTGAAAGATGCTGGAAATATTCTGTAACAGTGGGTGATAACACTACGCATAAAACGATATGTTCAGGCTGTATTAAAGCAATCGATAATTAAAAACAGGTTACTCAACTATAAACGGAGAACTCAATTGAAAAAACTTTTTTTATTATTGATTTTAGCCATTCCTGTTATGACAGGTTGCTGTTGTGGGCCGTGTTCAGAGAATAAAACTATACCGGGGGCCTCATCAGGTAATTTTAACAAAGATAAAAGCAATCAAGTTAGTCCGCTGGATATGGTGGAAAAAAATGCTAGGCTTCAGAGGATAATGCAAAAGTATGTTGAAGCACAGATGGATCCTTATACATCACCTGAAGAACTTTCAAAACTGGAAGAAGAGATTTTTAAGCAGCAAGAAGAAATGATGGAGTATTCAGAGAAGTTTATGAATTCTGAAGAATTTAAAAAACTTGAGAATTCAGGCAACCCTGCTATTAAAAAGGCGATGCAACAACTTAAAGAAGCAAAAGCCCGGCAAGAAGAATTTACCCGTCAGCATGAAGAAATAATTGAACAAGTAGAAAATCAAGCAGCAGGAATTGAAACCACGCAGGAAAACCAGTATGATAACTATACACCACCTTTTGAAGATCATGACTTCTCAGGGGAATTTGGTGACGTTAATGACAGTTTTGAAAGTGATATAAATCAAACATATAACGACTTTTAACCATGAATAATGATGTGCTCAAAGAAATTAATAAAAATTTCATTGCCACATTAATACTGATAATATTGATTGGCGGCCTTTCGTGTTATTTGTTTGGCCCTTCAAACTTTAGTTTTAAGTTAAATCTTTCAGAAAAAGTTCTGAAAATAATGGAATATATTTTTTCTGCCTTTATACTGATACAGATATTTGCTGTTTATAACGCCATAAAAAATATTCTTTTCAATCAAAAGGCTGTTAACAAGATAGCAAAAGGGCTACAGGCCACAGACAATAAGTACCTCAAAACATATTCACCTGAAGAGGCAACTATACTAACAGGTATCAACATGATATTCGGTCAAAACTTTGCCATTGTAGTTTACAGCATTATACTTGGTTTTGCCGGAGCTGATATAATACTTGTTTTAAACTTATTTCTGGCTGCAATTATAATTCTATGCATTAGCTGGTTTGCTGTAAAACGCCGGATAGTTAAATATTTTTCATCGTAATAATTTTAAAACCCAGACAAAAAGCTATTAAGATAACTTTATCTTCCGCCCAGCAAAAGGCCCAGAGCTGCACCAATACCAGCACCTATAGCAGCATTTCTACCTCTTTTCTTACCACCAAGCAAGGCTCCTGAAGCTGCTCCAAGAGCACCATAAGTCACAGTGCTTTTTAATTTCTGTTTAGCTACCTCTCCTTTAGTATTTGGCTTATATGAGTAGGTATAATTAGGCTGTTGATAATAGTTATAGCCACTACCATAATAAGGTTGTGAGCCATAGCTGTAGCTTTGCCCGCTGCTGTAGGGCTGGTTATTGTATCCATAGCTGTTGTATCCTGAAGAATTGCCGTAATTATAGCTGTAATTATTGTTATTTCTACCATAGCCATTGTTGTTATTGTATGCTGGTGGTGTGCTATAGCTGTAACTGTTTGGTTTATTTTGCTGACTGTAAGTATTGTTACTACTGTTATTATAGTCTCTGTAGACAGTCACAGCATCATCCTGGGGCTGGTTCCAGTAATCCTGTGAATACATATTATCTTCAGGATAATATCTATTTCCCTGCTGGTTATTGTAGGTGCTGTAGTCTGTTTTAGGTGGCAGGTCATTTTCAGGGGGCTGGAGGTTATAGTCCAGTTTGGGCAATTCTTGGACAGAAACTGGCACTTCATACTCATATGATTGTGCAAATACACTATTTGAGGCCATTATAATTAATCCTAATACTATAAAAGCGCTTGCTGCAAACTTAAAATAATTTTTACAGGTCATATTAAGCTCCTTTATCTATTTATAAGCTTAATGATTTTTAAATGTTTTTCCATGTTAAATTATTCAATACTTTTTCTTGATATGAAATAGTAAAGTTACCATAGTGGCTTGAATTCTTAAAAGTCATTCACAGCAAGAATATCAGGCAATACATATGTATTAATTTCAATAGCAATGTTGTTTTAAGTATTCAAATTCCGTTATGTTTCAGTCCATAAATCGTTTTATTAGAGCTTTAGATATCCTGAGGCAGTGGCTTTCAGCGTTATTGATATTCTTCTTTTTTGACTTCAAGCACTTCAGGTATGCTGGATTTTTTCTCTTTTTTAACGGGCAAATCATCAATAGGTTCAAATATTTGCGGTGTTGGGTGAGTTTCTTCAGGTTTTTTATCTGATTCAACTTTTTTGGTGAGATCATCAATGCTATCACCAACCCGTCCACCTTTGATGATTTCAATTTTGGTTTTTTCTTCAGGTTCAGGAGCTTTTGCAGGCAGAGCTTCAGTTATTGGACTTCCGCCTGCCTCAAGCTCAGAAGTTTTAGAGTTTAAAATAACGATTTCAACACGTCTGTTATTCTGTTTACCTTCCCGGGTGTCGTTTGAAGCTATAGGTATTGAATCTGCATAACCTACAGCAGAAAACTGTTCTTTGTCCATCTTGAACTGCCTGATAAAATATCTGACAACGCTTGCTGCCCGAGCAGCTGAGAGCTCCCAGTTCGACGGAAATACTGCAGTACTTATAGGGTCAGGATCTGTATGACCTTCAATTCTTATTCTGTTACCAGGAAAACTTTTTTTGATTTCCAGAGCAACATTGTTGAGTACACTTTTTGCCTCTTCTTTAATCTGTGCGCTTCCAGAATCGAAAAATACGCTGTTTAAAAGGCTAATAACAAGTCCTCTTTTATCAATTTTGACATCTATACCTTCAAGGTCACCCTCTTGAATCTTTTCTTCAATGGCTTTTTTGGTATCCTCCATTCTTTTTAGCTCTAGCTGGGGGTTAATAGGGGGAATTACATTTACTTGATCGCCTGTATAATGTTTTTGAAGAAGATCTTGACCGCTTGGTCCTTCAAAAGCTTCTGGCTTTGCACCCTGGCCTTTAAAGATTGTAGGTGCAAATGCCTGTGATAATGATATTTTCAAGTCTTTAAACTTAGCAAGATCAAGTTGAGACAAGGCATAAAGCACAACAAACACAGCAAACAAAAGGGTAATAAAGTCAGCGTATGACACTAACCAGCGTTCAAGGTTTTCATGTTCTTCGGGTTTCTTTTTTCTAGCCATATGATTACACTATTTTAAGCGGCTTCAGCTGCGCCTCCTTCTTTTGGAGCTGCTCCTTCTTTAGAACCGCCAAGATTAACTTCAAAGACAAAGGCCCGCAATTTTCTTTCAATCAATGCAGGGCTTTCACCAGCCTGAATTGAAAGAATACCCTCAATAATCATTTCTTTAACCTGTAAAGTTTGCTTGGTTTTAAACTTTAGCTTTGTACCCATAGGAATTAAAACAAGGTTGGCAGCGCCTACGCCATAAATGGTTGCGACAAAAGCAACAGCAATACCGGCTCCCAGAGATGACGGATCAGCAAGGTTTTCCATAACGTGGATCAAGCCAAGCACTGCTCCAATAATACCGATAGTAGGTGAGAATCCACCAGCAGACTCATAAACTTTTGCTGCGCCGGCTTCCATTTCTTCAAGCTGCGTAACCTCAGTTTCCATGAGGTCTCTAACTAGTCCGGGGTCTGCACCATCAGACACTGCTTCTAGTCCGGTTTTCATAAGGGGGTCACTGGCCTTTCGGGCCTCTTTTTCAAGAACAATAACACCCTCTTTACGTGCCTTTGTAGCAAATCCTATTATTTCAGTAATTATATCATCGTGTCTTATTTTAGTTTCAAAGAAAATATCTTTTAATTTAATAACTGAATACTTAAGTGTTTTTACTGGAAAACTAACAAATACCGCTCCACCAGTTCCACCGAAAACAATAAAGGCTGCCGTAATCTGCAAAATTGATCGTGGGTCGCCACCCTCAAGTATCTGACCTACTAAAATAGCTCCAATACCTATAATTAACCCTAGAACTGTGCTGATATCCATTAATTCTGAAGCTCCATACTCTTATATCTATATTTAAAATTATTTTAGAGAATAAAAAATCATCTAATTAAATTATATATCGAGAAATAATCGTTTTGCTTTAAGAATTTTTAAGAAAAAGACTAAATGAAACCAGCTAGCTTTCTTTATTTCAGGTAATTAAGCGTTTATAAAGATCTATTTACATTTATAGCATACAAATTAAATTTTTTTCAACAATAAAATAACTTTATTCAAGCATTTTATGAGCTTAAATTTTTTGTATCATTCAGAAAACAAGATGATTAACAGTGATAAATAATTTAAAAGGCTTTGTCAGTCAAGTTTTTTAAGAAAATCATTAAGAGAATCATTTAAATCAGTGTCTCTAATAGGTTCTGGATTGTTAATAGGCTCTTCTGAATGCGTTTCCTGGTTTTTTTTGCCTGAGTACTTTTGTTTTAAAGCTGCTAACGCCTGATCTATTTCTTTATCTTTGAATTTTTTTTCCAGTCTTTTACTATCTGAACTGTAAGTCTGGTGTTTCTTTTCTGTTTTAATTGAAGTGTCTTTTTCTGGTATGTTTTGTAAATTTGAACTGCTGGAAGGCTTTACAAGTTGTTTTAGTGCTGCGAGATCCCGTTCAATTTTGTCTTTAAGAAGCATTTCAGGTGTTTTCTGATTAGCATTATCTGATTGGTTTTCTTTTTTCGGTGTTTTGTTTTCTGGAGAGATACTTTTAGTCTGCTCATCATCATTATCGTCTATATTGAAGGGCATTTTGCCTGATAAAAATTCATCCAGCTTTGCATCAAGTTTTGATACATAATCATTGTTTTCTATATTGTCGAGATAGCTTTCAATTGAAGATTCTAATTCAGTTAAAATGCTCTGCTTCTCTTCTTCTATATAATTATCTATCTTATTAGCTATGTCTTTAGAGAGTTCTTTCTTTTCGTTAAGTATAAACTGGTCAATTTTAGACTCTATTCTGGCAATGATAGTCTTTTTTTCTTTGTCTTTACTGCTATCTGACATGTTGCATCCTTTCGTTAGGTTTATAGAAAGACATACATAACTTCAAAACAATAAAATCTATTTTCTTAGTCACACAATGATCTTATGGAACAATAATAGCACTTAATGCCGGTTAAATAAACATAAAAAAAAGCCCCCGGAGGGGGGATGAAGGCCGTAGTTGCTATTTAAAAGAACGTATTATCAGGGATATTTGTTAGCAATAGAAAAACTTGCCGCCTCTTTTACAATAATAGCTGTACTTACAGGAGTACCACCTCTTATTGTGGGATTGTTGACAATCTTTCCGTTAATGCTCATCTGTGTTGAGCTTCCTCCATCAAGGTTCATAGCATTAACAACACCTAGAGATTTCATAAAATGAGCCAGTTGATGAAATGACATACCAATAGAGTTTTTTTGTCTGCCATCAACGGTTACCAGCAGAAGGTGATTATCTGCTGTAATGCCAGCTGCGCTTCTCGGGTCTTTTGTATAAGGACTAAAAGCAAATTTCTGACTGGCACAATCAATATAAACATTACCTTCTTTAAGAAGATAGGGGCCAGCCCCAATAGCATGCTTTATATTAGGCACTTTACTTACAGTATGAACCTGAATATCAATACTGTCATATACTTTAATTGCCTTAAAAGCATCCTTATTGGGGCCGGTTATGACATATCCATTTTCAGGAACCCGTAAAGCCCCTGTTGTTTTCTGTATAACTTTATTTTGCACAACTGCAATTTGCAGTTCATTTTTGAGGGTTTTAGGTACCGGTGAAGTCCATTTACTGTTATAGAGCATATAGCCCTCTGTTGATAATCTTGGCTGGTTTATATTCTGTATATTTAACCTTATATTGCCGGGTATGATACAGTATGCATGAAGCCTTATAACGTCAAGATAAGCTCTATTATATCTGTCAATGACCAGGGCAACTCTATTAAATATAGGACCCGTGTAATATTCACCATCTACGATAAGAGCACCCAGAGGCAAGCCTGTCGGAGGTTTAAAAAAGGAAGCGTTGATACCTGCAATACCTTTATATCTTTGCACAAACTGGTTTAAATTTGATTTTGAAAGCACGTTATCAGGCATTGCAGTGAGAGGTTTCAGATCAATCATAGGGTCATTAAGGTCTATATCGAGGACGTTAACCATAACAGGGCCCGGTAGATGAAACTTCCTATAGCTTATGCCGGGGTATATTTCTTTAAAAGACTTGTAGTTATTGAAATCATTTCGATTTGATCCTATAACGCCTTTCAAATCAAGGACAATTCTATAAGGATCTTTTAAGGTAAAGACTGACAGGTTATTTTCAGGTATATTTATTCTGAGTTCCAGTTTATTGTTGTCAAGATAAAATTTAGCCATATGGTTTTCAGGTAAAAGAATTCTATCTTTAATGCTATCATTCAGGGTTGCCCCATATATATTAATGCTGGTAACATTCTTTTCAAGAGCTTTAATTTCATACTTTTCTGGTTCTAAATTAAAGTCCAGGACAATTCTGGTCTTAGATTTAAAATTATGAATTCTTATATTATCAATATTTGAAGTGCTTGCAAAGGTTATAGGAGGGCCAAGGAGTAATGTTACAAAAACTATTACAAAACAAATAAGTGTATTTGGACGTATTAAGCCGTTAGCTGTTATAGAAATACCCCCTTTAACAGCTATAATAGTAATTGAGTCCCTATACTACTATTTTAGTATAAAAACAACCAAAAGTTAAGCTTTTTAAGAGATATAATTAATATACATTTTGAAGTATCGATTTTCTGATTAGCTGAAACCCCTATGACACCTGCCTACTAACCATCGTTAGTAGTTAAGTATTTGTTTAACATTTCTTAAATTTTTTAAGTCAATATTTAAGATATATTTCAATTTCAAGAAACTGATTATTTATCTTTATTCTTTTTATAAAGGATTTCAGCAGTTACGGAGGTTGATGCACCGTCCTTTGGTACAACGACATTCATATCCTGGCGGTAACGTGCAAGGTCACCGACCTGCGGGGTAGATCCTGATATCATTCTACCTGTTGAAGAAGCGGCTTCTACTTCTGTTACCTCAAATTCTCCTATTTTTGCTGTTAACGCTTTAATAATTCTTCCTGAGATGGGGTCTTTAACGACGTTAGTCAATCTTTCAATAGAGAGTCGGTTTCCTACTTTGAGCCCGGCTTGAGAACCTGCGTTAAGAATGACTCCTTGAGCGTCAACGTATGCTACAACTCCTATATCCTGTGATGAGGTGTCCATTGTAGCTCTTGTAAGTTTTTCATATTTAGAGTTAACGATTTCAGCGGCTTTCTGTGCAGATGCAATACTTGCTTCACCGAGGACTGAATCCTGAAAGTTGCTGCTTGAAAAGTCTATGCCACCTGCATTTCCACCTTTAGCAAAATCCATTAATAGTCCTCTTCTTTTGGATTTGCCGATAACAGTGGCCACTTCGAGTATTTCTCCGGTATCTACGTCGACCATTCTCATATCAAAAGCGACGCTAGCGATGGATCTTTTGGATTGAATATTTGCAACAATACTAACCACAGGTATTGCGCTTCCGATGCCACTTTTTTTATCTTCTATACCGAACTGTGTAATATTGCCCATAACCAGAATATCGACACCCACGAGCTTGCCTACAGTTGCAGCTGTCGTAGGATCAAAGAGGCTAGTATTAGAAAGTTTTTGTTCCTGCAAAACCTGATCCAGTGCTGATCTTTCAATAACAGAGTAAGCTCCTGATCTTACTAGTTCACCAGTAATAAGAGATGCAACACCTTTGCCTATGTCCCACTGGCCATTCCACCATGGCCTAACAGACGAATAATCAAAGTCAAGAACGCCGACACGGGTTCTACCTGTTCTAGCAGCTGGTGTGCCAAATGATGGTCCGCTCATTCCTGTACCAAAACTTTGTGACTGGCCAATGCCTGGTACTGATGCACTGCCGGGTGAGTTATTTATGTAGGATGGTGCAGATGTAATACCAGGAACCATTCCCTGTGAGGGCATTTGAGAAGAAACAGGTTGTTGATTGTATTGAGTAACAGGGTTTTGCTGTGCTGGTTGCTGCATACCTAAGTATGCGGGGTTGTTTTGAGCTAGAGTGTTTTGATAAAATGCTTGTTGCTGAGCTGTTTGAGTCTGTTGTTGCATTGTCATCATTTTTGTTTTCAGGTTATTAGTTGATGTTGCGTATGGTGCGAGAGAGCTGTAGTTCTGGTATGCTTGAAAAGCTGCATTGGTGTCGCCCAGTTGTTCATAACATTCTCCCAGCTCATAATAGGCTAGTGCGTGCTGATTATTTGCTTGAAGGATATGATAAAACTGTTCTATGGCTCCATTCAAGTCACCTGTTCTTTTTTTGACGAGCCCAAGAGCATATCTGGCTTTAATATCATCAGGATCAATGTTAACAGCTTCTTCAAGAGGGTTAAGAGCATTCTCATAGTTTCTATCAGAGATCAAATAAGAGCCCAGATAATATTTTCTTCTTTGCTGGTCGATGTTATCAATACCATCACGGAGGTCATTAGCTATCCATTTAGACCTTATGGCGTCTGAATCTTCCGGGTTAAAGTTAATAAAGGCTTGCAGGGATTCAACAGCTTCTTCTGGTCTACCAGCATCTTGCAGACAGAGTCCAAGATTATAATAAGCATTGCCATACCGGGGATCAATCTTTATTGCCTGCTGATAAGCCAGTATAGCATTATTAAAATCACCTTTCATTTTTAAAGCCATACCCAAATTATTATAGGCTTTAATGTTATAGGGATCTTGCTGTAGTGCCTGCTGGAAATGAGCTATAGCAAGGTCATAGTTCTTTGAATTCAATTCTATTAGTCCTGTATTAAAGCTATCAGCATAAGTTCTGCCTGTATATGCCATCATCATAAAGGCTAAAAGTAAATTTAAGATCAATAAATTAACCCTGTGGTTTATTTTCATGCTCGAAGTCCTTTTTTGGTTCCTGACTTATTAAATTATACTGATTAAAAAAAATTTTTTCGAGTGGTTTTTCAGGATCTTAGATACTTAAATTCATCTAGAAGGCGGAAAGGTTGTTTAATAGAGTTTATGCTGTTTCCAAAAACCTTAATATTCTTAATATTGCCCAGGGGAGCCAGAGAGTAGTTTAATTGAACAGCTGCAAATTTGAGGTAGTTAACCTTTTCAGGATTAACTTCTATTAAACGTGCTGCTATGAAGTCAGCTGCCAGCGGATCATTGCTCATGACAACTGCTCCGAGGTATTTATTATCGCCGAAGATGGGGCCATTTCCTTCTATTCCGTAGACACCGTCTATGATAGCAAAGTCTGGTCTGACGGTATAGTTAATATCAAGTATAGATCGCTCTACTCCTGCGTAATGGAGTTTGTTTTTAGGCCATCCATATTTGATACCCGGCATTATGCCGAACATATTCTTTAGAGATAGGGTTACACCCATCCAGTGGTGGGTTTTCAGTTTGGGTATAGATACAATATAATCAGAGTTTAGAATTGTTTTTGGTATATAAAAATAGTCTAATTTTGTCAGGTTTGAAGGTATTTTAACTTTTTCAACGTCATCCATATTGAGGTCGACGAATTTAACGCCATAGCCCCTCAATAATTGTTTAATGTGTGTATAATAAAGTATTGTATTAACATCCCGGCGTAAACCTGAGGCTTCTGCAACAATTATTGTAGCTCCAAGCTCGCCGAAGAGTTCAATAGCAGCTTTTAATATAGCAGGATTTGTTGTTATGTGTTTATCTTCACCATGGAAATCTACCAGGTTAGGCTTTAATAATACCTGCTTGCCTTTAAGATTCAGGTTAAACTGAGAGAAATAAGGCTTTAAGATATCTTTAATATTTAATGAATATTGATTTACTTTAACTATAGCAACTTTTGAAGACTCCTGAAAGAGAACTGGCAGGTTACTTCCGATAAAATAGCCTGCAGCCAGTCCAGCTGAAAGCATCAGAAAGTCTCTTCTTGTCAATCTGAGGCGTTTATTCTGGTCATCTAAGTTTTCAAGCATAACGGGTTAATTCCTTTTGTAGTGAGGTTTGCCAGAAGTGAAAGAGCGTTATAAAATGGCATTTGAGCCAGGTAATCATCCTTTAGCATGATTTCGTTAAGCCTGTTAAGTATGGGTCGGGCATCTTGGCCGTAAGAATTAAATGCAAGTACAGATAATGCGAGAGATAGGGGGCAATAAGATTTGTCATACTCTCTTATAATAAGTTCAAAGTCTTTATCGAGAGGTTTAAATCTGCCCTGAGCAGCCATAAGAACCAGTGCAGTAATATGTATCTGGGGTGTCAGGGGTATGGAATAGACTTTTTTGCTATCCGGGTGGTTTGTATCAATGGGGTAACCATATGTCCAGCCGCCTGATTCGCATCTGTTTTGCAGGAAGAACTGCTCAGCTTCTTTAATTCTTTTTTCTTCGGTTGAATGAGCTTTTCTCAAGCCAATAACAGCGTAAGCTGATGGTTCTATGGAAATAAATCCTCCTTTATTCCATCCCCAGGCGTTCTGGCTCATAGTTTTAGTAGTATGAAAACCGTTAGCTTTTTCGAGATATGCTTTTCCATCATTTATAATTGGTTTATATTTATCAGCGTTGTATTCTGCTAGCACTATGAGGGCAAGGGCTGTTGCTAGAGGAGAGCTGAGGTTATCATCTTTAAATAGCAGCCAGCCTCCATCGTTGTTTTGTAATGACAATAACCATTTAATCCCTGCTTCAACGGGCCTAATAGTTTTATCAAAGGCTATTAACGCTAAAAGACAGTAAAACCCGGGCTCAGCAAGTGAGCTATCCTTTTTATAATAACCAAAACCGCCATCAAGCAGTTGATTATTGATTATAAAATCCCGGTATTTGTCTATCATACAGGAATATTGTACCACTTTTTTAGTGGCAAATAACTGAATTTTTTGTAACGCAAATGCAACAAAAGTTAACAAAACTAAACAAAAAGCAGTTTTTTTATTGTGCGGTATCAACATTTTCTACTTTTTTGTTTTTATGCAAATAGAAAACAAACAGTTGATAGCAAAGGAGGAAGTTATGTAACGGTACAGTTCAAACAAAAGGCACCCTTAATGTCTAACATTCACAACAATTCAGTTTTACAGAGCGCCTCAAATAAATCTGGCATCAGAACCAGCGAAGCCCAGAATGAATCCAATGGATTAGGGTCTGCCGGTTATTTTGTAGTTAATGGAGAAGAAAACAACCTTTCTGAAGAAAGTTATGTAGACAGATCTGACCTTCTTATGAGTGCTCTAGGTGGATTAGCAACTCTTAATTCTTCAAGATTGTTTGTTAACAAAAAAGTTATGAAAAAGTTAGCCAGCAAAAACACTGGTTATGCTCTCAGAAGCATTGCATAATAAGTTTTAAAAGATATATCAGGAAAAGCTTCAGCAAATGAAGCTTTTCCTTTTATTTATAGTACATTAAAGTATGATCCAGCAGGCCATGAGTATAGTAAGTAGCATATCCCAGGAACATGGCAAGCCCAAAATAGCATAGAGCAAAAGAAATACGCAACAACAAAGGTACCTGATAATATTTTTTTCTTGGGGGATCATTTTTGCCAATGCTGCCAAGCAGGTTCATAATTGCAAAAAATAAGATTATTATAAGGGCAGGAGTCTTCAAAATAATCGTAAAAGCTATCAATAAAAGCAATCCTGGGATCCATATTTTAGTTGATATTGCTGCTACGATTCTGCCACCATCAAGAGGGCTTACAGGGGTGAGGTTAAAGAGATTCATGATAAATCCAATATATGCCAGAAACAGCCAGAAAGGATCTCCTAAAAAGTGATACAGAAAAAATGCTGTCATAGCAGCAAGGCTACCCAGTAATGGCCCACCAAGAGCAACCTGTGCCTCAGTAACAACGTCTTCAGGCATCTCTTTTAATGCGATAAAAGCCCCAAAGAATGGTATAAATACTGGTAAGCCAGCATTGATACCCCTTAATGCAATCATCAGCGCATGCCCCATTTCATGTATAAAGATCAAAAAGACTAGTCCTACAGCTAATTGAATCTTAAAAATCAAGGCATAAGCAAATATTGTAACTATCATAGAACCTGCTGTAAGCATTAAGCCTTTCAACTGGAGAATAGGAGCCAATAATTCTAACAAAAGCCCTATTTTAGAAATAATAATTGCTGTCAAGAATTTAAACTTTAGCAGGGCTGCTATAACCAGAGCGACAATACCCCCTATAATGCCCTTATTAGAGTTCTGACGGGGTTTTTTGCTCATCTGCTTTAGTGCCGGGGCTCCTATTATCTCTGTCTCCTGGTGAGTGCCAGGAGGGCCTATGCTTAGATATTCAATTTTTTGATGATTCTCCCACGGTGAATATTCTCTAATGATACGATTTGAATATTCTTCAGGGTTAAAATCTTTACCCGGAATGCCTGAAGGAAGATCAATATCTTCTCTATGTTGATTAAAAAGCTTTGCTTCCGGATGGTTTGGCTTGAATAAACTATCCGGCCTGAAAATATCAAATATTCTATATTCTTTTACAGGGTTGTCAGGCAATTGTGTCTGTTTCATATCTCTAAAATCAACTCTTATAACATTTAGATAATCTTAGCTAACAAGAAAGCAAATATCATAACAGGCTTTCTAATCATCATAAACTATTTTACTGCAAAAATAGCTGATTTGATTTCTGATGTTTAAAGATTTATAATTTAATACTGAAATTAAGGCAATAACAGGAATATAAATGGCAAAAAAACCTTCAAATAAAGTACAACGAACATTTGCAATAGGAGATATTCACGGCTACTGGAAACATCTTCAAGCCCTGCTCAAGTTTATTAACTATTCACAGTCTACAGACAGATTAATATTTCTTGGAGACTATATAGACAGAGGAGATAACCCCAAAAAAACCCTTGATATCGTTATGAAACTTCAAAAAGAAAGCCTTTTTACTATCTGCCTGATGGGAAACCATGAAGATATAATGCTCAGCAATATTAAAGAAGATCGAAGACATTCAAAAGGTATATGGCTCTCAAATGGCTGTGAAGCAACTCTCAGTTCTTTAGGTTTAAGTCTTTACACTAATTTAGACAAAATTGATTCTGAATATATACAGTTTTTAGAGTCTTTAAAGCAAATTTTCATTGATGAAGAGCTAAAAATGGTTTTTGCTCACGCTGGTGTTGATCCTCTAAAATCTGTCTATGAACAGGATTGCTTTGATGTGTTTAGAGGTCCAATGTGGATCAGGCCTGATTTCTATAATAATAAAAATCCGGCACCAGGATATAGAGTCATTTTTGGCCATACACCTGTGTATAATATCAAACCCGGACTTGAATCTGTCTTCTGGGATAAAACTAAAATAGGTATTGAAACAGGTATAGCCTATGGTAAAAAGCTTACTGCCCTGCAAATAATACCAGGCAAGAAATTAAAAGCCTTTTATGTAAATAAAAACTTTGAAACAAGTATCGAAGAGGAACCATAATGACTACTATGAAAGCTGCACTGCTAAAAGAAAACTTTGAAAAACTTTCTATTGAAAGAGTATCACTTCCAGAAATAGGAGATGGTGACGTATTAATAAGCGTTAAAGCCTGTGGAGTCTGCCACACTGACCTTCACTACATTGACCATGGGGTTAAAACTTTTAAACCCAGGCCACTAATACTTGGTCATGAAGCTGCAGGTATAGTGGAATCTACAGGTAAAAATGTAACCAGACTTCAAGTAAATGATAGAGTAGTGATTCCAGCAGTTTTAACCTGTGGAGAATGCATAAACTGTCTGAATGGAAGATCTAATATTTGCCTAAATATGAAAATGCCAGGTAATCATATTAATGGCGCCTATGCTGAATATATTTCTGTACCCTCAAAAGATATACTTAAATTGCCAGAAAATATAAGTTTTGAAGAAGGTGCGCTGGTAGCAGATGCTCTTAGTACCGCCTACCATGCGGTATATAACCGTACATTGCCAGTAAAAAACTCATGTGTAGTTGTTTTTGGCTGCGGTGGAATTGGTACAAGTATTATACAAATGGCCAAAACCATTAATGCAACTGTAATAGCTGTTGATATAAAGGACGAAAAGCTTGAATATGCTAAATACTTTGGTGCTGATTATACAATTAACTTTAATAAATGTAACATTATAGATACTATAAAATCTCTTGACCTGCCAACAATAGATACAATATACGAAGCAGCTGGCACTAAAAATACACTTGAAACAGCACTTAAGCTTGCATCATACGGAACTAAAATTTGTACAGTAGGCTTTATGATGGATAAAGTTACAATAAATCCTGCCAGAATTATGTTTATGGAACAAAATATAATGGGAAGCCTCGGATGTAAGCCAGAAGACCTGAATAAAGTTATAAATTTAATTCAGACAAACAAAATTAATGCAAAAACAATGATTTCTAATAAATATTGTCTCGATGAAATCAATAATGCACTCGATGACCTGCGCCTGTCAAAAGGAATCAGGCCACTTATTGTATTTAATTGATGAAAAATTTTATTATCTCTTATTTTATAAAAACCAGATTATACATTAAATTTAATACAAAGATTGCCTACTTCATAAAGACTTATGCAAGAGATATTTGATTCTTTGTTTTCGATTTTCAAAAAATAAAATTTAAGATATGGGTTGAACGAGCAGGCGTAGCCTGAGAGTGAGGCCCAATACCTTCCTTCAGGGTGGGCGGGATTTGGGTTTGAAAATCGAAAAAATTTTAAATTATGCTCTGTTCTAGAATACATATTACTATAGGGCTAAAAGTTGTTTTGCATGAAAAATGATTGAAAAAATATATATGTATTACTATTTCGATTATCCCTAAATCAAAGGATTTCTGTTATTATATTCTGATAAAGATATCAAATTATTAAACCATTAAATGAATTTTATCGGTATATGCTTATTATATGATGGTGTTTACTGTTTTGCTTTAATCATTAATGATACACTATCAATTTGTTTAATAATGTTTATTGATTCGGCGCTAAATCTTTATACACTTTTCAGCTACGGCAAGCATTGAGAGGATTAATCATGGCAGAATACATTAAAATTGCAGAATATTGTGAGGTTACAGGTTATAGCAAATCAAAAGTGTACAGAGCTATTAATTCAGGAGCTATTAAAACTAAAAAAGTAGATGGGGTAAAGTTCATTGATATAGATAGTCTACCTGAAGAGTTTAAAATGCCTGGTAGCAATGATAATGAGGCTGCTGAAGCTATTCTTGAAAAAGATTTAACCAGTAACAAAACCTCTGAGGCCTTTTCTGAAAGTAAACCAGTTGATAATCATCTTGATTATTTCGTATCTTTTTGCGAAAGACTGGAACAAAGTACGCAGTTTGCCCTTAAAAGCCAGGATGAAAGCATTCAACTTTTGAAAAATGAACTTAACGAAAAGAACAGGCAGGTTCAAACACTCAAAACCCTTATTGAATCATCAGGAGAAGTGGTTGATCTTCAGCTATTAGATGAAAAATTACCTGCAATAGATGAGTTTGAAAAAGCACTAAAAGAAAAAGATAAGACCATTGTTAATCTGGAAAAGAAAGTTAATCAAATACTTGAGCGACTATCAAAACTAGATGGAGACACTGAAAGTTTATTTATGGTAGAGGTTGATCATGAATCTGACCTACAGAGAGACGATTATATAACTGTTCTTGGAGCAAAAGCCTCTGAAACCAGCACTTGTGAAAAAAGCAGCATGCCAGAGGGATATTTATCCGAAACTAATCAAGAATTAATAACATCTTTACAGCAAGAAATAAAAGAGCTACAGGAAAAAATCATCGGGTATGACAATACTCTTGAAGAAAAACAAAAATTTATTCAAGAACTTGAAAAAACAATGGTACAGACAGACATTTTAAAAGAATCAAGCCCTTCTCTTGAAGAACAATTTAAAGAAACATCAAACCAGTACAAAGAACAGATAACCAAACTGGAAGATACTGTTAATGAAAAAAGTCTCATAATAAGCACTCTAGAAAAAGACTTATCTAATTTTCAAGTTAAATTAAGTGAATTAGAAACTGTCATTACTGAAAAACAGGATAAAATAAACGTATTAGAAAATCAGCCCGATGACAAAAAAGAGCTTATAGATAAAATTAATCAACTAGAAGAATCTCTCACCTCAAAAGAAGAGCAAATAAGTACGCTTGAAAACAACCTCAAAGAGAAAAAAGAAACTCTTTATAATCTTGAAAATGAACTTTATGACAAACAACAGAAATTGCTTTCTTTTGATAAGTATCCGGAAGACATTAAAAGCGAACTTAACCGTCTTGAAACAGAACTTGATGTAAGGCAAAGTCACATTAAAAGACTTGAAGGTGAACTCAATAAGTTTAAATATGAAATTCCTAACCTTGAAAAAGAATCTATAGATGTAAAATTAAGATTTTCATACCTGATGAATGAAATAGATGACCATAAAAAAACAATATTAAAACTTGAATCAACCTTGAAAGAAAAAGATGAGTTATTAGCTGATACTGAAAATACTGTTCAGGAAAGACAGAACAGGATTACAGACATGCAAAATATTTCAGAAAAAAGAAAACAACGTATTGAAGGTCTTGAAAAAGAACTTAGCTCAAAACAACAAAAAATTATTGAGCTTGAAAATACTATAAATACTTTAAATGAAGGAGATCAGGCAGAAATTTTAACTCCTGAAAAAATTGAAGAATTTGAAAAAATGAAAATTGAGCTGGAAGAGAAAAGCCAGTATATAAAAGAATTAGAAAAAAATATTGCTGAAAAAGATCTTTCAAGTACAGATTTTATGACACAAGAAAATCAAATAACCGCACTGGAAAATGAACTGTTACAGAAAAACAAGCACATAACTTATCTCGAAGGTAAGTTAAATGAAACAGAACCTGTACATATTAATACAGACGGGCTTATTCAAGAAAAAGATGAGCAAATAACCTTGTTGCAAAAAGAATTGCAGGAAAAAAATGAACAAATTGAATTTTTATCAAAAAAACTCGATTCTGATGAAACAACCAGACCTGATTTTGAAGAAGAACTATTGAAGAAAGATGAACAAATTGAAAAACTTGAAAACGAACTTAAAGAATATATTTCAGAACTGGAAGCCAGAAAACAGGACCTAACAGAAGATAAAACCAGTAAGGAAGAAGATGTCGACCTTAAAAATGAACAAATCAAAAATCTGGAAAATGAATTAAAAACAAGAGAAGAATATATTCAAGAAATAGAAAATAAATTAAATAATCTGATATCGCAAAAAGAAGAGCTGGAAACAAAAATCAACTCTATAAATAATCTTGAGTCTGAATTAGCAAAAAAACAGGAATATATTGAACAGATTGAAATACAACTTGATGCCCTTAAAACCACTGAATCAAACATGTTTTCTGATGATTCTGAAGGCATTATCCCTGAGATATCAAAATTCAAGCAGGAAATAGAAGAAAAAAATCTTATCATATCAGAACTTGAAGAGAGATTAACCCGTTTTAATCAAGATAGACCGTTATCTTCTATTGATGACTCTGAATTTGGCATCGAAGATATTGATATAAAGCTCGATGAAATGCCCGGGTTAACTGATAAACTTGAAAAACTTGAAGAAAAAAATAATGTATCACACGAACTACAGGAAGAACTTCAACTGAAAGAATCAAAAATAAAAGAATTAGAAGAATTGCTGGAAATAAAAAGCAGTCAACTTAATGAGTTAACTGAAAAACAGGTATCTCTAGAAATGCCCGATCAGGGAGATAGCCAAAGAGACAGTCTTATCAGGAAGCTAGAAATACAGATTGAAAGTCTAATAGAAGATAACCAGAAAAAAAATGCCAAAATAGAAGAACTGGAATATGCAATGACCAGTCCGGCAGGCTATTCTACCCGTTATAACTTAAATACTGGTAATGCCAACCTTGAAGTTGAAAAACTAAAACTGGCCAACGAACAGGCTAAAAACCTTATAAATTCAAAAGAAACAGAAATTGAACGTTTGAGAGAAAAGCTGGTGAGTGTTCAAAGTGAAATAGAATCTAAAGACGATGAAATAAAAAAAGAAAGAGAAAAAGCTATTAAACTTGCCCTTGCAAAATCTGAACATTTTAAGGGTGAAGGCACTGAAACTCAAGCCGGTGAAGTTATTCAAGAACAGCTTGATGAAAAAGAGAATCAGATTAAAGCTCTTCAGCAAGAACTTGAAGATACTACAGGCAAGTTAAGAGAGCTTGAATGGAAAAACGAACAGCTTTATCGAAAAGTCAAAGGCACCGAAATCGGTGATGACAAAAAAGATGGAGGATTTTTTAAGAAGCTTTAGTTTTTCTGATTGCATTTCAAAAAAGTATTAATAAAATGCATATTTTCATTAAAACACCTGGCCTGCTTTAAAACAGTTCAAGGCTGTCAAAATCAGAATTTTTAAAGTTATCAGTTTCAAGCAGCTGTTTTGTTTCAAGATTTTTTTTTTGCAGTATGGAGAGTATTTCTTCTTCTGGTGGTGGGTTATAGACTATCAAAGCAATCTGGCACCCGTGTTCACCGAGAAGGTCTGGTGCAGGTATTATATCGACGTTATATTTGCCTTTTAACAACCGTTTAGCTTTTATCGTGCTGTGTGTGGTTGAAAAGGTAATCAACAATACTTTATCCATCAAGTTTAAAGAGCCTTATAGCGTTTTCTGTAGTAACTCTGGCTACTTCTTCGAAGTCAATATTTTTTATACGGGCTATTTCTTCAGCGACAAATTTAACATATTCAGGCTTGTTGGGGCGTTTGCCTCTATAGGGGTGGGGGGTCAAGTAGGGAGAGTCGGTTTCGACCATCAGTTTTTCCAGTGGAACTTTCAGTGCGACTTCTTTAGGTTTTTTGGCGTTTTTAAAAGTTACAGGGCCACCGAGGCCAATGTAGAAGCCTTCCTGGATGCATTCCTGGGCAAGTTCAGCGCTGCCTGAAAAGCAATGCATGACTCCTGTAATGCCTTTTGTCTTTGCTGTTCTGAGAAATTCCAGTGTATCGCTGTGGGCATCTCTATTGTGAATAATTAGCGGCAGGTTATTTTCTTTTGCGAGTTCGATATGGGCGTTAAAGACTTCTTTTTGTCTGTCTTTGTTGTCTTTTGTCCAGTAGTAATCGAGTCCTGTTTCGCCCACTGCAACCATTTTAGGGTGTTTCAGTATGTTATTCAGTGTTTCATAAGAGTTCTGGTTCCAGGTATTTACATCTTGAGGGTGGCAGGAGGCAGCCCCAAACAGGCAATCGTATTTTTCAATCAGTTCAACAATATCTGGCATTGCACTGACAGTTACGCCGGGTATAATTATTTTTTCCACCCCATTCAGCTGTGCAGAGTTCAATACATTTCCTATATCTGCTTTTAAGTCAAGCATATCAAGGTGTGCATGGCTGTCAATTAGAGATATCATAAAGTTCTCCTGATTTTATACCCATTTGTTTCTAAGCTATGACTTTTCACAGGATTATTTTGAAAGCCCGACTTACTATCTCTGGAATCAGTTGCCTTTTGGTGGCAGCTTAGTGCTGGTCGTATTATAAGGTGGTTTGATAGTTTAGAAGGAGCTATTATCATAGTCAATTTTTTCTACTTTAGATATTTTGTCAATGATTTCATCAAATACAATAAATTTATCTGCCACATCAATGAGGCGGGGTGATGTATTGTTGCGGAATCCGGCTATTTCGACTCTGACACCTTTGTATGCTACGATATTAATGGCATAGGCAAAGTCTTCATCGCCGCTCACCAGAATAGCTGTATCGTATTTGTCGACCAGGCTTAGCATGTCTACAGCTATTTCGACATCCAGGTTAGCCTTTTTGGTTCCATCGGGGAAAACTTTCAGGTCTTTTTGAACTACTCTGTAGCCATTGCGGCGCATCCAGTGAAGAAATCCTACTTGACGGGCGGCGTGTTCATCTACGCCTGTATAGAAAAATGCCCTCAGTAAAGAATCTTCTGCGCACAAATAACGTAATAGTCGGGCATAATCTATTTCTATACCGGCAGTTTTGGCTGCATGAAACAGGTTATTGCCATCTATGAATATAGCAATTCGTCCTCTCATAGAATACCTCTTCTGTAATGATGGTTTCAGGAAAATATTTTATCACATTTACTGAAATAGTTTATCTCTGCTTATCTAATTCGTCTTATTTACAATATAGAAAGTTTTTGGCTATTTTTTCTTTTTGTCTCCTGCCAGTTGAGAGCCAATCCGCAGGAATACCGGTTCAATTTTACCTTTATCTATAACAATGTCAGATTTCAGGCCACCCCAGTTAAGTTTGTCATAGTTAAATTCAGTCTTAGTTTTTTCAATGCCGAGTTGAGAAAACATTTTTGCAGCTATATTGGGTACTACAGGTTCAATCATAATAGAAACCCATCTGAGCGTTTCAAGTACATTATAAAGTATAGCAAGGCATTCAGGCATTTTTTCAGGTTCTTTAGCTTTGCTCCAGGGTTGTTGATCGTTAACGTATTTGTTGGCATTGTCTACCAGCTTTATTATCAGGTTGCAGGCATTGCCAATCTGGTAGTCTTGAAACTCTTTTTTGACTGCTTTTTTAGTTTCTTCGCAGAGTTTAGAGAGTTCATTTCTGTTTGTAGCATCAGGTATTCTGCCATCATTGTATTTGATCAGCATACTGAGGGTTCTATTCAGCAGGTTACCAAGGTTATTGGCAAGGTCGGCATCCACTTTGTTGACAAAATCATCTTCAGAGAAGTTAGCATCTTTGCCAAGAAGGGCATTAGAAAGCAGGTAATAGCGTATGGCGTCGTTATCAGAGAGGTTGTATTTTGCTGTAACCTCCAGAGGGTCAACAATATTGCCAATGGATTTAGACATTTTTGACTCTTCGACTGTAATAAAACCATGTACAGCAAGGGTTTCAGGCAGTGGCAGATCCATTGCCATCAGCATGCAGGGCCAGAAAATAGCGTGGAACTTGATAATGTCTTTGCCGATGACGTGAACATCAGCGGGCCAGTATTTTTCAAAGAGAGTTTGATCATTAAGATAGCCTATGCCGGTGATATAGTTACTCAGGGCGTCAATCCAGACATAGATTGTTTGCTCGTTGTCCCCTGGCACAGGTACTCCCCAGGATACAGAGGTGGTAGCCCTTGATACACTTATATCCTCAATGTTTTCAAGCTGGTTCAGTATCTCGTTTTTTCTAAACTCAGGTAAAATAAACCGGGGATGACTTTTGATATGGTCTATCAGGCGGTCTTTATATCTGGTTAGTCTGAAGAAATAGTTTTCTTCGATAACTTCTACAGGAGCTTCATTGTGGTCAGGGCATTTACCATCTTCCAGTTCTCGAGGAGTAAGAAATTTTTCGCACCCATTGCAGTACAAACCTGAATATTTAGCTTTATAAATATCTCCCCGGGATACAAGTGTCTTGAAAATATGTGTTACTACTGCATAATGAGCTTCTTCTGTCGTTCTAATAAAGCGGTTATAAGAGATATCAAGATCTTTCCAGACTTCTTTGAATTTTTGCGAATTATCATCTGTCAGTTGTTGTGGGGTTTTATTGAATTTATGGGCTGTTTTTTGAATCTTGGTGCCATGTTCATCTGTGCCGGTCAGAAAAAATACATCCTGCCCGCAAAGTCTGAAATGCCTTGCTATTGAATCTGTCATGATTTTTTCATAGGCATGGCCAATGTGAGGGTGGCCGTTTACGTAGTCTATAGCTGTTGTGATGTAGAATTTGCCCATATTTTTTCCTCTATAATTAATTTCAGGTGCTGTTCAGCATGTAATGATTATAATACTTAAAAAGATTTGTGTATAACTAAAAACGTATTAGGTTTTAAAGACCTGTTATGACTACAATTGTCCTGCAGACTTCACACGCTCCCACTTTTCCCCTGAAGGGATGGGCATCTCTAATCAAATTTTCATTTAGAGCTGCCGCATTGAAAAAAAGTGGGTCAAAAAACTTATCACTGCGGCGCCGTAGGCGCCGCATAACACCCTCATAAAACAGGGTTCAGAGTGCCATGACTTCTGTCTCCTGTTAAATGAGGGTTTCAGGGCGCCGGGCGCAGCCCGGCGCCCTGAAACCCGACCCCTGGGGGTGGGTGGGCGGGGTGCGTGACCGCACGGGACTACAATTGTCCTGCAGACTTCACACGCTCCCACTTTTCCCCTGAAGGGATGGGCATCTCTAATCAAATTTTCATTTAGAGCTGCCGCATTGAAAAAAAGTGGGTCAAAAAACTTATCACTGTGGCGGCGTGGTCGCCGCTGAACCACATAAAGGGGGCAAAGCCCCCTTTCGCCTGCAAAGCAGGCTATCCCCCTCATACTTTTTTTAAGGAAAAAAGTATGCAAAAAACCTATCACAATTGACCTGCTGATTTTACACGCTCACTCAAGTTTTCGTTCGCTTGAGCCTGTCTGGGATCATGTTTGCTGCATCTTTCGCTTGCCCGGGGATAGCTGGTGAAGCCAGCGAAAGGGGCCGGAGGCCCCTTTTACAGTCCAGTGGTGGTCACACCACAGCAAGTTCCCAACCCGCCCGCCCGTTGTGTCGGGTGTTATGCGGCGCCGTAGGCGCCGCATAACACCCTCATAAGTCAGTATCCAGGGTGCGTGACCGCACGGGACTACAATTGTCCTGCAGACTTCACACGCTCCCACTTTTCCCCTGAAGGGATGGGCATCTCTAATCAAATTGTCATTTAGAGCTGCCGCATTGAAAAAAAGTGGGTCAAAAAACTTATCACTGTGGCGGCGTGGTCGCCGCTGAACCACATAAAGGGGGCAAAGCCCCCTTTCGCCTGCAAAGCAGGCTATCCCCCTCATACTTTTTTTAAGGAAAAAAGTATGCAAAAAACCTATCACAATTGACCTGCTGATTTTACACGCTCACTCAAGTTTTCGTTCGCTTGAGCCTGTCTGGG
>CAZFBA010000017.1:0-82499 GCA_964517135.1 uncultured Gammaproteobacteria bacterium
CCTTGTTTAAGATCAGTGCATAACTTAAAAATTTTTCGATTTTCAAAACCCAGATACCGCCCACCCAAAAGGAAGGCATGGGGTCTCTTCTTTTTTAAAAAAGAAGCAAAAACTTTTCACAACTGGCTTGCTGGCTTCGTATACGTGCTTTGAAAGCCCAGGCCAATCGACTCGTTCAACCCATATCTTCACTTTTAAAATTTTTGAAAATCGAAAACAGAAAATTGATTGTTATAGTTATGCATTAGTCTTTGTTTATTAATCCAACTTTTGCAGGATGGATAAAGCTAAACAAAAAACTAAAGTAATAATAAAGTTCACTCAAACTGGATTCAAATAATGGTAGATAGCAAACAAAAACACTCATTCAGGCTGGTTCTAGAAGAAGACCAGAACGAAGCACTTAGAGAACTGGCATTTAAAATGCGTACAACAAAAACAGCCCTGATACGCAGGGCTATTGATAATCTTATAAACAATCTCGATACCGGATACCAGCAATAAGCTTATTTCAGCATATTAACACCAGGCTCAACCCAGGGCATATCAAACCATTGGGCGACAGTACCTCCAACATCGGCGAAAGTCTTTCTGGTACCAAGATTTTTAGGCTTGATATTGTTGTGATATACTATAACAGGAACTGCTTCACGTGTATGATCAGTGCCTTTTGCAGTTGGGTCACAGCCATGATCAGCTGTAAAAATGAGCAAATCATCATCAGACAAAGCATTTAGCAATTCAGGTATATAACTATCAATTTCTTTCATTGCACCTGCAAAGCCTTCAGGATCATTTCGATGTCCAAAAAGCATATCAGTATCGACTAAATTAACAAAAATTAGTTCAATTTGAGGATTTTCGGGCTTGCTATATGCAATAGGATCAAGTTCAAGCGTTCGTTTAATAGCCTTCAGAGTGATTTCTAAGCCTTCTTTGTTAGAAGCTGTATGGATGGCGTGCGTAACACCTGATTTTACGTATATGTCTTCTATTTTGCCTATAGCTATAACGTTACCCCCAATTTCCTGAACTCTATTAAGAATTGTTGATCGGGTAGGTGGCACAGAATAATCTCTTCTGGCTGCTGAAATTCTTTTATAATTACCAGGAGCACCTTGAAAGGGCCTTGCTATAACTCTGCTTACTTTATGTTCATCGACAAGTATCTCTCTTGCCGTTTTACACCAGTCATACAGCTTTTCCAGCGGTATAGTATCAACGTGACAGGCAATCTGGAAAACACTATCGGCACTTGTATAAACAATAGGATATCCTGTTTTCTGGTGTTCTTCGCCAAGACGATTAATAATTTCGGTTCCTGATGCGGGTATATTGGCTAGAATTTTTTTGCATCCTGTTTTTTCGATAAATTTACTAATTACTTCTTCCGGAAAGCCTTCAGGGTAAGTTCTAAACGGTATATCCAGAACGATACCTGCTATTTCCCAGTGGCCTGTAGTAGTATCTTTGCCTTTAGACATTTCAGCCATAATGCCATATGAGGCGATAGTTTGATCAAGAGGCGGTGTACCGTCAATATCAATAATATTACCCAAACCTAACTTTTGCAGGTTAGGCATATACAGGCCTCCAACTGCTCTGGCAACGTTACCAAGTGTATTACAACTAAGGTCATCTCCATAGTCTTGTGCATCAGGCAATGCCCCGCACCCACAGGCGTCAATAACAATTACAATAGCTCTTTTCATTCATTAATACTCCATGTTTTTTGCAACCCTGGTAAAAAATCAGTGCAAAATTTATAACAACAAATCCATCATTAGTAATACATCAAACATCAGTTAATTAAATCATTGATCATAATATATATTAGCAAAGAAAAAGTTAGAATAGAAAAACTTCTCATATGATTAACATAGAGAGTTGCATAACAAAATCCGAGTATAAAAGTTAGAAAACCGCAACAATTGCGGTCTTCTAATCTACAATTCTTTTTGAAATCAGGTAATTACTTGTTAACGACTTCTCTGAATTGTTTACCAGGTGTAAAAACAGGAACTGTTTTAGCAGGAATCTTAATCTCTGCGCCAGTTTGAGGATTTCTGCCGGTTCTAGCAGCACGCTTACGGGGTGCAAAGGTTCCGAAGCCGACTAAAGTAACCTTTTTACCTTTTGCTACAGTTTTTGCAACTACATCAAGAGTTAAAGAAATTATCTCTGATGCATGTTTCTGGGTTGTTTTTGTCCTTTTTGCTACTTCCTGGACTAATTCTTCCTTGTTCATTCTATTCTCCTCTAACGATAGTTTTACAATAATTTTAATTATATACGGTGCAACAATTAAGACAATACTTTTTTTATAATATTTGCTCTGATTTTAATATTATTTTTGCATTATTTATCATTTAATGTCCCAAAACTCTTTATTTAATAGAGGTTTTGAACTGTTACAATTTATTTCTATAAATAATTAAGAATGTGAATATTAAGTCATTTTCAGGTTAAAATTTCTTAAATTATTCCTGTTCTTTGCGTCTTGAAATAATTATAAGATTTCATCATAGCAATAAGTGCATTTTTTAAGCTTACTTAACAATTAATTTAATAGTCTTTTAGCCTTTTATGTCAGGGTTTGTGCCGGATTGATAAGAAAAAGCCCTGTTTAGCTTGCTATAATAGTAAGAGTCACAATCTTCCTCTTTCTCTTTTGTAACGCTCTTTCAGGAGGTTTTCCGGTTTAAATGAAGTTCAAAAAGACAATAACGGCACTAATACTGTTTTTGTTAATGACTTTACCTGCATATTCCTTTAAAACATCAACGATTACAGATGTTATCATAGATAAATCTGGAGGCAAAAAGACTGAAATTAACCTGAAATCTCAGGGCAGCTTTAAATATTACATTCACGCAAAAGGAAATGAGTTAATTATTGATTTAAAAGGAGCTAACTTTAATTCAGGCGTCATTAATACTGTAGATAAAGACAAACTTGATAATGATAATATAAAAAGCGTTTCATTAGAAAATATAGATAAAGATTTATCCCGGATTATTTTTGATCTAAAAGAAATAAAAGATTTTAAATTTGTTGTTGTGGCTGAAAAAGGCGACCCTGCCCCTTACGGGTTTGGTAATGCCTTGAACGATAAGATCAAGCGGGATAAAAAAACTCCCCAAAAAGAGATCAGTAAATCAAAACAATCAGATGACCTTAATGCTCAAATTTATAGCTCACCTGAATATTCAAATGTTCAGGCTCCACTTAGTGTGGTTAGAGAAGAAGATGAAAAAGCAAGTATAAGTTTTGAGAACACAGAAAATATTGATTTGATAATACCTGAAAGCTTTAATTCTAACAACAGAAGGAAACCTGATACCAAATATGCAATCAGGCTAAATGAAGAAAGTATCCAGCTTCCTGAAAACTACTTTAATGAAGCATATAACTATGAAGAGCCATCCCAAAAAGAGCCTGAAAACATTGTTGAAAAGTATAACGTATCAGTTGAAACCAGGCCCCCAGAACCTGAATATAAGCCCATACCAGCTGATGAACTACTAAAAAGGCTTAACTCAGATAATGTTGAAATGCCAAGACTTGTAAAAGAGCCAGAAAAAGAGAACTCAGACAATGTCAATAGTACCAATAAGCTTGTTATAGAAGGAAAAGATCGTAATAATAGCATCATTTCTTCAGTAAAAGATATGCCAAAAGGACAATTTGTATCAGGACAGCTTAAAAATTACGAGCAAATGGCACCTGATGGCTCAAAAATCATTGAAATAACAAATACAGTAGAAAATAAAAGCGCTCCTAACCATTATTTTGAATATTCAGGGAGCCTGCTAAAACCCAGAGAAATTAATTTATTGCCACTCGGGTTGGCAGAGCAGTTTGAAATTCAAACCAAATCAAAAAAAACAAACTTAAATGCACTGGCTCCCAAACCAACTTACACTTCTGATGGATCTCTGGCCCTGACTATTATTTCTGCTGACGGAATAGAAAATAAGGTAGCAGCTAAAAAGCCTGTGAAAAATGTTTATAATAACAATACCAGTACTGTAAACATTGATGACAAAAGAATAATTGAAATAAATCAAAAAGATGATGATCTCAAAGTTGAGTTCAAAAGACTTATACTTAAAGCAAAAGAACTCTACAATAGAAACCAGATCACTGAAGCTGAAAAGATCTACAAAAAAGCAATCTTACTTATGCCTGATCAACCCTGGGGATACATTACCCTGGCAGGGTTTTATGAAGTTCAAAAAAGGCATAATGATGCAATTAATGCCTATAATAAAGCATTAAATCTGCTGCCTGAAAAAGCAGAAATCATGTATAACCTTGCTATAAACTATTATAAAACAGGAGAATTTACTCAGGCTACTGATTATCTGCATAGAGTCATATCAACAGCCCCCGATTTTACGCTTGCTTATTATAATCTTGGCACCATATATTACAAAATGAAAGACTATGAAAAAGCAATAGATTATCTGGAAAGATCCATACGCCTGAACCCGGTATTAACAGATGCACATTTCAATGCCGGTCTCGCTTATGCAAGCGAAAATAAAACACCTGATGCTTTAAACCACTTTGAAAAATGCCTTTCAGTTGATCCAGATGACAAAGAATGCTCTATAATGCTCTCAAGGCTTAAATAAATAAATCTATTGTAAGTCAGGCATATTAATAATAAAATTAGTTCAAAGATTTATAAATAAAGGATTATTTAGTCTGGACAAAGTAAAACCATTATGATCAGGGTTAATTCAGTTAGCAAAATATTTGATCGAAATGTCGCTATTGATGATATAAGTTTTGAGCTGATACCAGGCAAAATATTTGGACTTTTAGGCCCCAATGGGGCTGGTAAAACAACCTTGATCAGAATGCTGCTTGACATTATAAAACCTGATAAGGGAGATATTGAATTTGAATCAAGAAAACTAACACCTGAAGATAAGAATAAAATAGGCTATCTTCCTGAAGAAAGGGGCCTGTATAAAAACCAGAAAGTGCTTGATACACTGGTTTATCTGGCTATGCTCAAAGGTATGAACGAATCAAGTGCTAAAGAAAGCTCTGAATATTTCTTATCAAGGCTTAATATGGAAATGTATAAGGATCAAAAACTCAGCACACTCTCTAAAGGGATGCAGCAAAAGATTCAATTTGTTGCTACTATTATGTTTGAGCCTTCACTTGTTATTCTTGATGAGCCTTTTTCCGGCCTTGACCCACTAAATGCAAGGATCACAAAAGAACTAATTGCCGAACTCAAAAGACAGGACAGAATTATTGTTCTTTCAACACACCAGATGAACCAGGTAGAAGAACTCTGTGATACTGTCTTGATTATCAACAAAGGCAAAAAAGTTATTAATGGTCCGTTAAAGCAAATTAGAGAAGAATATTCTAAAAATGAGTTGCTAATAAAATCCAGTGCAGACTATTCTTCAATTGAATCAATAGACCGAATAATAGGTGAATTGCAGGGAAAAACCCATCTCGTTTTAAAAAATGGCTTTACTTCAACCAAACTGATAAAAGAAATTATCAACCAGAATGCCACTATAGAACACTTAGAGAAGAGGTTAATACCCCTGGAAGATATATTTATAAAGCTGGTAAGTGAACATGATTACAACTAAAACACTGATAATAGCTAAAAGAGAGTTTTTAACAGCAATAAGGCAAAAAATGTTTCTTATTGTGACATTTGGTATACCGCTATTCTTTATATTCATTGGCTCACTGTCATTACTGCATACGGTTTTTCTTGCCAGTGAAATAACACACAATATCAATTCAATCGGTATAGTTGATAAGGCTGATGTTATAAAATCAAATAACATTGAAGACCTTGTCAACCCAGATATATTGGGTATTAACCTGATCGATAAAGACAAAAGCACTCTAAAACCTATTATTAAAAAGTTTCTTAAGAACCTTAAAATCTATCAATACGACAATTATGAAGACGGATTAAAAGACCTGGCTGAAAATAAGATACATGTACTTTACTATATCCCTAAAACATACGTTGAAGAAGGTGAAATAAGGTCATACTCAAGGAGTGCCAAGATCTTTACCGGTGGAGATTATTTCTTACGATGGGCTATGAGGCATTCTTTACTTACTGATAAAGTATCACCCATTATATTAAACAGAATTCAGGATCCTGTTAGCCTTAACCACTATATTCTAGATAACCAGGGCGTAATAAGCCCTGAAGATGATATTAAATTCTGGGGATCATTGCTGATACCTTATCTGGCCAGCGGTATAATGATGTTAACAATCTTCATACCCTCAAGCTACCTTTTACAGAGCGTCTCTGAAGAAAAAGAAAACCGTATTATGGAAATATTATTGTCTTCTGTCAGCGCTGAAGAACTCTTAACAGGTAAAATGATTGGCCTGGGTGCAGCTGGGTTGATACAGGCCTGTGTATGGCTTATTTTTATAGCTGTACCACTCTCAGTTGGTACAGTATTCTTTAGACTTGACCTGATTACAGTCTTTCTTTACTTTATGTATATTATCCTGGGCTTTTTGCTGTATGGCAGTATAATGGCAGGCATCGGTTCTCTCGGGCATGACTCAAAACAATCAGCACAACTAGCAGGTATATGCTCTGCTATAAGTGTATTACCTCTTCTTTTTATGCCGCTTATAGTTCTCCATCCGAATGGAATACTCTCTCGCATAATGTCTTATTTCCCTTTTACCTCTTCAGTAACAATGATGGTAAGACTTTCTACTAACAAACTGGATATGATTGATGTATTGATAACTATTTTAATACTGGTTCCTTTTATATATTTAGTTATAAAGATGTCTGCAAGAGTTTTTAGAGTAGGCATCCTTATGTATGGCAAGCGATTAAGCTTTCGAGAGATATCAAAATGGATAAGAACAGCATCGTAACTAATACATATGTATTGCTAATAACTGCTATGGTTTTTCTGACAGCATGTGAACCACCTAAAAATCTCAGCGTGCCTGTTATACCAGACTCTGATACTCAAAGAATGGTCTGGCAATATTGGGCTGGGGGACAAAACATTTCTTCATCTCCTGCTTATCATAATGAAACAATCTATTTTGGAACCCATGAAGGCAAATTCCTTGCCATAGACGCTAATAATGGATATGAAAAATGGCATTTCAAAGCTAAAGATTACATATTTTCCAGCCCGGATATTGGTAATGACCATGTTTATTTTGGTTCTGCCGATCAAAATATATATGCCCTTGATGCTACAACTGGAGATGTAAAATGGAAGTATAAAACAGAAGGTGTTGTGAGCTCTTCTCCTGTTTATTACGATGGAACTATCTATACTGGCTCTTATGATGGCTATTTTTATGCTATTAATTCTGAAACTGGCAACCTTTTGTGGAAATTCAAAACAAATGGCGGCATAAAAGCAAAAGCTGCTACTGACGGCAAATCAATATATTTTGGTACTGTTAGAGGCAATCTCTACTGCCTTGACCTAAAAACTCAAAAAATACTCTGGGAAAATACCTTTGAAGAAAGAATTACAAGCGAAATAGCAATCGGGGGAGACAGCATATACATACATCCCCAGGGTAATAAACTTTATTCTATCAATAAATACAACGGTAAATCAAATTGGGCATTTGAATTTAACTTTAGCAGTGAGTATGATTCACCTCCTGCATATGACAATGGCTTTATTTATATTGGTTCCAGAGAAGAGATACTTTATTGCATCAATGCTATAACCGGCAAAGAACACTGGCGATTTAAGGCAGGTGATTCTATATACCCTAAACCACTGATTCACGAAGATACAATTTACACAGGCTCTGATGATAAGTATTTTTATGCTATCGATAAACTTACTGGAAAAGAATTGTGGCGTTTTAAAGCAACTATAAGAATAACCAATCAGGCCTGCTATGGTAATGGTCATGTCTTCTTTATATCGCATCATGGTTTTCTTTATTGCCTCAGGCCAGACTAACACCTCTTAAATCCATTTTAGCAGGCATTGATAGAAATATAATTCTTAAATATACCTTATAAAGAGTCTTTAGCTAAATGTGTCATATTTTTAAAAATACTACCCTTAAATAAAAATTTCTTACAAAACATTAACGTATAAAATATCAAGTAAACACAGGCATTTTGAGGATAAACTTGCAAAAAATTAGCCCGGTTGTTCACTGCATCAATTATTTTATTTGCCAAAGGTGGCCATATTTAGAGATAATTCTAAAATGAAACGTGTCATTGAATTGATGCTTTGCTACGGGATTAATAAGTTTTAGAATAGTGACGAAAAGATAGGTGGTAGTGTATAAATGAAAGTCCAGAATGTTAAGTTAGTTGTTATTATTATATTAACCATTATTTCACTTTGGATTATATCTACCAAACCCTTTATTAAGGGGTTAGATCTCCAGGGAGGAGTGCGAGTAGTACTCGAAGCGCAGACTTCAAAAGAGGTGCCGAAAATAACCCCGGATATCATGTCTGCATTTCAGGCTGCTATGGAGCGCAGAGTTAACGCTCTGGGTGTATCAGAGTCGGTCGTTCAACCTATTGGCGAAAAAAGACTTATGATCGAACTACCCGGCTTTTCTGACCCTGAAAAAGCCAAAGAATATATTGGTAAAACTGCCAGACTGGAATTTAAAAAGATTGAACCTAAAGAAGATGGCACAGTTGAGTGGGTTTCAACAGGTGTTACCGGCAGGGATCTCGGTAAAGCAATAGTTGGCTCTGACCCCACAACCGGATCCTGGCAAATTGACTTTCAACTCAACTCTGAAGGGGCTAAAAAGTTCGGAAAACTTACTACTGAGCTCGTCAATAAGCCCCTGGGAATATTCTTTAATGACGAACTCATTTCATCCCCGACAGTTAATGAGCCTATAACGCAAGGCAGAGGACAGATTACAGGTGATTTTACCTTTGAAAAAGCAAAAGAGATGGTTGACCTCTTGAACTCAGGAGCTCTGCCTGTAGCAGGTGAAATCATTGAAGAAAATACTGTCGGCCCAACACTTGGCGAAGACTCTATAAACAAAAGCTGGCTGGCTGGCATGTACGGATTGGGACTGGTAATGATCTTTATGCTGGCCTACTATAGGTTGCCTGGAGTTGTTGCAGATATTGCATTGCTATTATATGGCCTGTTTGTTTTTGCAATCTTTATAGCTATACCTGTAACGATGACACTTGCAGGTATTGCAGGGTTTATACTGTCTATAGGTATGGCCGTTGACGCCAATATACTTATTTTTGAAAGAACTAAAGAAGAATTACGCCTGGGAAGAACCCTGTATACTGCCATTGAAACTGGCTTTGACAGGGCCTTTACATCAATTTTCGATAGTAATGTTACTACATTGATATCCTGTGCAATTTTATTTGCACTGGGTACCGGTATGGTTAAAGGATTTGCTTTAACCCTGGCAATTGGTGTCGTAATAAGTATGTTTACAGCCATTACAGTCACAAAGGCTTTTCTGCACCTGTTTTCAGGCGGGGGTTACCTTCAGAAGCCCTGGCTGTACGGAGTTAAGGCAGAGGATATCTCTAAAACCAAAAAGTTTGAAGAAACAAAAGCTGATAGAGCAAAATTCGGCGTATTAAAGAAAAGACAGAAATAAAATGGTTCAGGAGGAGTCAAATTGGCTAATATAGGCTTTAAAGGCAAAAATATAATAGATATTATTAAATATAGATATCTGTGGTTTGGTATTACTGCTCTGTATCTCATACCCTGTATTGCTTTTATGGTTTTATGTATGATGAAAACCCCCGAGCATTCTCCTGTTAAACTGGGTATTGACTTTACAGGCGGCACATTTCTTCAGTATGGGTTTGAAGAAAAATTGACAGTCAAAGATTTACCAAGAATACGAAAGGTATTAGACGAGTTTGGTCAGGCAGGAGCCATTATACAGATACAGGAACCTTCAAAAGTATTGGGAAGCCTTATTAAAGAAGATGCGACCACTGAAATAGCACCTGAAAACCATCAAAACGTAGAAGAAAGTACAGGCAATACAGATATAGCAAACGAGACTGTCGCAACTGATCCTGATAAGATTTCAGGAGGTGAAGCAGAAAAGCCCTCAACTGAAAATGCTCTGGAAAGTGAACAACCCGTAAAACTTGATTCCGAAAAAGAACAGGCTGCTACAGAAGAAAAAAATACTGCTGAGAAACCACAACCTGCTAACTCAACAGCAACAGAAGCTAAATCAAATGATCCTGAAACTCATGCTAAAGATGAAACATCGACAGCTGAAAGCAATCAAGAAGACGCCTTAACAACAACCGACGATAGCAGGGTTCAAACCATTATTTCATTCCGTGTTAAGTTTCTAAACGAGCAGGAAACAAAGGATCTAAACAATAGTTTAAGAGCTAAATTCGGCAATTTTTCCATTATTCAGGTAACAGGTATTGGGCCTTCACTGGGCAAAGAACTTTTACATAATGCAATGTTAGCATTGTTACTTGTTTTTGGTGGCATTGTAGCATACCTGACGGTTAGATTTCAGCTCGACTATGCAATATGCGCACTTATTACCCTGTTGCATGATGCTATATTTGTTATTGGTATTTTTGCCTTCCTGGGGTTGACCTTCAACACAGAGGTTGATAGTCTTTTCGTAACTGCTGTCCTTACGGTAATTGGTTTTAGTGTTCACGATACTATTGTTGTATTCGACAGGATAAGAGAAAATGCCAGGTTCCTTTCCAAGAAAAAATCATTTAATGAGATATGTAATGATAGCGTTAATCAAACACTGGCAAGAAGTATAAACACCTCTGTAACAACACTTTTTGTATTGTTAACTCTTTATTTCTTTGGTGGCATAACAACAAAAGATTTCGTACTTGCGATGACACTTGGTATTGCAATCGGTACATACTCAAGTATCTTCTTTGCATCAGTTTTACTGGCCTTCTGGCGGGATATCAATGCCCCTAAAAAGAAAAGAAGAAAGGTAACAGCGCAATAGTTGGATAAAAACGTCAAGAGAAAAAAGTCTGCAGCTATTTTATCTGTAATATCCAATACATCGCTGGTTATTATAAAGCTTATTGCAGGTGTTATTACTGGTTCAGTTGGCATTATCTCTGAAGCTATTCACTCGGGTATAGATTTAGCAGCATCTCTGATAGCTTACTACTCTATAAAAATAGCAGCTATACCTCCTGACGAAGATCACAAGTTTGGCCATGGCAAATTCGAAGATATGTCAGGGCTTGCAGAAGCCATTTTAATCTTTGTAGCATCATTTTTCATCTTAAATGAATCTGTTCAAAGGCTTTTAGATGATGATATACACCATATTCAAACAGGTCTTGGCATCATTGTAATGGCTATATCTTGCATTACTAACTTTTTTGTCAGCCAGTATCTTTTTAAAGTGGCAAAAGAGACCGATTCTATTGCTCTTGAGGCAGACGGAAAGCATCTTCAAACAGATGTTTTTACGTCTCTCGGGGTTTTAATTTCTCTTATAATAATCTCTTTTACAGGATATGTATGGATAGATGCTGTATCCGCAATTTTAATAGGCCTGCTAATAGCTTATATGGCTTATAAACTGGTAAGAAAAGCCTTTAACAACCTTGTCGATATTGCCCTGCCTGAAGAAGAGGAACAGATTATCAGAGATATACTTGCTAAATATAGCGATGAAATAGTCAGTATACATCGGTTTGCGACAAGAAAATCAGGTTCTAAAAGGATTATCAATTTTCATTTGATGATTGATGGCAATTTGACTATAAACCAGGGGCATCTTTTGTGTGATCTTATTGAAGAGGATATAAAAAGTCATTTCGATGATAGTATGACATCAATACATATTGAGCCGTGCACAGATGATTGTGAAAGCTGTCACCTGCAACAGGTCGCCCCTAATACCTGTCAAAAGAGAAACAATAAAGCTATGGAGAATTTTTAGCTCCTTAACAGCTTAATAGTAAGCTATTTATTAACTTTATTGTTTTTTTTGTGTTTTCTGGCCTTCTTCTGGCTGTGCATTTTGTCTGGAATGCTCTTCAGGAATTTTTACAGGAGGTCTATTTTTATCTTCAGGCTTTTTAGCTTTAGTATTCTTCTTTTTTTCCGGCCTTTTTAGTTTAATAGAGTAAGATGATATTCTCTCAACACTACAACTGTATGCTGTAAGCTTAAGATAATAATTATTGGGCATATAGAGTGTTACATTGCCAGGCTTTGCTGTCTCACCAAAAGCTGTAACACTTGAATCACAGGGGCTAAATTTATGCTGCCGGCCAAATTGATCTATTCCGTTGAGTTCTTTGATGTATCGCCTGACACTTTTTCCCCTTAGTTTTTCATTTTCTGCTTTTCTAAGCATATATCTGGTTCCATAGAGCAGGTTTGCTCTAATGATGCTGTTTCTGGCATCATGTTTAACACTTTTAGAGTGATAATAGTCATAAACAGTGTATACAAAAAAAAGAATACCCAGAATGCTTACTATTCCACCAAAAACGGGCACCAGAGTCCGATAAGAAAATATTTTTTCAAGCTTTTTTTGTAGTTGTGATTTTTTTTTATATTTACTTTTTTTCTTTTTGCGTGGTTTTTCGCCAAATTCCTTTACCTTCTTTTCAATTTTTTCTTTGAAAGGAAGTTTTTCAAGGATTTTATTCAGTATTTCTTTAATTTTTTCTTTCATTTTTGTCTTTTTTCATACTTTAATCGATTTTTTTTTTAAATAAATCAGCTTTTAAAAGGATAATTATAAAGTTTACAGATTTTTTTAAACAATAGCTATTTTTAGAATTCTAGAAGCATGACCACAAATTCTTTTTGAAGAGTGTTTTTACGTCGTTACAGAGAGTATAAATATTACTAAATAGAGGAGGTTAAGCATTTAGAATGCGTATTATCCCTATATGCAGGAGTTCAAGCTTTTTCGTCAATAATTTGCCTTATTTGCAATGTCTATTATTAAGAAATGTAAATTATCCTCTTCGGCACTGCCTGCACGGATTCATAGTAAAAACAGATCCTTAATGACAATAATTCCTAACAAGGGGTTTGTATTCTGACATTAATCATCAAAAATCTTTATATTTCAATATGATTAGCCCGATAACAATAGCTAAAAAGTTTGGCAACCAGGCAGCAATAAACGGATGAAAGGCCCCTATGTTGCCAAGAGCCATTGAAAGTGGCCAGACAAAATAATACAAAAGTATTACAAACATACCAACTGTATAACCCAGAAACCTCGATGTACGGGGCATATGAATACCCAGTATTAGACCTACAATACCCATAATGATAGATGCAAGAGGCTGAGAATATTTCTGGTGGTAGCGCACTTTAAAATAGCGGGCTTCTTCTGCGTGTTTTGAATCCATTAGGAGTTCAATATAGTTTTTGACTTCCAGTATATTCATATTTTTAGGTTTTTTAAGAGATTTTTTTAGCAGAAGATAAGACTGATTGTTTGAAGGGACAAAAAGTTCAGCAAATATGTTTGTACTCTGGTAAACCCCTGATTCTGTCAGCTTATAGGCTATACCATTTTTAAGTTGCCAGTTATTATTAAGCCATTCAGCCTCTTCAGCAGCAAATATTTCTTCAATGCCTTCACGGGTTTCGCTGCCTGGCTTAAAATTTATAATACGAATATTTTTAATATTCTTTCCATCAAAGGATTCTATCAATATAACCTGTTTAATAACGTCTTCTTTAGTCTTATCGACGTAAGTAAAGTGGTTACTGACAAGTTTTCCATCATATTTGAGTTTTTCCTGAGCGAGGCTTGCTTTAGGTACGAGTGTTTCGTTTACTGTAAACCCTATTATGCTGCCAATGATGCCCAGTATAATTATAGAGCCCAGCATTCTATAAACACTGATGCCGCAGGCACGAAGGGCAGTCACTTCAGAATCCTTGCTCAGTCTATCGAAAACGAGAAGTGAACCTATTAGAATACCCATAGGGAGCGATTTTACAATTACTTCAGGAAGCTCATATGTTATAAAAAGAAAACCTTCAAAAGGGGTTAGCTGGCCTGCTACAACTTCTCTTATAACTTTTGGAAGTAACTCTGGCGCAATCCAGACAATAGATACCAACCCAAGACCAAATAAAAAAGCCCATAAAACCTGAGTGAATAGATATTTATCCAGAAGTTTCAAGGTTTAATACCGTTTCTATTCTATATCGTCATCAATAAGTTCGTCTTCATAAGGCATATTGCTATAGACAGTTTCCAGACTTAGCTTAACATGCTGGCTTCGTTCATCAATAATGGGTGAATCTCCCCAAGAATAAACAATACCATCTGTAGAGACCTGATAATTTTCTGTAGGGGCTGCATCAAATTTAAGTTCTACATTAATGCCAAGATTATTTATTTCACCGTCAGCAGCGTAGCAAAGGTTGATTTCGGCCAGTTCTTCGACGTCTTCTGGCTGGTCTTTGCCAAATCGCTTTTTTAAAACTTCTTTTACAGCTGATTCTTTGGATAATTCAAACATAACTTTCACCAGTTTTATCGATTAATTTTATGAATAATTCAACTTTACCCTGTGAATACTTTATAATTATAGGATAAAATTTTATAAGTCACAAAGTATTTTTAAAATAGTTTAAAAGCTGGAGCATTTTATGGATAAGCTTGAAAAGTTTCTTGAATCAAACCCCTCATCGCAGGAAACCATAGAATATTGTGTAAGTCTTGTGGAAGAAGACCCGGCAAACCTTAATGCCATTATGGTTCTAGGTAATACATATGCTATGGAAGGTGATCTTGAGCAGGCTATAGATATATACAATAAGGCTGTTCAGGTTTCTCCATTGAATGCGCAGGTTTATGTCAATCTTGGATCAGTCTATGTTATGGATGGTGACTATGAAAAGGCCATTGAAAATTATAAAAAGGCAATGAACCTGGACCCTAAACACATATCAGCAAAGCTGAATCTAGCTAATATACTGGCTACCATAGGAAAAGAAGAAAAAGCAATTAACCTTTATAAAGAAGTAGCCCGGATGAACCCTGATAACCCCGAGATACACACAAATCTTGGCATTACATATTCTGAAATTTACCAGTATGACAGGGCAATAGAACATTATATCAGAGCTATTGAACTGGCACCTGACGTTGCATCAAATCACGTTAATCTGGGCAGTGCTTATCTAACCTGTCGCAATTTTGATGAGGCTATAGACAGTTATCAGAAAGCTATTCGTCTGAATCCTTATGATTATAAATCATATATCTGTATTGGAAACGCCCTTGCTGAACAGGGAAAGAAATTCGAAGCCATTGAAAGCTACAAAAAAGCCATCGCTATCGAACCCGGATATTATAAATCTTACCTTTGTCTAGGTATTATACTGAGTGAACTGGGCAAATATGATGAATCTATTAAATATTACCAGAAAGCTATTACTGCTAACCCTTATGACAACCAGAATTACATAATGTTGGCTAATGCATATTTTGATGCAGAGATGTATGAAGAAGCCATAGAAAACTATAAAAAGTCAATAGAAATGAACCCCAAAGATGTAACAGCCTATATGTCACTTGGCAACCTTTTAAGATCAAATAACAAGCTTGAAGAATCCATTGGCTGGTATAGAAAAGCCTTAAAAATTGACCCTGAAAACAACGAACTTCTTCTTCTGTATTCTGACGCAGTTGAATCACTCAACAAAATGCAGGATCACCTGGCCTTTGCAGAACTTAATGACCCGGAAGAAGTAGATTATGACAGTCTCATAGATTCACTTGCTGATATACTCAAAGGAGATAGTGAAACATCGGAAGAAATTAAGAAATATATACCTATAGTAAATATGTCTGAAAACAATGTGCAGGCTTATGTCTTTCAGGGAGTCAATCTGGCCCACCAAGGAGAATTTGAACAGTCCATACAGTGCTTTGAGATTGCACTTGAACTGGAACCAGATAACTATAGCATATATTTTAACCTTGCCAATACCTGTGCAAAAATGGGCGACATAGAAAATGCACTGATTAACTATAAAAAAACCATTGAAATCAAATCTGACTATATGCCGGCATACCTTAATTATGGTAATACACTGGCAGATAACGCCCAGTTTGAAGAAGCTATTGATTATTACCGCAAAACCCTCAAACTGGATCCTCAAAATTTTATGGCTAACTTTAATATGGCTATTACACTCGAAGAAACCGGCTACCTGAAAGAAGCTATAACCCACTACAGAAAGGCTGTAAAAGAAGAGCCCGAAGATACAGAAATTAATTTCTATTTTGCTAAAGCCCTGCTTAAACAAAAAGACTACGACAGGGCAATAAAACACTTTAAAAAGATACTTAAGATAGATAACAACTACCCCCAGGCCAGTTATTATACAGGAGTTTGCTACTATAACATAGGTAAATTTCCAAAAGCAGAAGAATTTCTACTGGAAGCACTTGCTATAAACCCTGAAATGCAAGAAATTCACCTGATGCTTGGCAATACATACCTTGAAGTAGGTGAATATACCAGGGCAATAGAAGAATATTCCCGCTATATTAGCACTAACCCTGAAGACACTGAAGCACTCTACAGGCTTGTCAAAGCATATCTTGTTATAGATAACCCGTTTGAAGCAGTTAAGAACTATTACGAAGCTTTTAAGGTTGATTATGACCAGGCACTTATATTTTTCAACCTGGGCAACAAGCAATACAAGCTAAAAGAAAAAGAAGCAGCCCTTGATAATTACCTGAAAGCTATTGAGGCCCAGCCCCGCTTTGCAGGTGCATACTATAATGCAGGGGTAATCTATCAAGAGCAAAACGCTCTCAATGAAGCAATTGAATGCTATGAAATGGCAATAACTCTTGATAAAAGTATAACAAAGGCCTATAATAATCTTGCACTGGCTTATCACAAAAAAAATGAAGCCAAAAAAGCTATGGAATACTTTGAGCTTTCAAACCTGCTTAAAGGAGGCAATTAATAATGACGTATGGTGGTTATTCTGAAGTACCTACGATGCCTGACAGGCTTATTAGCGCAGGATCTTATATGACAATGGGGCTGGTAGGCTTTGTATGGCTTATTGTCGTATCGCTACAAAAAGGCGTCTTAAAAACTTTCCTTAAATATCACATCTTTCAATCAATCTTTATTACCGTTCTGGTGGCAATTTTTAATATATTAATAGGTATATTTTTAAAATATGCTTTACTTATACCTGTTGCAGGAGATGTTGTAGCCCTAATTGTAGGCTTCTTGACCATGGTTGTATTTGGTGATATGTCTATTATTCACCTTTTATTTAGCCTTATTGTATTATATTTTGCCATTACAGCATTGCTGGGCAAATATTCATATTTCCCGTGGATATCAGATAATGTTAGACAGCTTGTAGGTAATATGCGTTAGCCTTTTAGATTCTGGCTTTTGCCTTTGCTATTTTTGAAATCCTCTCATACAGTATTGAGGCTAATTCAATGGTGGGTGAAGTTATTTCAATATTTTCAGGCAGGTATTTTTGAGCGTTTTCTTTATCCAAAACAAAAATTTCGCAGTCTTTTAGCTGACTGCCTTTAAATGTACATCCGGCAAATTTTGTTTTCTCGAAATTTACGCTTGAATTGTTAAAACTGGCTTTTAGAAAGTTGCAGTTCTTGAAAATACCGTCATTTCTGCTTAAATCTGAATTGACAAACCGGGTTTTATAGAAATTACAGTTCTCAAAGAGAGAATTTTCAATATTCAGGTCGAAAAACAGTGTATTTGCAAAGCTACAATTATAAAAATGACAATCTTTTATAGTTATAGACTTTACATTAGCACCTTCCATAAAGAGGTTTTCAAGCAGGCTATAGTTTTCAAACCGTACATCTTTAATAATAGTGTTGCTTATGCAGGCATTTTCAAGGTATGCATCGTCAAAGACAGTTTGTTTTATTATGCTTCCAGTAAAATTAGCATTATTAAGGTTGCAAAGTCTGAACTCTACATTGCTGATAATAGATTCAACTGCCTGAATGTTCCTTAAGTCACTACCTTCATACTCTACCTGTGCCTCTTTTTCTGATATATGGGTAATAATCTTCTTGATAAAGTTTGTATGAACCAACTCAGCATTATTAAATGAGGCATCTTTAAGACTGACATTAGCCATGTTTGTATACACCAGGCTTGAAGAATTCATTTTAGCCCCTGAAAGATTGGCATTTTTAAAATTAATAAAATCAAGAACACTGTTTTCAAAGTTTACATCCTGACAGTTAGTATCGTTTAGCTTTGAATATCTGAGATCGCACGATTTAAAATCGTATTTTCTCAGGTCACGGTTACCAAGATCAAGCTGATAGGCAAAAGAAGATAATTTATAAGAGTTTTTGCTGTTATCAATCAGTATAGCCTCACCGTTAGAGAGTATACCGGCAAAGGCAGGTTCTATTCTTCTGTTGAAATCGAGAAAATTATCTTCTTGAAGCTGTGAAATAAGCTCATTATCAAGGTCAGTAAACGTCATTAGCTATCTTGACCCCCTTCTATCAGCCAGATTTATTTTTGAAATAGTATTTGTCTCCTGCTCAGAAACAAACAGGCTGTCATTATTGTCAAAATACAGGTAATATGGTTTGTTTAAGCCTGTTACTATGGTTGAAGTATCACCCTGTTTATCAACAAGGGCAATGCTGTTTGAAAGATAGTTAGCTACATAAAGGTTTCCGACAGGGTCGATAGCAAGGCCAATAGGGCCATTAATATCTTCAGATTTGGCAAAAACACTTTTGTGACCTGAAGGTGATATTTTATAGATAATATTTTCTGAATAATTAGCAACATACACGTTATTATTATTATCGCTGACTATTCCAGTAGGGCCATTAAAACCTTTTGCGAAAGTCTTTACTGCGCTTCTGGCAACAGGTTTACTGCTATAGCTAACCTGACTGACCTTTTCAAGAGTACTTTTAGGACTAATTGTAAGCTTTCCACTGCTGCTGGTATCTTCGATAGACATAAAGCTAACAGCTATTTTTTCTTCTTCTGTTTCTTTTTTCTGGTATTGATTGTTATTGGGCGTTCGTGATGAAGAGGCAGTAGAATATTTTTCCCAGAATTTATCAGTATTCTGGGTCTTGCTAGCTGTAGATACTGTTGTTGTTTCCTGTTTGGTAATAACTTCAGATTCTATTGTTTCTTCCTTTATTCTGTTATCTTCTTTTTCAACAAATTCATTAGTAGCAAGAGCTTTGCTCATAAGCGCTCTTTCTCTTTTTGACATACTTTTAGTGTTTTCAGCAGGTTTTTTATCACTTTTGGCAGAAGCTACATTCTTGTTTTCAGTAATTTCAACAGTTAATTTATCTTCAATATTTTCTTTATCATTATTTTTTAGTGTTATATTATTTTCTGTTTTAGTTTTATCAGTAGAAATGGTTTCATTTTTAGTTATTTCTTTACGGGCAACAACTGTTGTATCTTTTGCTGAACCTGAATCTGCAACTATGTCATTGATTTTCATTTCTTCGGTCAGTGTTTTTATTTTTAGTTGAGCATCACGATACTTATCTGATCTCTGGTTTACCAGTTTCAGGAAGCTAAGAGCTTTTTTATAGTCTTTTTTCTGAATATATATCAGTCCCAGATCATAATTGACGCTTGTATCATTGTTATTAATGCTTAATACCTTCTGAAATGCTTCTTCTGCTTTGTTAAGGTCGCCTGTATACCTGTAGATACTACCCAGGTTGTAATAGGCATCAGCAAATTCAGGATCTAGTTTGACAGCTTTTTCGAATTCTTTTATGGCATCAGTAGTGTTTCCTTTAATGTAAAGGTCAAGGGCCTTGTTATAGGCCTGTGCTGATTCTAAATTAAACCCAAAAGCCTGTGGTGTAAAGCATAATAAAATTATTAATGATGCTAAAATAGTGGTGTTGCGTTTATTTAATATCATCCCCTGCTCCTCATTTTCAAATTTATGTTCAAACTTGAATTCAAATTTTAATGTTCTGTTGAAAAAAGTCCTAATTAGCTAATAATAGTGTAGATGCGGTATTATAATCCTGTCAAAAAAAGCGTTGTAATAAAATGCTAACGCCAAAAGGCTTTTATGAGGGGCTTTTTGCGTGCAAGAATATTTAATTTTTCTTAATATTTTAAAAATACCAGACATCTGCTAAGAAAATTTCATTTTTAAATAAACTAAAATGCTGTTATAATTGAATATCGTGTTGAATCCGGTGTGCCCTGCGGGGGTGGTTTAGCCGGAAGCGTTCATTAACAGATAAAGGGAAAGGATCAAATCGTGAAAACCTTTAAACTGCCTATAAATCAAAACCCAAGAATAGGGAGTAACCAGAAAATAACAAAAGACATGTTTTTTGACCCGGAAGGCTACAGCGCAGCAGAGCTGGATATAAAGGTAACAGTAGGCGGAACTATTGATGGCTTTGTGCTTGGCGTCTGGCGCTGGAACGAAGAAATGGACAGACCTTTTAGAGTAAACACAACCACCCTTCTTATATTCTCTGCTGCAGGTGAATTGCAGCCTGCACCTGACGTTGTAAGATGCGGGGGTCTGGGTGAAATATTATCTTACGGAGACAAAGTCAATATAGCAGGCTGGTTCCACGATGGCGAAGCCGATAAAGGCCGCAGATGGTACATAAATTCTGAATACGAATATATTGATAGCAATACTATAAAGCTTTTACCTGCAGAATATAAGCTAAACCTTGTTGAGGGGCAAAGATTTCATATTTCACCCGCAGAGGTAACCTTTGTTCAGGAAATTAGAACCAATAAACGCCTGACCTGCGTTACTCTGGAAGAAGTTAAAGGTTCTTTTGTGAAAAACATTCACAATTTTAGCATTGAGGCTTATGCAACATTTATCTAGCTTAAAGCCTGATAGGAAACCTGAAACACAGCTGGTAATAGGCTTAATGACAGGCACTTCAATGGATGGCATTGATGCAGCATTAGTTAAGATTAATTTTGAACAAGAAAAAGACTTTAAACTTCCGGGCATACCTGCGTTGAATGTTGAATGCCTTTCTGCTGATCTTTATCCTTTCCCTTCTGAAGTAAAAGACGTTCTAAATAAAGTGATTACAGATGGAGATATACCTCTAAAGGATTTATGCAGCCTTAATTTTATTATTGGTGGCCTTCTGGCCGATGCAGCACTGAGCATATGCGATCAATGCAATCTGGATATCGCTGACATATCACTAATTGGCTCGCATGGACAGACTATATACCATTTGCCTTCTGATGAAATATTTTGTGGATACCCTGTTCGCAGTACACTGCAAATAGGAGAACCTTCTGTAATCGCACAGAAAACAGGTATAACAACAGTAGCTGATTTCAGGCCTGCCGATATTGCTGCGGGGGGACAGGGGGCGCCTCTGGTATGTTTTGCTGATGCAATCTTTTTTGCTGATACCGGAAAAACTATGCTGGTTCAAAATATCGGTGGCATATCTAACGTAACGGTTCTGGGAAGAGATAACCGTTACTTCGCTTTTGATAACGGCCCCGGCAATTCTTTAATAGATCTTCTTGTCAGGAAATACTTTGATAAAGACTATGACATAGATGGAGAAATTGCCAGTGCAGGTCATATCGATGAACACTGGATTGATAGAATACTTGCTGATGAGCCTTATTTCAGGGTTCAACCTCCCAAATCAACCGGCAGAGAGCTTTTTAATTTAAATTTTATAGAAAAATATATCAACAATTACCCTCTAAATTCAGCTGAATGCACTATAGCAAGCGTAACAGCATTAACTGCCAGGGTAATAGCACAGTCTTACAGAGATTTTATTCTGCCATACTATTTGCCTGATGCTGTCATAATTGGCGGAGGAGGTGCATATAATCTATTTCTGCTTGACTGTCTTAATCGTTATCTTGATAGAAGCATACCTGTTAAAACTCACGAAGATTTTGGCATATCTAATAAGTTTAAAGAAGCTATTAGCTTTGCTATTCTGGCATTTGTTTCTTACCACGGGCTGCCGGGTAATATTCCTGAATGCACAGGGGCTAACAGGCCTGTAGTTCTGGGCAAATTCATACCGGGCTGGCGCTCTCAGAACTTTAACAAGGCTTCTTTTTGACCTTTTTAACTTCCCTTTACCCTGCATATTAACTTTGTAAATTTTGAAAACGGGTAATTCTACTTCTGAAAGATATTGACAATACTATCAGATTGATCAAATATAATGACAAAAACACAAAATAAGAAAGTAAAAGCGGCTTGCTAAAAAAAATCATTATAGAAGATGACAATAAAGCTGTATTGCTTATTATACTTATATTTACAATGCTCTATGTATTAACATTTGGTCGCTGGGGGCTGGTTATCATAGACAGTTTTAGAGAACCCTTTATTGCGAGCCAGATGCTGGAAGGAGCTGTTCTCTATAAAGATTTAGCATACCTCTTTGGCCCTTTCATACCCTGTCTTTATGCAGTATTGTTCAGTCTTTTTGGGGTTAACCTTATACCTCTTTATCTGATTAACGGCCTGATGACTTTGCTTTATAGTTTGATACTATATTATTTGTCAAGGCAAATTCTTTCTATAAAGTCTTCTGTAGTTGTTGTGCTGCTTTTTTTCTTTGTATGTGCCTTTTTTCCAACGTTGAAAAATTATATTTTTACTTACACAGCATCAGCCTCGTATGGCAGCTTTTTTGCTATTGCTACTCTGGCCTGCTTTGTCTATCATTTTAAATCTCAAAAAAACAACATACTTTATTTTGCAGCTTTATTAAGTGCTTTAACCTTTTTAACAAAACATGAATTTGCTGTTGCAGTAAGTCTATTATGGCTTTTTTACTTAATATTCTCCAGATTTTTTATCTCAACGTCTTTAAAAATATATATTTTACCAATCATTCTTTTTGCTGCAATAGCTGTTATACCTTACTGGCTGTTTATTGTGCCAGCCGGCTATTCAAATATACTTGCAATAGTTATGCCAGTAGAGGCAATAAACTCTCTTGAACATTATCATCATTATTTCATCAGATCAGGTATTACACTTGAATCTGTAACAGCAGGGGTTTTCTTCTTTGCATTTTTTGCTTTTATTTCTTCAGCAGTAATTTTGCTGGCATATTTCTATCAAATATACCGTCAGAAAAGTCTTTATCTTCCTTTAGTTATAACAACTCTTGCTCTAATGGCTTTTTGCGGGTGGCTTTATTTATCTCCGGGGGCAGCCAGAATAGTTGCGGCTTTCACCGGACAAAACTTTATGAAATTCTTTGCTGGCACTAACTTTATTATACTAATAGTTGCTATTATTTCTTATAGAAAACTTCGAGGAGATATCAAGCATAAGATATTATTTCTATATTGTATTTTCAGCATATTTATATCTTTAAGAAGCCCTTTATTCTTAAGCCTTGAGACTTATGGTATTTATTATCTCCCAGTGGGTTTAATTATACTAATATATTTCTTTAAAAAAATTATTCCTGAGTGGCTAAAGTCTTATTTTAATACACAAAAATTGCATCAGTCAGTCAATGTGCTGTTTTTCCTGATAATATGCTTTTTTCTCTTTACCTCTACCGGGTTATACATTAAGAAAAGTTATCAGCTAAAATACGGTGATAGAGGGTTTATTATGGTAGAAAACTCTCTGGGTAAATACCTGGAAAGCGTGCTTACCTTTTTGAGAAGCAATACTGTTGAAGGGCAAGTAATTTATGTTATACCAGAAGAGAGTTTTTATTATTATTTTACTAAAACCAGAAGCCCTTCGAGATATTTTTACACAGATGCAGCATGGTTTAAAGGCAATAAATCAGCAGAATGCCAGCTAATAAACGATCTAACAAATAGAAAACCAGAATATATTATAATATCAAATATAAAAAGAAACTCATATGGAATCAAAGCTTTTGGTGAAGACTTTTGCAGTGATTTAAACAGCTGGATACATCAAAATTATAGTATAGAGAAGATAATCTCCACCCGGTTTGCCCTTAATGAAGATTATTATTATCAAATATTTATTTATAAACCTAATTGAGCTGGTTATACCAGTTTTAGATTATTGATTGCAGGCAGTTATAAAGCCCGTATTCAACAACAAAAAATCCTCCTCTGGCTGTCAGTGAGCAAAGGAGGATTTAAAAACTTTTCTATCTTTTATCTATCCCTCTAGAATATAGCCAACAAGCGAAAGTTGCCTGCAACGTTTAATAGCTCTGGTGAGCATTCTCTGGTGAAGGGCGCAGTTGCCTGTTATTCTTCTTGGTAAAATCTTGCCTCTTTCTGTCAGGTATTTTTTGAGCTTTGGAGCATCTTTAAAATCAATCAAAGTTACTTTATCGGCACAAAAATTACAGGTTTTTCTTTTTCTACGAGCATCTGACATTTTATCAACTTCTCCTTTATAGAACTAAAATGGTATTTCTTCTTCATCGATGAGATCATCGGGAGTTATATTATAATCATCCGCTGATGGAGGCGGTATATCATCCTCTATTTCATCAGCTCCTGTTTTTTGATCTTTAACAGACTGAATAATTTCAACATTGTTTGCATCAAGTTCAATGCCTTTTTTATCTATGCCGCTCTGGTCTTTATAGCTATTGGTTTGTAATCTGCCGTCAATAACGACTGTTTGCCCTTTTTTAACTGTTTCTGCACAGGTATCAGCAAGTTTCCTCCAGGTGATAACCCTGACCAGATTAGGGCCTTCACTTTTTGAGGTCATCACATTAACAGTAAAAGTTGTTACAGAGATATTGTTTTGTGTAAAGCGCTTTTCAGGATCTTTAACTACTTTTCCCATTAAGACAGCTTTGCTTATACTCATTTTGGCTCCCATTATTGTTTGTTGTTAACGGTTTCTCTCACTTTTACAGGCCTTGCTATTGGTGCAGCAGTGGCAAGTGCCTTTTCAACCTTTTTTTCATCCATTTTGAGGATCATTTCACGAATAACATTTTCATTCAGTTTCAAATTTCTTCTCAGAGCTGTTATTTTATCAGCTTCAAGTTGAAAAATGGATTCAACATAAAAGCCATCTCTGAATTTATTTATTTCATAGGCTAATTTTTTTCGTCCTATTTTTTCTGTTTTTAATATTTTGCCATTCAGATTTAAAATGTAATCCTCAACGGTTTTTATTGCTGCTTCGACACTATCTGGGTCGAGAGTTGGCCTGAAACAGTAAATCATTTCGTAAGTATTCAAAGTTATATTTACACCTCCATAAATTCATACCTTATTACAGGCAATTAATACTAGCACAATCATAGATATGAAATAAACCATTTCTTTTAAAGATTGTTACATAAAGGGTTTATTTTGTTCACACTACGCTAAAGAGTTGCATAAAGACAGGATACACAAATGAAAGCATAAAAACAAGCATTAAGACCCGTAATACATTTTTTTTAAGTGAAAACAAGCACTGAAGATAAAAGATTAATGTATATAATAAACGCCATAAGTAATCATATTAAAGCGGATAAATGGCGAGTGTTTTAGAATTATTTAATTCTTTTTATAGCCTGGTATAGTAAGAAATAAAAGACTCTCACCGAAGTGGACTAAGAGATAGTGTGAGAAAATAGAAACCAAAACTAAACGACATAAAAAATTAAACAATTCTAAAAGTCTCTTTTTCAGGTTATACATCAGTTTTATATTAAGAATTGTAAAGACTAATCATAAACTAATTGAGAGTTTTTCTCATTTGGTTTATGATTAGTCAATTCTACAATCAGGCTAAAATCCTTTATCTGTAAGTTATATCAAAACTTATTTTGTTTATATTTAATAATAAAAGTTAAAATGGGATGAATAAGCTTTCTCTGGCAACCAGTATTTTTAAAACAATGGAAACGGATGCTTCTATGGCATTATTTATGCGTGACACAGGTGGGTGCCTTGTGCCAAAGCTAGCAGTATCCAGAAGTGTTGATGAAGCCAGAGAAATAACATTTGCTGAACTAGCTGAATCTGCCATATTTTATTTTTCTATTGCGCCAATTGCAATATTAAATTCAAAAATCTTTTCTAAAGTCTTTAAAAACAGCTCTAAAGAAATTGCTCAAAACATTAAAACTCTTGACAAACAAGCAATAGATAAAGTTAGAAACATTAAACTGGCAAAAGTTGGTCGTATAGGTGCTTCTTTTAGTATTCTATTGCCTTTGATTTATGCAATAGCACCTATCAGAAATCTTATTACCCTTAAAAAAACAGGTAAAGAAGAATTTATAAAAGTTGTTAACCTTAAAAAAAGTAATAATAAACCAAAGAGCAAAGGTTTAAATAGGTCTGAAAAAATTAAAGCAGAAGAAAAAGCCAGGCAAAACTCTATTAAACTGTTAAAAAAACTGGGAGCAATAACAATAACTGGCTTAACTGTTACGGCCGGGTTTATTTCACTGGCCAAAAACCCGACTATATTTAAAAAAGCAGAACCGTTTATTAATGGTCTTATCAAAAAACTTGATTTTAATGGAAATAATGCAACACTTAAACAATTTGGATATCTTATAATGCCTGTCAGCGTCGGAAGTTATTTAGCTGCATCAAGAGACAAATATGAAGTTCTGGAAAACATTCAGAGGTTTGCTATTACTATACCTATGATGTTCTTTGGGCAGGATGCCATTGAAAAAAGGATTTATAAATTCTTCGATAAAAAGTTTGGCTCTAACCTTACGACAGGCAACAGTATCAAAACGTACAAAGAAATATTTGCTGAAACCACAAATCAAACCAAAAATCTTAAAAGTAAAAATTGGTCTATTGCCCTTGCATTTCTGATTAATACATCTCTTATGGCAGCAGCAGTAGGCCTGTTAAACCGTGTGGCAACTAAAAAACGTTATATACGTTCTCAAAAAGAATTATTTGCAAACAAGCCATTTGAAAATCAGGTTCTTAAGTGGCAAAATGGCTTTCACCAAAAACAATACAGGCGGCAGTTAAGTCAAATAACCTGATTAGTATTAGAAGTCTCTCTCTAGTTAACGTTTTTCAACATCTTTTGCTTCACTCAGGCGAAAAATATAATAACAGGGGTCTCAAAATAACTATACCATTCCACGTAAAAATTAATATATGCTGATAGAATTCAGTAGGGTGTTTTTGCCTGCACAGCGGGCAAAAACACCCGGCCTCTATAATCTGGAATCTATTCATTACTTTCAAGGATCAGTATAAAAGTTCTCAGATAAAAGAAATTGGTGTCATTAGTAATGCCTTAATTAATCAGAGCTTCCTCTTGATTATTTGATGGTGAAACATTTATTATGGAAAAAGGGTTTACAAAATAAAACTACATCAATATTCAATATTACAAAAACCTTATGGCGTTTTGAGTTTAAGAATTTGAGGGTGTCAGAGATGTTTAAATCTACCATTATCAGTTTTTTGACAGTGATATTATCTTTCAATATTTTATTAATGCCAGGTTATGCCAGGGAAGAAGCAGATTTATTGCCGTTTATTAAAAATCATAGCTGGAAAGATATTAAAACCAACACGGCAAAAGATGAAGAATTTCAGATTCTAGTTAGTATGGCAACAGAAGACAGCATAAAAGCTTTAAGAGCTTTAACAGACTCAAAAACAGCATCTTCAGATGATAAAATTCTTGCTATTAGAGCACTTGGACTTTTAAAGGATAAAAATTCCTCTGCTTTTATAACAGATTTACTTTTAAACAGTAAAACACCTCTTATAGTCTATATGTCAGCCTGGAGCCTGATTAATATTGGTGGTGAACGTAACTATTTCTTTGTTACAGAAAACTTTCAACGTATAAAATCGCTGATGAAGGATGATGATTTAACCTATTCTCTTTTGATAGACCTAGCTTATAACTATAAAACAAAACCTGCTTTAAAGTTAATGGCTGATTACCTTGATGTAACTCCTTTAAACATTTATAAGCCTGTATTTCTATTTACTGTTTATGGCAAGAATCTTGATTCAGAACAGATTTTAAACTATTACGTTAATTCAAAAGACAAGAATATAAGACTTAATGCTATTCAAATACTTGGTCGCTGGTATGCTACACCGAATGCCGTTTTCCCATTTGAGCTTATTCTAAAAACTGAAACTGATACAGATATAAGAAATGCCATAATTGTAGGACTGAAAAAGATAGCTACTAAACAGGCTGTAGCTTTATTATCTCATATTGCATCTAATGGCATTAATGAAAAGGAAAAAGCTTATGCCAGAGCTGCTTTAGAGCATGTTAATAAGCTGACAGGGCAGGCAAAGAAAGAGAAACAGTCAGGCAATGCACCTCAATTTAGCAAATTTAAAGAAGAATATTTTAAGTTAATGAGCTCAAAAGGCTATGATGGTTCATATATTCAGCTAGAAAAGAATGCTCAGTTTAAAGATATACCAAGACTCGAGACATTGAGAGAAACTATAATGCTTAACGTTTCTGAAAATGCTACTATTAATTATGATAAAGTTACTGATATAATTACAAAATTATACATTCAGAATGAACAATAGGTTTTTGTGCAACAAAAAAATGATCATTTATACGCTGGGTAGCTATTCCTGTGGAAAGTCAAAATAGGTTTCAGGGTAAGGCTCATCTTCATATGTAAAGTGCCACCATTCTTCTTCTAGCGGCTTGAACCCGTGCTGGATCATTAAAGTTCTTAATAATAAACGATTAGCCCGTGCTTGATAGGGTATATTTTTGTAGTCAGGGTGAGATTTTTTACCGAAGAAGTCAAACCCTGAGCCCATGTTAAGATCCTGAGGATGCCCTTTTTTATCGTAGCCTGCTATAGTCAAATCGACTGTTGAACCTCTGCTATGGCTTGAGCGTGCTGCAATATAGCCGTCTGTAAACAGGTTTTCTTTCTTAACATCAGGGTAGTATTGTTTTTTCATCTTTGTATCATTGATATCCTTTGCCCATTCAACAAAATCGTTAACAGCAGATTGTGGTCGATAGGCATCAAAGATTTTTAGTGTAAGTCCCATTTCTTCAAGATTTTCTTGAACCTTTGCAAGGGCTTCAGTTGCAGGTTTGCTTAGAATTAACCTGGCGTTTTTGTAGCCTTTTACGGGTCTACCGAGAAAGTTATTTGATGTTTTATAACGTATATCAAGAATTATGCCGGGTATAGCTTCTTTCAGGTAGCAGAAATCAGCAGGTTTTTTAGTAATATCCTGAGCATTAGCAACAAAACAGGTAAAAAATACTATTAAAAAACTACTTAAAGTAATCATCAGGGTGTTTAGTTTTTTCATAGCTGCTTATACTCCATTCTTGAATACATAAAGAACATTAAATACCCGGAAATATTTTTATCACAAAAATATAACAAACGTCATAAGTAATCAGATTTCAGTGGATAATTTTAGAATTGTTTAATTCTTTGATATCGTTTAGTATAGTTTTCATCAAAAGAAGCTGGCAATAAAAACCGCAGGTTTTGCAATAATACCGCTAAAGACCAAAAAAATACCGCTTATACAAGCGGTAAAAGTTTTACAAAGAGAGCTTGTTATTATTTCATGTTTGAATATGCATTCAAGTATGTTTGTTTGAGATTGTCGTAATATTGTTTTTTGCTTTCGTCTGTTGTAATAGCTTTAAGGGTTTCGATTTTGCTCATTACTGCTGAATAATCTGATTCTTTTGATCCAGAAGATGATAGCCCAAGCGCACTAAGAACGGATAACATGGTAGATGATATTTGTGGTGCTCCTTTTGTGGTTTTGTCACCTTTTTTCCCTGCCGGACCAGTTGAGGGTTCATTTTTCTTAAAGTCAAACTGTTCTTCACTTTTAACTTTATCATCCTGTTTGTTTGGTTGATTTTGTTCAGGGTTTACAGGTTTATTGGTATTAAAATTTGTATTCATAAACATTTGAGTTAAATCCCCCTTTTAATTTAATGTGTAAAAATATCAGGTGCGTGTGGTGTAGTTCAAGCAAGACATACCTTTAAAAAAAGCCTTGCAATTTAATTATAATTTAGCCGTAAAGCATTTACCTGATTCCGGGGAACTAATTTTAAGCAATATGACTTTATAAAGGTGTCATTATGCATCACTCAAAGCTTTAAAACTGCTATTTAACGTGGTTTGTGGGCAGCCTGATAGATTACAGCAAAGAGAAAACCTGAAAATGCACTAAATGCAGCCGTAATTAAAATACTACCAAGTATAAACAGTGTGGCAATAACGATATATATAGTTACTCCGAAAGCATACTGTTCCAGATTAATATTATGCTCCTGTAAGGCAATTGCCCCTGTACCGGTGACTAAAACAACTATTAGAAGTGTCACAAATAGCAGGTTTAATATTATTACAGACAGAACCCCACTGATAGTGCCGCTGACAGCACCTTTTAAATAATCAAGATGGCCGGTAGCGATTAAAACTGTTACAGCTCCTACGATGCCAGGTAATATCATTTTGATAAAGCATATTGGACAGCCACAACAGATATTTACCAGGGGTACAAAAGAAAGAAAGCCTGATAGAAAAAACAATGCTGTAATAATGACAAATGAGATGAGGCCTCCAAGGGCAGAAAATATATAAAATCTTTTATCCATAGGTATTTTATGTTTTTAAAACGCAATCCATCTTAAGCAGAACGTTTTTTGCTGCCTGGTTTCAAGTTTAAATAGGTATCATAAATAAAATAAAACAGCAGCACAAAACAAATAAGCGCTAAAAGGGCTGTTTTCAGGTTCCAGCTGTTTTTAATTGATACATCTATATCGTGTTTTTTGTTTTCTAAAAAGAGGTTTAGATCATTTTTAATGCTCTTAGCTTCATCATAAGGAAGATATGCACCACTGTCAACAATGATATCATCTTCACCTGTTACAATATGAAGTTTTGAGATATTATTTTTCTCATTATAATTGATTTCAATCTTTTTAATATCAGTTGCCTCAATTTTAATAGAGTTTTCACTGACAAAGGGGCTATTGCGCTCTACCAAACAGGCAGGGTTACCGTATTTATTTTGCGAACAATGCAACTTAACTGAGGCTACGGAATCAATATGCATTAAAATCAGCATAAACAGCAAAAAAAGAATAAAAACAATATTTTTAATCAGCACAAAGTTTTTCATAAGGATAGTTTAAAATAATTATTTCGTCCGGTAAATAATTTAATAAAGATATTTTTTACTCCATTAGTTTCTCTTCAAGAATTTTATTAACAATTTCGGGGTTTGCTTTGCCCTTCGTATGTTTCATAACCTGACCGACAAAGAATCCCAGCAGGTTTGTTTTGCCGTTTCTATATTTTGCAGCATTTTCAGGATTATTTAACACAATTGTATTAATTATCAACTCCAGTTCAGCCGGGTCGCTAATCTGTTCCAGGCCTTTTCTTTTCACAATTGATTTCGGGCTATCGCCTGATTTTAAAAGTTCTTCAAATATATCTTTTGCTATTTTGCTAGTAATAACTTTATTATCAATTAATTCAACCAGCTCAGCTAACCCCTGCGGAGTAATTGATAGCTCTTCTATTGGTGTATCTTTTAATTTTCTGAGTATTTCATTAACAATCCAGCCTGCAATGGCTTTAGGTGAATTATATTGCTTTATTGCATTTTCAAAAATAGCTGTTAGATTATCGTCTTTTGCTATTATAGCTGCCTCATCTGTTGATAGGCCATATGATTTAATATATTGATCAGCCTTTTCTTTTATTTCAGGTGTAATTTGCTGTGTGCTTTCTCGTTTTTTGTTGCTTTCAGTGGGTAAAGGCCTTTGGCCTTTTTCTGCTGGTTTTTCAAGTTGCGCAGTGCCTGGAGACTTATCATGTTTTGATTTTTTAGTCCATGAATCCCGTAGTTGAACGATTCTATTAAATACTTTCTTTTCTTCTGTTGTAGAAACAGGGTCAAGGTAGAAATATCCCTGTCTTTCAAATTGAAATCTGCTGCCTGGTTCTGCTATAGCAACTGCCGGTTCAATCAGACATTCTGAAAGAACACTCAAAGAATCTGGGTTAAGGCTATCTTCAATCCCTTCCGGAAATTCATCAAGAAAGAGCCTGTCATAAAGCCTTACTTCTACTTTTTTAGCCTCTTTTGCAGGCACCCAGTGGATAGTTCCTTTTACCTTTTTACTGGAAGTATCTTCACCACTCTTCGTTTGAGGGTCATAGGTACAGCGTAATTCAGTTATTTTACCGGTTTCATCTTTTATAACCTGTTCACATTTTATGATATAAGCATAACGCAGCCTGACCTCACCACCCGGATACAGACGATAGTAGCCCTTAGGAGGATCATCCAAAAAGTCATCGCTCTCTATATATAGCTCTCTAGAAAAAGGTATTTCTCTTTCGCCTTCTTTGGGTACATCATGAGGGTAATAAGGGGCATCAAGTATTTCATTTTTGTTTTCAGGATAGTTTTCAATAATCACTTTAAGTGGTTTCAAAACGCACATTACCCGTGGAACCTTCTTGTTGAGGTCATCTCTGATGCAATATTCAAGCTGGGCCATATCAACTACGCTGTTTGCTTTGGCAATACCTATACTGTCACAGAAATTACGTATGGCTTCAGGGGTAAACCCTCTTCTGCGCATGCCAGAAATAGTTGGCAGCCGTGGGTCATCCCATCCATCAACAAGCTTTTTTTCAACCAGGTCAAGCAGTTTACGTTTGCTCATAACTGTATAATTAAGGTTTAAACGGGCAAATTCATACTGATAGGGCCTTGGAGGTTTGAGTTCAAGCTCATCAAGAATCCAGTCATAGAGTTCACGATTGTTTTCGAATTCAAGGGTGCAGATAGAGTGAGTGATACCTTCAATATAATCAGACAGGCAGTGTGCAAAGTCATACATAGGGTAGATACACCACTTATCACCCGTTCTATAGTGTTTAGCATGCCTGATTCTATAAAGAAGTGGATCCCTCATTTTCATATTTGGGGAAGACATATCTATTTTAGCCCTGAGAACATGTGCTCCGTCTTTAAAATTTCCTGCTTTCATATCCTGAAAAAGCTTAAGGTTTTCTTCTATTAATCGATTTCGATAAGGGCTTTCCTTACCCGGCGAGGTAACAGTACCACGATATTCTTTAATTTCTTCATCTGTAAGGCTACAAACGTATGCTTTACCCATTATAATCAATTTTTCTGCATATTCATAAAGTTGATCAAAATAATCCGAGGCAAAGAAGAGGTTTTCTCCCCAGTCAAAGCCCAGCCAGTTGATGTCTTTTTTGATTGCATCAACATAATGCATGTCTTCTTTTGTGGGGTCTGTGTCATCCATTCTGAGGTGACATTTACCGCCATATTCTTCAGCTATGCCGAAGTCAATACAGATGGCTTTAGCGTGCCCTATGTGCAGATAGCCGTTGGGCTCGGGTGGAAACCTTGTTATTACTTTGCCATTATATTTACCGGTTTTTAAATGTTCGTTGATAATATTACGTATAAAGTCTACACGTTTTGTTGTGTCGGCGGATGGATCCGGCTGTTGTGTTTTTTCGGGCATAGCGGGTTCCTTCTTTGTGATTGGTGTCATAACCTGATTCAGGCAATAGTATATCACTTCAGGGTTAAAGAAGTATACATTTTAAGAGTTATAAATATTTTTAAACCGGGTAAGTGAGTTTTAAAAGGCTTTAAAGAGCTTGATTGCAGGCAAAAGACATAAACATGGATACTGTAATGTACCACAAACCAGTCATTTGTATGGTTACAAACGGTTGAATTTTTTTTAAGAATTTGATTTTTGTTGTTAAACCCTCATTTTTTCCAGGTTTTTTCTCATTATTTCGATATCATTGAGCCAGTCTTCGATATCCTGTTCGTGTTCGAGTTCTTCGTTCAGTATAGTTAGGGCCATGTTGTATGTAGTGTGGTCTTTTCCGTATGTCAGATCAATGATACTCTGATATCTGTCAATAGCACAGCGTTCACCCTCGAGGTTTTGTTTAAGTATTTCTTCAATATAAGGATCTTCTGGTTTAAGGTAGTCGCATCCTGCATGGTTAAACCACTCTGACGGTGACAATACGGGCGTGCCGCCAATTTGTATTATTCTATCAACGACCATAACAGCATGATTAAGTTCCTGGGTAGCATGTAAGAGCAGTTCCTGTTCTACATCAGTACGCAGGGGGCCTTCCATGACACGTGCACCAATCCAGTATTGATAATAAGCTAACCATTCCTCTGAAAGAGCAGCATTGAGTTGTTTAATCAGTTCTGTTGTATCGACTTTAAGTATTTCTAAGCCTCTTTTGCCCATTTAGTGCTCCTTTCTTGTTTGTGCTTGGTGGGAATAAATACATATGTATTACTTATCAAAGATGAAGTTTGTTATTTATCTTAACACAATAGGTTTAGTTATACAGACAAATATTAATAAGTAGCACATCAAATTTGATAATATTGATGCCGGTGAAATAAAGGTATTCAAGCTAAACTAATTTTTGAAACAGTCATTTAAGTTATAAAGACAATAGCAGACCCGCTTCTACGTGGGTCTGTTGCTGCAATAGGAACCTCTCCCCGCATTAGCATGACGCATTCTGCCCCGCCAAAGAACATATCCATCCTGTCATATTTTACTATTTCCACGTCATCACCTAAAAGAGAGGTATCAATTTCTATACCGGGTTCTAATGAAAAAGTGTTGTTTTCAAAATGAAACCGGGGTATATACACGGCAGGAGTTATGCTCATGTTGTAGCGCTTCATATTAAGTATAATCTGCATAATACAGGTAGGAATTCTGGAAGCACCTGCAGAACCCATAACAACGATATCATCATTGCTTCTGTTAATCATAATGGTAGGGGTCATACCACTTATTAATCTTGTTCCGGGGGAGGTTTTCAGGTATCCACGTGGATTTATATCTACTTCGCCCAGTACATTATCCATAAATATACCTGTCCCGGGAATCGGTTCACCTGAATCATAGCCCATGCTCATTGTTATACCGATAGCCCACCCGGTGTCATCCACACAGGAAAAGTGTGTTGTATGCGGGCTGGGTACTATTTTTTTGTAAGATTCAAAGGCGTAGTCTTTTGAAAGCATTTGTTTTGAAACAAGTTCGTGTGTTTCCGGGTTTAGAAAACGGGTATATTTATCAAGCAGGGCAAAACGCTGAATTTTACCCAGTATCGTATTATCTCTAGGATTACGGTTCTCAGAAAGTGGATGATTTGCAGCTATATTAAGCATCTCAATAAGTGTTACACCTCCAGAAGATGGTGGTGGGTTAGTATAGATAGAATTATATTTAAAATGGCTGACAATAGGAGGCCTTTCAATAGCCTCATATGTAGCAAGATCCTCCATTGTGACGAGACCGCCCTTTTCTTCCATATCTTTCACTATGGCCCGTGCTATGTCACCTTTATAGATGACATCTGAGCCTTCTTTAGCAATGAGTTCAAGGGTATTAGCAAGATCAGTTTGTTTCAGGATATAACCTTTCGGTGGCACTTTTCCGTCAGGGGTAAGTAGAATATCTTTTTCATACTGAGAGATCCAGTCAAGATCAACGATAGATTCTTCAAAAACATGCTGGTGAAAGGAATTAACAGCTATACCTTTGCGTGCGTGATCTATTGCAGGGCGTAATAGCTCTGAAAGAGGCATTGTACCAAACTTTTTATTTATATAGTCAAGTCCTTTAACGGTTCCGGGCACACCTGTAGAGCCACGGCCTACCAGAATATCAATACCGCCGCTTGCATCAACAAAAACTTTTTTTGAATTTTTAATGTTTTCGTAAATTGCAGAGCTGTCAAGGCCTTTGCCGGGCATATTGTCATAGAAGTCAATAATAACAATGGTTCCGTCAGGTGATTTGATAATTGCAAATCCACCGCCGCCGATGCTACACATAAGCGGATTGCTTACCAGAAGGTCAAAAGCGACTGCTACAGCGATGTCTATAGCAGTGCCACCTGCTTCAGCGACTTTTATACCTGCTGATGTAGCTTCATTTGTGCAGGATGCTATAGCATATTTTACGGGCGAACTGTTCATTGTCTCTCTACGTCTAAAATTTCTGTCAATTGCCGATAAATGAAGTATAGCACAATCTGTACAGGGTAAAATAAAAATATAGTGCTAATGTTAAGAAATTAATATGTAAAGAGCTATTATAGCTGGTTTTTGAGGAGTTATACATAAAAAATTGATGAATAATCTTAGAATTTTTCGATTTTCAAAATTACATATTCTTAAAAGCTCTTTTAATAGGGGGTTAAACCCTATTAAAATTTTCAAAACTTATGATTTTAGAGATTTTATATTAAGTTAGGTAAAAATACTTAGTCATATCGTGGGAAACTATTAGAAATTTTGCCTCAAAAAAATTTTTTATATATACAGGATAGGGGTGATGTTCTTTACATTCACTAGAATTAACTGTTCAAGGAGAATTTTTTTAAGATATTGCTTGTTTAAAAGTCTTAATATTGCGCATTTTGCTTGCGTTATCTTTCTATAGAGAATAACTTATCTCTTATACCTTACAATGAGATTAGATCCTTTTTTTCCTAAATCTTTTTTATTATTATCTCTTAATATGGAACGACTAAACTGCTCGGATAGATTTAAATAACTGTTACCTTCAGGGGTAACATTTTTTTGCTTATGGGCCTGAGTGTATTTTAAAGTTTTGAAATCGTTAAAATGTTTTATGATATAGGTTTTGACAGTACTATTTATTGTTACAATTGTAACCGCCTGCAAGTAATTTCTAAAAACCTTTCCATTGGTACCTTTAAGCTGTTAGTAGAAATAATTTTGTAAAGAAATTTTTAATATACTATCAACAATAATATAATGAGTGTTTTTATTTAAATAGATAACATATCTTACTTTCCTCACGAACTAACAATTTCTGAGCTATACTAAGGGGTAGGTTCGGTACTCTCGCTATTTGCAGCTAAATGAATTATTTCTAACAGGTATATTATTAAGCAAACAGGTTAAATGTCTGATGCTGTGTTCTACCTATTGGTATACAGAGCTAGTAATATCGCTTACATTGAGTCACAGACTTTCATCATCATAGTTTTTTTGTTTAAAATATCAATAAATTACGTTTATGCTGGTATGGTTCAGTGTAAATAGTCTGTTTGTTGGTATTAGGCAGTATGACATATCTCTTTATGACAATCATCTAAATTATTTAACGGTAGTGATAATAATGTTCCACAGGGGCAGAAGTTCGTATGAAAATCTGGAAGGTGTCTTTCATTGAAATCACAAATTAATTTAAAGCAAAGGGACATTAATAACCCTTCAGTATCTGCTATTCCAAAATATCCACAGCTAATAGAAGCTGCGACAAGATATTTTAAGGGTAATAATGTGTCAAGAAAGTCTGTAAATAACAGCCTTTTAGATTCTTATGCTGCTTTGGAATCTGCTATTAATATTAAAAATATTTCCGAAACAATGGGATTTACGCATTCACTGGATTCTGAGATTATGAGAGAAAAATCCACTTTAAACAAAACTAATAAACAGACAATAATCACAAATAACCCTTTAAATAATCTCTTTCAGACATCAGAACTCAGGCTTAACCAGTCATCATTTGATAATTCGACAAAACATCTTTTAGATGAATCATTAAAGAATATTCAGGAAACAAAACCTAAATTTAAAAACCTTTTCGAGACAAATGAACCGCTTAAGCCTGCAAATATAAACGATAAACAGTCATTATACCATAATGATGAAAATTATAGTACACTCAAAAGTCTTACTGCTCAAAAGTTTATAGCTATTAAACATCAGCAATTATTAACCAGGTTTAATGAAGAAATATCAGCAGGGGTTAAAAGTCCTGATGACATAATGAATGTCTATTCAAAATATACAGGAGAGTATTTAAAAGCTAATAGCAACAATGAGTCTTTTATCGATGCTCCAGAAAAGTCTATTATGACTCAACCACCCCAAAAAAGCTTTCAGGGTGCATTCATAGAAGCTTCAGACACTCTTCTTTTACTTAAAAATAGTCAGTATATCAATAAAGAACCAGATCTTAATGCTTTATCAGGGCAATCTATTGAGATGTCAGGTGCTATAAATCAAGATTTATACTTTAAAAAAGAGTTTCTAACACATGTTAAGTCAGAAATCTCTGAAAATAATTCAGAGTTATTCTCTTTAAATAAAGATAAACACAGGAAGACAGATCTGTCTGATAGCTTAAAACTACCAGAAAAAGATTCTTCTAACCTTATGCTACAGGTATTTACCTCTCAGATAAGGCCTGAATCGATGACAAAAGAAGAAATTCTTGATATATTCCAGAAATTTACCAGAGAAATCTCTATCAATGACCATAACAGCTGGAATAAATTTTATGAAATATTAAACAATAATATTGAAAACTCTTTTCAACCTGACAATACTCTTGATATAGCTCATAGGAACCTGTTGATAAATTTTGAACAGGCAATATTGCCGAAAACAATGACCAGAGAAGAAATAATGGATCTGTTTCTCAGGTATTCAAGAGAGGTCTCTAATAGCTATCCTGAGGCCTGGAAACAGTTAAACCAGCTTTTAATTGACAAGCTGCCAGGTGCTTTTAGCCCTGATAATACTATAGATGAAGCTCATAAAAATCTTCTTATTAACTTTGATCAGGCTATAGCTCCTGATAGCATGACAAAAGAAGAAATCATGCATATGTATATCCAGTTTGCACGTGATATTTCTAATAGTTACCCCGAAGCCTGGAAATTGCTTGATTTACAGCTTCAAAATGAACTTCCTTATGCTTTTGAGCCTGATACTACAATGGATCATGATACCAGAGAGCTAATTAGTCAATTTAAAACCTTGATAGACTCTCAATACTTGAATAGCAGTCAGCTAAATACTATTTTTGCAGACTATCTTGTTCAGGTTCCGCTAAGATTTACTGAAGCAAAGAAAATACTTGAGCTTGATACGCTGAACAAGTTAAATCAATCTGAGCACAAAGATAAGCAGGAGAATTATGATAAAATTCAATCAAGAATACTGAAAAAAGAACATCAACAGATAACTGATAATGCTAAATTGCTTAATGATCAGGCACGTAAACTGGGTGATGAAATAAAACTTGAAACGAATAGAGATCAGATAGGAGAGAAAGAACGCCAGATAAAAGGCATACAGGAAGATAAGAAATCGCTAGATGCTCTTTACAGAAGTTCTATAGTTAATATTAACGGAAATCACAATGCTACACAAAGTATTATGGATGATTATATTCACGAATTAAGTTTGTCTTTTGATAAAAAAGATACAAAAGAGCTTTTTGACTTTGAATCTGAAGAGCTTACCGACTGGGATATGCTAAGAACCCTTAGAAGAGAAGACCTTCTGGATAATCTTAATGAGCTTCCAAAAGAAAAACTGGTTGAACATCTTTATGTTGTTCCCAAGTTTACATTAAAAAGGGTGCTTACACAGCTTCCTGAAGAAGATATGTGCCGTGTTCTCTTTAATGCAAGATATCCTGAGGCCCTGTTAAGGGCTATGCCCAGGAAAAAAGCTATTGAACTTTTGCCTGCACCCCATGAAATGCTGCCTATATTGATGAACTTCAAAGAAATTAATGGCTTTAAGACGGGTTGTGACCTTATAGAAGAAGTAGTAACAAAAGGTATGAATGTTGAAGGCGAGCAAAATTCAACAAGAACAGAAGAAGAGTTATTACCATATATGCTGGAACAGCTAACAGGGAAAACTCCTCGGAATTCTGATGCCATACACCCTGTTCAGGGAAAGATAAACCCGGTAGAAAAAGAAATTAAGCATGTTCAGCAAAAACAAACGGAACAGGTCATAAATATTGAAATGACAGCTAATGCGTTAAATAACAACGATGATAAGAACCAGTTAGACTATAAATATCAACTACCTGAGTCGCTTCAGTCTTTTGAACTAATGCAACTGGCCTTAAATAAAATTGATCAGCTTAGTAAAACTGAAAGAAAAGAGACTCTGGCTGCTAAAAGGGGTGATCCTGTTAATATTGTTCTGTTTCTTGAAGAAATGAAAAAGGTAAAAGATATGCCCGGAGCAAAATCTGCTGTGAGTGTACTGTCAAATACAGAGGCTAATAGCGTTATGAGGGCTACTCTGCCGATTCTGGAAACCAAACATCTTGTGAAAATTGCTCAGGCCTTCAGAGGTGATAGCAAAGAACTGGTAAAAGAAATGCCCGGATACGTTATTACCGGCCTTATTAAAGATTTACCTAAATATCATATGCAGCAGGGGTTTAAATTGCTTGATAAAGACCTGATTATTGGCATGTTTAAAACTCTGCCAACTCAAACAATTGCAAAAGTTAGCTCTGACCTTCTTGATCGGAATAATGTAAAAGATATTGCTTATAAAAAGAAATTTAGTGGAACATAAAGCTTACTATGAACACACGCAGGAAAAACGGGTAACAGGGCGACGGCTGAAAATAGCCGTCGCAGGGTTTTAAAAAGACTCCAAATACTTATTAAAAAATCCGTACATAACTTAAAAATTTTTCGATTTTCAAAACCCAAATCCCACCCACCCTAAAGGAAGGCATGGGGTCTCACTCCCAGGCTGCGCCTGCTCGTTCAACCCATATCTTGACTTTTAAAATTTTTGAAAATCGAAAACAAAAAATCTATCACTGGTGTCCGGTAAAAGATTTTATTTAGATGTATAAAACCTGTCATAATATCTGTTTTGGATTAGAAAATTTTACAGGAATTTAAATTAAAGAAACTGGCAAAAATTATTAAACAGGGTTCAGCGAAGAGATAGGTCGGGTTTGGTTTTTGGGTCTACTGGCCCAAAAACCAAACCCTCAGAAAAAATTTAACCGGACAGTAATGAAAATCTATTGTTATAGTTATGTATTAGTCTTATTAAAGGCTTAATCTGATTCTTCAGGGAGTTTTGTAAACTCTATGTAGTCATCGCCAAATTGTGGTACCAGCGGCATAGAGAGAGAATAGATTTCTCCATCTTTATTCATGTTAAAAACAGTTTTCATTGCAGGCTCTTCAGTATCTTCAGGATTGTAAGCCTCAAATACATCGTAATGATAATGCCTGAAAGCAAATGTATCCTTATTATATTTGCCCTTAAGGATATTACCATCAAGTGTAACTTCTAATATACCGTACCCGGGATCGGTATATTTACCTGTATATTCAATCAGGGTATGTGAAGGCCTGGTTTTTGGAACACGTTTTTCTTTTGAGAGTTCTTTTTGCTTTATATAATAGTCTTCAGCTTTTTTGATATCTTCAAGAAAGCGGTTGCTCCAGTCAATGGGGTCAAGCCCCAGAAGGCGATCATATGCATTATAAGCCAGAGGGCCTGCTGCTTCTGATGCTCTATTGGTCAGTATTACTATACCTGTTTTTTCATCAGGCATAAAAGATGCATGAGTTCTGAAACCATCTATTTCACCCTCATGAACGATAATATTATATCCTCTATAACTTGTTATTCCCCAGCCAGGTGCATAAAATGTATAGAAAAACTCTTTATAGACAACAGGATCCGGTCTGACTATTGCCGGAAAATGAATCTGATAAAGTGTTACAGGTGATAAAACTTGTTTACCTTGAAACTCTCCTTTATTAATGTTAAAGATAAGCCAGTCAGACATATCAAGAACATTAGAATACATGCAGCCTGCCGGGCCTATATTTTCAAGATCATTAAAAGGTATTTGCTTAATTTTGTTGTTTTTATACTCATATGGAAGAGAGAAATCTTTCTGTTGTTGAAGTTCGTCAAGTAAGAATCCGGTATTTTGCATATTGAGAGGGTTGAGAATTTTTTCTCTGATGCAATCATCCCATTTAATGCCGGAAAGTTCTTCAATAACTTTGCCGGCGATGATATATAGCATATTATTATATTGCCAGCAGCGCCCTGGAGCATGATTTAGCTTTAAATATGGTATTCTATTTATGATTTCATCTTTTGAGAGGCCAGATTTAAACCATACTGCGTCGTGGCCGGGTAATCCGCTGGAGTGTATCAGGAGATCCTTAACAGTTACGTGTGTTGTAGCGTAGTTGTCAGCAAGTCTGAAGCCTGGCAGGTGTTTTATAACGGGATCATCCCACTGAAGGTGCCCTTCTTCAACCAGAGCTCCTGCAGCAGTTGCGGTAAAAGCTTTCGTTAAAGAAGCAATAGGAAAAAGAGTTTCTTTATTAACCGGGAGGCTCTCATTGACATTACGTAACCCAAAACCCTTAGCATAAATAACCTTATCTTCTTTAACTATTGCTATGGCTGCTCCTGGTATGTGCCAGTCTTGCAAGACTTTTTCAACATATTCATTGTAATCTTTCAGTATATCAGTCTTTTCTCTTGTCATAGATTCTGCTTTTACCCCCATACAAAATATAATAGACATTAAAAAAATCAAAAAGGCTAATTTTGCTGGCATTATTTATACCTCATTATCTGATAGAGTTTTATACATAAATAAATTAACATAAAAACCCCTGTGTATTATTAATAAGTGTAGATCTTAATCTCTCTCCGGGAGGAGAAATTGAAGGATCATTATAATTCATGCATTTGCTATTAAAAACTTTTGGTTTAATATAATGCTAAAAGTCTTTTTAAGTATAGTGAATGGTTAATTCAATAGTGTTATTACCAGCAAACAATACATGATGAGACTCCAGATTATTCATACAAATTATTGGCCAACATTTAATTATAATATCTAAATGTAGAGTTTATTACTTAACAAACGTTACTTTTACTTGAAATCTCATTTTTGCCCAAAAGCCCGGCTGTCAGTGGCATATAGCTAACTAAAAAATCTATTTAATGGTGAAAAATAACTAATTATAGTAAAAACATGGCAATTTCTTGTTGTTTTTTGTTTTTTTTAAAATAGGAGACATTCTCTTAAGTGGGACTAAATTTCGAATTACGGAATACTCGGAGGTATATAGTAGATGGTATCATTAGGTTTTGGGTGGAACTATAATTTTCAACTTCCACAGAATAGTTACTCTAATGGTTTTACCGGTTCTTATTCACAGAATAGCGGCAGCTATCTTACCGGTCAGGGCAACCCGCTGGATGCATTAACTTCAGCGCTTTCGGTTATTAATGGCGGTAATTACGGTAATCCTTACGGGCTTGATTTTGGCAATCAGGGTTATAATTCACCATTACAGTATCAACCTCAAGTACCTTTCGGTTCACCATTTTCAATGCCTGGTAATCAGGCAGCACCATACCAGATGCAAAATGATCCGCTGGCAGCCAATAAAATGCTCGGAGCTCATCTGGAAAATATCGGACGAGACCTGCAAGATGACGGCATCATTAACAACAGTCATCTGCAACAACAACAGCAACAGCAACAAATGAACCCTATGCAGCAAATGATGCAAATGATGATGCAGATGATGATGCAAATAATGATGATGATTATGCAAATGCTCGGGATGAATCCACAGCAGGCACAGCAAATGCATCAGCAATTACAACAGATGATGAGCAGTATGCCGGGTATGCAAAATATGAATCTTCCTGCACCCCCTCAGTATGCAAATAATGGTGGTGCACATGCAACAGCCTCTGCTGGCCCTAATGGTGCTTCTGCTTCTGCCTCTGCTGGCAATAGTCATGCAGCAGCTTCTTCTAATGCTAATGCACCTGCTTATCAACCACAGGGTAGTACTGCTAAAGGCAGACAAATAGCTGCAAATGCTGAAAGAACTGCCAGAGAACTTGGCACAACTGGCTGGTGTGCAAAAGGTGTTAGAATAGCCCTCGAAAGGTCAGGCATTCACGGTGTAGGCGCAGCTTCTGCTTATCAGGTAGCTGATAAACTTGCCAGAAATTCAAACTTCCAGGAAGTTAATGTTCAAAGAAATGACCTGAAAAATCTTCCTGCTGGTGCTGTTGTGGTCTGGGATAGGTGTCCGGGTCATAAGCACGGTCACATTTCAATTGCACTCGGTGATGGACGTGAGGCCAGTGACCACATACAACAACAGATGACCAATTATGGCCCACGCTATAGAGTCTTTTTACCCAAGTAATTTAAACTGAGAAGTTTATAAATTGCAGAAGGCACCCTTTCCGGGTGTTTTCTGGTTTTGAGCCTCTGAAAATATTTTCATAAAAGTAAGGTAAGACCGTTTTGCTTTAATACATAATTTAGAGGAGGCAAAAAAACCTCCAGATAATTATAGTAAATATAGCGAAGGGGTTATTTTTCGGGGTACTTATGAAAAAATACATTGAAGATGAACTCAATGATGCCATGAATACTCTTGAAGTATTGATCAATTCAGAACATCAGGATCTTATAATGGGCGTTTTAAGCTCATATATAAGAAACAAGAAGGTCGATAAGGCCATGATGACTGAGGCATCTAGAATTACACAAGCACTATGTAAATAAAGGGAAGCCTGTTAAAGAAAACTGTTATAATAACCTGCTATTATATTGTCTTTAGCTGGTTATAGTTTTTATCTAAAAGGGGTTTCGTTTAAGTGTATAACTTAAAAAATTTTTAATGTTCAAAAAAGGCTCTAATTAGAATTTTACTGCACAAAAACAATCCTGATATTGTTGTTTTGCATCTTTGAAAAACTTAAAGTTTTGAAAATACTTTATTACAACTATTGGCTTAAATTTGTTTTTATGTAAATCTATAATATAATATCTATAAGGTTACAGCATGAATGTAACAATTGATATTCTTGTTTTTAGACGTTCCCCCAAGGAGAAAAGAGCAAAGATGAACCAGATAATAGAAACAGCCGGATTAAAAAACGTTAATAACGTTTATTACCAGCTTTCAGTAGCAGAAATAATTGAACACGCCCTCAGAAATAATGAAGGTCAATTATCTGAAAAAGGTGCGCTGGTAACCAGAACCGGGGCCTACACCGGCAGGTCTCCTAATGATAGATACATTGTTGATACCCCTGATGTTCACAACAACATTAACTGGGGCAAAATAAACAAATCTATTTCAGAAGAGAAATTTAATATTGTTTATGAAAAGATGATAAAATATTTTGAAGGAAAGAATACATATGTATTTGATGGTTACATAGGCGCAGACCCCAAATATAGATATTCAAGCAGGTTTATTACCGAGCTTGCTTCTCAAAATCTCTTTTGTAATTGTGTATTCAGAAAAGCAAGCGGTGAACAACTGAATGACTTCAAACCTGACTGGACAGTAATAAGTGCTTCACACCTTTCATTGAACCCAAAGGAACTGGATATAAACTCAGAAGCCGCTGTGTTGCTTAACTTTGAGAAAAAGATGATTCTTGTAGTTGCCACACAGTATGCAGGAGAAATTAAAAAATCTATATTTACTGTTATGAACTATGTTTACCCGGGAGATAATGTATTTCCCATGCATTGTTCCTGTAATGTTGGTGAAGATGGTGCATCAGCACTATTCTTCGGACTTTCCGGCACAGGCAAGACGACTCTTTCTGCTGATCCTAATAGATATCTTATAGGTGATGATGAACATGGCTGGTCAGATGATGGTATTTTCAACTTTGAAAATGGTTGTTATGCAAAGACTATAAAGCTTTCAAGAGAAAATGAACCCCAGATCTGGGATTCAATTAAGTTTGGCTCACTAGCTGAAAACGTTGTTATGGATCCAGAAACCAGAGTTTTAGACTTTGATGATGGAAGTATAACTGAAAATACACGGGCTTCATATCCGGTAGATTTTATACCCAACGCACTGACAGAAGGCGTGACCAATCATCCTAAAGCTATAGTATTTCTGACAGCTGATGCTTTTGGTGTAATGCCTCCAGTGTCAAAGCTTAATAAAGAGCAGGCCCAGTATCACTTTATTAGTGGCTATACAAGCAAACTGGCTGGTACAGAGAGAGGTATAACAGAACCGCAGGCTGCTTTTTCAACCTGTTTTGGTGCTCCATTTATGCCATTACAATCTTATAAATATGCTGAAATGCTTACCAGAAAGCTTGAAGAGCATGATACAAATGTATATATCATTAATACTGGCTGGTCAGGTGGCCCTTATGGGGTCGGAGAAAGAATCAGCATACCTTATACCAGGGCAATGGTAGATGCAGTATTATCTGGAGAGATTGAAAAGGCTGAATTCTGGGTTCACCCTGTTTTCAACGTTATGGTTCCTAAAAGCTGTCCGGGTGTGCCTTCAGAGGTTTTAGATCCGAAATCAACCTGGCATGATAAAGCAAAATATGATGAACAGGCTGCAAGACTAGCTGAAATGTTCGTAGAAAACTTTAAAAAATTCCAGAATGTAGATCATCTTGTTAAACAGGGACCACAAGTACCTGTTAACAGTTAATACATCTAATAAATTCTGTCAAAGCAGCATTATTAATACTTGATGCTGCTTTTTTGATTGTTATACGAAGTTGCCATCAAAAGACAACTGATTCCTGAGACACTGGAAAACCCTCAAAAGAATCTGGTGAAAAGTTGTGTCTTGAAAGCAAACTGATATTATTTATCTCTTTAATGATTCCTGTTTCAGCTATCTCAGAGTTACCCCTATTTATGTAATACTTTTTAAAAATTGTAACTGAAAAACAGCATAATAAAACAGCTAATACCTTTTTATTAAAATAGATTGCGCTTTTCAAACAATAGGTTTGATGTTTTGAAGGTTTTTTAGAACGATTAAACCTTCTTTTCTGTTGTATAGTTAAAGTTTGGCTGCAAAAAACAGTCTTGTGACTGTCATTTAATAACATAAATTGCTTCATACTTTGTTCACTAACTATTTTGTAACAATTCTGGTATGATTGTTTATGAGAAAATTTTATTCAGGGTATGAAGTATGAAAGTATTATTAGTATTTCCACCACAGTGGACCCCATTCTCTCCGCCTCTGACACTGCCTGTATTAACAGGCTATCTGAGACATAATGGTATTGAAACAATTCAAATCGATGCCAACGTAGATTTTTATAACTATATTCTCTCTAAAGACTTTATTAGAAAAGTTAAAAGTCATGTTGATACCTTTATGGATAGATGTAACAACATGATTGGTACTGAAAAAAACCTTGATATACTGCCAGAAGAAAGCAGAATTAAATATAATGTCATAAAGGGTATCTTTAAAGACCTTGGCCCCTGGTGGCCAGACCTTGAAACCAATACCGAGCGAGCTGTTGCTATTCTTAAGGATCCTGAGAAGTTTTTTCAACCACTCTGCCTTGCTGAAGCCATTTATCATTTGAAATATTCTCTTCAGGCCTGTGGGCTTGCATATTTTCCTTCTGACATTCTCTTAAATTACTACAGTAACTTTAATTACAAGCTTAATACTGAGTCATTAAAACTGGCCTCAGAAGATAAAGAAGGGAATATATTCTTAGAATATTATGAGAAAAAGCTTATTAATCGAATTACCTCTGAAAAGCCTGATATAGTAGGCATTTCAATTAACTGCAATACTCAATTAATAGCTGGAATAACTCTTGCTAAAAAATTGAAGTCTGTTTTACCCCACTCTCATATCAATATAGGTGGCAATTTATTTACTAGAACCAGAGATGTAATAGAAAATAACCCCGGTATATTTGATAATATGCTTGATACAGTGATTTTAAGCGAAGGAGAATTGCCTCTATTAAAGCTGGTAGAAGCTATAAGAGATAAAAACAATGATTATACAAATGTGCCAAATTTAATTTATAAGAAAAATAGTAATATTATTGTAAACAAAGAGAATGAGGCCGAAAACATTAATAACCTTCCGGCACCTGATTTTAAGGGGTTAGATTTTACCCAATATTTGAGCCCGGAGACTATATTCCCTGTTCAGTCGTCACGGGGATGTTACTGGAAGGGTTGTAGCTTCTGTGATCATCATCATGGCTTTAAGTATACTGTTAAGACCCCTCAAAAGCTTATTGCAGAACTTAAAGAACTGACTGAAAAATTTAATGCAAAATATTTTTATTTTGTTGATGAGGCAATATCGCCCAACTATATGAAAAATATGTCTAAACGTATTATTGAAGAGCTTCCTGGTATTTCATGGTATACCTGTGCACGTGCTGAAGAAGGTTTCACAAAAGAAGTCTGTGATGTGGCTCAGAAAGCTGGTTTAAAGCTTATTTTATGGGGGTTAGAATCAGGGTCTGAAAGGGTTCTTAAGCTTATCAACAAGGGTATAACTAAAGATACTTACCTTAAAATACTCAGAAATTCTTCAGATGTCGGTGTATGGAACCATGCCTTCGTTTTCTTTGGCTTTCCTTCAGAAGAACTGGTAGAAACCATTGAAACAACCAATATGCTTGTAGAAAATAAAGACATTATTCACTCATACGGAATGGGACCATTCAGTCTTGGCAAGTATTCTCCTATAGCCAACAACCCGGATCAGTTTTTTATTGACTATATAGCACCAACAGATCAGGAATTTGCGACGGCAACAGATAATTTTACTACTACACAGGGGCTTACACGTGATGAAGTGAATAATATTGTTCTTTATAATACTGAATACTGTGCAGAGATGTATGGTTACCCGCTTTGGCTCAGTATTGGCGGTTATAAAGATCATATTTTCCTTTATCTCAGTAAATATGGTCCTAAAGTACTTTCTTATTCTCCTGATGAGGCTGTACAGGCGTTTGGATCGTTCTAGGTTTAAGTTCTTACAGTTCAGTATTTTTTGAAGACCACCTAATCAATAACAAAATGCAATGTTAAGAATCCGGTGAAAAGTTATGCTTTGAAATATCTATTGCAGTTCTTTTGGGCTCAGATGATTTAAAACAAACAGGGCAGTTTGATCTGCCCTGTCTTATATTATGAAAGTCTTTTAACAACTACTAGAATGGATTTGCCTGAAGGCCAAAGTGCATTCTGGCTGTTGGTTGCGGATCTTCTCTGCGACCAAGGGCAAAGCCCCAGTCAATTCTGCCACTAACATACTTGGTAATTGCGCCTCTGAGACCAAAACCAATACCTGTTAGATAATCAGTATGGTGAGCAGTGGTTCCATCCAAGAATGTTCCACCGTGATCAATGAACAATACGCCTCTTATTCTGTCTCTTACAGCAAGTTTACCAATATGTTTAGGTAATGGTAAAGGAACTCTCAGCTCAGCACTGAAGAAGTATCCTTTATCACCAATTAAGAGACCTTCTGAATAGCCTCTAACTGTAGAGCTGCCGCCAAGCTGGAACTGTTCAACAGGAGGTAAATTATCACCTGTCAGCTGTGTAGCACCTCTAAAGATACCAATAACACCGTGTCCAAAGTTATGGAGTCTTGTTACTGAACCATCGTACTTAAAGAAGCGGGAACTACCACCAAGAAGATCAAGACCATTAACGAAAGCATGTCTTGACATCCATCTGCCCCATTTGTCACGATATTCAAAATTAAGTGCTGCTGTTAAGGTTCTTACTTGAGTCGGGCTAAGCCTTAAGTCAAAAGCGTTAATGTGTGTATATACCTGACGGAAGTTTACACCCATTTCTCCTGTGAAATCAAATTTTCTTGTAGATATAAACGGGTGGGTAACAAAACCGCCATAATTATAAGACTGACCGGTAATATCAAGGGGTTTAAATGGCCCTTTGGTAATTTTAATATTACTGAAAGCAAAAGAGCCGCCCAGTCTTGTGCCATATTTTCCGACAGGGAAGCTATAGTTTGAATAAGCAACATCAGTTGATTTTGCTCTTGAATAACCCATTACAAATCTATCTCTGAAACCAAAAAGGCTATCAGAAGAGAACGCAACTCCACCACGCAGAACACCAACAGTACTTCTGCCGGTGTTGTCAAATGTACCGCTCAGATGGAACGGAAACGGGTCATTAGCAACAAGCTGAATATCTGTTTCGCCAACTTCTTCACCGGGTTTCAGGCTGGCTCTTAATTTGACAATATGCTGCCTGTTAAATTTTAAAATATCGTTTTCAAGTTCTTTGAGGTCAAAAAGTTCACCGGGCTTTTCAGAGATTCTTGCTTCAATGTAGCTCCGTTTAGTCCATTTATTGCCTTCGATAGAGATGTTTCCTACACGGCCTTCAATCAGTTTTATAGTTATAATACCACTTTTAACTGTTTGAGGTGGCAAATATGCTCTTGCTGTAATGAATCCTTTTTTTACATATAGAGCATTAATATCATTGGTAATATCTTTGAGTTGATCAATACCAAGTTGTTTACCAACATACTTGCTGGTAATACTATTAATTTCTTCTTCAGACAAGATTTCAGACTGATTAATATCAAATTGTCTGACAAGAACCTTAACCTGTCCATCATCCATAGTCTGGGGTTGTCTTGTATCAGGCTCCACTTCTTCTACATCGGCCTGCGAAGATTGATCATCTTCGATAAAATCTTCATTTCTCTCAAGCTGTGTTTCTTTAGGAGTACTTTCTTCTATTGCCCCGGCGTCTGGCATAGGATTCTGTGCATAAACACTTTGAGAAAAAATAAAGAAAGTTACTAAGAGGCTGTAAATAAGTTTATTTTTCACTTTCGTAACCCCCGGTTTTATTCATGTCGGTCGTTAACATTAAATTTTAAAAATAATGAAAAAGCAATCATTATTTTTGTATCTCCTTTCGAGATATATATCAGAACTATTATAATAAGCTCTGTGGATTAATATATCATTTAAAGAATTGATGTTGAGTATTTTTATAAAATTTTAATTTATGCTATACAATGCAATTTCAAGTGTATAGACCTACAACATTAACGTTAAAGGGTCTTTCAAGTATTAATTCGCCAAGCAGTTCATTTTTTGTTTCTTCTGAATCTTTGATATCAAAAGATTCTTTATAAACCTGAAAAGAAAAGCCTTTGTCATTATCTATAATAAGGCCAAGATTCTTGACGACAGCAGTATAAATATGTGTATTATCTACGATTTCAACATCTGCAAACCCAATTTTTTTGGATTCTTTTTCAGGAATTTGAGTTGCAATATGGATTCTGTGCTTACCTGATTCCCAGCCCGGGCCGCATATAATTGCCAGATCAAACTTACCTTTTGCGGGCAATTCATTTACTGCCAGGTGCTGACAGACATCCATAAATGAAAAAATGCCATGATCATTGCGAACAACTTCTCTTGCCAGTATCAAATATTGTGATGGTTGCATGGTTGCCATTCCTTTAACTAAATTACATAACTACATTTAAATAAACAACTTTATCTAATCAATTTTTATACCAGAAATGATAATTTTTTGCATGTTAAAACTCTCTTTTATTCAATGCAATATTAAAGGTTATTCCAGTTCAGCATATCAGGAGTAATGCGCTGTTTTAAGCTGGTATTATAAGGCAAAACCCCTCTGTATTTAAGGTATTTAAGGAGGTCATTAATATCGCCATCCCACATAAATACTTTATCTACCTTTTCAGGAAAAACTGGCACGGTAGTTTTTTTAATAACTTCAACGTTAAATAAATCGTATTTTCTGCTGCCTGAAGAATAGATTAAGAGAGGTTCTGATAGTTTTCCATCATTATAGATAAACCATATGTATAAGGGTTGCTTTGTTATTTCACCACTTTTAAAATAGCCACCCTTACCGGTTTTTTGTGTGTATTGATAAAGATTATCGTGAGTTTCGCTCATGTTCAAGCTGTAATTTATCTGCCAGTTAGACCAGTCATTATTATATAACCCCTGCCAGTAGCGGGTTATTTTATACTCATCTCTGTCATAAACCTGTAGAGAGGTAGCAAGAACCATACCACACAGTGCAATAGACAGTATAAATATAAAAACCGCACTTAATAAAACAGCAATTTTATTTTTTGTCGTATCATACATCTGCTCAAGCACCCTGAAATTTAAATTATCATTAAAATTTTAATAATGATTTGATTAAAAAATTGATCAATAGCGTATTTAAGCTATTAAAAATTATTTTAGCTCTTGTGGAGTAGATTTTTTAAAAATTTAATATAATATTAATCCGGCAGCTGGTCATATTTTTTAGCAGACCCTTTTGCTTTTTCTACCGGATATTTCAGGGCATTCTTTTTAAGTTTTTCCTTAACTATATTATCAATATCAACATTAAGTTGATCAGAAATCATTAGTATATATATAATTACATCAGCCAGTTCTTCTTTGACTCTGTTATAATAGTTAGTTTCAGGAAGTCTGGTTTCTATTTCGGCATCATTTTTCCATAGAAATAGTTCAAGCAGTTCAGAAGTTTCGATGTTAAGACCAATAGCAAGATCTTTAAGTTTGTGAAATTGTTTCCAGTCTCTATCGTCTCTAAATATTTTGACCAGACGTAACAGTTCTAATAGATCCGGTGATTTGTTCATTGTTAATACCTGCTGTTTCTTTAATTTGATTTCAGAGTACAAAATACTGGAAATTCAGTCAAAAAAATTTAAATTACTCCTTACAAAAGTTTATAATTAATGACAAAAATTACGATTATACAGGTAATAGAAGAAAACTTTTTCTAAAAGTGTCAGGTTAGTTGTCAGTTTAAATTTATATATTTTCTTAATATTTGAATTTATAGATAATGTTACAAAATCTAAAATAATATAATCATTCTACCCTGAAAACTTGTAGAATTGTAAATGATGTAATTGAAAACTCAAATTTAATCTTGTAAAATAATCTTTGAACGAAGACCGTTTGGTGAAAAAAGGACTTCTTGCGGAGGAGTGCCTGAGTGGTTTAAAGGAGCGGTCTTGAAAACCGTCGTAGTCTTTTGGCTACCGGGGGTTCGAATCCCTCCTCCTCCGTTTTAAGGATATAAGCAACCTCTAAATAAGCTTAAAAAGCCCCAGTGGGGGGTTTTAACATGTATAATTTGTGTTTTTTAACCTCCGACAACAATTTTAAGTTATTCAGAGATCCCAACAGATTATCATCAAAGGCCAGAATTTACTCTTTTAGGTTTTGAAATAGATGGTGTTTGCAAATATACCGGCTTAAAATGATACCAGGCAAACTCTTTTTTAGCATTATTAGCCGTTTTTAATTTTTCTTTAGCCAGAGACGTTAATATTAAACCGAAGTCCTGTTCAAAATCTTCAAAACACAGGGGTGAATGGCTTTCAAGTATTTCAAATAGTGCCTTTTCTGTAATAATTTGAAAATCCTTATCTTGAATGTATTCAAATACATCTTTATTGAGTTTAAGGGCTGGTGCATGTATTTCTTGATTATCAGGCCCGTATTCTCCTGTATACCATTTAGAACGCCTGGCATCCAGTATGACCAGTTTTGGTTTGTCAGAATTACAGGCATTTGCATAGATCTCAAGAGATGAAACACCTACTACAGGTATATCAAGAAACTGCCCCAGGGTTCTTGCTATTACTCCACCTGCACGAATACCTGTAAAACTGCCAGGGCCACTATTAATAGCTATGAAGTCAATTTCTGATGGGTTTATATTATTATTTCTAAACTCTTCTACCATAGCAGGTATCAGCATGGCACTATTATACTTTCGTGGTGTGCTCAACGCATGTCTTATAGAAAGGGGTTTATTGTCCTTTTCAAGGACAAGATACATCTTTTCTGTTGCTATATCAAAGCTTACAATTAACATAATGTTCATCCAGTTTGCTGAGTAGCCTTTGAGGCTTTTTGCCTTCTGCTATTATCTTAATGTGACGTTTATCAGAGAAGTCTTCTTCATAGGAAAAATGTATTTCCAGGCGATCAACAAGCAGGTTATTTTCTGAAAACTCTGCCCATTCAACAAAAGTTATTGCTGCCGGGTCACTGGAATATTCTTCCAGCTCTGAAAGTATTGACTTTACCCCTTCTTTTTCAAGCCTGTAGAGGTCGAAGTGATACAGAGGAAAATTACCACTCACATACTCATTAATAATAACAAAGCTCGGGCTGGTTATTTCTTCTTCAATACCTAATTGAGCACCACAATATTTAACAAAAGTTGTTTTGCCAGTACCTATGCTGCCATATAAACAAACTAAAATGCCAGGCTCAAGGATATTTGCAAATATACGTGCTAATGTTTCAGTATCTGCAAGGGTATTAAGCTTCAGTTCAAGTTCCATTATAGCTTCCATTAAAAACGTTCCAGCAACAGACCGCCTCGAAGTGACCCGCAGGTCGCTCCAGGTGGGTGCCCGCCTGAACAGCTTCCGTTTCCTGTAATATGTTCACCAGGTATACTTTGCTATTCTAGAGCCAGGGCTCCCTTTTTAAGAAAAGTTGTCCGGATCATATAAAAGCAATCCGTCACTGGAACATTTATATCATAACACATGACAAAGGTGAATTTGTAGATGGGTTTTATAAAGATATTATTTAATTGATTTTTCATGCTAAAGTCTTTAATAACAGGGTTTTAAGGGCAAAATAAAATTTTGTTATTAGCAAAACCCTTGCAAGAAAGTTGAATACGGGGTTGTTATAAAAATATACAATTTTTTTCATCTCTAAAAATCGACCTGTTGGGGGGATAGTGTATATTTGTGTACTATTCCGGCTTATATTTAGTACTGGATAAATCATTTTTTAGAATGTAATATATTAGAAGAAAACATTATTACCTTTGAATTTACTAGCCAGAAAAATCTATTTAGCCAATAAAATTTTTTGTTATCACAGCGCCCACGCTGATTTTATATATTTAAATAGTCCAGAGTAGTTTGTAGTTTTATATGGAGATTTAGGGGACCTTATGATTGACTTAGAAGTGCATAATTTCCTTGGGTCTGAAAGATCCATTCAGGAAGAATTGTCTCCAAGAGACCTTCTGTTTCTTAAAAATCTTACCAGATATGGCTTAACGCTGATAGAAATCAAATTATCTCCTATTTGCCCGATTAATGGCAAGCAGATTTCTGAAATCGAGCTCCCTGAAGGGGCTATTCTTATCAATGTAATTCATAATGAAAGAAGTCATTTTCCTGATGAAAATACTGTTCTTGAAAATGGAGATATTGTTTATTTTCTGGCATCCAGATATGCTGAAAATGATTTAAGAGAAATATTTACACCTGACGAATATCTATAAAATCAAATATCTATAAAGAAAGGGGCTGCATAAAAAGCAGTCTCTTTCTTTTGTTAAATTAAGACTTATAAAGATCAGTGCATAACTTAAAAATTTTTCGATTTTCAAAACCCAAATCCCGCCCACCCTAAAGGAAGGCATGGGGTCTCACTCACAGGCTACGCCTGCTCGTTCAACCCATATCTTCACTTTAAAAATTTTTGAAAATCGAAAACAAAAAAATTGATTGTTATAGTTATGCATTAGTCTTTATAATATATACTTAAAAGGGATAAAGATTAAACAATTCTAAAATTCTCCAGGGTGTTTTTCGTTGCGCAGCAACTAAAATACCTGCCCTATATCTTCTGAAACCTTATTACTGATGACTTTTATTATAGTAATTGAATTTGTTGGTTTCATTTTTTAAACATAAATAACTGGTTATATAACATTATAGGAGGCCTAATATGAGTGAAGTTCAGGTAAAAAAAGTATCTGATGAAGAGTTAAATAAACTGAATATAAATTCCTGGTCAACCTGGGAATGCGGTATATCTTCGTTTGACTGGCACTATGACGAAGAAGAGGTTTGTTATTTCTTTGAAGGAGAAGTTGTAGTAGAGACCAGAGCCGGTAATTATGAGATAAAAGCAGGTGACCTTGTTACTTTTTCAAAGGGACTGAGCTGCAAATGGCATGTCAAAAAAACTGTAAGAAAGAAATATAAGTTTAACTGATAACCTGCGTAAATAATCATTAACTTTTTAGCCTCAATCATCTGAAATGGATACAATTTTAATATCTTACCGGTGCATCAGGTATTAATGATGAAAGACTTTTTCATTAAGATGATTTTAAAGTTTATGGGTAAGCACTACTGGCGACGTGGCAGCTGTAACCAGTGTGGTCAGTGCTGCAAAACTATTACATTGAGGTTCCCTGATAAGCTGCTCACAAGAGAATCAGAGTTTGAATACTTAAAAGAAAATTATCCCCGGTTTCATCATTTTTACATTTCTGGCCGGGCTGATAATGGCGTGTTGCTGTTTGCCTGTAAATTTTTAACCGAAGATAACCGGTGCAGTGTCTATAACCTGAGGTCATTCTTTTGCAGGGCTTATCCAAACTTTGATACAAGGTTTATTAAACTGGGTGGCAAGCCACTGGAAGGATGCGGCTTCTATTATGAACCCATAACCCCTTTTAAAGAACACCTTCAAAGCAATCAAAGATTAACAACTTAACTAATGATAATTAGTGTGATATATAGTTACAGCTACAGGCTCACAGTAAGAAGCTTTTATCATATTCAAACAAACGAAAAAACAATTTCTATTTGACACCGGCGCTTTCTTTATTTACATTATAAACACCGGGATACATTTTCTGGATTTAAAATATTTATTCATCAATAATCCCGCACAGAGTGTGATTTTTTTACAGGTAGAAAAATGTTAACGTTTGTTGATCAAAAGCCATTACTTATCGGGTGTGTACACGTTTTACCGCTGCCCGGCGCCGCAGGCTATTGTGCTGACATGGATTTAATCATTAAGACTGCTGTCAATGAAGCCATGATTTACTCAGAAGCAGGGTTTGATGCTGTCATTCTGGAAAACATGCACGATACACCTTATCTTAAAGGTTATGTTTACCCTGAAACAGTTGCTGCAATGACTGCTGTTGCTTCAGCCGTAAGAGATAAACTTCCTGTAAAGCCTCTGGGCATACAGATTTTAAGTGCTGCTAACAGAGAAGCTCTCGGTGTTGCTATTGCTTCAAAACTTGATTTCCTGAGAGTTGAAGGTTATACCTTTGCACACGTTGCCGATGAAGGTATTATTCAATCTTCTGCGGCTGAACTGATTCGCCTGAGAGATTATCTAAAAGCTCAGAATATTAAAGTTTTAGCTGATATTAAGAAAAAACATTCTTCTCATGCTATTACAGCAGATGTTTCTATAGAAGAAACGGCTGAGGCTGCTGAATTTATGAAAGCAGACGGCATTATTATTACTGGATCATCTACAGGTAAAAAACCTTCACAGGATGATATTAAGCGTGTACGCCCACATACAAGCTTGCCGGTTCTAGTAGGATCTGGTATAACCCCAGATAACATTGCTGATTACTATTCCATTGTCGATGGCATTATTGCAGGTTCTTACTGCAAAGAAACCGGTCACTGGAAATTACCTGTATCACCTGAGCGATGTAAAAAATTGGCAGAATGTGTCAAAATACATAAGTATTAGTTTAACTTACGTAAAAATCAACCACTTCCACCTTATAAACTCAACCTGCTTAGTGTGAAATATACAATAATTTATCATTATGGCTAAACGTCAGCCTCAAAGAACAAGGAGTCGATAATGCCTCTAAACCACAGGACTTCGATGACAGATCTCTATCAACTTACAATGGCAGCAGGCTATTTTGAAAAAGGATTTGATCTTGTATCGACATTTGAGCTATTTGTGAGAAATCTTCCTGAAAATCGCTCATATCTCGTGTCAGCTGGCGTTAATCAATGCCTTGAATATCTTCAAAATATGTCATTTAAAGCAGATGAAATTGAATATATCAGAAATCACCCCTCTTTTAAGAATGTATCAGATGAATTTTTTAGTTATCTCAAGCAATTTCGCTTTACCGGGGATGTTTATGCCATGGAAGAAGGCACTCTGTTTTTTCCTGATGAGCCTGTAATCAGAGTAACTGCCCCTGCAATCCAGGCCCAGCTTGTTGAAACATACCTGCTTTCTCAATTTAACTTTCAAACACTTATTGCATCAAAGGCTGCACGTATTAAATCAGTTGCCGGAAATTGTGCTGTAATTGAATTTGGTACCCGGCGGGCTCATTCTCCTGAGGCTGGTTTGCTGGCAGCTAGAGCAGCGTTTGTTGGCGGTTGTGACGGAACATCAAATGTTTTGGCTGGTATAGAATATGGAATACCAACTTATGGAACTATGGCTCATTCCTGGGTTATGGCATATGAAACAGAAGATGAAGCATACAGAGCCTATACAGATGTTTTTCCAGAAAGCAATGCTCTTCTTATTGATACTTATGATACTGTTGAAGCAGCTAAAAAGATTGTAAAATATGATTATAATGTTTCTTCTGTCAGGCTCGATAGCGGTAATATAGAAAAATTAAGCAAGCAGGTCAGAGAGATTTTTGACCGGTCAGGCAAAAAAGATATTAAAATTATTGTCAGTGGAGACCTGAACGAATATAAGATAAAAGAGCTTCTTGAAAAATATGCACCGGTTGATATTTTTGGGGTCGGAACAGAGCTTTCTACCTCTAAAGATGCCCCGGCTCTCTCTGGAGTGTATAAACTTGTTCAGCAGGAAAGAAATAGCAGGGTAGAATATAAAGCTAAATTCTCTGAAAACAAGAAAACTTATCCGGCTAAAAAGCAGGTTTACAGATATAAAGATCAAAATGGATACTTTAATCATGATCTGATAGCTAAAGAAGATGAAATCATAAATGGATATACCATGACCCTCCTGAAACCTGCCATTAAAGATGGTATAATTACTGAGAATTTCGATATGAATATTGATAATGCCAGAAATAGATGTCTGGAATCCATGAAATGCCTGCCAGAACAGTATAAAAACATTAAATACCCTTCTGAATACCCCGTTGAGATCAGTGAAAACCTTTATAAGATTGCCAGAGAATTAGAAAAAAAATACCTTAAAGTGTTAAACTAACAGGAGACAATTAATGGAAAAATTATTGTTTTTTGATGTAGATACACAGAACGATTTTATGAATCAGAATGGTGCTCTCTATGTAGAAGGTGCAGAAGAGATAAAGCCAAACCTTAAACAGCTTATAGATTGCGCAAAAGGCTGCGGTATTCCTGTTATAGCTTCTATTGATGCTCATTCCAGTGATGATCCTGAGTTCAATGAATACCCGCCTCACTGCATTAAAGGTACTCGTGGCCAGCAAAAAATAGAAGAGACAACTATCAAGAGGGCTACGGTGATTCAGGATAACAAGAATGTCCCAATTAACCCTGATTCAAAGTTTTTTGTTATAGAAAAAACTGTTTTTGATATGTTTTCAAACAAAAATACTGATACAATATTAGAGTCGATAAAACCTGATAAATGTATTGTTTTTGGAGTTGCAACTGATATCTGTGTAAAAAAAGCTGTAGAGGCTTTGCTGAAAAGAAACTATCAGGTCGTATTGCTTGAAGATGCTGTCAGAGGAATTAATAAGGATAATACAAATCGGTTTTTCGCCCGGGCCAGAAATGCTGGCGTGGAAATACTAAGTTCTTACGAGGTTTTAAAAAGTTTAAAATGCTTATCGCACTAGCCCAGATCAACCCTGTTGTAGGAGATATTGATTACAACCTTAACAGAGTCATTGAGTATACTGAAAAAGCTAAGGCCAGAAATGCCGATTTAGTTATTTTTAGCGAGACAGTAACAGTAGGGTATCCCGCAAGAGACTTGCTTGATAGGCAGGAGCTCATTGACGATAATTTAAAAGCCGTTGATGAAATGGCAAAACATTCAAATGATATTGGTATTCTTTGTGGCTTTGTAGAAAGAAACCCGTTTCCAGGCGAAAAACCCCTCTATAATGCCGCTGCACTGATGCATAAAGGTAAGATTATCCTTAAACAACATAAAAGCCTTTTGCCAGACTATGATGTATTTGATGAACGACGATACTATGAACCGGCTCATTGTGTGCATCCTGTTGAGTTTAAAGGCATCAAGCTGGGTATAACTATTTGCGAAGATATGTGGACCTATTCTCCTGATGTTAGCAAGATTTATAAGTTTGATCCTAACAATGTTTTAACCTTATTAGGGGCTGATTTGCTTATTAACCTTTCTGCTTCACCATATTACTATCAGAAACCTTTCCAACGCTTTGAAACAATACAGAATATTGCAAAATATAATAAGAAAAAGTTCTGTTATGTCAACCAGGTTGGCGGTAATGATGATCTTATATTTGATGGCAAAAGCATTATAGTAGATGAAGAAGGTTCAATTCTTGCAATAGCAAAAAACTTTGAAGAAGATATAATCTTTTATGACACTGAAACAGGTAAAGGAGATAAACATAATACCTGTGAAGACGAAATTGAATGTATTTACCTTGCCTTGCTGACAGGCTTAAAAGATTATGTAAGAAAATGTGGATTTAAAAAAGTTGTGCTGGGTCTTTCAGGCGGAATAGATTCTACCCTGACAGCGGCACTAGCTGCTAAAGCTCTGGGACCAAGCAATGTTATTGGTATTTCTATGCCGGGTAGATACTCTTCGCAGGGCAGCCTTGATGATGCTAAAGCTCTGGCAGATAATCTTGGAATTGAATATCATGTTGTACCTATTGACAGGATTTTTGAAGCCTCTCTTATGACTATACAGCCTGAAAACCCTGAACCCAGAATGGATGTAACTGAAGAAAACATTCAGGCAAGAATAAGAGCAAATATTATTATGTCTTTTGCAAATAGGCATAACTGTCTGGCATTAACAACAGGCAACAAGTCAGAAACGGCCGTAGGTTACTCTACTTTATATGGAGATATGGCCGGCGGGCTCGCTGTTATATCTGATCTTTATAAGTGTCAGGTTTACGAACTTGCAAACTTCATCAATAGAAAAGAAAATAATGTTATACCTTATAATACTATAATTAAACCACCTTCAGCAGAACTCAGGCCCAATCAGCAAGATAAAGATTCTTTACCTGAGTACAACCTTTTAGATAAAATCTTAAAAGATTATATTGAAAGTGATCTAACGCTAAATGAACTCTGTGAAAAATATGACAAAAAACTCGTTCTTGAGATATTGAAAAAAGTCGATTACAGCGAATTTAAACGAAGGCAGGCAGCACCGGGGTTAAAAATTTCTGCAAGAGCCTTCGGAAGCGGGAGGAGATTACCAATCGCCCAGGGATATAAATGGAGATAGGGAACAGAAAATCATGGCAGAACAGGAAAAATTAAAAGATAATCCGGCAATTGAAAAACCTTCTGTGACAGTTGATATAGTTATTTTTACTGTCCAGGATCAGGATCTTAAAGTATTGCTCATTAAAAGAAAAACCCCGCCTTATAAAGACAGCTGGGCGATACCTGGCGGTTTTATTCGCATTAGAGAAACTCTTGATCAGGCCGCCTTAAGAGAACTTAAAGAAGAAACTGGTGTTGAAGATGTCTATCTGGAACAGCTCTATACATTTGGAGATCCTGATAGAGACCCCAGAACAAGAGTTATTACAGTATCATACTATTCTCTGGTCAGTTTTGATAAACTAACTCCACGTGCCGGTGAAGAAGCTGAAGAAGTAAGCTGGTTCAGTTTAAAAAACCTGCCAAAACTCGGGTTTGACCACGATGTTATTATTGAAAACGCACTTGAAAGGCTCAGGACAAAGCTAAGCTATTCAAATGTAGTGTTTCAACTTTTACCGGATGAATTTACACTCACCGAACTTCAAAAAGTTTATGAGATTATTCTGGATAAAAAACTCGACAAAAGAAATTTCAGAAAACGTGTTATGTCTATGAATATACTTCAAGAAACCAGCAAAACCAAAATGGAAGGCTATCATAGACCTGCCAAGCTCTATAAATTTAAAAACGATGAGCTATTGCCAGAATAATTCAGATGTTATAATAAACAAACCGGCTGATCTGAGCGAGCAAAGCACGTCTGCGAAGACAGCAAACAAGCTGTCTACTAAACAACACAAAAGAATTAAACAACTCTAAATTACCCGCCATTTATCTTCAGAAATCTGATTACTTGTGACGTTAATTATAGCAGTATTAAAGAAAACATATACCATTCCACGTAAATAATTAATATATGCTGATGGAATTCAGTAGGGTGTTTTTGCCCGCACAGCGGGCAAAAACACCCGGCCTCTATAATCTGGAATCTATACATTACTTTCAAGGATCAGTATAAGAGGCTAATATTCAGCAAAACTACCGGAGCGAACTTAGTTCGCTCCGGTGAGAGTTTTATTTCGGGCTAATTCAGATATCCAATAAACTATTGTCATTACGAGGAGGGCTTTTAGCCCGACGTGGCACAGTCACTCCCCCCTGAAACCCTACTTTAGCGAGTGAACAGAAGGTATAAATACTGCAACCCTTGCCTGGGCAAGCGAACGAAAACTTGAGAGAGCGTGCGAAGACAGAAAAGCAATTTTAGTCCAGTGCGGTCACTCACCCCGAATTGAAGGGCGGGAGGGTTGGGAACTTGCTGAGAATGAAGTTTTCAACTTATGCACTGATCATTCTGTATAGAAAGCAATTGCTTTAAGAAAGAAGAGGGGTGTAATACACCCCCCGGGAAGCTATAACTGATAAATATGGGTCTATACTACAACCGGATCCTCAATTTTTGGTACTTTTACAAGTACATTTGAGCCACCCGGCATTCTGTAAACGGTGGGCTGGGTTACGCTTCCACCTTTATCCTGTGCTTCTTCCATTTTGCTTAGATGATTCATTGCATCTTTGATAGCATCCTTAATTTCGAGAGAAGTTGTTTTGTTTTCTCCGGCATAGAAGAGTTGTCCTTTTTTGTCAAAGCCAAGTGTCAGGCCATCATAAAGATGAAGTGCATACTGCTCTGTTCCATAAGGTAACTCAACTGTTCTCGGTGCTTTCATCTGAAGGAATGTTTCACCAAAGTCATTGGTATAAGCACTTTCTAACTGATATTTGTTTTCTGACGGTAAATTCAAAGCAGCTTTTTGTTTATTTACAAAGGTTTCAATAGCTTCTTTTGAATTCATAACCATTGAAGGCAGCTTCAATTGTGGTAATTGAGCCTGTTTAGTTTCCCATTCTTTAATAGTTTCAGGCTTCATTATTTCTCTATCAATCAACACTTTCTTCAATAAATCTTTGTATTGACCGTTAAAGTCTGCTTGATCAGCTTTAAGAAGTGCCTCAGCTATATTGTCAAAGTATACGTTTCCAGGAGGTGAGAAATCACCCATTGCTCTGGCAAATATCTTGGTAAGATCATCTCTTGTCTTAACCAGAGCATCTTTCAGATCCATATTTTTAGAATGTTTGGCTGCTGATTCGGTGATAATGTCATAGAAGAATGCTCCAAAGAGTCTTCCGAAGTTGTGAACTTCTTTAGATTCTCTGCCAGACTCAAAATCAGACATCTTGAGGTCATTAATAGCATTTCTTAGATATAATCTATCGCCATATACAGCCTGACCAAATTGCTCTGCCAGAGATGCAATCAGGTTTTCTTTTCTTAGATCTCCGCCAGTATCTTTGATTACACGATCGAGTATTTTTTCATCCTGCATTGATAATAACATTGCAGTACTATCACCAAAGCCTTCATGTATTGCTCCACCGTGTGAACCCCAGCCTATATAGCTTGGTCTTAGGCCATCAAGAACAGCATGCCCTGCTTCGTGTGTTACAACATCTGCCATCTTTGATGTATAGCATTTTTCCTGCGGGTTTGTTCTGCTGTTAAAGTAGAACAGTTTAATAACCTGATCCCAGCGGCTGTAATAAGCATTCATTGTAACCCCTGCCAGCGGGTGAACTTTTATCTGCTCACTCGGAAAAGCCCAGTCGATCTTACGTCCCAGAGCATTTTCATAGGTATTAAGCGTCTTTTGAGCAAATGTATAAGCGTTTACTCTGTCAAACTGCGGTGATTTTACATCAGGCAAATAGTTTCCATTAGCATCGGGTTTTGCAACTTCGCTCTTATCAACAGTTTTTACTCTGCTGCTTTCTGGTCCCGGAGCTACTTCACCTTTTAAGGTATAAACTTCTGGCTTTGAAACCAGTGGATCCTGCGGGTAAACCTTGTATTGAACGACTGGCTCTTTATCCATTTCTTTCAGTGGACTGGTTTTAACCAGATTTAATTTTGCTTCAGGGTGAGCTTTTAGCCCTTCAGGCAATGTCGGAACCACCAGATTACCTGCAAAAGCAATTGATGGAATTGACATAAAAGAAAGCTTTGAACTTTTCAAGCTTTCCTGTGCTGGTTTTGAGTTTTCACTATCTTTTTTGGCTGCTTTATTCTTGTGTAATAAAGCACTAATTCTTCCCGGTAATTCAACCTTCATTATAATCCCCCCAAATTTTTATGCCCACACGTACATGATTAATCGTAATATAATATTTTCCTCTCATTCCCCCAATGTTATGTAAGAAATTTTTATCATTTTAATAATACTACGATTTAGAGTAGGTTAACATAAAAACATCTATTTTGCGATAGTTCGAAGAGAAAGAAAGGGGGTTTTGTAAAGAAATATAAACCAGTCTTATATACATTAAATATAAATATGCACCATCTTAATAATAGAATTTTTGAGTTTTTGCTATGACTGCATTAAGGTAAAATTGTATAAGCAAATGCACAAATCTTAAATAAAATAGAAATAAGTTCAATTTTTTTTATCGACAATAAAAATTCTAAATGTTTATACTATTTAATAAAGAGGAATCCTAACCATGATCAGACCAATGACAATCGTAGAAAAGATACTAGCACAACATTCTGAAAATAAAACCGTGTCTCCTGGCGATCTGGTGTTTGCAAAGGTGGATGTTATTCTTGCTAACGATATTACAGCACCGGTAGCGATAAAAGAATTTAATAAAATAGGGGTGGATAAAGTCTTTGATAACGAACGTATTGCCCTGATACCGGATCATTTTACCCCTAATAAAGATATAAAAGCAGCTACTCAGGCTAAAATGGTCAGGGAATTTGCTCGAAAACATAACCTGAAGCACTACTATGAGGTAGGTCGTATGGGTATAGAGCATTCTTTGCTACCTGATAAAGGCATTGTTGGCCCCGGAGACGTAGTTATTGGCGCTGATAGTCATACCTGCACATACGGCGCAATTGGTGCCTTTAGTACGGGCGTTGGTTCTACTGATGTTGCTTCTGCTATGGCATTAGGCAAGGCCTGGTTTAAGGTTCCACCTACAATAAAGTTTATTTATAAAGGAAAACTTAACAAGTGGGTTACTGCTAAAGATCTCATACTTCATACTATTGGCGATATAGGTGTTGATGGCGCCCTTTATAAAGCCATGGAATTGACAGGTGAGGTTATTGAAACCCTGTCTATCGACGGTAGAATAACTATGTGTAACATGGCCATCGAAGCAGGAGCCAAATGCGGCATTATTATACCGGATAAAATTACCGAAGAATACGTTAAAAATAGAACACTGAGAGATTATAAATTTTATACCAGTGACCCTGATGCAGAATATGAAAAAGTCATCGAATACGATTGTTCTCAAATTGAACCTACCGTAGCCTTTCCTCATCTGCCAGAGAACGCTAAACCAGTATCTCAGGCCAGTAATATTAAGATAGATCAGGTTGTAATAGGCAGTTGTACCAACGGTAGAATAGAAGATATGCGTCTGGCAGCTGAAATATTGAATAATAATAAGGTACATGAAGATGTCAGGCTAATTGTGATACCTGCTACACAGGAAATATATATGCAGTGCGTTAATGAAGGCCTGACCCGCATCTTTGTCGAAGCCGGAGCAGCCTTTAGCACGCCAACCTGTGGCCCTTGTCTTGGTGGCCATATGGGCATACTTGCAGCAGAAGAAAGAGCAATATCAACAACTAACAGAAACTTTGTTGGCAGAATGGGTGACCCATCATCTGAAGTATATCTTGCCAGCCCGGCAGTTGCAGCTGCTAGTGCTATAACAGGTAAAATAACTCATCCAGCTGAGATTATGGCTAAAGTCTAGCCTGAATTTATTATAAAAGAATTGAAAAAAGGCCTGATTTAATAAATTTTCAGGCCATTCACAAACTATAGTGAACAAATAATTTTCTAAACGTCTTTAAAATACGTTTACTATAACTATCCTTCCAAAAAAACTTATTTATAGAGGTTTTTAGCCTCTAAAATCAATTTGCTTGCCCTGATCTGCCTTCTTGCCACAGCATCCACAACCTTTACAGCCTTCACAACCGCCTTTAGGCTTTTCTATGTGACCAAGAAAGCTCATTTCTGGTTTTTGAGCCTCTGCCTTTGAAAATGGCATTTGGGCCTTTACGTTTTGAACTAAATTTGTTACTGGATTTGCCATAAAATTGATCCCCCTGATTGAATAATCTCAATATGTTTTAAGGATGCTAAAAATAATATTTGATATACAGACAATAATTCTTTTACAAATCTTATAATCAGAAAATCTTATTGATAATAATAGTCATTACAACAATACATTATCCCGAATTATTCATCAATTTACAGTCTATTTATTCTAGAGGGTTTAAAAGATGTATTCTTTAGACATCAATTTCTATAACTGTTTCAGGTCAATTTATTAATAGTTAATGAATTAAATGGGTTATAAATCTCTTTGTCGACAATATGAAAAACTCTCTATTTATAGTATCCTTAAATATATTAGTAACTATATAAAAATATCAGACAGTTTTATTTTGTTTCTTTAATTTAACTTACTGTAAAATTTTCTAATCCTTAACAGATATTATGACAGGTTTTAATACATCTAAATAAAATCTTTTAACGGACATCAGTGATTTTGTTTTATAATTGTATAATATTCATTTTGAATCATTAAAAGGGTTTTAGTAATAATGGTATCTGAAGACAAAGTATCCAAAAAATATACAGTACTCGTAGTAGATGATGAACCTGAAAATGTCAAGTTTTTACAGAGAACATTGAGAAAAAATTATAATGTTGTTGGCAAATATAGCCCGTTTGAAGCTCTGGAATATCTGAAAGAAACCTATGATGACGTTGCACTTATTATCAGTGACCAGAGAATGCCTGATATGACAGGCACAGAGTTTATGGCAAAATCAATCGAAAGTCACCCCTATACTGTTAAGGTTCTTTTAACAGGTTACACCGATATAGAGGCAATGATTGACGCCATTAACAGGTGTGAATTATTCTATTATGTAAACAAACCCTGGGATCCTTCACAGGTGCATGAAGTTGCTGAAAAGGCTATTGAACGTTATGAACTTAATTTGCTCAAGAATTATTATTATTTTACTCATCATAAGCAAAAAAACAAAGAATAATGCTTTTTATAGGCCATAAGACTGTTTGGGTTATCTGCAAAAAATACTCTGCTAAAGGTTTTTTGCAAATTAATTTGGTCTGAAGGTCTGCTTTAAATGTTAAAATCAATTTCAGAATCGATTTTTGTGTTTTAATAGGTTTAGAATAATTATCAATCGGCTACCAGTAATATATCTCTCGATAAAGTAACCAGTGGAAAGGTGGGCTATGAAGAAACAAATTACTTTAATATTCATCATAAGTATGATGATAGTACTAATAATGCCGCTTAATGCTTATTCAAAACAAGAAACCAGGCAGGAAGACCTTCCTGAAAATAAGACATTGGAGACAAAACCACCTCAAAGTGCAGAATATTATAAGAACCAGGGCAATAAATATTTTCAAGAAGGTGATCTGGCAAAAGCAAGAGAAAATTATGACAGAGCGTTGCTTGTTGAACCAGATAATTTCAAAGTTTTACATAATGTCGGGGTAGTTTATTTAAGAGAAGATAACTACGATATGGCTATTGAATATTTTGAAAAGGCTTTAAATATAAAAGATGATGATGTAGAAATACACAATAAGCTTGCCTATAGCTATATTGAAAAAGGTGACATAGATAAAGCAATAGAATCATTTGAGAAAAGCTTATCACTTGATTCTGAAAATGACTTTGCTCTCTTTACCCTGGGGTTTTTATATAAAGAAAGTGGCAATTATGAAAGGGCAATAGAAACACTTAATAAAGCTATTGCTAATAACCCACTTGAAAGTCGTCTTTATAGTGAGCTGGGTTCGGTATATTATGCCTTAAATAACTTTGATGAAGCTATTAATACACTTAACAAAGCACTTTCCTTAAATAGTGATGATGCTTTTGCTTATTATTACTCAGGTTTGTCTTATGCAAAAAAGAAAGAGTTCCTTAAAGCTATTGAAATGCTTAACAAGTCAATTGCCCTTGATGATAAGAACTTTGATGCTTATAAGCGTGTTGGGTTTCTTTATTATGAAGCTGAAAACTATGATAATGCTTTAAATAACCTTGAAAAAGCAGCAGAACTTAACCCCGAAGATGTTGATACACTTGTAGGTATTGGCGTTTGCTATATAAAAAAAGATAATAATCAGAAAGCACTTGAGATTTATAATAAAGCTAGATTACTCAGCCCTGATAATGGCTTTATACAGATGAAAATTAATCTTCTTGAAAAAGAAGTCAATAAATAATGAAAATGTTATTCTTTATGTTCTAACTGGCCTGTTTTTCTAAATGTAACAATCAGGTATGTCCCAAAACAGGCTAATTTGCTGTGCTGTAGTTTGTTATCAATATGCTTAATAACTGCTGATAAAACAGGAACACTATAAAGAAAGTTAAATATACCTGCAATAATTAGCCCCTCAGTTTTTTCAATAACTAAATCTTCAGGTAAATAACTCTTTATAAGCTTTAAGTCGTCATATCGTATATATCCGCTGTTAAGCTGATTTTTTTTACCTGGCTTAAGTTTATTTAGAAAATACCTGATACACCTGGAATTGTAAAATTCTAACTTTAAGAGTCCTCCAGGTTTTGTAACTCTTGAAAACTCTTTTATAACTTCTGTTACATTTTCTGTATAAGGTAAAAGCTTAAAAGAATAGACAAGATCAAAATAATTATCCTCATAAGGTAACTTATCAGGCGGTGCTTGCTGAACGTTAAGCCCTTTATTTCTTGCCAGTGATAATTTTTTGTCTGATGAATCTGTTCCGTGAGCTTCTTTTGCTATCGTTGATACAGGAAACAATATAATTCCTGTTCCACAACCGGCTTCAAGTACTATTTGATCATAAACAAAACCTACTATACTGGCCACTTCAAGCTCATCGACCAGTATATGATATCTGTCATGTCGCTGTTGCTCATATGTCTCCGAGAAAAACTCGTTAAGCTGATTGCCTACACCCAAATTATCTGTCATAAAGGAATTCCTGGTAAAGTTTTTCATACTCACAGGCAATAAATTGCATATTGAAACGTTTTTCTATTATATCTCTGCTTATTTCACCCCTGTTTTTACAGAGTTCTTCAGAGTCTATAAGATTAATAATTCTTCTGGTTATTGAAGTTACATCATCAGGATCCAGTACAAATTCTTTATCATCAACTATAACCTCATCTAAAGGACTGGCATTACTCAGTATAATTGGCTTTGAAAAAGCCATTGCTTCCAGCAATATCAGTGGAATATCTACTTTACTAAAGAGTGCCTTCACCGGAAACAAGAATACATCTGCGGCCTGAAGAACTTCATACATATCTTCAACCTGATTAAATATTCTTACATACTTTTCAATACCCAGATCAATTATATATTGCCGTAATTCGGTTTCTTTCAGTCTGGTTTCCTCTGAAAAACTGCGAAAAGTAAGTATGTATCTTACATCAGGGTATCTGCTTACAACCGGAGGAATAGTTTCTATGACTCCTTTAGCAGTGTTTGAAAAGTCATAATCTCCAGGATACATAACAATAAAGTTATTCGAAAGGTTATGCCTGGCCTTAAAATCAGATTCTTTTAACTTACTTTGTTCTATTTCTTCAAGGTCAACACCGGGATTAATTTTAACAATATTCTCAAAGCCTTCTTCAGCAAGAGTTTTATAAGTATGATCTGACAAAACAAGTGTTTTACTGGCAAAAAGCAAATGTTTTATAGGTTTTAAATTAATCGGTGTACGTGTTACAGTCTGGATAGTAGGCTTGTTTTTAAGACCCGTAAGATGTTTTAAAACTATTGATGACTTAACATTAGGAGTAAATATAAAATGGAAAAGATCAATCTTCTTCCTAGCTGTTATCAGGTGAAAAAGAGCCTGCAAATCTTCAGGAATAGATGGGGTATAATCTTTTGGTGTCTGATAAATATCCTCACTGATAACATTGGCCTTCTTAAACTTATATCCTTTTGGTGTAAGTATTTGAAATCTAACGTTATTAACATAATTAATAATGTTTTTAGCCAGGTTTTTTGTGCCATCCTGCCAGGGTGGTGATATTGGTTTAGATACTATAAGAACGTTTCTGGTTTTTTTCATAGCAATTCAGGTTTAAAACTATATACTATTCATAAAATCATTTTTTAATTTGTGCAAGTTTATAATGAAAAACAATAATTTTTAGCAATGTTTTTTAAAGGAAACCACAAATACAGCAACCTTTAACAGGAGGATTGTTTTCAAAAGCCTGCAATAATAGCTATTATTAACTCAAAGGGCTGCTAAAAGTATTTGGGCAGTGAAAAACGGCCTGCCTATTTTTAAGTTCATTTGTAAACGAATAATGAAGGCTCTTAGCAGATTTATGAACCGCCAAGCTTGATGAAACCCCATTTACTGCCTTTATTAACGACAGCAACATTGTTATTAAAGCTAAAGACGGTATTATATTCTGGCTTAATAATAAGTTCGCCGTTTGAATCAATGTATCCATATTTATCGCCTGTAAACTTACTTATTTTAACAGCAGAAAAACCACAATTAAAGTTATAAGCATCTTTAAAGGCTGGTTTAATTTTGATATTACCTTTAATATCAATAAAACCATATTTTGTACCTGTAAAAGATCGTGTTTGAATTCTGGCAAGACCCTCTGAAAATTCTGAAGCATCCTCAAATAGAGGTTTTATGATAATATTACCATTTTTATCCAGATAACCCCAGTGTTTATCTTTTTTAAAAGGTGCCAGTCCTTCAGAGAAAGATAAAATAGTATCATATTCAGGCTTAATAATTATATTTCCTGATTTATCTATAAGTCCCCATTTGTTTTTAACTTTTATGCGGGCAGTTTCATTTTTATAAGATGAGACAAAGTCAAATCGTGGTTCAATTACAAAGGTTCCTGTTTTGTCTATGAAGCCTACTTTGTTGTTTATACTGGCTCCGGCCAAACCTTCAGAGAAGTTAGCAGCATAATTAAAGGCTGGTGGTATTACTGCATTGCCTTTAATATCAAGATAACCCCATTTGCCGTTATGTTTAATCCTTCCCATACCTTCATAGAATGGTTCTGCAACTTCGAAGAAATTGTTTATCAAAAAATTTCCACTTTTATCAATGTATCCACACTGGTTATTAATTATTACAACAGCAAAATTGTTTTTAAAGCATCTGGCAATATCAAAAATTGGCTGGATTATTTCGTTTCCTCCGGGGTCGATGAAGCCATATTGATGTTCTTTTTCTATGGCAGCAAGTCCTTCAGAGAACCCAAATGCATGATTATATCTTGGTTGTATGGGCATTTCGCCATTAGTATTAATAAATCCCCATTTACTGCCGATTTTTACAGCAGCGAGACCTTCATAAAATTCGTCCAGCCAATCATATTCAAGTTTTGAAGTGACGTTAACGTTTTGTTTTTCTTGCATAAAGCTAATAACCTGATGGAAATATATTTATAAATATATTTGGTAATATTACCATAAATGACAGAAAAATTTGTTATAATTTCTTTTTAAAACTTATGAACCCCCATTTGCCACCTGTCATTACAGCTGCCAGCCCTTCAGTATAGTTTATTGCTCTTTCAAAGACAGGCTCAGAAAGAATTTCTCCGTCGTTATAAATGTAGCCCCAGAGATTTTCGCTTTTATAAATAGCTACATTGTTAGAGAAAGTAGATATTTGGTCGAATTGAGGGTTGGTTATATAGTTACCTTTTTTGTCGATAATACCCCACTGGCCGGCCAGTTGAAATGGTGCAACGCCATTAGAGAACTGCCAGGTAACGTCAAAGATTGGTTCAAAAAGCTTTTCGCCTTTTTTATTTATGTAAGTCCATTTTTCACCAATTTTTACATTTGCTATATCTTCAGAAAATCTACCTGCTGCGTTAAATGCAGGGTCTATTACCACCTTACCTGATTTTTCTACATAACCCCATTTACCGTTTAACTTAACAGCTGCAAGGCCTTCAGAAAACGGGCTGGCATCTTCATACTGTGGCTTAAGGATAACATTATTTTCTTTATCTTTATAACCCCACTTATTATCTTCATTAAAAGGTATAAGCCCTTCACTAAGCAGGAGTGATAGGCTTTTATCGGGTTTTATTATAAAATCACCATTGATATCAACAAAAGCATGACCGTCTTCTTTTGTTACTACTGGTCCTGCTTCTTCAACAAAGGGTAGTGATAAAGCAAATTGAGGTTTGATAGCTATTTCACCTTTAGTATTTATATAACCCCAAGCATTATCCACATTAACTGGCGCAAGACCATCAGAAAACTCAAGGGCTCCTTGAAATGAGGGTTCAATAACAAAATCACCTTTAGAATTAATAAAACCAAAAAGATTGTTTTTCTTTACTCTTGCCATTCCTTCACTAAAGATGCCTGAGTCTTCAAATTGGGGTTTTATTGCGTAGAACCATTGTTTATTATCTGGTTCGCTGGCTATTTCAGTTATTTTAGCAACATTATTAGTTGTCTTTTTGTCGTCTTTTAATAGCATTTCAGACATATTGTCAGATGAAGTTTTTACTGATTCTTCTTTTTGAGGTTTATAAATTATCAGAACGGTTGCAGCAATAATGAGAACCAGTAGTATTAAAAGTAATTTTCTTGTCATAATAGCAAACTCCTTTTTTTAATCAATATAAAGATCTGTAAAAAGAGGTAATTAAACAAATTAAAACCATTGGAATTTTATAGGTTCCTCTGGTTTTGCTGTTTGGTCAAGCAATACCTCTATGGTTAAGTATTAATTTCAAAGCAGATTGCCGTTAGTATCAATAAAAAAGTATGTATCATTTTTATATACAACTGCAAAGCCTTCAGAAAACTTTTCTACTTCTTCAAATTGGGGGGGGATAACCATTTCTCCTGCTTTGTTGATAAAGCCGAATAGCCCGTTGACCTCAACGCTTGCCATTCCATTGCTAAAACAGTAGGTATATTCATATTCAGGTTCTATAATTATTTTTCCTGAGCGGTCGATGTAACCCCATTTATTGTTTATCATAGCTGGTGCAAGGTTTTCAGAAAATTCTTGAGCTGCTTCAAATTGTGGTTCAATAATATAGTCACCATTGAGACTTATAAAACCATATTTATCATTGACTTTAACAAGTGCAGTCCCTTCGTAAAAGTCAGAGGCAAATTCAAATTTAGGTTCTATGAGATAGTTGCCCTGTTTGTTTATAAAAGTAATTTTTTCTTTGCGAGCCAGTAGAGACTTTGTCTTAACGACAGCAAACCCCTGTTTAAACTGTGCCGCAAAGGTAAAGCGTGGTTTGATTTCGTATTGTCCGTCTTTATTGATGTATCCCCATTTATTTTTTTCCATTACAGAAGCAAGGCCTTCAGAGAAAGCTTCAAGAGTAACAAACTTTTTGTCGAAGGCTTTATTTCCATTTTTATCAATGAAAACATATTCATTATCTCCCAGGGCGACAGCGGCCATACCTTCTGAGAAGATCAATGCATATTCATAAGTAGGCGGTATAGCTATATTACCTTTTTTATCAATATATCCATATTTATCATGTTCTTCAAATACTGCCAGACCTTCAGAAAAGTCACCTGTAAAATTGAATTTTGGTTCAATGACAAAGTTTCCTGTTTTATCAATAAAGCCAAAGCTGTCGTTCTTTTGCACACAGGCCAGTCCTTCGTGAAAACCGCTGGCATATTTAAATTCTAAAGTCATAGAGCTCTCTTTCTTTTGTTAATTATAGTATTAGTTTAATGAATAGTGTTTCATTTCGTCAATAGTAAAAACTGAAGCCGTTTTTTAAGGTAGTTTTTTCGTCAATAAATTTCATTATTATTAGTATTCAATACCTTCCCGGGCACTGACCCCCAGGTCCCAGTAGTGTTTGACAGGGCTGATTTCAGATACAAGGTGGGCAAGCTCAATAATTTTAGGATGAGCTCGCCTGCCAGTAATAACTATTTCAAGGGTTTGGGGTTTGTTTTTCAGGAAATCAAGAATATCATCAAGCTCTATTAGGCCCAGGTCTATAGCTATATTGGCTTCATCCATAACAATCATATTATATTTGCCAGATTTTGCAGCCTTTTTTGCTATTTCCCATCCGTTTGTAATTTCAATACGGTCTTCATCATTTATATTATGAGAATAAATAATGCGATTTAAGCCAGCCTGAACGATTTCAAGCCTGTCTTTAAAATCAGGGTGCGATTTAAAAGAATATAATTCTCCGTAATTATCGCCTCCCTTGGTGAACATAACAATCAACACATTCCAGCCTCTGCCGAGAGCCCTCATTGTAAGCCCCAGAGCGGCAGTTGTTTTACCCTTTCCATTGCCCGTATAGACCTGAATATAGCCTAATTCAGAAAACTTTGGGTTAATTAAGTTGTCTTTATTGATTCCTGACATAATGATCCATCTGTAAAACCCCATGCCTTCCTTCAGGGTGGACGGGATCCGGGTTTTGAAAATCGAATTTTTTAAGTTATGTACTGATAATTTTATTATACGTTAAAGATGTTTTCTTATGCTTTAAAATATCAGTTGATTTTTTTACTTAACAAGAAGGAATTAAATTTAGCTACAAGCAAAATAGAAATTATGAAACCTGCAATTGTTATAAATAAGCCATATTTAATGATAGCAGGATCAAAAATAAACTCTACAGTTCGTTTACCCGGGCTAACTTTAACTGCTCTGTAGACCATATTAGCTGTTAAAAGCTCTGCTGGCTTGTTATCTATTGTTACTTTCCAGCCGGGGTAGTTTGCATCTAGCAAAATTAAATAACCGGGCTTTTTTGTATGTACATAGATCTTTATGGCATTTGGGGTATAAGACTTTATAACAACACTGCTGTCAGAATCTTTTTTTCCTGTTGAGCTTTCAGTAGTTCCTTCAAATAATACAAAATTTTTGATGTCAAAAGATGCTCGCAAAAAATCACTCTGCAATCTCTTTTTATTATTATAATACAGGGCATCATAAACCATAAAAGCCCTTGGTGTAATGTTATTAACTTTTAACAGTGTTTTATGTTTGTCAAAGTATACAGTTTTGCCATATTGCTTAAAAATATCCAGATCCCAGGGTGAAGCCAGAATGTAGTTTATATTGAGGTTATAGAAGAATTTTTCCCTGTTTTTAAAATAGAGATGTGTTGAAAGCTCTTTAACAGTTTTTAATCGCAGGCTGGAAACAGTATAAATAAGGTTTATATTGTATATAATAGACCTGTTAGGAATAAGATTTTCAAGCCAGTAAAGGTTAAATATGTCATAAAAGTTGTTTAAAAACTTCTCATTGCCAGATTCTTCTTTTTGGGAAGGATAAAACTTTGACAATAAAGGCGAACAGAGAATTCTTGGCGGGTATGGCTTTTGCCAGTGAGTTTCAATAAATTTAGCAACCTCAACTTTTTGACCGTAATAATTGATTTTAGATGTTACATAAGCATTCGAGTTTATGTAAAATAGATCAATAAAGGTTATCGTAATAATAAATATTAGAAAATGTTTTGAAGTATACTTTTTAGTAAAAAACCACCAGCCAGACCACAGCAAAGTAAATAATATCAGGAAATAAAAAACTCTAAAAATAATATTTGAATTGATGAAATCTCCTGTTACATTTCCTGAAAGCTTCATATTAACAAGGTTTAGGCTGGCAGAATGGTCAATAAAGAGTACTGAAGCTGCAATAACCACAAGTACAATTATAAACATTTCAGTATATTTGCGGAATTCTGGTTTGTTATTGATTAAATCTTTTAAACCAAGACAGGCAAGAATAGTTATGCCAAGAGATGTAAATACTATAAGTTTTTCAGGATATCTAAAAGAGTCAAAATAAGGTATAAAGCTAAATAATAATTTATAAACTGGTGTAAAACATCCGAAGGCGAGCACAAGGCTTATGAGAGTTAAAGCCATCCAGAAGACTTTTTCTTTTGTTTGACTATAATAAAAGCTGCACAGAGCTAGCATAAGAGGTATTATACCGGCATAAATGCTTTCAACCCAGGGTATATCATATTCTCCTGTGTGTAGAAAGGTTCCCCAGTAAACGGGATAAGGAAAATTGTTCCCAAAATAGAAAGGCAAATAGAATTCAAGCAGCCTTAATGGGTTGAATGACCACATTGTAGCCTCTTTAAAATCCAGGCCAGTATTTCTGACCGATAGTCTTACCAGTTCTATAGATGGCAAAAGCTGAACAGCCGCATAAACAAGGGAAGATGTTAGTGTTAAAAAAAGAAAAATTAATATATACTTATTAGATTTGCCTTTTTGAAGCTCAAAAAGACTTCGCAACACCAGAAACCCTGACAGGTAATAAAATGCCATCGGATCTCCGCAGAAGATCAGCATACTCAAAAAAAACCCGGACAGAAATATGTATAGTATCTTACAGGTGTTAAGCAATCTGTAATAAGCCCAAAAAGTTGCAGGTATCCAGACGATTGCTGCCAGATATTCAATATTGCAGCTAACTGAAATGCTATAACCGCAGAAGACAAAGACTATTGATCCAAATAACCCAATAAGCCTGTTATTAAGAATCTGTTTAACAAAAAGATATGTAAAAATGCCGCAGAGTAAGTAATGTAGTAGAATTGTAATGTTCATTGCATTGCCAGCAGGGAAAACCAGAAAAATCAGGTTAAAAAAATACAGGGGCTGGTTTGAAAGGTCAGCAAGGTAAGGTATTCCCAGGGATATATAGGGGTTCCAGAGTGGTAAATCACCATTTAACACTGTATCAACAAAGATTTTTTTTGCAGGATAAGAATGTGAGAGCAGGTCACGCCAGTAAAAGTAGTTATCCAGGAAGACAACCCTGTAGAAGAAGATCTGGATCAACATATATATGATAATCACAGGTAATATAGTCAGGATAAGATCCCTGTTGCTAGTGTTTTTCATAAATAAAAATTCTTATCATTTTTAATTGCAATCATTATCAGGTTTCAATCAATACATTTTGTACGTTACATATACATTAATTTTGATACGAATTGTAACGTTTTACCTTATAACAATAGTATATGTTACCAGAAAATCTTATGATGGTATGAATAAATTTTAAGAGAGATATTTCCACCACAAAGCCAGACAGGCTAAGGAGTCACTGAGAGAGAAAAATTTATATGGGAGGGATGATGATTTACATTACCGAAAGGTAACGGGGAATCCTATGAGGGGTATAGTTTAACCTGCAAGGATTTGTATCTAAAAGAATTAAAAATTAATATTTTTTCTATGCTATGGCAATAAATGCTATGTAGTAATTGTCTATCATTACCACAAAAATCGTTTAAGCAAGTTTATAGTTATCACAAGAAAGAGGAGAAATTCCTGAACATTGGAGGGGTTTATGTTTAATAAGATCCAGGAGGGTTATTTTAACCCTGTGAGGGGTAAAGTGGATGTTGCAAAAAGAGAAAACGCAAAAAAACCAGCTTTCACCTCCGAAAACAATTCGCAAAAACTTGTAAAGCCAACACTTGATCATCTTAAGGCAAATTTTATCAGCTTTAAGGGGGCTATTTCAGAGAAAGGTCTTGATCTTTCTAATGTAATTGAGTACACTTCAAACTTTAGTGCAGACCTCAGCACCCGCTGGGATAAGGCTATTCAGATTGCTAAACTGAATTCAAACAAAGAACTCTCAACACTTCACCTTTTGAAGGCGTCATTTGAAGATACTAAAAGAGCTATAGAAAGAGGAGAAAAAGACTCTACAGCTATGTTAAAGGTTTGTGGATCTAAATATCCTGATATGCTTGATGACCCTGAAAAAAGAGGTTTTCTGTCTATGATATTTGAAGAATACATAAGCTTCATAGATGAAGCGATTTCTTCTCTGGGGCAATCTTCTGCTGACAATGCTCCTTCAAAAGTCAGCAAAGGACTGGAATCAGTGCTTAAAAATGCTTATCAGAATGAACTGGAAAGTGGCAATGTAGTAGTGACTCCTTCTATTCAGGAATCTACCGTACTTCAGTCAATATTAACTTCTTCGGATACAAAAGCACAACAGGTTCTAGGATCAATTTTTGTAAGCATGAAAAGAGATCTTAAAGAATTAGATGAAATGAATAATGTTGTTGTTTCAAAACAGGCAAACAGAACGAATACAGGTGGTGGAGAGCTTGTGCCTATTGATGCATACCGTCAACCTAACCCGGTAGGCTCAGTTAAGGCAGTTAACCAGCTTTCAAATGAGTCACCTGTTAACCTTGTAGATATAGAACACTATAGTAATAAAGCAAAAACCCTTGGGGCACTTGTAAGTGCTGGCAAGGATTCTATTTTTACCCATGATCTCGGTGCAATGCCAGAATTGTTAGCCCATAGCTTTACTAAAATGCTTCATAATAGAGGCTTTAAAGACCTGAACCCTCAAAATACAGAGGTTACAATTATTGATACGCCGCAGGCCTTTAAATCAGGTAAAAACCCTGTTTCAGAAATCAATTCAATTGTCAGTAATGCAGTAAAATCACCTGATAAAAAGCATGTTGTATTTATAAAAGACTTTGATCAGGCCCTGATGTATATGTTTGCTCTAGGACAACAAAAACCAGCCAGTGATCCTTCTAAAATATTTAGGTCAGGCGGTTTTGCACCCAATGTTCATGTCGTAGGCTTGATGCAAAACAATATGTTCTCTAACCTTACCAATACTGAGCATGCAACAATATTTATGAAAGAACTGGCTGATACTGTGAGTTCACGATTTGAAAAAGTATCCCTTGGTGCCCCATCACCTGATCTTGCTAAAGAAATACTTAAGCAGGAGCCAGCCCTGATGGCTACTATTACCGGTGATTATTCACAGCAGGTAATAGTAGCTCCTGAAGCCATAGACAGAGCTGTAGATCTTGCTATAAAAACCAGAAAAGGTTCAATGCCAGGCAAAGCCCTAGACCTTCTCAAATTTGTTATGGCTGCAAAAGCCAATAATACCGGTAATAACTTTGGTTCCATTACTATCGAAGATGTAAATACCTTCTCCAAGGGCTACCCGGATCTTAAACAATCACCAGAGTCAGGCGACGGAACATTCTCAGTTGTCCATGATACTGGAATCAAAATGAAAGATGTTGGTGGCGCTTCACAGGCCAAGGAAGTTGTTAACGAAATACTTGAATTTCTTGATCCACAAAAAGTTCAGAATTTCAATAAAGTAGGGGCCACTATGCCAAGAGGCATTTTGCTTCATGGTTCACCCGGTAACGGCAAAACTTACCTTGCTAAAGCCATCGCAGGAGAAGCCAGTGTACCTTTCATATCTGTTTCAGGTTCTGAATTTGTAGAAAAATACGTTGGTGTAGGTGCTGCCAGAGTTCGTGAATTATTTGACTTTGCAGCCGATCAGGCTAAAGCTAATGATAAGAATACTGCCTTTATCTTTATTGATGAATTTGACAGCCTTGGCAGAAAACGTGGCGGTGATTCAAACGGTGGTAACAGAGAAGCTGAACAGACTCTCAACCAGTTGCTTGTTTCTATGGATGGTTTGAACAAATATAACAACGTCAATATAGTAGTTATAGCAGCTACAAACAGACCTGACCTTCTGGATGATGCTGTTAAACGCCCGGGCAGGTTTGACCGTCAGGTAGCAGTACCAAATCCTTCTAATGATGTAGAGGCAAGGTATGAAATTCTTGCTGTTCACGCCAGAAATAAGAAAATTGAAGGCGATAAAGAGCAGATTCTCAAAGAAGTTGCAGAAAGTACATCCGGTCAATCAGGTGCTGGTCTTGCTGATATAGTTAACAGGGCTGCTATTATAGCTGCTAAAGACGGTAGAGATACCATTACAATAAATGATTTTGTTGAAGCCAAGCTCGAATCAGTAGCAGGCAAAATTCATAAAATCAAGAAAACTCCATGGAATAAAGAGATTGTAGTTACTCATGAGTGCGGACACGCTCTAACACGTCAGGTTATGAACGATATTGCTCAAAAACCCTGGCAGCGTGGTTCACAGATAGATGTAATTACAACAGATTCCAGAGGTGAATACGGTGGAGCAGTTTACTTTAAGCCTGACGAGAATACAGAAGTGACTTTTGAAAGGCTTATGGGTAATCTTGCTACAGGATACGGTGGTTATGCAGTAGAAAAAGCCCTCTTCGGCATCAGTGGCAGCTGGGGAATTTCTGGAGACCTCAAGCAAAATACTGAAGAAGCCAAGCGTGCTGTTATGCAAATGGGCATGGGCCCTCACTCAAGGCTTCTTGCCTCTGCTGATGACCCCTTTATGCAAGATATGATGAAAGATGAAATAAGAAAAGACATCAAACTGCTAACAAACAATGCCAGTGTGATAGCTGATAAGATTGTAGATTTCCACCGTGAGTTTATTGAAGCTTATAGAGATGAATTTGCAGCCAGTGCAGGCAAGGGTGGTAACAATTTGTCAGGCAAAGAATTCCAGATAAGGCTGACCAAATGGCAGGAAGATCCTGCCAGAAAAGAAGCTCACGAACAGCTTCAACAGGAAATTCACCAGATAATCGAACAAACAAAACAGGGAACACTGGTTAAAGCCAGTTAAATAATCAAATAATGTGATAACTATGTTTGAAGAAACCGAAAAACACCGGTTTCTTCTTTTTTTTGCCGGCAGTGTCAACAATCAGGAAATATCAAAGATTGACAACAAATTTTTTCTTTTAAACAACTGATAAACTCAAGCTTCTGTAATACCGTAATTAATCAGAGGTTCCATTAATCATTTATTTATCTGGCTTTTTGCTGTTTTTATATCAGAACCCAGCACTAGATAGGGCAGTTAACATTTTTTTTCCTTTAAATGTTCTTTTTGATAAGCCCATGCGCTGTGATTGTGTATGCTTTCAAAAGCCTCACATTCTACTTCATACCAGTAAATATAGTCAATCTGGCGAATGTCAGAAACTATGTCTCTTATGACATCTTCAACAAATTTAGGATTGTTATAGGCGTTTTCAGTAACATACTTTTCATCTTCACGTTTCAAAACAGGATATACCGGGCAACTGCCATATTTTTCGATAGTTTCGACTAGATCTTCAATCCAGACGACTTTTTCAGGGTCGTAAGACAACTTAAAACGTACGCTTGCCCGCTGGTTATGTGCTCCATAATCTGATATTTCTTTACTGCAAGGGCATAAAGTAGTGATAGGCACTGTTACTGTCAAAATAAAGTCATACTTATCATTTTTGAGTATACCCTCAAAGATGCATTGATAGCCCATAGGTGCTATTATATTGCTGATAGGTGCTTTTTTATCTATAAAATATGTAAATTCAAGTCTTAGATATGCACTTGATGACTCCAATCTCTCTATTGTTTGCCTGAGACATCCTTCTATATCAATACTAAGCAGGTTTTTTGATCGCCATTCATTAAGTATCTCAATAAACCGTGACATATGCGTACCTTTAAAATGAGAAGGCAAATCAACCGTAATAGTTGCAAGGGCGTGAACTATTTGTTGTGAGCCTTCTTTCTGAATAATATTAAGCGGTATTTCAACGTTTTTAACACCGACCCGCTGAAGATCGATACCCCGAAAGTCTTCGGAATTTTGTACATCTGTGAGGGGTTTCTTGTTCTTCATTTTAGATTATTATTGACCCAAAATTTTACCTATATCACCATCATCAGAATCATGCAGTGCCATAATAAGCTTTTTAGCTGCCCGTTTCTGAACACGTGGAGGGGCTATACGCAGAAGTTCTATAGCTCTTAAGACTACAGGGTCTTTATCATACCATCTGCTGCCTTCATCGCTGTATTTCTTTACTGCTTCATAGACTCTTTCAATGACTTCATGGGCTACTTGTTCCTGCATTTTAGATATATAATCTGCTGCCTGGCCTTTTAAATCGTCAGTAGATAATCTTAGAAGCTCCATGGCTTCACTCATTGTAGGATCCTGATCATACCATCTTCTGCTTTTGGCCATAAAAATACCTTTTCTTAATAATATATGTATTACTATAGTTTACTAAAAACACCGGTACAAGCAATTTCAATAGTAATGAAAAAAGTTTATTATTTATAATTTGCTAAACCGTGTATAAATAGCTTTTTCAAAGTTTATGTTGATTTTACATTATTTAAAAATCGGGTGGTAAACTTCAAGGTTACCCAATTCCGTTAATACCTTACTGTATCAAAGGTGGCTAATTATCGAGATTTATTTCCTCTGATTCTGGTCTGAATGCAGAGCCAGTACCTGTTTCAGGGCCTTCTGATTCCGGTCTGAATCCATAGCCAGTGCCTGTTTCAGGGCCTTCTGATTCTGGTCTAAATCCATAGCCAGTGCCTGTTTCAGGGCCTTCTGATTCTGGTCTGAATC
>CAZFBA010000018.1:0-81310 GCA_964517135.1 uncultured Gammaproteobacteria bacterium
TGTAGCGCTAATATCATTCAGGTACAGGTCGCCTGATGTCTGGTTGATGAAGATATCGTTTGAGGCCGAAGCTGTTAAAGCTGTAATCGTATTAATAGCAATATAATTTGTGACATCACCAATTGAGCCGCTGGTGGTATTGATATCAAGTGTATTAGCGACTACAAGCTGACTGCCGTCACTAATGATATTGCCAGTGCCTGTGTTGTTAATAGTTACAGAGCCTGTATCATTACTTAGTGTGCCTGTCAGGCTAATATTAGAATCCCCATTATTAGTAATAGTAACTGTTCTTACTGTTGCATCGGGTGTATTGTTGATGATGAAGTTATCATAACCGGCTGTCTCGTCAACATCATTAACATATAATTTCCCATCAAGTTGAGAGACAAGGTCATTAATGATCAGGTGGTTGTTAGAATTGTTGGTGATATCAATTTGAGCATTTCCTGTGACAAAATTTAATGTACTGTTGCCGGAGGCATTATCTGCATTCATATAAACATTGCCACCGTTAACATTATAGACATCGATATTGCCTCCAGATATCACTGCCGGTATATTGCTGGACGGATCAATAGTGTTATCAGCGTTGACCAGTAAGACTCGAGCATAGTTGCCGCCGACATTTAGTGTTGAATCAGCAATACTAGCATAAGAAGATCCAGAAGATGATGTACCTGTAAGGGTTACATTTTCATTGCAGGTAATAGTAGAAGTGTCAATAATTGTTATAGCGTCACTGGCATTTTGAGCATTTGCGATTAAATGAATATCGTTAGCATAATCTATTGTAGAGAGCTGGATTCTGGCTGTAGCAGAACCGGTACCAGTGTTAGTAGATGTTATAAATATGTTTTCGACAGAAATAATATGAGAACCATCAATATCAGCCAGAGAAAGGCCTGTATTTGAAATTGTATCAGATAAAATAATATTGCCACCTATTGTTAAAGTGGCTAGCCAGCCTAAGGTAACGCCATAGTTATAGTTGTTAGAGTTTACGCCTGTATGTGAAAGGTTGACGTCACCTCCGATAATATAGGTACCGTTTTCAAGGATAACCATTTCATCAATGTCAATGGTACCAGAGGAAGCTTCAAAAGTAAGGTTTCCATCAATAATGCCGTCGACAAATTCCATTTTGGCTGTGCCGTTAGCATTTGTTGAAGTGGCTGTAAATGTTACATCTTCACCAACGTCTAATGTATTGTTATTGGTATTCATATAAACAGCAGCATCATCAGCAGCACTGGCAGTCATAGTAAAATCACCTGTTATAGTGATCGGGTTAGGGCTATTACCGGTAATTTTAGTAGAAGCCGAACCTGTGCCATTGTTAATGGCTGTTAAAGCCAGAGAATCAGCATTTATAGTTGTATTATCAATAAGAATGTCTGCTGTATCGTTTCCGGAATGAGTGACTGTCAATATTATGTCAATGGCTGAATTAATAATGGTGCTGTTGTCAATGGTTATGCTTGCAACATCATTTGTGGTAGTACAATCTAGAGTAATATTTCCTGTGCTGGTGATATTTGTACCATTAATAACAATCCAGCCCGGGCCAGTAGGGGGTGTAACTGTAACAAGAAGGTCGCCGGTCATATTAACAGTGCCGTTAGAGTCAAATATGATGCCGCCACCGCCTGTATTACTGGAGAGAAGCTCTGCATAACCGGCTGTTAAGTCCATAAGAGTCATGTTCCAGGAGATATCTTGAACGTAAACATTGTTTAATGCACTTAAAGAAACTTCACCTGAAATATCAATATCAATGAAATTAGTTGCATCACCAATAGAACCAGAGGTAGTTGTCATGGTAAGTGTATCAGATTCAATAACCTGGCTGCCGTTGCTTAAGATATCGCCTGTGCCGGTGTTAGTTATTGCAATAGGGCCTGTATCATTGCTTAGTGTGCCTGTCAGGCTAATATTAGAGTCGCCGTTATTAGTAATAGTAACTGTTCTTGCTGTAGCGTCAGCAGGTGTATTAATAGTATAACCTGCATAACCTCCTGTATTGTCGACATCATTGACATAGAATTTTGAGCTTACAGCTGAGGTAAAATCGCCAATGACAAGGTTATTGTCTGAATTATTTGTAATATCAATCTCAGCATAGCCGCTATAGAGGTTTAACGTTGCATTACTGCCCCAGACGTTTGAGCCATACATATACAGGTTAAAATCAGGTTCTGTGCTTGTTACAGTAACATTACCCCCGCCGACAGTGGCTTCAATATCACTTGAGGGGTCAATAGATCCATCAGAATTGACCAGCAATATTTGCGGTGCTGAAGGTATAATGGTGACAGTTGAATTTTCTATGTATGCTTCGGTTGTACCGCTTCCGCTGGCAGTTAGAATGACAGTATCATATGAAGTTATTGTCGTACCTGTTGTAGAGGTATCAGAAATAGTTGCATATGCATTATTGGTTGTTGCTGTAGCGGTCATAGTTATTCCGCTTGCGGTAATAATAGAACTATCAATATTGCTATAAACTTCCTGATCGCCTGTGGTTGAAGAACTTAAAGAGATGCTTCCTCCTGTATTTACTGTGCTGTTTCCAATGCTAACCCAGTTACTGTGACCGGGAGTTGTAGTTGCTCCGCTTCCTGTTAAAATTAAGTTTCCCGAAATGGTTATATCAGAATAATCAATATAAACATCACCCCAGTGAGAAGCCGCTGAAGAGGTTAATATAAGGTCGTTAGCATTAGTTATAGTGGAGTCTTCTATACCTGCTATAGAAATATCAGTACCGTTAGAAGTGGCTGATATAGTTATATTTCCGCCTGCTGTGAGGGTTGCATTGTTAAGAATATTAGATTCTGCTTTGCCGTTTCCGTCGGCAATGGATATTACCTCTATATATTGACCGGCAACAACTGTAGTGTCAGTTTTTATCTCTGCAAAAGCTATGCCGTCACCAGTATTGTGGCTTTTTATGCTAATATATTCACCAGCTGTAACATTAGTGTTTTCATTAATAAGAGCATAAGTGGTTATAGAACCTGCGTTTGTGACATCAAAGTCTATGTAGCCACCAACATCAACATTTGAGTTAATCCAGAATTCTGCACCCCATATGGCACCCCAGCCTGCAGGATCGAGAGAATCATTAACTAGGGTAGTAACAATAAAGTTACCTGTTGCTGTAATATCAACGTTGCTGGTTCCAAAGCCACTGCCGCCGCTATTGTTTGTTGCAGTAACTATAATGTTATCTACTGTATTAATGGTAGTGTTTTCAATACTGACAAATAGAAGTTGAATAGTATCGTTAGTGGCAGACATTATTAAGTCACCACCAATGTCAATGCTCGGGCAGTTGTCTAGAGAAAGATAGCGCTCGGAAGAAAGTGATACATCGGTATATAATTCAAGGTTTCCGCCAATATTGAGGGTTGAACTGTCAATCCAGGTGGTAGAATCAGTTGTAGAAGTTGAACTTAATATCAGATCACCACCGGTATTGACAGTGGAGTTAAAGACATAAGCCTGATAATTTCCTGTTGCATCTGTTGACAGGGTTACATTACCGGGAGCGGTGAAGTTTATTCCACTAATATAGACGTTTCTGTTTCCATAAGCATAGAGGTTTTGGATTGTACTGTTGGCTGTAAGGTCTATATTACTGGTAAGTTGAATGTTTCTGGTAAGGCTGTTAGTATCGTCGTGGTTACCAAGATGCAGTGTATCAGCTTTTATACGATAGATTTTGGCAGGGGTCAGGCCTGCTGTTGTAATATCTCCTGCTGTTCTTCTGCTTATAATGACCTGATCACCGGGGTTTGCTCCGGCGTTAATTTCTGTATCTGCACCGGCAGTATCAATAGTATAGGTGTCTCCTGTTATGCGTATATCACCTGAATCAAAGCCATTATTAGCCCATGAAAGCACTCTGGCGTTTGAGCCTATTGTTATTGTATTGCCGTAAAGATCTATAAGCCCTGAATTGCCAGTTGATATATCTGAGGTATAGTTACCAGTGTAGGGGTCAGCAATGGCTCTGGTTGCTACAATGCCTCCATCGCTGATTGTTACGTTGCCAGCGGTTGAAGTGAGATAGATATCGCCGCCTTCCATTGTCATGTTTACGTTTGCGTCTATAACTATATTACCTGTGCCCTGTATGTGAAGGCTTTCAGTAATATCAGATTGTGTCAGGCGGAAATCGTCTGTTAAAGTAATATCTGTTACATTAGAATTGGTGCTGGCATGGTTACCCAGGTAAAGGTTTTTGGCATTCAGCAGTTTAATTGTTTCAGCATCATAGGCACTAATAGTCATTGTATGGGGTTCATTTAGGCTTATTATGATGTCATTTATTGCTGTCATTTCTGTTATTGTGCCTGTAAGACCAATTTGAGGGCTATCCATTATTAAAAGTGTTATGGTATCACCAGATATCAAAATATTGTCATCTTCTAGATGGAAGGAATAGCCGGTAAAAGTTGCATTGCCGGTAACGTTGACAGTTGAATTACCACTTAATAAACCAACATTTTCAGGCCCGCTGGTTGAAGAGGCAGACATACTTAAATTGCCGTTAACTGTTACATCTGAATCAACTATAGCAGTGCCTGCTTCTTGACTGCCATTGTTTATAGATTCCATAATAAGATCAACTGTTTCAACTGTTGATTCTAAGAAATATGAATATGCAAAGCCTGTGCCCAGGTTTTCGGCTGTCATTGTTGTTGTGCCGGCAACATCAATGGTACTAATTCCAAAAGCGATTTCAACATAACTGGCAGCACCTGAATTGCCCTGACCAGTCATTGTTAGGTCTCCAGAAAGGGTAACTGTTGAAGTATCTATAATAACAGCTACACCGTCGTCAGAGCTGTTTGCAGACATTGAAAGGTTCCGGGCATTAATATTGCTGGAAGGATTAATAACAGTTTCCTTTGCTCCAGAGCCGCTGGTAGTAAGTGTTATATCTTCTGGTATAGTAATATTTGTAGTATTTATATAAATATTATTATTAGTATTGACGATCATGTTTTTAACACTTGAGTTAGCAGTAAAGTCAAGTGCTACATTATCAAAAGTCAGTTGATCCATAGCAGAATTGGTATCAGCATGATTGCCAAAAACAAGAGTATTAGCATTCATTCGATAGATTTCATCTACATCGGTATTAAATATCCAGTAATCACCTGCGTTATAGCCGCTTAAAATGATTTGATCACCGGCATTAGAGCCTGCATTTATTTCAGTATCAGCACCTGTGGTATCAACTGAGAAGCCATTTAGTATTAACCTTATATCACCTGAGTCATAACCAGAATCAGCCCAAGAGATAACACGGGCATTCTGGCCTATATATAGAGTGTCACTTGTAGAAAAAGTTATAATGCCAGAATTGCCAGCAGAAGCATCAGTGGTATGGTTTCCATTATAGGGATCAGCAATGTTTCTGGTTGATACAATTGAGTTATTAGAGACATAAGCACTGCCATTAGTTGCGATAATTTCGATATCTCCACCTGCCAGAGAAACAAGTTTACCGGAAGAATCTATAATAATATCTGAATCAGCTGTAGGGCCGGTATTGCTTACGTAAATAGAACCGGCATAAATATCTCTGAGTGTAATATCACCGCTATCGGTATAGGTTTTGCCTGTTCCGGCTCTAAGTTGTATGTCAACAGCCCCTGTACCAGCATCAATAACAGTGCCTGCTGCCATAGTAATAACAGCATTACCTGCGTCACGATAGGCATCAACAACACCATTAGCCAGCAAATCGTTGGCATATATGTTTAATCCGCCGTTGCCTGTCGATATATTTTCGTTAATGAATATGCTGCGGCCAGCCTGAAGGGTTAGGGTGCCACCATCGCCATATATGTTATTAACATTGATTGCGCTGTTAACAAAGATGTCGTTATTAGCCTGAAGTATGACATTAGAGGGTGAGCTTAAGAGATTTTCAAGTGTTGACCGGGTGATAGAGACATTGCTTGAGGGCAGAGATGCATAGTCAAAGCCACTGAACACAAAGTCATCCCAGGGCATAAGATAGACAGCACCTGAATTTAAAGAAGTGTTATAGGAACCGTCATCATCATGGGCACCGATTGCCAGTCTGTTATTGTTAAGGCTAACATCAGAGCCAAATCTATCATTAGTTTCCAGGTAAGGACTCAAATCAATGTTTTTACCGCCGGTATAACCGTGACCTATGATAGCTTCAAGCGCCCCGTCGTTAAAAGCAGTGTCAGCAAAGCTGAACATATAGACTGCTCCAGAATCTGTTACGGTACCGCTGCTGCCGTTATCACGGCCAACCCCGATTGCAAGCAAATTGCCATCCATAGAAACCCCAGCGTAGCCAAGCTGGTAATCAACACCCAGATAAGCAGTCAAATCAATGTTTTTGCCACCAGAATAACCATAACCGATTCTTCCTTCAAGGTTGCCGCCGGTAAAGCTTGTATCTGTAAATGTGAATAAATAAGCTGCACCAGAATTAGTTCTGCTATTACCGCTGCCATCATCACCTCTGGCACCTATAACCAGGCTGGTTCCCTGTAAAGCAATTGCGCTTCCGAAGGAGTCAGATGCATCAAGGTAAGCTGTGAGGTCAATATTTTTACCGCCTGAATAACCGTAACCTATAATGCTTTCAAGGTTTGCTCCGTTAAATTCTTCATCAGTAAATGTAAATAAATAAGCTGCACCTGCACTGGCTCTGTTATTGCTGCTGCCGTTATCATTTCTGGCACCGATGGCCAGCCTGGTTCCGTCAAGAGAGACACTGGATCCAAGTTTATCACCAGCTTCAAGGTAAGTAGAGAGGTCATAATTTTTACCGCCTGAATAGCCATAACCTATAATAGCCTCAAGATTGCCTCCGCTGAAATATTCATCAGTAAAGCTGAATAAATAGACTGCGCCGGCATCAACTGCACTATCACTGCTGCCATCATCCTCATATGCTCCGACAGCAAGCCTGTTGCCATCCAGCGAAACGCTCCGGGCAAAATAATCACCACTTGCAAGGTAAGAACTTAAATCAATATTTTTACCACCGATATAGCCATGACCAATAATGCTTTCAAGTGTTCCACCATTAAAGTATTCATCAGAAAAGCTGAATAAATAAACAGCCCCGGCGCCAGTTACAGTATCATCGAATCCGCTGTCGCCACATGCACCGGCAGCCAGTCTGTTGCCATCGAGAGAAACTGAATAACCGAAACCATCACCAGCTTCTAAAGTTGAGTTAAAATTAATATTTTTAGATATTTTACCGGTATAGTTAGCACCTATAATGCCTTCAAGCTTGCCCTGAGAGAATTCAGAATCAGTAAATGTGAATAAATATGCAGCCCCTGAATTAGTTAAAGTGTTGTAGTTGCCGTCATCCCCTGAACTGCCAACAACCAGTCTGTTACCATCAAGAGAAACAGAAGTTCCAAAGTGATCATCAATGTCGAGATAGTCAGTGAGGTCAATATCTTTAGTGCCATTATAACCATAACCTATTCTGCCTTCAAGGTTGCCGCCAGAAAAGCTAGAATCAGTAAATGTAAATAAATAAACATTACCAGAAGCTGAGCGTGTATCACCGTTACCATCATCACTCCAGGTGCCGGCTGCTATTCTATTACCATCAAGTGAAACAGAAAACCCGAGTTCATCACTTATATCCAGATAACCTGTCATATCAATGTCTTTGGGGCCAGAATATCCGTATCCGATTCTTCCCTCAATAGTGCCTCCAGAAAAGTCTGAATCAGTAAAAGTAAATAGGTAAATTGCCCCTGCTCCATTTCTGGTATCACCATTACCGTCATCTTGCCTGGCACCAATGGCAAGTCTGTTGTTATTCAGAGAGAGAGCATTACCAAATGCATCATCAATATCCAGATAAGCTGTGAGGTCAATGTTTTTTCCGCCATTATAACCATAACCTATTCTGCCTTCAAGGTTGCCACCAGAAAAGGTTTCATCTGTAAAAGTAAATAAATAAGTAGCACCTGAATTTGTTCTGGAATTGCTGCTGCCGTCATCCTGTCTTGCACCTACAGCAAGCTGGTTGCCATCAAGAGAGAGCCCTGTTCCAAAATAGTCACTGGCTTCAAGATAAGCAGTCATATCAATATCTTTAACACCAGAATACCCATAACCTATTCGTCCTTCTAGAGTACCGCCTGAGAAGGTTGCATCTGTAAATGTGAATAAATAAACCGCTCCAGAGTTTAAAAGACTGTCACTATCGCCATCATCCAGGTATGCTGAAGCAGCAAGCCTGTTTCCATCAAGGGATACTTTGTAACCAAAATTATCATTAGTATCAAGATATGAAGAAAGGTCAATATTTTTACCGCCAGAATAACCATAGCCTATTATGCCTTCAAGGGTTCCGCCATTAAATTGATCATCGGTAAATGTAAACAGGTAAACAGCACCAGCTCCAGAGACTGAATTGTCATAACCGCTATCATACCGTGATCCAATAGCCAGTTTATTTCCATCAAGTGAGACTCCTTGAGTCAGGAGGTCATCAATATCAAGGTAAGAAGCAATGTTTATGTTTTTATTAAGCCCTTCAGGGTAGTTATGGCCAATAATACCTTCAACTTCAGGGTATGAGAAGTCTGAATCAGCAAAGGTGATTAAATAGATAGCCCCTGAATTTGTAAGGCTGTCACCAAAACCGTCATCATAAGGAGCCCCGATAGCCAGTCTGTTGCCATCAAGGCTTACCCCATAACCAAACATATCATTTGAACCAAGAACTGAGCTGACATCAAGGTTTTTACCACCGGTATAACCATAGCCTATTATGCCTTCGACAGTGCCACCAGAAAATTCTGAATCTGTAAAGCTGAATAAATAAACTGCACCGGCATCCGGGCAGGCCTCGCCTTCACCATCATCAAACATTGCTGTTACTGCAAGCCTGTTATTATTTAATGAGAGTGCATAACCAAGCTCGTCACCAGAGTCAAGATAGCCTGTCATATCTATATCTTTAACACCTGAATAGCCGTGACCTATTCTGCCTTCAAGAGTGCCGCCTGAAAAGTCTGAATCAATAAATGTAAATAGATATACTGCTCCAGAATTGCTTAAGCTATCACCGCTTCCGTCGTCAAGGTTAGCGCCAACAGCCAGCATATTTCCATCAAGTGATACTGCACGGCCAAATATGTCAGAATTAGCTAAATAAGGTGTCATATCAATATTTTTGTCGCCAGAATAGCCATAGCCAATTCTTCCTTCAAGTGTTACATCTGAGAAAGCTGAATCTGAGAAGGTGAAAAGATAAACAGCCCCTGAATTTAATCTGGCATCTCCGCTGCCATCATCTTCTCTGGCACCGACCGCCAGTCTGTTACCGTCAAGAGAAAGAGAGGCTCCAAAGAAATCGTCGACATCTAAATAAGCTGTCATATCATAGTTTTTGCCACCAGAATACCCGTATCCAATTTTACTTTCAAGAGTTCCGCCGTTAAAATATTCATCAGTGAAAGTAAATAAATATACTGCCCCTGAATTAGATCTGACATCACCGCTGCCGTCATCCAGGTATGCTCCTACTGCCAGTTTGTTTCCGTCAAGAGAGAGCGCTCTCCCGAATGAATCGCTGCTTCCAAGATGAGCACTCAGGTTAATGTTGTTACCACCAGTGTAGCCGTGTCCTATGATACCTTCAAGAACCCCATTAGAGAATTTGTCATCACTGAAACTAAACAAATAGACTGCTCCGGCAGATGAAACGCTGTCACTGAATCCATCATCTCCTAGTGCTCCTACAACCAGTCTGTTGCCGTCAATAGAGACAGCAGAGCTCAAATAATCAAGGTTTGCAATATTGATAGAAGACATATTATAGTTAAAACCAATAATAAGTTTATACTGGTCATAGTCGGCATCTTCAATATAAATGTTTTTCGGATCAAACAGAATCTGACCCGCTCGATCACCGATGCCGGTCTGAATTTCACCTCCAAAGGTTAAGCTGTCGCCCGATGAGACTTCAACGAAGCCCCCGTCGCCCGATTTGCTACCTGGTAGAGCAGAATACGATCCCATAACGACCGCATTCTCATCTGCCCAGGTGATGATGGTCCCTCCATTTCCGTGTTTGCCCGTCGTGTCGGCTTTAATGCTTGTGCCTCCAGTCATAGCAAGGGTTGTGGCGTTAGGAAGTTCATCTTCAATTAAATTTTTACCCCCCTGAAATTCGCCGCCAAGGCGTATGTTTCCGCCGCCTGTTTTGCCCGAAGCGTCTATTTTAGTGGATAAAAATTTAAGTGCAGGTGCTGTTATATCAATGTTGCCACCGATTCCATCTGTTCCAATGGCCTTATAATTACCTGATGTTGTTATTTGCTGATCTGCAATAACAGTAATGTTTCCTCCACTGGCTCCTGAGGCATCAACATTAGAGCTACTGGTTTCAAATACCTTGCCTGTAGCGTTAATATTTATGCTTCCGCCTGTTTCAGTAATACCTTTTGCTGTTACGTTTCCTGCAAGAGAGAGAGCTTCGGTCTGTATAGAAATATTACCGCCTGATTGAGAGCTTGCGTTTATATTTCCGCCTACTGCAACAAATTTTCCTTTGATTAAGATATCCCCTTTTGATTGAAGCGTGGAGATATCAGAGGTCTTGTCTAAAGTTATAGATTCTTTAGATTCAAGTGTTATCTTACCAGCAACAGGTGTATTGGCTGTTCCTGCATGTATATTTCCTTCATTATGAATACTTCTTGCTGATTTTAGATGTATTTCACCATTTCTTAATACTATTTGATCTGCTGAATCAACATCCTCAATATTTATAATGTCTTCAGTACCAATTTCAGTGCCTGCATTGATAGATCCCTTGTTCTGAATGCTTCCAGTATCAAGTTTAACAGATTCAATGGCATTTATTTTACCTTCTATAACAACATTGGCATCAGGGTTAATAGGTGCTTTCCCGCTCATAAGAGTGCTTACTGACGCATCATTTACAACGCCTGGGGCAGTAAAAAAGTTATCTGTAAACTGCTTGGTAGGGGTGACCGTAGTGAGGCTTCCGACATTGACACTGCCTTCAGGGCCTACTGTTACACCATGAGGGTTTACCAGATAGACGTTTCCGCCTACTGCATTGTTTTTTATAGAGTTAAGTGTACCCTGAATGTTTGTACGTTCATCGTGAACGACATTAACAAGGTTCTTGGTTTTATTTGGTACGACAAGATTTACGGTTTTTCCGCTGTTAACATTAAGTCTTTTAAAGGAGTTAAAAGCATTATTATTTTTAATTGTGCTGGTAGTAACGGTTGTTGTGTTTCCGTTTACCTTTAAGCTGGTATTGGTATTGTTGTCAGTAATAATTTGTTGTGAAAACGCAGGCATCAATGAATAGCCCACTAAGAAGAGTGCACAAAGCAAATATAGCTGCAATTTGACGAGTAACAGTCTCATGAAAATTGATTTGCCTGACTTAAAGGTTAATCCTGATCAATCGTTCTACAAAATGTAATATATATTATCGTCTACTTTATATATTTCTTAAAGGAGTGAATATGTTGACTTTTATTATACATTCATTTATTTTTTCAACCTTATTTACCTTCTATGTAAGCATTAACTATTAACTATAAACTTAATAGCCTTTATTATCTGGTTTTTCAAAAATTTTTTCAAAAAAAACCTTAACTGACAAGGTTTTTAAAGAGAGTAATTTTCAATAGTTTTTCATGATTTCTCATTAAAAATCGTTTAAATGTATTAAGAAATGTTAAAAAATCATACGTCTTGCGTATGCAACTTGATATCAATAAAATTAATATATAGTTGAAAAAATATTGAAAAAGGCATTCTTTAAAATACTTTTTAATACAAGTTTTGCATAGCAAAAAAAATGAAAAATAAACTGTTATAAACTATATTGGCTAAAATATACCTAAATAGCCTTTTATATAAAGATATTTCGCCCTGAAACAAATTTGCCTTTATAGAATTCTTTGCCAGTCTGTTGAAACTTTTCTTTTGTTAAATAACTACTTTCTTTTAGTCTATTAATGCTCTGTTTAATGATTATGGTAATTTTTTTTTGAACAATAGTGTTACCCTTTATAAAATTGATGCCCTTTTGATCATTTTAAGTGCATAATAATAAGAGAAATGATAAATTTTAACTAACAGGGACATCAGGTTGATAAAAAAGATTTTAATAACATTGTTTATTGCAACGTTATTTTTTATACTAGCCCCTGTGCTGGCCGGTGATGTCAGTGTAAATGACATACCTGATTACAGTAAAGCTGATGCCGTGTCAGCAAAATATGGCTTTACATTGCAGGAAGAAATTGAAATAGGGTTTCAGCTGGCAGTTGTTCTGGCAAAAAGATATGGCTATTTTAATAACCCAAAAGTTAATGCTTATATAAACCGTGTAGGTCAGGGTATTGCGAAAAAGGTTACGCAGAGACCTGATATTGAGTATAGTTTTTATATTTTAGATACCGATGAGATTAATGCTTTTGGGGTTCCTGGCGGGTTTATTTTTATTACAAGAGGTGCTTTAACAGTTATATCTAATGAAGCTGAATTAGCAGGTGTTCTAGCGCATGAGATTGCTCATGTTGAATTAGGTCACGGCTTAGAGGCGATAGCAAACAGCCCGGATGTATGGGATAAAGTTCAGGTACTAAAATTAAATCTTCAGAAAGGTGAAGGGGTAACACAGGAAACATTTAAAAATATGATTTTAAAAGAGAAGGAACTCAATAAGGGTTTTATAAATCATGGTGATTTCGATTATGATATAATACTTAAAGCCAATCCTGACGGTACTTTTGACATTAAATAATGAATTTATTATACATATGATTATACCATTTTATTGTTGGCTATATTAATGTTTGAAGCTTTTAAAAATATTTGAATGAAAAAAGGGCAATACTTTTAGTATTGCACCTCTTTAACTTTATGAATCTGTATGATCTTTTTTAGCGAGTGTTAGGCGGTTCTCCACTGGCTGTAAGTATTAGTAATAATGCTTACATACTTTTGTGTTTCTGCAAAAGGCGGGATACCACCATATTTTTTAACATTTCCAGGGCCAGCATTATATGAAGCCAGAGCTAAAGCAACATTGCCATTATTTTGTTTTAGCATTTGTGATAGATATTTGCAGCCAGCGTCAACGTTTTGAGCAGGATCCCAGGGATTTGCACACCCTAAATCTCTTGCTGTGCCTGGCATTAGCTGCATTAAGCCCATTGCGCCAGCGTGAGACTTAGCATTAGGGTTGCCACCGGATTCCTGTTTAATGACAGCAGCAACCAGGTTAGGATCCAGGCCATATTTTCTGGCTTTTTCTTCAATTAGCTGTCCCCATCTGGCAACTTTTGGATCTACATTGGGGTTTAATGCATTGCTTGTGCCCATCTGCGTGTTATAGTTATTGCCAGCTGAAGCTGATGCAGCAGCACCATTAGGACCGGCATAAGCTGTAGCACTTGCGCCACCACCGTTAAATACTGGATTATTGCCATATAAGAAGTTTGATGGCTGGTTTGACATATTGCCACCGCCATTAAAGTTATATGGTGTCATCCCTGTATTATTGAAAGGCATTTGAATCTGATTCTGCTGATTCATGCCCATCATTTGCATCATCATCTGCATGATCATTTGCATCATCATCATAAAAAACATCATCATTTGCTGCATGGGGTTCATTTGTTGTTGTTTATGGCTATTGTTTATTATGCCGTCGTCTTTCAGATCTGCACCAATATCTTCAAGTTGTGCTCCCATCATTTTATTAGCTGCTAGTGGGTCATTTTGCATAGCCTGATTGTTATATTGTTGACCCGGCATCCCGAAAGGTTGATTTGGGATTTGCTGAGCCTGTTGGGGCTGGCCTCCGCCAAGCATCTGGAAGATACTTCCGTCAAGCTGTCCGTTATCAATTAAATCAAAACCGGCAAACATCATGCCAAGACCCATCATCATTGAACCCATTGGGTTTGAGCTTAATGGCAGATTTAAACCATTTTGAGAATTACCGTTTTGCCCGTTCTTTAAATTAAAAGTATACGAAAAGGCATAAGACATTGACTGATTAATGTTTGACATATATTTCTCCTCTTTAAACCCTCTTTAAAAGGTCTGCCCACTCAGGAAACTCTCCTAATAATATAAAAACAATTAATCGTGAATAATTTCCTGCAAATTACTCAAAAACTGCTGGATAATTCCCTGGAAATATATATGCTTAAGCTTAATAGTAATGACTTTTATATTGGATGTATATACTAAATATCTAATATTGGTATTGTTTGACGTTACAATTTTTTACATTTACAATGTAAAAATTAGTTAATAAAAAGTTCGCCGTATGTCCTGTTCGAAGTAATTTCGGTAATTTTAACGGGTACTATCTTTCCTTTTATAGAGTTATCGCCTTCTGTAAATATGGTAATATAATTATCTGAAAGCCCTTTTAGCATATTTGTTTCTCTATCTCTTGAATTTTCTGGTATTATTTCAAGTATTTTACCAGAAAAAAGTCCTCTAAACCGTTGACTTTTACGTTGTGAGAGATCTTTAAGTATCTTGTTACGTTCTTTTTTAACCTCTGAATATACTTGATCTGGCATTTGTGCTGCGATGGTCCCTTTTCTTTTTGAGTATGTAAAGACATGAAGATAACTTAAAGGCAATGATTCAAGTGTATTCAGAGTATTATTAAATTTAGTCTCATCTTCACCAGGGAAACCAACTATTATATCAGATCCTATTGCCAGCCCATCGATGGAATGTTTAAGTTTATTTATAATCTCTGTATATTGTTCAACTGTATATCGTCTCTTCATAGCCTTTAAGATGTTATTATCACCGCTTTGAAGGGATATATGAAGATGTCTGCATATTTTCTTTGAATTAGCCAAACACTCTATAAGGCTATCCGTTATTTCATGTGGATCAATAGAGCTTAAACGAAGCCTTTTAAGATGTTCAATGTGTTCAAGTTCTCTAAGAAGGGCCTCAAGTGATAATTGAGGGCTGAAATCCAGCCCATACTGGCCCAGATGAATTCCAGTTAATACTACTTCAGGATAATCTCTGGCAACATCAGAAACCTGACTAATAACATTATTCAGCTTGTTACTTCTGCTTTTGCCTCTGGCAAAAGGTACAATACAATAACTGCACCGGTAATTGCACCCATCCTGAACTTTTATGTTGATTCTTGTACGACCAGAAGCAGAAAATACCCTCTTATTTTCAAATTCATTTTCTTCAAATATATCTTTGACACATATTTCAGGGGTATTGTTATCCAGTAACGAACAGGCAAGCTCAAAAAGCCTTGTTTTTTCTGCATTTCCAGTAATCAGAGAAACACCCTCTATTCTGGCGATTTCATCAGCAGATGTTTGTGCATAGCATCCTGTAACAATGATTTTAGCCTGTGGATTTGTTTTAATGGCTTTTCTGATAGCTGTTCGAGAGTGACTATCACTCTTGGCGGTTACAGTGCAAGTATTAATAATATAAATATCAGCTACATCTACAAAATTAACTACTTCCCAGTTGTTACTTTTGAATTCATCAAGAATGGTTGATGTTTCTAATTGATTGTTTTTGCATCCAAGTGTGTGTGCTGCAACTTTCATTGTTTTACCTTATTAAACTGTTTATTTTCAATTATGCATTTGATACAAGATGAAGTAAATAATGATTATTTTCAAGTTATCAATATTGTCGTGTTTAGCCTTTTTTTTATTATTGATAAATATAATTATAGTCTGTTAAACAGAGGATTTGCGAGTAAAAAATCTGTTTTCTTAAATTATATAAACAGTTTAGAAATTTTAATTAAGTAATATTAACACTCATTCGAACATTACAAAAAGAAACAGTTTATCTTTCAAGGTTTGACTTGTTGTTTCGACTGATTTATACTACATAATGCTTATTATAAAGATATGGAGGCTAAAGGTTTTGGCGAATGTAGTTTTAATAGGAGCCCAATGGGGCGATGAAGGAAAGGCCAAAGTAACAGATTTACTCTCTAAAAATGCCGATGTTGTTGTAAGGATGCAGGGTGGCTGTAATGCAGGACATACAGTGGTGGTAGATGGTGTCAAATTTAAGTTTCACCTGATTCCGTCTGGCATTCTTTACAAGAATAAAACCTGTATTATTGCAGATGGTACAGTTATTAATCCTGATGTGCTGAAAGAAGAGATCAATGACCTTAAAAACAAGGGTATTAGTCTTGATAATCTGTTTATTAGTCCTAAGGCACATATCACGTTGCCCTATCACATTGATTTTGATATGGGAAATGAGAAACTACTTGGAAAGAAAAAGATTGGAACAACCCATAAGGGTATAGGTCCTACATATGCAGATAAATATTCACGCACAGGTATCAGGGTTGAAGATTTTTCGGAACCAAAAGTTTTAAGAGAAAAGCTAGAATGGATTGTGCCGGTTAAAAATACTCTCTTAACTAACCTGTATGGTATGAAGTCATATACAGTAGACGAGCTTTTTGACTGGTGTATGAATTATCAGGATATGTTCAGGCAATATATGTCAGACACAGCTTATCTTTTATCCTGTGCACTAAAGAAACGTGAAAACATTTTATTTGAAGGTGCTCAGGGTACTATGCTGGATATTGATCACGGTACTTATCCGTTTGTGACGAGTTCCAACTCTATATCTGGTGGGGCTTGCACAGGTGCAGGTATTGGTCCAAGCTATATTGACAGGGTTATAGGTATCAGCAAAGCATATATTACACGTGTAGGTGAAGGCCCCTTTTTAACTGAATTATCTGATGAAACCGGCATGAAAATACAGGAAATAGGTGCAGAATTTGGTACAACTACTGGCAGGCCAAGGCGATGCGGCTGGTTTGATGCTACTGTATCAAGGTATGCTGTTCAATTAAACAGTATTGACTGTATGGCTATTACTAAGTTGGACGTATTTGATAGCTTTAAGGAGATCAAAGTCTGTGTAGCTTATCGTGATACAAGAGATGATACGCTTTATAGTATGTATCCATCCAGCAGTCACACCTTGAAGTATGTCGTTCCTGTCTATGAAACCTTTGCTGGCTGGCAAACTGATACAAGTAATGTCAAGCATTTTGAGGAGTTACCTGAAAATGCTAAGAAATATTTAAATAAAATTGAAGAATTAATTGGTGTTCCAATTGCGATTGTCAGTATCGGTGCAAACAGAGACCAGACAATAGTTATAGAAGATCCAATTCATGGCCCGAAGAGGGAACTTTTAACGAAAGTATAAAACTTTATCTATTAGGAAGTATTGACGATTTAAAATTGAGCTGGTAACTTAATAAAAAAAGAATATAATTTTAAGATGCGTCCTTAGCTCAGTCTGGTAGAGCACTCCCCTTTTAAGGGATAGGTCCTGCGTTCGAATCGCAGAGGACGCATCTTCCTGTTTCTATGGCTCCCATAAATTCAAGGCTTTAAGCATTAATTTTATAAATCAAAAGATTATTTGTTTCAAAACAAACACCGGCATCTATAAAAGATGCTGGTGCTGATTATTATCAACTAATAATATCTTTGAATTAGTTTTGTTTGTTGTAAATTTCCAGTACTTCGTCGGTAATATCTAGTTGAGGATCAACAGAAATGACATTGTTGGGTGAAAAACGGTGAATAACCATAATTCCCTGGTCGCTTCTGTATTTGTTAATAATAGGGATAATTTCTTCCACAAAAGCCTGCTGAGCCTCATTTCTCATCATATCTATTTCCTGCTTTTTGATGGTTGATTTTTCAATAAATTCTCTTCTTTTTAATTCGAGTTGCTGGGCAAGTTCTCTTTTTTGATCATCAGTAGTGGCATTATCAAACTTTTCTTTGATTGATCTCAATTCATTCTGGATTGTTTGAAGTTCTTGTTTGCTATCAGCAACTTGTTTTTCAATCTTAGCAAGTTGATTCTTGCCTTTAGATGAGGCACGCCATACATTATCAATATTGATGTATGCCTCACTGATTGCCCCTTCGGGCTGTTTTGCACTTGCTATTCCTGTGGTGAAGCAGAAAGATAAAATTAAAAAAGCGGCAATAATCTTTTTATTCATTTTTAGACTCCTTATAACCTGTCATTTAAAATCCTGTATAATACTTAATTTTAGATACAAAAGAAAACTTTACAACTATGTTTTTTTATTTTCTAATTTTTTCAGGTAAATAGTGTTTTAAAACTTATTGAAGCATTATTATATTAAAGCAAAATATGCTGTTACAGAAGTTTTTAGGAAGTTGATAAAATGAAAAATATATGTGTTATGGGTATGGGGTATATTGGTCTACCAACAGCAGGAATATTAGCAGCTAGTGGTTATAATGTGTATGGATATGATATATCTACAAAGGTTGTTGAAGCTATAAATGAAGGTAATATTACTTTCCATGAACCTGGGTTAAAAGCACTTGCTGGTGCAGCCATTAATTCAGGTAACCTCAAAGCTTATTCTGATTTACAACCTGCTGATGTCTTTATTATTGCAGTACCTACACCTGTTAACCAGAATAATAAAGCTGATTTGTCAGCAATTGAGTTTTGTGCAGAAAAAATAGTTAATGTGCTAAAACCCGGAAACCTTATTATTCTTGAGTCAACATCTCCCCCGGGTACTACTAAAGATCTGGTTGTCCCGGCACTTGAAAAAACAAACCTGAAAGCAGGTAAAGATTTTTTTGTTGCTTATTGCCCTGAAAGAGTAATGCCAGGCAAAATTCTTAATGAAATTACCCAGACTTCACGTGTTATTGGTGGTATTAATGAAGCTTCAGCAAATAAGGCCAGAGAGCTTTATAAAACCTTTGTTGATGCAGAGATTTATCTTACTGATAGTTTAACAGCAGAAATGGTTAAGCTTGTTGAAAATACTTACAGGGATGTTAATATAGCCCTGGCAAATGAACTGGCTAAAATAGCTCATCATTCTAGTTTTAATGTTCATGAAGTTATTGAACTGGCTAATCTACACCCACGTGTTCACCTTCATCAGCCTGGTCCGGGTGTTGGAGGGCATTGTATTCCTGTTGACCCCTGGTTTATTGTGGAAAAGTTTCCTGTAACCTCAAAATTAATAAAACAGGCTCGCCAGATTAATGATTCTATGCCCTGTTTTATCTATAAATTAGTGAAAAAACACTTAAAAGAAGTTGGACTGGATAGAGCAAAAATTACCATTATGGGAATTTCTTATAAAGCTAATGTAGATGACGCAAGAAATTCACCTGTTTTAAAACTTATCGAAAATATCGAAAAAGATCCTGATTTGTTTCTTTCTGTCTATGATCCCTTCACAAGCTCTCTGGATTGTGAATTGCTGGGCTTTGAAGAATCGTTAAAAGATTCTGATTGTATTATAATTGCAGTTGATCATAAGGAATTTAAATTTTTAAATCCGGCTGAAATTGCTAAACTGGTTAAAACACCTCTGATTATCGATACTAGAAATTTTCTTGACAGAAAACTCTGGGAAGAAAACGGGTTCAGATTTATATTTTTTGGGCATGGCAGGTCAATATACAAATCAGAAAGAAATCAAAATGGATAAACACTTTAAAGAAAAGATTTTAGCTGCTATAAAAAATCCTGACCTCCAGAAAGGCCTTAAAAAAGCTATAGATAATTTTAAAATACACCGTACAGAAGCTCTATCAGAGCTAAATATTAATGAGATTCAATCAGAAATAGGTGCTATACGCAATAGAAGTATAAATAACATTGAAAATAACATTGAAATGTTAAAAATAGCCTGTAAAAATAATGGTACAATTCTCTATGAGGTTTCTGATGCTGTAGCAGCCTGTGAAAAAATCCTTGAAATCATTAATAAACATAAGGGAAAAAAAGTAGTAAAAGCTAAATCAATGGTAAGTGAGGAAATAGAGCTAAATAACTATTTGATAAATAAAGATATAGAAGTAATAGAAACTGATCTAGGGGAATGGTTGATACAGCTGGCAGGTGAAAAACCCTCTCATATAACGGCACCTGCACTTCATATGACTAAAAAGAGAATTGTTGAAATAATAGATGAAAAACTAGGCAAAAAGCTAAACGAAGATTCTCTTGAAATAACCAGATATGCACGTGAAAAACTGCGGAAAGAATTTATTGAAGCAGATATTGGACTAACCGGTGCGAACCTGATCGTTACTGAAACGGGGTCAGTTGTTATAGTCTCTAATGAAGGTAATGCAAGATTAGTAAGTACACTTCCTTCTGTTCATATCGTGCTGGCGACACCTGAAAAGCTCGTAGAAACTATGACAGAAGCTCATAAAATTTTGCATATACTTCCAAAATGCTCTACTGGTCAGTCTATAACAAGTTATGTTTCTATTATATCTGGTCCCAGCAGAACAGCAGATATTCAAAAAGAGCTTGTAATAGGTGTTCATGGCCCAGAGCATGTTTATATCGTTCTTCTTGATAATGGAAGAAAGGCTATGTTAGATGATCCTGATTTTAGAGAAGCTTTAAAATGCATCAAGTGTGGAAGTTGCTTGGGTCTTTGCCCTGTTTATCAGGCTGTTGGGGGTCATGTTTATGGCGATAGATACCTGGGAGGTATTGGAACGCTTTTAGCTGCATTTCTTCAAAGCCAGGAAGATGCTAATAATCTTGCACAGTTATGTGCAGGGTGTGGTATATGTTCTAAAAACTGTCCTGCTGCTATTGATATTTCTGGCCTAAACCTCAAACTTAAAGAAATACTAGCCCGCAAAAAGCTTCTTCCTGTTCAAAAAGCTTTTATGTTAAAGTTTTTATTTTCAAATAAAATGATTTTTAATAGTTCTCTTTATATTTCAGGCATTGTACAGAAATGCCTTTTCAGAAATCAAGAAGATATTGATAACCTGCCTGTCGTTTTTTCTGAATTGACAAGGTTTAGAATCTTACCCAGATTTGCTGATCAAACGTTATCAAAGAAAATCAGGGATGGCCAGGTTTTGTCTGGGGAAAATAAGAATACCAATACATATGTATTTTTTTCTGGCTGTTTAGCTCAGTATATCTACATTGAAGAGGCTATAAATGCGATTAAATTACTTCAAAAAATAGGGTATAACGTTTTAGTTCCTGAAAAACAGGTTTGCTGCGGTGTGCCTGCGTTGTATTCAGGTCAGAAAGATGCTTATGAAAGGTTCATTGAAGAAAATAGGAAACAGTTTCAAACTTTGCAAAGTAAAGATATTAAGGGTATTTTTACTATTTGTCCCAGTTGCACGTCTGGTATTAAAGATGCTGGATTGATCAATGGGGCTGAAGTTTATGATATGGCAAGTCTTTTGTATCAGGTTAAAGATGAACTTCAACTTAAGGTAATAGGTGAACGTATAACATGTCATCCTTCCTGTCATTCAGAAACAGATTCAGAAGGTATATCGTATCTACACCTTTTACTAAAGGATCTATATAAAGAAAAATTTATAGAATATTTTGATATGTATAACTGTTGCGGGGCTGCTGGTAGTTATGCTATTGAGCAACCTTACATATCAGAGAATATTATCAAAAGAAAGCTTAATCATATTTTAGAATCGGGAGCAGAAACAATTGTTGTTGATTGTCCAGCTTGTTTGATGCAGATAAAAGGATATGTAAAAAAGCACCATCTGTCGTTAAGAGTTGTTTTTTTAACAGATCTTTTTACTATTGAATAATAAAAAACCGAGCTTTGCTGGCCCGGCTTTTCTGATATTAAAAGCTATATCATAGCTTGATTGACCTTAGTTCACCATATTCATACAGGTGTTCTTGAATGTTATCTCTGATTTTTCTGGAGTCTACTTTTAATCTGGCCATATCTGTTTCAATTGCTGTTTTAGCTACAGCCTCAGCAACAGCTACAGGCGCTCTAAGATCAAGCCCATGTGGTATAATATTGTTTTTAGAAAGGTCTTCAGGTTTTATTAAGCCTGCAAGTGCATATGCAGCAGCTACTTTCATTTTATCAGTAATTTCTTTAGCTCTGACATCGAGGGCTCCTCTGAAGATACCCGGAAAGGCAATAGAATTATTTACCTGGTTGGGAAAATCTGATCGGCCTGTGGCGACAATCTTTGCACCGGCTTTGTAGGCTTTATCGGGCATTATTTCAGGGTATGGATTGGCCAGTGCAAAAATAATTGGTTCAGGGTTCATTGATTTAACCATATCTTCAGTAACTAGATTGCCTTTTGAAAGGCCAATAAAGACATCTGTTCCTTTTAATACATCTGCAAGTGTGCCTTTTTGTTTATACAGATTAGTGAGATCAGCTATTTTTTCTTTATAAGGGTTCATTCCTTCTGTTCTACCTTTGTATATAGCTCCTTTTGTATCGCAGATAATGATATTTTTTATACCATCAGCAAGCAATAGCTGAGCTACTGCTAATGATCCTGCTCCTGCACCGTTCATAATGACTTTAACATTGCTTTTTTCTTTTCCTGTAACTTTCAGTGCATTAATAATTCCGGCAAGGGTTACCACAGCGGTACCGTGCTGGTCATCGTGGAAAATAGGTATATCCACTTCTTTTTTTAGTTTTTGTTCAATGTCAAAGCATCTTGGTGCACCGATATCTTCCAGATTTATGCCACCGAAAACAGGTTCAAGCATTTTTACTATCCAGACGATATCATCGATATCCTTTGTATCAACGCAAATAGGTAATGCTTCTACTCCACCAAGCATTTTAAAAAGTACACATTTACCTTCCATAACAGGCAAACCGGCTGTTGGGCCTATATCTCCCAGGCCAAGAACAGCTGTACCGTCTGTTACAACAGCAATCATATTATTTTTGCATGTAAGATCAAAAACACGTTCTTTCTTCTCTTGGATTAGTTTGCAAGGTTCAGTGGCGGCTGGTGCAGCGTAAACGAGGTCATAGATATAGTTATCCTTTATTGGAATTTTACTTTTTATTTCAATTACGCCATTATGGCGCTTGTGCATAGCGATAGACTTTACGCCTATTGGGGTATTTTCTGCTAGTTCTTCTTCAGAAGGTTTTTCTATCCAGGCATTTTCGCCTTCATATATGTATGCAAGGGTTCTGGTTTCAATGGTTTCTGGTTTAATTTCTTTTCGTGCTGTTCCTGTTTTAATAGCTGCTTCTGCAACGGCTTTTGCTATTGCAGGGGCGGTTCTAAAGTCCAGCACTTTTGGAATGATGTTCTGTGGATTAAGTTCATCTTCTTCTAAAACTCCAGCCATAGCGTGGGCTGCTGCAATCAGCATTTCAGTATTGATTTTTTGTGCTCTTGTATCCAGTGCGCCTCTGAAGATGCCTGGTGCCGCAATTGCAGAGCTAATCTGGTTGGGTGCATCAGAGCGTCCGGTAGCAGCAATTTTGGCACCTGCAGCCTTTGCTTCATCGTACATCATCTCAGGGTATGGAACAGAAAGGCACAAGACTACAGGATCATTGTTCATAGAGCGAATCATATCGGTTGTTAACATTCCTTGCTGGCCTGATAGACCAATAAAAATATCTGCTCCTTTAACGAGTTCTTTGATATTGCCTTGTTTTTTCTGCTGGTTGGTGTGTCTTGCTACGTCAGCTTTTACCCAGTTCATATCTTCCTGGCGACCATCGTAGATAGCACCTTGTTTATCGCAGAGTACAATGTCTTTTATACCTGTTTTAGAAAGTAATCGTCCTGTTGCGATGCCTGCTGAACCTGCTCCTGCAATAACAACTGATAAATTATCGAGTTTTTTGCCAGTGAGTTTACAGGCATTGATTATTGCTGCTAAGATTGATACACCAGCTCCTTCTTGATCAACATGCAGAAAAGGGATTTCGAGTTCATCTTTTAGCCTGTTTTCAATTTCATAACACTCAGGAGAAGCTATATCTTCCAGGTGAATAGCACCGAAAGTTGGTACAAGAAGCTTGATTACCTTTACTATTTCATCTACATTTTTTGTATTTACAGGCAGAGGATATGCATCAACACCGGCAAAGGTTTTATGAAAAACAGATTTTGCCTCAAGTGCAGGTAAAACAGCGTAAGGGCCAAGATTACCCATGCCATACACAGATGATCCATCACTTATAATAGCAATAGTATTACCCCTACAGGTGTAATCATATGAACTTATAAGGTCTTTTTCAACTTCAAGACAAACTTCACCGACGCCAGGAGTGTAAACAGAACTCAATGCTGCTGAATCTTTTACTGGTAACTTGCTTTTTACACCAATGAGTCCTCTGAATTTTTCTCTATATTTGAGTGCTTCTTCGATCTTTTTTAGATCAGATTTTACTTGGGTGTGGCTGGTCATAAATTATCCTCTCTAAACTCTTCCATTGTCTGACTTTTTCACAATACATCAACAAAAATTAAATCTCAATATTAATTTAATGATTTTACAGAAATCAACAAAAAACCTCTGCTAGCCAGTAGTTTTAACTATATAAACATAACAAATATCTTTATTAATGCACAAAAAAAAGCCACCAATTGGTTTTGATGGCTATTTAAATGAGATAAAGTGATTTTTGGTCAGGTATGTTATGTTATCTCATATGAAAAGGAATTAAGTAGAGATAGGTTTTATTAAATAAGAAGGGTTTTAGTTTCTTCTCCTGATAAGATCCGGTATTTGCTGGTGTTGTGGATCTTTTTCACCATCTATAGATCTGGATGAAGTAATAAAAGTAGCTATGTGGACAGTTTCATTTTCATAGGTAAGGGCATTTCCTGTAATGTTACTGGCTATAATCAAATATTCATTGCCAGCACCCGGGTTTGCGTCTTCTTTGTATTCTGCATAACCAAGTTTTTTGATTAATGATGAAGTGGAACCTATTTCAGGTAGCGTTTTTGAAAATGATGGATCAACTGCATCCTGAGCATATGCTTTAATGAGTTTGGGCCATAACTTGCTAAAATTGCTGTGATTACTGAATAAATCCATATTTGAAATTTTACCATCGATTTCGACAATAACGCCAATATAAGTAATGTTTTTATCAGGTAAATCAATATAATGGCTTATATATGAATTAGCTTCTCCTTTAAATTTAGAGCTTTCATAGCTTGCACGGTAGTTAGAGGTTCCTGATGAAGCACCAAGATTTTGATTCTTTCTGGTTACTTCTGACCATACTTTGCTTTGAGATTTTTTTTGCACTACAGTTGAGCGTAATGACTGAGAAGCAACAATTCCAGCAGTATCAAATCTTTCTGTTTGTTTATCCCAGCGTCCTTGTTCAACACAATAAACTGGTATAACATACTTTTTACTATCTTTGGCTAAAACAATATCCCTGGCAATAACTCGATCTTGCTTGGCTCCTTTAACTATTTCGCCAGACATAAGGAATGCAGGTTTTTCACTTTTATTCTTGTTTATTTCAAGGTTATTAACATCACCAGAACCCTTTTCTTTGATCTCTATAATGCCGTTTTTAATAGCTTCGTCAAGTACATGGTAGCTTCTACCAGTTTTACCCGTTAGTTTAATAGGGTATATAACCATATTTTTATAGCTTTTAGCGGTATCTATTTCTATGTTATTAAGCAACTGAGCAATTTCACGTGGCTGGTTGTTATTATTTTGAGCAATAGAAAAATTTTTATTTAATGAAAAGATTCCTGCCAAAAACACTATAATAAGTATTGTAGCAATTTTGAAATGTACCATTTTGTTCATTATTCTGCTCCTCTAGAAGTTATAGCCTTTTAGACCAGCTTCAAATAATTTTGTTCCGGTTTATTACATTAATTATTAAATGAACTTTTTTCTTTTATCTACAGGCTATTCAATAACTTTTGCAGGTTGTTAAAATCTTTATAATTGATTTTTCTCTTTATAATTGATAATTTTATTTTCAGCAGATACAAATCAGAAGTAACTCCTTTTATTGATGGGAATTTAAACCTATTATATTTAAGAAAATCTTATGACAAAAGTTAAAGAATCAATTATAGTCCTAAAATATCCAAATATAACCTTTGAACCTATTGGAAAAGCTTCAAAATCATATTATATAACTCCGGAATTGTTTGAAAAACAACTTTTGTGGCTTATGGATTGGAGGTATAATCCTTTATCTGGTGATGAGTTTAAACGTTTTTTATTTGAAGGTCTTGATATACCCTTCAAATCGTTTTTTCTTGTTTTTGAAGGAGGTTATAAAAATTTCAAAAAATATGCCTATCCTATTTTAAAACGCTATAAGATGCCAGCTTTGATATTTCTAGTAGTAAATTATATTGGTGATTTTAATCGATGGGAAAATGGTAAAGAACCTATTTTAGCCATTGATGAGATATCAGAACTTAATAAAACAACAATGATAACCTTTGGGCTTCAATCAAAGTCTCATAAAGACCTTACAAAAATAAGTGAAGTTGAACTTGATGATGAAATAACCAGTGCAAAGTACCTTATTGAAGAGATAGTTCGTTATAAAGTTGAATATTTTAACTATCCTTATGGAAAAACAAACCCGGCAATATGCAATAAGCTTGAAGAAGCTGGTTTTACTATAGCGTTTATAAATAAATTTGAACAGGTTACTTCACTGGATTCATTTTACAGGATACCGGCAGTTAAAATGTCACAAAAAGATGGTTATTTAAGCTTTTTAACTAAAATCAGACTGCTTGAACGTAAAAGCTAAAGATTGCTATTAAGTGGCAAAACTATATAAAATAATGCATTAAAATCATCAGTTAAATCAAAGATAATGTTTCCTCCAAGCTTCCGGACAATTTTTTTAGCAACAATTAGGCTCAATCCACTTATACCATATTTGCGGGTCTTATTTTTTTTATTAACAGATGTAAGTTCAAAAAGATTATCAGCTTCTTGTGGTTCAATACCTTTTCCTGGATCTTCTATTGTAATTAAAATATATTCATCAGGCCTTAAAGGGATGCTTGTGCCCATTATCTTTTTTAAACAATTATATTCTGGCTGACAGAGGTTAAGTTTTATTGTTCCTTCGGGTGTAAAAATGATGGATGATTCTAGAATATTAGTTATAGCCTGCTCTATCCGCTCCTTGTCTGAGTAAATGGTAATATATTCAAGCTTATTGTTAATTTCCAGATGAAGTTCTTTGTTGCCAGCCACCTCCGCAAAAAATGTTTTTAAATTTGAAAAACAATCTGATATATCGAAATTATCGAACTTTAATTCTATGGCTTGAGCTTCAATTTTGGAATAGGTTATTATATTGTTTAGAATCCTGTTTAGTTGATTGGTGTTTTTAGTTATGATTGAAAGGTATTTAACCTGTGTATTTGTTAAGTCACCAGCTATACCATCGAAAAGAGCCTGTGAAAAACCGTAAATAGAATGTAGCGTGCCCCGGATGTCATGAGATAGACTGCCAAGAAATGCAAATTTTAGAAGGGTTTCCTTATTTGTATTTTCGATATTTTCGATAATTTTGGGTTGTTTTTCAGATGTTATATTGGTCTGTATTCTTGCAATATAATGATCGTCATTATCATTAAAGATTGTCAGGAAAACAGGTTTATAGATATTACACCCTGTTTTTACTTCTGTAACAATACTTTTATTATTAGAAAGCAGTATATCATCTTTACAAATAAAATTTTTAAGGTTTTCGTCTTTTTCAATACTCTTTTTATCTAATATTTTAAGAGCTTCATCAAATGCAAACAATATCTTATATTCTTTATCCAGTATTAAAAAACCTTCTGATGACTTATTTAAAATATTTATTAGTGTTTTTGTGTTGAAAAAGTTTTTATGTTGCAACTTTTTGCCTTTCTATTTTTTATATTGCTTCTGCAATTTCTTTTATGGCTTTTATAAAATTTCTTAAATCGTCTTTAGAATTAAAACATCCTATGCTTGCTCGGACACAACCCTTTGGATATGTTCCAATAGAGTGATGTGCTTGAAGAGAACAGTGTAACCCTGCACGAACACATATTTTATACTTTTTATCCAACATCATAGCTACTTCACCGGGTGATCTGTTGTTGATGTTAAAAGAAATAATGCCGACGTTATTCTGTCTTGAGCTATAACAAGTAATGTTATTAATTCTATTGAGTGCATCTACAGAAAGAGAAATTAGTTCTTTTTTTAGTTTGTAAATATTTTCAATACCTTCTGAAGATAAAAAACTTATTGAACTGTTTAAAGCCCATATTGAGCTAACATTAAATGTTCCTGCTTCAAATTTTTCAGGCATTTTCAAGCTTAATTTGTCTGTAGTATCCTCTAGGCCAGTGCCACCTTCAATGAGTGGTTCTAGAAAGTTATCATCTTTTATATAAAGACCACCCGTACCTCCAGGTCCCAGTAAATATTTATGTCCACTAAATGCAAAATAATTAACATCCAGATCTGAAATATCCACAGAGAAATTACCAGCTGATTGAGAACCGTCTAGTAGTACCTGGATACCATATTCTCTGGCAAGAGCAATTGTTTTTCTGACTGGCAAGACCTCACCTGTTACATTACTGGCGTGGGTTAAGGCAATAAGTCTTACATTTTTCTCTTTGAGGCACTTCTCAAGTTCATTGATGTCAAAACCTTTATGTTTAACATAAGGCATAATAACGATATCAAGATCGTATTTCTTTTTTAGTGTCATTAATGGATGATATACGGCGTTATGTTCAAGCGGACTTATTATAATACAGTCATTTTTTTTCCACTTAAAGCCTTTTAAAACGTAATTAATTGAGTGTGTAGCTCCTGGGGTAAAGATAAGATGGGAACTATCTTTTATATTAAAGAGGTTTGCAAGTGTTTCTCTCGTTTCATAAAGTGCTTCACTTGATTTTAGTGCTAGTTCATGACTGCTTCTGTTTGGGGAGACAAAATTAAGAATAGAATATTCAATAGCATCACTGATAATGGTGGGTTTAGGGTAACTAGTAGTAGCATTATCAAGATATATTAACATTTTTCAGATTCCTTTATGATGATAAAAAAATATTTTGATTCAATTCTATTATATTCACTTGAAATTAAAACGCAAAGCTTGAGTCTAAAATACTTGCCCGGTGCGGATTTTTTAGGAATAAAGGGTAAAAATACACTTGTTAATTTAATGTTATCATTTCTTTTGTAAATTTCTATTGTAAATATTAGTAAAAAGAGTATATACTTTCTGACAATTATTTATTATCAGGAAACTAATAAGAATAGTGAGTTAAATAGTTAACGGGGAAATTTAATAGCAGGAATTATGTATCTGAAATGGTAGAGAAAAAGGCTTTACCTGGCTCTTTGGTAGTGCTGAGTCTCAAATATCAACGATAAACAACATTCAGAGCTTCTATTGTTAAGTAATAGCAAGGGCTTTTATTGTATATTAATTGCAAATATTTTTCGAAATAGAGTTAGGGGTTGATAAAATAAAGGGAAGTCAGAAGACTTCCTTTTCTTTTAATTTTCAAATTGTGCATTAAAAAGCACCCCCTAGGGAATTCGAATCCCTGTTTCCTCCGTGAAAGGGAGGCGTCCTAGGCCACTAGACGAAGGGGGCGCATAGAACTTAGCGTAAAAGTAAGATATCAGATTAGTTCTTGAATTGTCAAGCTTTGAAAGCTTAAATTGGTTTGAAATTTAATAAATCTTTTTAATATTTGAGTTTTGCTCAAAGAAAATCGGGTACCAGGCATCAATAAGTTTTTGTAGGTGAAGTTTTTAAGCAATTTAAAGATATTTTATGTATGAAATTACAGGTCCTTCAGGCTCTGGTTTCTACACAAAAAGGTTAACTTGTAGTGAGAGAGAAGAAAAAAATACTTTAAATCTATTGACGATGACTGTATGATGATAGTATATTACAATATTAATCTACTAAAATAGTTTCTGGTTGAAAATTGAATAAGGGCTTGTGGCGCAGCGGTAGCGCAGAGGACTCATAATCCTTTGGTCGTAGGTTCGAATCCTACCAGGCCCACTAAAAGACCACCAAGTTTTAACTTGATGGTCTTTTAATTTATATTATTGTCCATAGTAAAAGCATTTTGTCTATAATATATAGGTTTATTATTTTGAAATTTTATTATTCAACATATTATTTTAGTATTCATAAAATTGTTATACGAATAAAATTAATAACATGTTTTTTTGAAGTTATTTATAATTTAATTAATAAATTAAAATTATAAAGTATAATTTTTTCAAAAAATTATGCTGTGAAAAAATTTTAAAATAAAAACATTCTGTTAGTTAAATAAAAAAATAATTAAAGGTTTGTAGATCTGAGAAACTGCTATTAATAGAGATTAAAATGGAAATCTTTTTCTAATAATTACTAGCTATAATAAAAAAGTCAATTTACAAAAGCATATTGCTTATCTTAAATGTAATTTAAAGATAAATATTATATAAAGGCTTAATGAGAAAGCTTTTATGGATAATATTAAGTGTTATAATTTATTTAGAGATAATTTTCAGATAATTATGGGTAAAATTTATCTATTGATATACTTTTTATGGTATGTAATATAAACTAAACATAACAAAAGTAGCTATTTACAGTATTAAAAAGCTGCAGTCAACAAAAAAGTGGTGTGTTTATTTGTTGACCGTTAATTTTTTTGTCAGGTTTTTATTGATGCCTTAAGCTTTTTAATAACAGGAATAATTATCTCTTCCAGTGATGGGTCACGTTCCAGAGCTTTTTCATAATTATTAAGAGCTTCAGAGCGTTTTTTCATTTTATGGAGGCTTATTGCCAGGTTAAAATAGGCGCTTGCATTTTCAGGATCAATTTTTATGGCTCTGCTAAAGTATTTAAGTGATTCGTCGGGCTTGTCAATTTGTCCAAATAGTATACCAAGGTTTATATTTACATCATAATGACTATCATCATAGATATTATATGCTTCAAACATTCTGATAGCTTTGTTACTGTCGCCTGTTTCCATGTAAGCTTTGCCTGCATGGAACAACACTTTCAGGTAATCAGGTTCAATACTTAGTGCTTTCCTGTAAAAAGTTAATGCATTATCAAGATCAGCTTTATGATGAAAGGCTCTGCCTATGTTGAAATATAGTTCAGGATCACTGGTTTCAACTTTTAATGCCTTTTGCAGTGTGCTGATAGCTCTATCGTAGAAGCCCAGCTTGGTATGACAGTATCCTAGCCAGTTTAGAAGGTTTGCATCATCATTTTGCAGGCGAAGAGCTTTTTGTAAGATTTCTATAGCATAACTAAATTGACCTATTTTGATGTATATTTGTGCTATATATTCATAGGCCTCAAATTTTTCTTTGTTAATTGTTATTACCTGATTAAAATAATCAAGGGCTTTTTGGAGGTTATTAGTTTCATAGAGTAATTCTCCCATTGACATAAGTGCATCATCATTATCAGGATCATAGTTTAGGAGCATAGCATAGCAGTTAAATGCTTTTTTATAATCATTTAGAATTGTATAACAATACCCAAGGTTACTATAAATTTCTATATTTTCAGGGGCAAGCTCTCTGGCTTTGTGAAAAATAGCAACAGATTTAGTATAGTCCTTTTGATCGAAATAACAGTATGCAAGCTCTAGATAAGCTTCAACATACGAAGAATCAAGTTCTAGTACAAGTTCAAGAAGGATTATAGCATTATCATAATGCTCTTGTTTTTTATATGAGCGTGCTAATACTATATAATCTTCTGGATTATTTTTATTTTGTAGTTCTTTTAACAGGTTTTGTACCTGATTATCCTGCTTATCAATCGTCATTAGATGTAAATTTTAAAAATTTGTGTAATATCTACCGAAACTGTTTTGCTTGAAAAATGATGTGAGAAAATTTAAGTAAAAAAAGTTTTTTGTAAAGATTAATTTGCTTCTTTATTTATTAAAACCCAAAATAATTAAAAGTTGATTAATATTGTAGCAGATTTATTAAACAAATAAATGAGCCAAACTGATTATTTTATCTTGATATTTAATTTTTGAAATAATACTTCTTTTATATTTATTTTTTTGGTGATACTATCAAAAGTAATAATAATTAAGTAGGAAGGGGTTTTGTATGATAACCAGAAATACATTTAATTTAAAAAAATCTGTCGTTTTTTCCCTTTTGTTTTTTGTATTAGGTCTTCTTATTATTAATCCAGTTTTCTCGCAGGAAAAAAACAAAGATATTGTATCGATTTTCAAACAATATTATAGCGATTTATATGCTGCAGACAGTATTGATGATCAAGTTATTGTTGAAGAAAAGTATGCAACCGCCAGTAAAATTAAGGAAATGACTGATAAAATGCCAAAAACTCAACAAGAAAAGCAAATGTTGATGATTATGTATAACTCTATGATTAAGCCAATGATGATTTTGCCAGAGGATTTAGATTTTGTAGAGGTGAACGTTACAGGTGATATGGCAATAATTAAGTATAAAAGCCTGGGAACAAAGACAATAGCTGGTGAATCAGTTCTGAAAAATGAGAATAATCAATGGAAAGTAGAGAAAACAACCCATAAAATTGTTGATGAAAAGGGCGCTAGCTCATCAATTACGTTTTAAAATATAAAATAATTTGCATTTTATTGCACTAAATAGAAGTTAAATTGTAATTTATCATTAATGGTATAAATTAAAATAGTTGCTATTGTATATAATTATGAATTTCTATTCAAACTTTGTATTGAGAGATTCTTTTTTCTTTCTTATTATTTCTGGCTGGACATAATAAAAATCAAAAAGTACTTCAAGCACATCAAGTAACCATTCTGCTTCAACATTATCAACATCTGTTATAGCAGAAGGGTTTGAGCTTTTTTCAGGGTATTTTTCAAAATTTGCAGTTGTTTTAACCATATCAAGTGCATCAGAGATATGTGGAGGTAGTTTTCCACTATCAATTACTGACTGAATTGCATCTGATAGTAGTGGTTTTTCAATGCCAATAGCTTCTCTAATAATATTTTGTAAGCATCTTCTTGCAAGTGCTGATGCAGACATTTTGCTAAATTCAAATACCCGTGAAGCTTCATTAAAATCATTTGCAATATGCAAGGGAACTTCAATGGGCGCATTGAATTTAATTCCTTCCTGGGGGTGAATAATTTTTCTTGAGATTTCTTCATAGGAACCCGTTTCTTTATAATATTTTTGCCCGACAAGGTTTAATGTTGCCAGTTCACAGGAAGGGCATCTATACCATACTATTGTCCAGCTGGCTTCTTTATCATTTGCAATCCATTTTTGTTGTTCTGTGCCATGAAATTCTATTTTGCAATGCGGGCATTTCATACTGTTCCCCTTATCACTAGATTAATAAATAATGTCCAGTCAATAATTATTATAATACTTCAAAGAACAAATTTAAAAAAGGTAAGAATTTATCTGTAAGAAAAATATTGATTGAAAAAGGAGCCTTTTGATAGGATTATTAAATTGCATTAAGGCTACATTGAGGAAATTGTTATGGAAAATCAATTCTCAGAGATTCTTATAAATGCTGAAAAAAAAATGGAAAATTATTTCAATGCATTAAAAATAATGTGCGAGTTTAATCAGCAAAAAGTGCTTCAGGCTTTTGTAGATAATAAAATTGGGGAAGAACATTTTGCCTATGTCACTGGTTATGGTCATGATGACCTCGGAAGAGAAGCACTGGATAACTTATTTGCAACAGTGTTTAAAACTGAAAAAGCAGTAGTAAGGCCACATTTTGTTTCAGGAACACATGCCCTGAGCTGCATTCTTTTTGGCTTGTTGCGACCTAATGAGACAATGATCTCTGTTGCTGGAAGCCCTTATGATACCCTGGAAGAGATAATAGGAATAAGGGGTAATAAAAGAGATTCTCTTGCAGGATATGGTGTAAATTATCTTGAACTATCGCTTAAGCCAGATGGAGAAGTTGATCGAAAAACACTTGAAAAATCAATTAATCCTTCCGTTCATCTTGCTTTTATTCAGCGGTCCAGAGGATATAATTTTAGGAAAAGCCTATCAATAGATGATATTCAGGAAATCATACAGATTATAAAATTTAAAAACCCTGACTGTATATGTTTTGTAGATAATTGTTATGGTGAATTTACTGAAAAAAATGAACCCGCAGAAGTTGGTGCTGATATTATAGCAGGGTCATTAATTAAAAACCCGGGTGGGGGTATTGTAGAGGCCGGTGGATATATTGCAGGCAAAGAAAATTTTGTTTTATCTGCTGCAAACAGGCTTACTGCACCGGGTATTGGTGCTCTTGGGGGTTCTATGTTTAATCAATCAAGACTTATTCTTCAGGGACTTTTTATGGCACCGTCAATTGTCAGTGATGCTTTGAAAGCTATGTCTCTTGCTTCAATGGTTTTCACTGAACTTGGTTATCTAACAAGCCCTGCCCCTGAAGAGAAAAGAACAGATATTATACAGGCTATAAAGCTTGAAGATAGAGAGAAATTAATTTCTTTTTGTAAAATAGTCCAGTCTTTGAGCCCTGTTAGTTCATATGTTGTTCCAATACCTTATAAAGTACCCGGTTATGAGTCTGAAATAGTTATGGCAGCAGGCACTTTTATTGAAGGAAGCACTATAGAACTTTCTGCTGATGGGCCTCTTAGAGAGCCTTATGTGGTATATTTCCAGGGAGGGCTGAATTATAGCCATGTAAAAATAGTCTTAAACTCTCTTATAGAAAAACTTTCTTGATGAAAGACTTCCTCTTCTCTTAAGATATACTTGACATAATTGCTTAAGCTTGTGTATTTTTTATTAAGATAATTACGAACTTTTAAAAAATATCTTTTTTTTAAGGTTAGTAGTATACTTGTTATTAAGTTAGTCTTAAGCGAAATTTGGAAAGCCTGAACCGTGGTACTTGTTAACTACGCAGATCGTAAAGTAAATTGCAAGATAGTCTATTACGGCACTGAAGAAAGTGGTAAGACTACAAATCTTATCTATATCTTTAATCAACTTGATGAATCGACCCGCAGTAACCTGATTACCCTCGAAAGTCAGGCTGAAAGGACTTTGTTCTTTGATTTTATGTCTCTTGATCTTGGTGAAGTAAAAGGTTTTTCGACAACATTCAGTCTTTATACAGTTCCTGGTCAGATACAGTATAATGATGCAAGAAAGCTTATCCTGAATGGTGTAGATGGCCTGGTTTTTGTAGCAGATTCAGACCCTTCAAAAAGAGAATCTAATATAGAAAGTTTTAACAATATGGTTGAAAATCTGGCTGCATATGGCTTGGGAATGGATACCATACCTCTTGCTATTCAATATAATAAGAGAGATCTTGATAAGGCAATTGACCTGGAAAAACTAGAGAAAGACTTGAATAGAGAGGGGTTTCCTTCGTTTGAAGCCGTTGCAACAGAAGGTTCAGGGGTTTTTGCAACATTGAAAGCTGTAAGTAATCTTATATTAACTAGTTTGCAGTAATTAGCATACATATAATGCAAAGAGAATCTTTTTCAGATAGAATACTGCACCTTAATACCCAAAATAAATTAATTATTTTCGGTATAATTTTAAGTTCTATTGTTATTATACTGACCGCATGGCTTGTTATAAACAGTAATCAAAAGACTATTACTGAAAGTTATCATAATTTTGGTAAAGTAGTTGCTAAATCACTGGCTCCTGAGGCTGTCGTTATTCTGGATAATCATACATTGCAGGAAAGTCGGGCCAAGCTTGATCAACTGTCACGTTCTATTATCGAAAACAACAAAGATATTGCTTTGATAATTATAAGAGACCAAAGCGGGGATATTATTTACCAGAGTGAAGATATATCACAAATAAATCTTGTGGCAAGGGATAAAGTTTATGCTCCAATGCTTGAAAACAATGACCCAGATGGAGAATATGTTGGCTCAGTTGATGTTTACTTAACAGGACATACTAAAGATCTCGTTAAAAAGACAACACGCTTTACTTTGATTGTTATTTTTAGCCTTGCATGGCTTATTTCCAGTCTTGCTGTATTGCTGAATACCTACCTTATTACCAGGAATCTTTCTCATATTGTAGAAGGGGTAAAAAGAGTATCTATTGGTGAATTTGGCTACAGGGTGTTATCAAAAGATTTGTGGGGAGAGGTAAAACAGCTTGTTGAAGCCTTCAATGATATGTCAGCAAGATTAAGGCAATATGAAGAAAGAAATATTGATCAGCTTACTTATGAAAGAAACAAACTTGAAGCGGTTTTACTCTCTATAGCAAATGGTGTAGTAGTTTGTGATCGTTGTGATGAAATAGTTATAATCAATAATGCTGCACTTGATATGTTAAATGTCTCATCTAATGAGATTATTGGTCTAAGGATTCTTGAATATCGAGATGATAAAGGCCAGAAATGCTTTGAAAGTGTTATTAAAAGATTTAAAGATACACCTCTTGAATTTCTGGAAAGAGAACCACTTATCACTCAGTTAGCTATTTCTAACCGTACTTTTAAAGTTATAACTTCTCCTATATTTGATTTTCACCAGGAATACCTGGGTTATACAGTTATACTGCACGATATAACAAAAGAAACTGAAATCGACAAAATGAAGTCTGATTTTATCAGTAATGTAAGCCATGAACTCAGAACGCCAGTTACAGTGCTAAGAAGCTACGTTGATACCCTTGCTCACTATGGCGAGGAGTTTGATGAGGAGACCAAAAAAGAGTTTATGCTTACAATTGATGATCATGTCAGTCGTCTGAATGAAATGGTTAACAATATACTTGACTTTTCTCGACTGGAAAAAGAGGAAATTGAACTGGATCTTGATCTTAATGATATAGTTCCTATTATTGAGCTTACGGCAAAATCAATTGAAAAACTTGCTGATGATAAAAATATTACTATTTCTAAAGCCTTTGAGTCCGATCTTCCTAAAGTGTATATTAATGCTGAATCTATTGAGAAAGTAATGCGAAATCTCCTTTCTAATGCTATTAAATATACTCCCGAGGGAGGAAGAATAAAAATGAAAGTTGAAATCGATAGATCAGGTGAAAAACTCGAAGTTGCTGTGATTGATACCGGTGTTGGTATTTCTGAAGAGGATATACCAAAGCTATTTAACAGATTTTACAGGGTTGAAAACAAAGTTCACACTGAAACAGGTACTGGTATTGGTCTTGAAATAGTAAAAAAAGCTATTGAAAAGCACCATGGTGAAGTTTTTGTAGAGAGTGAAGTCGGTAAAGGCTCTACTTTTGGCTTTAGAATACCTATTGCATCAGGTCACGATATGCGGCATCAGGAATATGATGAGTGTGAAGTTAAATATCAACAGGGTTCACTGGGGCCAGAAGGTGAGCAAGCTTAATATTATTCATCTAAAAGATTCTTATATTGTCTTACATGATGCTCAAATGGTACTTTTTCTTTTATTTCATTAATAATTGCTTTAACGTTTTCATAGGTTTCCTGTCGATTAAGTTTGTCTCTATACCCTGGGGCACCGGGAATATACTTAATATACCATCCAAAGTGTTTTCTACTGTGGCATAAACCATGATAGCCACCGATAAAGTTTATTAATTGCTGGCAATGAAAGAGAGCCATATCCAGCCTGTCAACTATAGAAGGTTCTGGTAAAATTTCACCTGTTTTAAAGTAGTGGTCAATACGATATAAGAGCCAGGGGTTTCCTAGAAGTCCTCTTCCAATGGCTATGCCGTCACACCCTGTAACACGGAGGCATTTTTTAGCAGTTTCAGGAGAGATAATATCTCCGTTAGCGATAACAGGTATAGAAATAGCCTGTTTGATTTTAGCTATTTGCTCCCAGTCAGCACTTCCTGAGTAAAATTGAGATCTGGTTCTGCCATGAACAGTAATAAGAGAGGCGCCACTATCTTCCATTTTTTTTGCAAAATCAAGACCATTGATAGAATTAAAGTCCCATCCAATTCGCATTTTAATGCTTACAGGTTTTTCTATTGCTTTTGAAATAGTTTTAACAATATTTGAAGCAATTTCAGGTGTTTTCATAAGAGCTGCACCATCACCATTTTTGACAATTTTAGGTGCAGGGCAACCCATATTAATATCAATAATATCAGCTATATTTATAAGTTTTAAGGCACTTTTAAGCATTAGTTCTGGTTTATGGCCAGAAATTTGAAATGCTACAGGGCGATCACTATCAAAAGTTTCAATAATTCTCTGGGGTTTTTTATGTTGTATTGCTTCTGAGCTAATCATTTCAGTTACTAACAATGATTCAAGATTAAATTTTCTAAGAATACGCCTGAATATAACGTCTGTTACCCCTGCAAGTGGTGCAGCAATAACAATACTATTAATTTCTATATCCTTAACTTTAATTATATTCTTGGTCATAGACAAAATTTATTTTTGCAGTATTTAAAACCATTGTTTGTATAATATATCAGGTTTTTGACTATCCGTCTTCTTTATTATCACTATTATTTTCATTTTCATCAGGTTCATAGTCTCTTTTCAGAGGTAATTTTACTGTAAAAGTTGTTCCTTTACCAATTTCAGATTCAATTTCAATCAGTCCATTATGTTTTTTGATAATAGAGTGAGTTATCGAAAGGCCCAGTCCGGTTCCTTCTCCGACAGGTTTGGTAGTAAAGAATGGGTCAAATATCTTTTCTTTAACTTCTGGTGGAATGCCTTTCCCTGTATCTTTGATTTCTATGATGACATATTCATCTTCAAGCCCAGTTCTTATATAAACATCGCCTTCTTCATCTATAGCCTGAGCTGCGTTGACAAGCAGATTCATCCATACCTGATTAAGTTGACTGGCATAGCAGTTAATTAACGGTATTTCACTGTAGTTTTTGTGAAGTCTGATGCGGTGTTTGTACTTATTGACCAGTAAATTTAGTGTTGAATCAATACCCTGATGTATATCAACTTCTTTATACTCTGCTTCATCGAGTCTTGAGAAGTTTCTCAGGTCAAGAACTATTTTCTGAGCTCTTTCAGCTCCCTCTCGTATATCTGCAATTAGGTCTTCAAGGTCTTCAAGGAGAAATTCGAAGTCATTTTCTTTTAGGAAATAATCAACTTTATTTTGGTCTTCTTGCTCTAAATGAACTGTTTGATAGAATTCAATCAATTTAATTATGTTATTAATATAGTTTGTGAGAGGTTTCATGTTTCCATAAATGAAACCAATAGGGTTATTGAGTTCATGTGCTACCCCGGCAACCAGTTGTCCCAGGGATGTCATCTTTTCAGAGTGAATCAATTGAGCCTGGGTTGCCTGTAATTTTTTATAAGCGCGCTGTAATTCTTTTGTTGCATCTAGGTATTCTCGAGTTCTTTCTTGCACCTTTTGTTCCAGACTTGAATAAGATTCATTAAGTTTAGAGGCCATATCATTCAAGCTTTCAGCTAGCATTTCTATTTCATTGCCTGTTTTTATAGTGATTCTATGATTGAGGTTTCCGCTTCCAAGTATCTCAGCCCCTTTAGAGAGTTCTTGAATAGGCCTTGTTATAGTTCTCGCAAGATAAAGGGAAATAGCCAGGCCAAATACGACAAGGAATATCCCGGTAAAAATTGACTTAAGATAGATCATTCGTATTCTTTCTTTGCCTCTTTTGGGGGAAAATCCGATTCGTATGCTTCCGTATTTTTCCTTGCCTGTGCCAATAAGAGGTACAGATACCTCATAAATTTCGTTATCTGCAACCATTTTCTTTATAAGAGATTCTTTTTTTTCTCGTTCTTTGATCAGGGTTTTAATTTTTTCCAGAGCATTTATATATTCTTTGATATTGTCAATTTTTTTATTTATGCTTCCGATTTCACTGTCAATTTTCTCGATTTCTTTGTATTCTCTATCATTGAGATAGTTTTGTCTTCGAGAATAAAAGTCATCTAGATCATGTTCAAGTTTATTTTGTTCTTTAAGCTTTGTTTCAAGCTCTTCTTTAACCTGATCAACTGTAAATATCAACCTCAAATCGGTATATTGCTTGTTAAGAGCTTCTATTTCTTTTATTATATCACGTTTATCTTCTACAAGTTTCTTTCTAAAGTATGGGTCTTTAGCTTTTCTGAGTTTTGTATTAGTATCATTGGCTGCTGACAGGCTGAATTTATCACCAAGTTCTTTGACATGTTTACCGTTAAAGGCTTCTATTGTTGATTCCATAATTCTGTTATCATCAGAAACAATAATTACGTAAACGATGTCAGGTTCTTTGACAAGGAGTTCCATAAGGTGGGTAAGAAAAGAATAATACTGAATAATAAGAGCATTTTTTACGCTTTCTCCAATGATTTCAGATGTAAACTGGATACTGTCTTCGAAATTTTCGTTATAAACTTTTTCCTGAGATTTTATTGAAATAACAAGTGATAGAATAATTACGAAGATTAAAGCAACGATATATTTAATAAATTTGGTTGCTATAGAGCTTTTTTGGATTCCTTTTGCAGATAAGAGCTTGTTATTTTTGCTATCAGTATTGCTATCCACCTTACACTCCCTGGTGTTTACAGAATTTGTTCGGGTTTTTCTTGAAGTATGTACTGATCAATGTTTGATTCAATATTATCATAAGGCAGGAGAGGTTTGACTATAAAATTTATGCCCAGTTCATCTGTTTCGCCCATTACCCTGTCTAAGCGTGCTTTAGCAACGTTATATTCATACATAGACAGGATAAATTGGGTTTTAACTTTTGCTTCAAGCAGTTGTGCCTTGATAACTTTTTCAGAATCTATAATTTCAAGCTCAAAACTCTGTCTTGCCAGTGATCTGTTTTCAATTGCTTTATCAACAGCAGTTTCAGTAGCCTTGAGCTTCTTTTCTGCTTCTTGAAGAGTTAAATAAGCGTCAGTTACCTCGAGAGCGATACCCTGTTGAAGTTGTCTTCGCTGTTGTTTCATTTTAGCCAGTTCGTGTTTTTTTTGATTTACTCTTGAACGAGTTTGAAGGCCATCAAACAAAGGTATGTCAGCTATTACGCTAAATCTGAAGTCAACCGGGTCAGGTTCAAGATAACTTTTATCGTCAAGATTATATTCAAAGGCAGAATCTATGAATAGTTTAGGCCTATTTTCTGCTCTTGTTGCTTTAATGTCATATTTTTTGGCTCTGATGCCATATTCAAGTTCAGAAAATTCAGGTCTGTTTAAAAAAGCTTTATGGATAGAATCTTTAAGGGCAGCATCAATGTATTCAACAGACTGTGTTTCTTCTGCAACATCAATGTTTATGTCTTCATCAATGCCTATAATTTGCTTGAGGGCAGCTTTTGTCAGCTCAAGAGATTTTTCCGTTTCTGCTAGTTTTGATCTGATTAACCCAAGTGTTGCTTCAACTTCAAGGAGATCAAGTTTTGTTACGTTTTCAGCGCCTGCGTTGTAAAGACCTTCTATTATATCTTTTAATGTCTCGAACTTAATTTCAGTATCTCTTGCCAGCTCAACACCATCTTTAGAGAGAAGGACCTTATTATAGTAGTCTTTAATTTGAAACACAAGGTCATTTTTAACTTTTTTAAATGAGCTTCTTGATGCTCCTATGCCAGCTTTTGCCTGTTTGTTCTTGTTATAAACTTGCCCCCAGAGAAACAAGGGTTGCTGATAAGATATTTCTGTTCTGAAGAGATGAGTTCCCATTAGCGGAGTCCAGAGGATGTCTTTGCCGTCATCATGAATTTTGTTTTTAGCATGTTGTACGAGTTGATTAAAAGCAATATCAGGTGTTGTTCCGGCTCTAGCTGCAGCAGCTGCAATAACATCCATTTCTGTTATAGCAGACCCGCTTATGGGATTGACACCTGAAATTAGTGCAACATCTCTTAGTGATTCCATAACAGAGTTTTCAGCAATAGTGCTCACAAGATCATCAGGGAACCTGGTTTTTATAACATTGTTTGTATTAAAATAGTTATATGACGCTTTTACATGAATTCTGGGAAAATAACCAGACCTGGCTTCAGCTAATCTTGCCCTTGATACCTCGATTTCTTCTTTTGCCTGCAACAACAAAGGGGATTGTTCAAGAGAAATGTTTATACATTCTGGCAAGGTTAATATTTTTACTTTATTTAACTCAATATTATCAAAGTTTTCACTGGCAAAACAATAATTTATGCTGAATAAAACAAGTATAAAGCTGGTTAAAATCCTTATAAACCTTTTTTTATCTAACATTTTCTGTTTTCCCCTTTAAATATCTTTAAATATTTTATCAAAAACTTAAAGTCATAAGAATAAATTTGGCACTTGTAAGAAAGAATTAACGATAAGTAAAAATGAATGTTAAAAAAAATTGTTAAATTTAAAACATATAATTTTTTGCGAAAGCCAAATTTTATTGCTATAAGTGAAGCTTGATATTTAATTATGTTGATTAAGATTAAATTTGACAATAACTAACAATTAAAATTACAAAAAATAACATATTTTGCTATAGCATAAAGTTGAAATATCTGTTATATTTAATTATGAGGGGTATCAATACTGAATTTTTTTAAACTTTTATAATATTGTTTCTGTGATGTTTTTTATAGAATGCCCTGAATTATTCCGTTAAACATTATAAGGAGGGGTTTGTGAACATCCACAATGAAATGTTCAAAGTGAGAAAAGATATTCACGATCTCAAACAACAACTGAACTTTTTGAATGAAACCTGTCAGAAGAAAGGGTCATCTGATATTTACAGACAAATCGAAGAAACGACCGAACAGCTTCAACATTTAAGAGTCAGGATGCACATTCTGGAAAAACTCTGCGGCAAATTTCAAACATAATGTTAATATACAGTTTTTTTACTTCAGGTGAGATATCCTGAAGAAGTATGTTTATTTGTTCAGTAATGTAATTGTATATTAATCTATATGTTCATTATTTTCAGTTTTAAGCAAGACAATACCTTTCTGGCCATCCATTTCAACAATCATATTATCTTTCAGGGATTCTAAAAGGTTGTCTATACCTACTATGGCAGGAATACCCATTTCTCTTGCTACAATTGCTGAATGCGAAAGTAAACTCCCTCTTTCTACAAGAAGTCCTTTAGCCATTGAAAATAACGGGGCCCATCCCGGGTCAGTTTTTTCAGCTACCAGAATATATCCAGATAAATCATTAACTATTTCTGGGTTTTTAACAATTTTAACGCTAGCTTTAACCTTTCCGGGGCTGCATCCTATCCCCTGTAAATAACTATAATCCTTCATTGGTGAAGGTTTTTCATGCTTAAATGTGTTATTATAGGCTATTCCGTGTGTTTCAAATCTGCCGGGAATATTTATTTTTTCATAATGGCTGTATTCAATCTTTCTTAAAGAGATTATATCCTTTAAATTTGCGGAAATAGCTGTTCCATGAGCATAAGAAAAAACTTCATCTGTGGTAAGATAGAATATGTCGTCTGTTTCATTAATAATGTTTTCTAAGCTTAGCTTTTTGCCTGTTTCAAGGAAAATATCACGAATACACGCAAAAACTCTTGTTCTTTCAAATCTTAAGTTTTCACGATTTTTAATTTTTTCTCTGGCATTTTTAAGAATAAAATTAAAGATAATTTTCTTAAGAGGTTTATTATTAAGTGATTGATTAACTACCTTTTCAGCTTTTAGTCTTAAATTTTGTTCTTTATTTTTAATATTTTCAAGATCAAAAGGCCCCTGATTAATATATTTTTGTAATAACGAGATAAATTTCTCAGGTTTATGCTTATAAGTTTTCGTTTCAAGCTTTAATTCATTAACACACCTGTCTCCAAAGCGTTCCAGGTGATTTTCTATTAGAATTTTAACCTCAGGATAATTATTTAGACCTTCCAGTATAGTGTCTGGTTTGTTGTTTAAGAAAAATTGCTTTATTTCGTCTTGATCAATGATTATATTTGATAATTTTAATATACTTCTAACTGGTTCCGTAGATATAATATCTCCTTCTCCGACAAGGAGGTCATTTTGTAATGTATCATCAAGACTTATGCCCCATTCTTTTACGAACTTTTTCAAGAAACCATAAAAAATCATTGCATAAAAGTCATTTATTATAGGTGCATTCCAGCTTTTTAGTAATTTTTTAACAAGGAAATTATAGTATTCCAGCAAGGTAAAAACATCCTTTTCTTTTAGATCCTGGCTCTTTATTGGTTTAAGAGTGTTATTTAGGTTATCGTAAAAGGCTTTAATCATACCGGGTAAATTATAAAAGTTATATATCAGGTTAAATGACAGTTTTGCTACTCTAAAATAGTCATTATATAGAGTTTTTTTAATGACAGGTAGGCAATCAATTTTTTCTTTGACGCCCATCATTTGTTCCATAAAATCAGCATTTATGGAGTAGCCTGGTAAAAGAGATAAAATTTTATACCAGTTGTTCAGGTTATAGTATACTCTGCCCTGAATAAGGCCTATCATCTCAAATATATTAAGATTTTCTTCAATAGTATTCTGTTCTACCCCCATTATGATTGAAAACTGTATATATACTTCTGTGTAAACTCTTCTTATAAAGGAAAATGTTAAGGGTAGAGTAACATCAGCGTAGCTTTCAATTATGTTAGAGTTATCCCAAATATATTTAAATTGGTTTTTATCAGGTTTTTTATAGATAATAGTTATTGGTCTAGCCTGTAATAGATAGAGTTTCTCATTATAAAATGCCCATTCAATGTCCTGTGGAGCATTAAACAGATTGTTGATTTTTTGTACTTTTTCAACAATATTTAAAACCTGTTGATCTTTAAGTGAAGGCATTGTTTGAAGGATAGTATTGACCTGTTTGCAGGTTACCCCGTAGCCATTGGTAGTATCTAATTTATACATTACAGTTTTTTTGGTGATTTGAGAGTTAATTTTGTTATCAATTACTTTATATGTATCACCTGTAAATTCTCCAGATACCAGTCCCTGGCCTGTGCCATAAGTAGCAGAAATAACAACAGTATTTTTATCTCCTGATAAGGGATCCAGGCCAAATGCTATACCTGATACATCTGCATCTATCATTTTTTGAATAATAACAGCCAGCTTTAAGTCTTCCGGGTTGAGGTTATTTAGTTTTAAATAGTTTATAGCTCTTTCGCTGAAAGCTGATAGCCATACTTTTTTTATTGTTTCAATTAGATTATCTGCTTTAACGTACAAAAAAGAGTCAAATTGTCCTGCAAATGAGAAATCAGGACTATCTTCTATTGTTGCTGATGATCTTACAGCAAGAAAATCATCCTGTAAACTTAGGTCATCAAGTGATTTGACAATTTCAATTTCAATTTCTTCTTGTATAACAATATTATCAGTGGTTTGTTTTAGGTTGTCGATTTTATCAACAGTGCTTTTTTGCATACAGTATTGCTCAAAGGCATTTGTGGTAATAACAAACCATTCAGGAACATTGTAACCTGCTTTATAGAGTTGATAAAGGTTAGCTGCCTTATTTCCTGTTAACTCTTTATCTATTGTTTCACTTTTATAGGGGTTAAAAATGTACATTTCTAAAAAATCCTTAATAAAAATTAGTTTTTATTTATTATATTATTAGCTTAATCATCATTGGTACCCCCCCGAGGGTCAGGTACATAAGGATAGTCCATATTCCTGAGGCCAGCTCAATGTTTTTAGCAGCTTTTGAAGTTTTATATTTCAGAAAAATTATTGCAGGCAAAGAACAGGCGATAACAAAAATTGTTAAAAAGGGTGCAGCTTCGAGAATAAAGCCTGCAAAATAACAGGCAATAAAAGACAGGATACAGGTACAGTATATAATTATAAGCCATATTATGGTTGCTTTTTCAGTGCCAAATATATTTGAATAGGTTTCTACACCATTTTCTTCATCTTCTTTTGTTCGTATTTTACGTCCAATTTCAATTACAATACCATTTAAGAAGGTAATAACAAGGAAAACTATCAGCCCTTTTGAAGGTTTTACTTCATAATTAAGCCAGTCCAGGCCAGTTGTGTAGAAGTCTATGAGGGGCATTATAAACATATGAGAAAGCATATAAATTATTGGATGTTGTAATAACCAGTTTTTACAGAAAAATTCTTTGTTCATAAGAAACATATATGCCATAACAGAAGCATAAGCAATAAGCATAACAGGCATAAATATTGCATTCAGTGTAATTTGAATACTAATTATGATGATAATTATCCATTTAATTTCATTTAGAGAGACTAACCCTCTGGGGACAGGTCTATATGGTTGGTATATGGAATCCTTTTCATAATCTTTGAACTCATCAAACAATCTAAGAAGAAAAAAGAATATGAAAGATGTAATAGCACCTATTATAAATAACTTAAAATCAATAAAGCCTTCTTCTCCTCTGCTTAACCTGGAATAAGATATAGCTGAAAAGGTAAAAGCAGTTGTCATAAGGGCATAGCCTAACAGAGGAAATCTTTCTGATTGGTATATCCAGAGTCTTTTTGCTATTGATTGGTTATTTTCTTCAGTGTTATTCATATTATTTTCTACCGAACAGGGTGTGGGCTCTTGCAAAGTCTCCTGAAGCAATAGAGGCACAAATTGATATTTCTCCACATAAGGCAACGGCGGCGCATATTTCAGCAAATTTAATAGCTTTTCCAGTGCCATAGCATCCTATAATATTCAGGCACTCAGTCATTGTAGGTAGATATGTTCCACCACCAACCGTACCTACAATAAGATTAGGCAGAGTTACACTGATATATAGATCCCCATCAGAATTTAAGTCAAAACGAGTAATGCCTATAGATGCTTCAGAAACGGTTGCAACATCCTGACCACAGGCCAAAAAGATAGCAGTGAGGCAGTTTGCCACATGAAAGTTAACACCAATTGATCCTGACTGAATGCCGTTAACTATTGCTGCCTTCCATGCTTCAAAAATGTTTTCTGTAGTGGTGTTCAAGTATTTTTCTACTATTTTCCCCGCTAAAAGGGCCTCAGCAGTGACTTTTTTCCCTCTAACAGAAGATAGAGAAATGGCAGAAGCTTTTTTATCTCCTGAAAGATTTGATTCAACGAGCCAAAATTGGGGTTTTACAGGTGTATTTTTAATTATATATTTACATATAGCATCTGTACAGATGGTTATCATGTTTTGTCCGGAAGCATCGCCAGTAGTAAATTCAAAAACAAGGGTAATTTGATTACCTTCTATGTTAGGTTTTACGTCTTCAAGCTTGCCGTGAGAAGTTATTGTTGCTATTATTTCTCGATATTTTTCGATATTAGCCATAACCCATAAGGTGAATTCAGCTGTTTCTGAAAAGTTTTTGAACTTAAAAAGGGGTGTTCTTTGTATGGCTTCAGAGAGGCAGATGCTGGATGCTCCTCCTGAAAGTGATATAGCTTTTGCTCCTCTATTGTAGGAAGCTATGAGAGCTCCTTCTGATGTTGCTAATGGAATGTAATAATCTCCTTTAGCCCTACTGCCATTAACCCTTAGTGGGCCAATAATCCCTGTAGGTACCTGTGTCATGCCTATATAATGTTCAATATTTCCTTTTAGAGTTTCAGGGTTAGAGAATTGTTTTTTACCTGTAAGGTAGTCTATCTTGGTAGATGTTTTTTTTTCGATAAGGTTAATCCTTTTCTGGCAGGCATCTTGATTCCAGCATCTAAGACCAGGTATATCATCAGGCAAAGGGGTACTTTCAGTATCTTCAGGTGCAATTTTCTTTTTGAACTCATCGATAGTACCCTCCTGAAGAAGTTTATTGATTTTGTTTAGAGCTTTTTCCCCTGGTATAGTCATAAAGAACACCTGTTATAGTTTTGATTAACAAAACCATTTTAATATAAATCATACAGTCTGGTTAATTTTTTTCTGAGTGTTAGGTTTTTGGGCATGTGGGTCCAAAAACCTAACCTGACATATCTCTTCGTTGAACCCTGGTAATAGTTTTTGCTAGTTTCTTTAATTTAACTTCCTGTTAAATTTTCTAATCCAAAAAAGATATTATGACCGGTTTTATATATCTAAATAAAATCTTTTACCGGACACCAGTGAATATAAATAAAGTTTAAAGATAAATAGAATTTTGTTAAACCTTTAAAATTAAGCGTTTTAGATTTTTTGAATCTTTGAAAATATTTGTTTTTCTATTTTTGGGCAATTTATACAGGTCAAATGTTTTTATATATATAAGGAGTGACATTCTTATAAGTCTAGAAATTTAGCTCAAAACAGGGGAGTAGTTAAAAGTTTTAAATTTTAAAAACAGGGAGGTCAGCAATGACAATAATTTTCAATGATTCAAATTTTAATGTGGCTAATTCATCAAACATTGAAGCTGGTATTATTAAGTCAACTGGTGGTGATGACAATTATTTTCTTAATCGTGCAGAAAAAATTACCGGTAATGCTGATAATCTAGCTAATGTGTTGGAGCAGGCTCCAGTTGTAGGCGGTCTGTGGGCAGCAGAAGCCAGATTTGCTGGTGAAGTTCTTGCCTTGCCGGATAAAGCAAGAGGGGCTGCTACTAATCTTGCTGGTAATGTTCTTCAGACAGAAGGTGAAATTATTGAAGGTGGTTATAAGCTTGTTGGAAATGGTTTTAATGTAGCTGGAAACCTGGCAGATAATACATCCACTTTGATTACTGATAAGGCTGATGGAATTGCAGATAAGCTGGAAAATGTACCGGTTTTGGGTGGCCTCTGGGCAGCTGAAGCACGTGTTGCAGGTGAAATTCTTGCCTTACCTTCAAAAATTGGTGGTGCTATTTATCATACTGCTGGCAATGCTTATAATGCAGTCGGTGAAACAATTGGTGGGCTTTATGAAAAAGCAGGAAGCCTGATCAAGAAGCTTTAATTCTTTATTAATAAAGCAAACAACCTTAAGAATTTCTCTTAAAGCCTGGTTTGCTTTGTTTTAGAGTTTTGATTATTGTTTTTTAAGCAAAGATTCGGGAAAATTAATAATTGCACTTTGATCTGTAACTACTGTGCTTATATTTGGGCTTAATTTTCTGACATACTCATACTGTATTAGTTGTGGGTTCTGTCTTAAAGCTCTTCCTCTTTCTTCAAGAGCACCGGCTTCTCCTTCTGCTTCAATAATTTTTCTTTCTTTTTCTTTTTTCTCTTTATCAAGGATATATTTCATTCTTTCAGCTTCTTGCATAGCAACCTGTTTCTGTTCAATAGCATTTGAAAATTCTTGTGAGAACTTAATATCTCTGATTAGAATTTCATTAACATTGATATAGTATTTTTTTAATTCGGTAGTGATATTAGTTAGAATGTCTTTTTCAAGTTGTGCCCTTGTTCCTGAATAAAGTCTTTCTGCAGAAAAGCCCGCCACCACATTTCGTGTTGCTGATCTAACGATTGGTTTAACCACTTTTTCTACATATTCAGAGCCTATTTCCTGATGAAGCTTCCATGCATCATCTGAATCAATGTAATAGATAATAGAAAGCTCAGTATTAACAGTTTGTCCATCAGATGTTAAAGAGTTTATAGAATCTGCTCCTCCCATGAATCTAGATTGTACTTTTACGTCATACTTGGTTACAATCTGAATAACAGGCAGCACAAGGTGCATGCCCTCTCCAAGGCTCCTGTCCTCAACTCCACTAAAAGTATTAAAGACAACACCACGCTCACCAGTACCAATTATAGTAATAGACATTGATAATATTGTTAGAACAATAATGGCTATTAAGCCTGTGAGAATCATAGTTATGTTTTTCTTATCAAAACTAAAGGATTTGTCAAATCTATTTGGGGTCATAATGTTTCTCCTGTTTTGTTACTGTGCTCATATTTGTATTCGTTCAATCTTAACAACAAAAAGTTTTTTTATCCAGCCAGCATTTTCTATTGAAAAGCTTAAAACATTTATTATTAAAGTCTGGTCGTTGTTAAGATATTAAAAATCTAAAACTTTTAATAATTCTTTTTTCCATTTAAAATAATACTTTCGTGGATCTGTTTTAAGAGAGAAATTAAATATTTCTGGATAAACTCTTTTAACATTATTGTTTTGACCTGATTAAGCCAGCTTTATAGGAATAATTACTTGAAATGATCTCGAAAAAGGAAGCTTTATTAAAACAGGACTATCTCGGAAAAATTATTGATAGTTTTTCAAGTATTTCAAGCTTGTCGATTGCTTTATTTAGTTACCCGGCTTTCGACTTAATTTACAAAGCCAACCAGGATTTAATATGCTCAAAATGTATAAGGGCACAAGACTCAACCCGTGTCTCTTGTAATGAAATATTTGAATCTTTTAAGCAAAATGATTATATAGAAGGTGAAACAACCATTACAGAGTGTAAGAACGGCTTTTCGATTGCTGTATCACCAGTATATTTTGATAATAATTTGACTGCTATTCTTAAAATAGGTCAATTTTTTAGAGAAAAACCTGATTACAATAATTTTCTAAAACATTTTCAAAATGTAAGTATTGATCAAAACGTCCTTCTGGAGAGATTAAAGAAGTTACCTATAGTTAGTGAAGAACAAATTAAAGCTATTATCAATCATTTGATGCTAACTATTACTATTTTTACTGATCTTGATAAAAAAAATAATGACTGTATTGCTAATGAAAAGCTTTTTAAACTGTCAAGCAATACCCTGAATGATACTATTGATAAGTTAAAACAATCTGAAATAAAATACAAAAACCTATTTAATAACCTTAACGATGCTGTTGTGTATATGAAACTGGTTTACGATAGTAATAACAACCCTTCAGATTTTGTATTTATTGATTATAACCCTGCATTTGAAAGGTTTATAGGTCATAAAAAACAAGAACTAATAGGAAAAAGCGTTATTCAAACTCTAAAACCACACCAGATTGAACATTTAGATACATACATAGATGTTGCATTAACTGGAAAAACAGCATACTTAGAGATTTATTATCAGCCTGGCGAAAAATACCTGAATATTACTGCTTTTTCTCTCGAAAAGAATGAACTTGTAATTGTTTTTAACGATATTACTTTGTATGCCAATAAAGAAAAATACTATGCATTAGAACTTGAAAAACTTGATTCTCTCCTCAAAATAAAAAAACAGGAACTAGATGATATGCAATTGCTCTTACAGGATGCCAAAAAACTAAAACTCAATTTTGCTTCGGCTCTTTCTCACGAGCTTAAAACGCCATTGATTGCAATTCATGGCTTTACAGAAATGCTTCAAAAAGAATATTTTGGCAAAATAAACGATAAACAAAGAGAATATCTGGAGCTTGTTATTTCTTGTAGCAGTCAGCTACAGGATCTTATTAATAATTTGCTTGAATTAATCAAAATAGATGCCGGTTATATGAATCTCAATCTGGAAGAATTTCCAATATTAGAAGAAATGAAAAGTATAATAACTCTAATAATGCCTGTTTATAATAATCATAAGGTTTCTTTGATTTATAATTTTAATAATATCAGTGAAAATATAAATGCTGATAGAAATAAATTCAAGCAAATACTTTATAATCTTCTTTCATATTCTCTGAAAAAGTCTTCTGAAAGAGAAAAGGTGATATTGTCAGCCCAAATAAAAGTTAATGAGCTAATAATTAAAGTTCAAGATAAAGGGAAATATAAAAATGACCTGAATGTTGAATCTGTATCTTCTGAAAAAGATGCAAATAATCTTAAAGATCTGACTTTAAGTATTTCTAAATCAGATCTAATATTGTGCAAAAGACTTGTTGAACTTCACAAAGGTAGTCTGATTTATGAATCATTTAATGATGAATATAATACATTTGTATTGACTCTGCCTCTTTTTCAGTAATTAAATAATTTTGTAAAAACTCAAAACAACCCTTAAATAGATATTTAAGTGTGTTAAAATGGCTATAAAGTTCTATTGATAAATGTTTAAGACTAATGCATAACTATACCATTCCACGTAAATAATTAATATATGCTGATAGAATTCAGTATCTATAATCTGGAATCTTTAAATTACTTTCAAGGATCAGTATATAACAATCAATTTTCTGTTTTCGATTTTCAAAAATTTTAAAAGTAAAGATATGGGTTGAACGAGCAGGCAACCACTTGCTGAGAAAGATCACAAGAAATTACTGCCCCGGGGGGGGGGATAGCCGCTTTGCAGGCGAGGGGGGGGTAGTGCCCCCTTTATGGGGTCAGGTGCCAGTCATGGCACGGGTTTTGAAAATCGAAAACTTTTAAGTCATTCACTGATCTTTGTTTATGAATTATTTTCAGTGGTTTCAAAATTATCAAAAGATATATCTTCTTTATTATCTTTTTCAATTTGCATCTCACCAAAGATAACAGCGACCGGTAGTATGTTTAATAGCTTACCAGCAAGTATATCTACCTCTAAATCAGCAATATATTCTTTTGTATAAATGTTGCTCCAGTTATAATGTTTATATTCTTCAGGTATAATAACTTTTGTGTCTTTCCATAAATCACTGGATACAGGTAAAATATTATCTTTAGAGACAAGACTATACATTAAACGTGGTACAATAACAATTATCGCTTCGCCTTTATACTTTCTAATAAAGGCTACAATATTTTCAGCTTTTTCTCCTTCTGTTTGAAGGGGAATATAGTTACCATATTTAAATAAATCTGAATGAGCATTTCTAAACTTTAATGTTGCTGCTGTGATGAAGATTTTCATTGCACCTGATTCAAGAGGCATAAGAATTGAGTGGAATTGAGTGGGTTCAATATTTTTATTTTCAAGGTTTAAGTGGATCAAACTTTTAACCTGATCCAGCATGTGTTGAGAGTGTTGATAATTTACAGGCCTCCTGTTATCAGGATCTACAAGACTGAAATCAAATAATTCGTTGCCCTGATAAATATCTGGAACACCAGGACAGGTAAATTTAAGTACACACTGTGAAATAGAATTTAAATATCCTCGCAAAATGATTTCCTGCTGGAATGATATAAATTCTTTCCAGAATGGATGCTTTTCTGGAGACGTTAAAACACGCCTTATGAAGTTACAAATCGCATCTTCATAGGCTTGATTAATGTTTAGCCAGCTTGTATGGTTTTTGGCTTCACGAATAGCCTTTAACATATACTGCTCAATACGGTTAATCATTGCATCAAGCTCATCTTTGTCAAGAAATTTACCTGGCCAGATGCCAATTAGTGTTTGATAGAATAAATATTCATCATTTTTATCAGGATAAAAAGATTTATCTACACGGCTTTTCTTCATTTTATTAAGCTGACTCCATCGATTGACCTTTTTTTGCCAGAGCTCAGGTATCTCTGAAAGTACACTAATTCTAGCTCTTACATCTTCAGATCTCTTCGTGTCGTGAGTTGAAGAGTTTAACATATTATGCGGGCAATAATTGAACCTTGCAATGTTTTGCTGATGGAACTCATAAACAGATAAACCAAAGTTTGCTGGCTCTCCTCCTACTTCATTGATAGAAATAAGCCTGTTATATCTATAAAAACTGGTATCTTCAAGCCCCTTTGCCATTAATGGCCCGGTGTATTGCTGGAATTTCATGGCAAACTTTAATATTTCTTGATAGGCTGAAGACTCTTTATTATCTTCAAATTCAGCTATTAATATCTTTTCTATAAAATCAAAAATTGCAGGATCAGTAGAAAAGCTTCTCTTCTTCGCTGCTCCTACTGCCCACTTAATATAATCAATATCTTTACTGGTTTTATCTTTTTCTGATATGTATGTTCTGTATACTGGGAAATGTGCAATAATCTCTTCAAGCGCATTTCTAAGGCTATTGAGAGTATAATCCCGTGAAATATAGTAACTTTCAGATATTTTATTAATATAATTTGACAGAACATTTAATTCACCAGTAAGAGAGCTTTTCATTATTAATTTTTTACATTCTACAACCATTTCATGAAAATCAATTGTATTATTTATGAATTTAGAATAGATTTTTGACAACTTTTTATCGTTATCTTTACATATAAACAGATTATTAACAGCGTTTAAAAATTCATAACCAACAGAACCACTAACTGCCCAGTTTTCTGGCAGGCGTTCAAATGGTGCCAGAATCTTTTCGACAACAACATAAATAGGCAACCTGTCGTTTCCGCAGAGTGTCTCTTCAGCAGGATTAAACGATATTCCAAGCCTTCTTGCAGCTTCTTCTTGAAGCCGGTAGAAGTATTGAGCAGGATTAAATAACCCATCTGGATGATCTATGCGCAATCCATCAATTTGCCGTTGTTCAATTAGCTCAAATATAAACCTGTGGGTATTTGTAAAGACAGCAGGTATTTCTACAGAAATGCCTGCAAGGTCATTGACGTCGAAAAATCTCCTGTAGTTAATTTCATCAGAGGATACTCTCCAATAAGCCAGCCTGTAGGCTTGTTCTTCAAGTAAATTGTGCATTCTAACGTGAGATACCGGATCCTCAGGTTTTGGTTGAAAGTCATAAAGGTTTTCTTTGATAAACTCTTCAATAACATAATTGCTTTGACATATCTTCGAAAGGCGTTTAAGGGCAATATCGGTCTCTCTTTTTCTTTCCCTTAAAAGCTCAGGGTTTTTCTCAGTGTTTGCAGGAAGATTTTTAAATTCAGTTATAATACTTTTGTATTCTAAGAAATCAGGGTTTGAACTACCCAGTCTCGATGCTAGAACTTCTTCTCTATAACTTAAAATGCCGGCATATGAAGAAGGGTTAACAGGAAACTCATGTTCATAGTAATAAATTATTATCTTGCCTGTGTTTCTGGAAAATTTAAATTTTAATTGCCCGCTGGCCAAGATATTTCCATAATGTTCGCCCAGAACAGGTACTAAAACCTTGTTTTTTAGCTCGGGTTTTAGTGGTTCCCAGTCAATATCAAAATACTCAGAATATTCAGAAGCCGGACCATTTTCCAGTACATCCATCCACCAGTGGTTTTCTTTGCTAATTCCCATGTGGTTTGGAACAATATCAACGATTAGTCCCATATCGTTTTTTCTTAATTGATTAACAAAGTAATAAAAATCTTCTTTACTTCCAAGTGAAGGGTTAAAGGCATTGTGATTTATGATATCATATCCGTGTGTGCTATTTTCTCTTGCGCAAAGCAGCGGAGAGGCATAACAATGTGAAATGCCCAGTTCTTTTAAGTAAGGGATAAGTTCTGCTGCATTTCTGAATGTAAAATTCTGGTTGAACTGCAATCTGTATGTACAATCAGGTATTTTAGAAATGATTGCTTCTTCAGGATAACGTATTTCAACGAATTCTCCTTCTGCTTCAGTTTCGACTGGCAATTTTGCTGATCCATAAAGTTTTTTTGCTTCTTCCAGGCTGGAAATCTCGCCAAGATCCATTGCGTTTTCAGTGTAAATTCCATACTGAAGGATAAGTTGTTTAATTTTTGGAGAAAGGTTGGCATATTCTCTTGAGACAATTAAGCATCTGTTTCTGTGGCTTTCCAGGGCTAAAATTCCCATTAAGTCTTCTAATGGATACTTTATATAAAATCCATCATCTGAAAAGTCTTCATTTACAAACCATTGTTGATAATCAAAAGCCTCAAAATTACTTATTTTTATGGCACCTGCATGGTTCATATTTGGCTTAAGGTATTTTATAAAATATTCATAAGCTGATTCATACAGTTTATGTGGCAAAACAGGGCAACTTACAGGATCAGGATCATTGCTTTCATCGAAGCTTGACTTGCTTTTGATTCGAGCACCAAAAGCAAAATAGTCTTGATGTAGCCAGGTTTCTGATCCGTAGGGGTCAACAGCCGAAGGCAGATTAACATAAACGCCGACAGAAAGCTTTTGAAGGTATGAAAAATAACCGGCTTCGCCAAGTTGAATATCGGCTTGCCATTGTAGAAAGTCATAAAATTGAATAAGTTCAATGTTGTTATTTTCAAAGGATTTTACGAATTCGCTATCCGGGTTTCTATAGCTTTCAGGCCACTCATGCCAGTTAGTAAACTTGGCATATTCATTATCAAAAAATTCTTGAAGGGCTTCAAAAAGTGATAATTTTCTCAGGTTTTCACCTTTCTGTTCTATATAATCTTCAAACTCTTTTCTTTTAGGGCTATTAACGTTTAAATGGTATTCTCTAAATGATTGGTAGAGCTTTTTGAGCACTTTAAGTTTTAGTGAATAGACTTCTTTCAGGTCATAGTTTTCATTTTCCTGAAGTGTTTTAATGCTTTCGTGCAGTTCATTTATTAATACATCTATTTCAGCTGACTTTTCTTCCAGAAATGAGGCAATATCATCAACATTGAGATAGAGAATATTATATATTAGTCTGCTGGAGGGCAATAAAGATTTGTTTCGTTCAAGGTTTCTGACAGAGATGTTATTGATCTGACCAACTGCTACTATATCTGCTTTTTCGGAAGTGATATTTTTGATTATTGTTTTAATAAAACGATAGTTAGCATGGTCAATATGCTTTTGAGAGTCCAGTTTTATTTCGGGCCCTTTTATATTATGTTTATTTATTATACCTGGTGGTATATAGCATTTTTCTGGTGCTACTATTAGCTTCATCTTAGCTTCTTTGCTATGTTCGCCCTTTATTATTACAGTATGATAACCAAGATCAGGCATTACTGGCAATGGTAAAGCAAATTGGTAAAAGGTTCCACGTTTTTTAAAGCTTTTATAAATGCTCATAGAAAGATTTTTAGTAGAAAAAGGTGCAGAATGCCTGGAGCCGTTTTCTTCAATTAAAATCCACTCAAAGGTTTTTGAAAGTTGTTTTTTAGATACCCTCATTTGCACAACAGGCATCTGGCCCTGTTTTATAACCTGTACTGGTGGTATCCACTGGCTCCACTGTTGAAATTCTATTTTATTTACAAGGTCTTCGAGGTCTTCTTGAGTATCAAGATTGATATTGAGTACTTTTAAAAATTCTATACACTCATTATATGTTACTTTATGAAGCTTGCCGTAGGCATCAAAGTACTCTGGAATAATTCCATAAAACGATGCTAGCTTTTTAATCAGTGTTTGCTTGCTCATTTTCATATTAAAACCCTCAAGTATTTTTAATTTAAACCTTCTGGTCTGTTAACCAGCATACACTCCATTTATTAAGGATATTATCATCTTGCAGTTTTTTAGAAGCTTCTTCAGATGTAGAGATCAGAATATTTCTGGCAAAGTTAGCAGAGAGTTTTATGGGTTCTTCAGAGGTATTTGCTGCCAGGTAGAGGTTTTTTCTATCCCTTGTTGACCATTTAACAGTGAAGGCTCTGTCATTTAAGATGTGATATTCTGTATAATCTGGTTCAATAAGAGGTATAAGAGGCATTATGTGGTTTTTTCTTATTTGAAGAAGAGTTTTATAATATTCAAGCATTTCAGAGTAAGGTTTTATAGATATTTTATCCCATGATAGCTTTGATTTGTTGAATGTTTCATCAGCCATCGGGTCAGGTATCATTTCTCTGATCTCTGGGTCACTAAATTGTGGGAATTTGGCAAACTCATTTCTCCTGCCTTCTCTGACAGATTCTGCAAGGTCTTCTCCGAAATCGCAGAAAAATAGAAATGGATCATCTGAAGCCCACTCTTCACCCATATAAATCAGAGGTATTGAAGGGGCTATAAGGTAAATACAGGCAGCAGCTTTAAGTGCTTCAGTTGTTGATAAAACAGATAACCTTTCTCCAAAAGCCCTGTTGCCTATTTGATCATGATTCTGGATAAAGTTTACAAATGCTCGAGGGTTTAGCCCTTTGCTTATCTGGCCTCTTGGTTCTTTTTTACGGTATTCTGATGGCTCTCCCTGATATGCAAACCCTTCTGCCAGTGTTCTTGCCATATAATATGATACGGGTTTGCCTGTTATAGATCTGGTATAATCTTCATAATAACCACTTTCTTCTCCTGTCATAAGTATATGTGCACAGTGGTGAAAGTCATCATTCCATTGGGCCTGATAAAAATCGGTTTTGTCTTCTTTTTTTCTTGTCAAATAACAAGATTCATTATTATCATTTTCAAGCACAAGATGAATATGCCTATCCAGTTCTAGATGGGCTCTTTGTGCAATCTCTTCAATAATATCAGGAGATGAAGGATCTTTAATAGCGTGTATAGCATCTAATCTAAGTCCATCGAAATGATATTCTTTCAACCAGTAGATGGCGTTATTGACAAAGAAATCTCTAACATTTCTATTATCAAAGTTAATGGCATCACCCCATGGTGTTTTAAGCTTATCACTAAAGAATTTTGACTTAGCATAAACGTATAAATAATTACCATCAGGGCCGAAGTGATTATAGACAACGTCCAGCAATACCATTAAACCTTTTTCGTGGGCTGTTTTAATAAGATCTTTTAGTTCCTCAGGGTGCCCGTAAGAGCAGTCAGGAGCATAAAGCAGGACCCCATCATACCCCCAGCTTTTTTCACCCGGAAAAGAGGCAACTGGCATAAGCTCAATAGCTGTCACACCAAGAGATACCAGATAATCCAGTTTGTTTTTTATTGCGTTGTAGGTTCCTTCTTTTGTGAAAGTGCCAGTATGCAGTTCATAAATAATGGCTTCTTCCCAGGGGCGACCTTTCCATAGGTGATCTTTACCCCAGTCAAACTGATCAGGGTCAATTATTTCACTGGGGCCGTGAACGCTTCCGGGTTGAAATCTTGAAGCAGGATCTGGTACTTGCAGGCCGTCTTTTAGCTCAAAGCAATAATGGCAACCAGGTCTGGCTTTGGCAGAAAGGGTTTTAAACCACCCATCACCTGTTGGGGTCATTTCTATACTAATAACCTCAGAATCTTTAAGGATTATATTAACTTTTATTGAATCGATATCCGGTGCCCACAGGTTAAATTCTACTATTCCATTTGAGAGAATTTTTGTGCCAAATGGCATATCGTGTCTGCTTGTTGTTTTTATACTCATTTTAATAACCTTTTCTTTGATCTAAACCTTTTTTTTAAAAGTTAATTATATAATATAGAAGATCGGTTTTCTTTTAAATGTTTCTTTTATGTTATGGTTAATTTTTACCCGGTTAAGACTTATGCTGTAAGAGATGATTATGGAATTTAAACTTATATTAAATAAAAAGTTGATTGTTATATTTAATATAAATTTAATTAACCTGTATTATATCTTTTGTGTTTTCATTAGGCACAATTGTTTTATATAGATGGAATCTCTGATTAATTCCATAGTTACTGATTCAAGCAAATAGTTACCAATATCTTGAATCTGTCAGAGATCTCAGATGATTTTTATCGCTATATGTCTTGTTTGTTAAGCTGGTATTAAGTTAAATGTTATACAACAAAAGAAATTTAAACTGTTGATACGGTGTAATATAAGGTTAGTCTATATAATCTACCACTTAAAGGGTAATCAATTTACTGTAATAAGGGCATTCATTCATAGAACTTTTAGATTTATAATTTAATTAAGTCATCTTACTTGATCAATATTTTTTTGTATCCTGTTTTAGAAACAAAAAGGGGATCTAATATGCTAGAAACTTTACAAGCAACAAACAGAGGAACAGTTAATCTTAAGTCAATTTCAGAAGGTGAAGAATTATTGGCCGATAGGGGATGTCGAAAGATACATGGTTTGAGCCTTGATGAACTTGTCAAAAACTTGAAAATAAGAAATATGGAGCTTCCTGCTGCAGTTTTTGAAAACTATATTACTGCAGGAGCTATGAACTGTTCAAACCCTCTCGAGCCTGCTGGAGATTGTACTGTAAGAGAAAAATTATTGTCACGCATTAAATGTCTTGAATTACAGCTTAAAGAATGCCATGAAAATATCAAACTCCTTGAAAATGGAAGAATATTTTCAACGTCATAAAAACCATACCTGAATTTTATAGCATACAACTGAAATTAAAATTCAAGATTTATATGGTTAACAGGTAGTCTATAGTGTAGAATATAATTATACCCAAATAAAAAGATTTATGACCTGTCATTGTATCCTTATGACAGGCTTTTTCTTGCTTTCTTTATATAAAAAAGACAAAGATACTGAAAAGCACTAAAATTTAAATGTAACATTTTTCAAGCGAAAAAGCAGGTTTTAATTTTCAGGAGTTTTAAAAATCTTACATAAAGAACGCCCCCATATAAATTCTGGAAGAAATTATGTCTGTCCCTATTTCGCAAATATCAGGCATTTTGAATACTCAGTATAGCAAACCTCCTCAATTCAATGGAGGTAGTGATCCATTTCATGTTTTTGAACAGCGCATAAACCCGCTTACAGCAAGACCATTGATAGATTATCCCCACAAGAAAAAGCATGTGTCGACTATTCAAAATATTAGTGCTGCTATAGCAGGTGTTTTGACTGCAAATTTTATGCAGGGTACCAGTTTAAAAGCAGTCCAAGAAGGACTTACAAAAAGATTATTTACACTTAAAGATACTATGCCTGTGGATAAGGCTAAAACACTTGCTGAATCAATGGTTAAGAAATACGGATTAAACAAACCTGCCTTGAATTTCTCTTATGACATCTATAAAGTTATACCAAATTTGCCTTTTCAAGAGCTATCAGATAAACAACAGCTTCATAAAATCCTTCGTGCTGCCTGTGTGTCAGGCAAAGACTCATTATCAGGCAAGAATATGCTATATGCCTTTGCACCAGCAGAAAAAGCATCTTATATACTTCATGAGCTTGGTCATGCTTCGCATTATAAAAACAAGCTTATTAGAAACTTTATGTTAGCAGGCAAAACAGTTGTGCCACGTGTTTTTGGTATAGCTCTGATCCTGGGAATGGTTCATAATACTTCTCAGGATACCGGGCAACGAAAAGGCATTAATAAGGTTACAGGCTTTATCCACGATAATATAGGTAAACTAGCTTTCTTAAGTATGACACCTGTTCTTGCTGATGAACTTATGGCCTCCACAAAAGCGATCAGTCATGCTGCAAAGTCTAAATTGTTGACTCCCACAGAGCTTAAAGCTTTTAAAGGAAGGTTAGGACTTGCTTTTTCAACATATCTGTTAGCTACAGTAGGTCTTATTATCGCTTCTAAAACAGGTATATACTTGAAAGATAAACTAACAGAACATTTTGCTTCCAGAAATGCTTTGAAAGAAGGAGTCTCTAAATGATCTCTGTAATCAGTCCTCTGACTACATTTTCACCTGTGCCAAATGCAGCTATTAGCTTTGGAAACAAATCAAAAATTGTCCAAAAATTTGATGACCTGAGATTTTATATCAATACACCAACCAATAATAACCGCTGGATAACTAAAACACGGGTTACGATCAAACATACTATAAAGCATATTAAAGAATTTATAGATAAATTTATTAATGGTGGTGGCAGAGGTGGATCCTCCGGCGGTGGTGGGGGTGGTGGCAGGCGTAAGCTGGCCCTTGTTCCCGTTCCTGTCAGAGTTGATGGCGGCAGAAGGGTTTCTTTCAATGGTAAAAATAATCTAGAAGGTCATCAGAATATATACTTGAAAAAAATTGATGTTAAGGGCTGATTGATAAAAAGACTTTTTTATAAGTAAAAGTCAGGTTTAAATGATATTTAATGCGCATCCTACAAAGCTTTTAGAGGAGTCATTTAGCCAAACTACTACAATAGAGCGTAACAGGTTTTTTGACAATCTATCAGCAGTGCGTTATATAAAGCTTCTATAACCAGTATATCCGTGTAATTCAAATGGCACTTGACATTTGAACGTCAGGTATGTTAATAATTGTAAATAATACACTTAAAGTGTTTTAAGAATGTTAGACAGCAAGTACAATATTACTGAAACACTCAAATTGCTAAATCTCCCTGAGGAAAGCTTATGAATCTCTCTTTTGCCAGCAAATACGGTGAAAGTTTTGCTAGAGCAGCTTATGAGTTTAAAGAAAAAGCCAGAGAAGCTAAATATTCTCCTGAAAGCCTGGCTAAATCCATTAGGCACCTTGCTGATATACCTGATGATGCCTCTGTTTATGATTTGATGGATAAAGCCGGGATCAGGCAGTTAAAAAATACTGAAGAATTTATATCAAATCATCGTGATTATTTCAAAAGAGCCTCTATATGTACTGCTAGCCTTGAAGCGGCACTGGAAAAAGCAGCATTAAGGCTAAAGAAAATTCACAACAGGTTAAATAAGTATCAAGATAAATCAGGTATAGATTCTAATGATTATGGTTGGATTGAGATTGGCAGGCTTTATTTACTTGAAGGCTTTGAGATTTTAAGGGCAAAAGAACTCGCAAAACCTTCAAGGTTAAGAAAAATCAAAGATAATACTATTCAAAAAGCAAACCAGGCTTATGAAAAGGCTAAAGAACACAGATATATTAAATCCCTATTTAGTTTGATAATTCCCTCAAAATCCCTCAAACCCAAGGAGGAAATCGTCAATACTGAGTTACTGAGTTTGAGCTAAAGGTAATAAAGCAGATGACTGATTGACACTCTCTTTCTCTTTAAGGATTATCAAACCCCCCAAAATGCCAGAACCCTTCTGGCATTTTCCTTTTGAAATGGATTTTATTATTTTAGCTTGTTGATTAAGATTATCTGATTGCTCTGTGTATTTTGCTATAGATATCTTCAACACTTTCAAGGTTGGTGTCTTTAAGTATGTTGTTTTTTTCAATAGCTTTCAGGATTGTTTTGTCGATAAACTTGACAGCTTCTTCAAAAACAGTTTTATGTGGTGGCATGTTACTTAGAGTTTCGCCTTTTTCATTTTTCTTGATTTCGTATGTCATTTTAATGTTGTTACCTTCGCCTACAACAAAAGTAATTTTATCACCCTTTTTGTTGTGTTTGACACGCAGGCCGGGTGACACAAGCAATGAGCCATCTTGAAAGACGACACCTGGTGCTCTATCAATGCCTACACGGCGCAGGTTGTTTGTAAGCTGACTTAAGGCTATATCATCTTTATATAGCGGTGTTTTTTGTGGTTTAATGCCTTTGCCCTGTATTTTTCCATTAAAAGATAAACTGACATTTCTTTCTGGATTAATATTCATAGTCTCCCCCTTTTGTGACTCCCCTGATTGGTGTGATGCTTTCTTTAAGGTATACAAAAAACAGGGGAAATGCAATATATTGGGTGAGAAATTGACAAAAAAGTTTATATGATGCTTTTGCCTCATATAAATGTCTACATACATAAAAACCGCCAGTTATTTGCAGGCGGCTTTATGGTTTAAGCTTATCAATACTGATTTCTTGTGTGAATCTCAAAATTTAGACGCTGAAACTAAAATACTTTGACTTAAGGGCTTTTACCTGTGGCAAAATTTGTTTGCTCGGAAAGTAATGTGTTTTGTAATTTGTGACCAGCTTGCTATTTTTGAGTTCTTCTTCAACTTTTCTTGATAATACTGAATTTTTTCTTTCCAGAACGTTGAATATGCTCGGTTTCATTAAAAAACTCCTGAAAAATTAACTGTTACATTTCAATAAAATTTTTCCAGATAAAAATAAGGTGTTTACACCTTCCTTTAATAATTATTCTCAATTATAAAAGGATTTCAGGGAAAGATTTTTTGTATCTTTAGTTTAACATAGTCTCTTAACGATTTGAATCCCCAATTATAATAAAAGTTGTTTAGTTTAAATAGTGCAGGATTAAAATTACTTCTATGTCTGAATTTTAGAATAAACTGCAAATAATTTTAAATGTATACTAATTAAATTTGCTACTAACTTTATAAACTAATAAAGAGTGGCTATTAGCCTAAAGTGAAATCGTTTTTACTTGTCGCAATACCTTTAAGAGCATTGTTAAGCTGTAAGGTCTTTTTAAAAGCAGTCTTATACTTATTAAGAATAATTCCTAATTTTACAATTATAGTTAAACACTTAACGTTTTGTTGATTATACTCTCTTTTTGGTATTTAATACCCTAAAAATCAATAATAAGAGGATGATTTATGTTTCATACCAATTTTAAGCGCCAGGTATTTATTTCACTTGTTTTAATCTTATTTTTTGTAGCATCAACAGGTATTAATCAAGATTCAAGTGCAGCTTTAGCCAGAAAAAACAACAAACAAGAAACTAAAAATGAACAATCTTTCTCTCAAACCGAGATGATGGAACTTATTAAAACCCTTACAAATACGATATCCCGACTGGATTCACGTATTGAAAACCTCGAAAACAAAATTACTCAAATTGAAATTGAAGAAAATGAGAATTCTGTTGCAAAAAAATGGGAAAATTTCTCAAAACCTTCAGTTGAAAATGATGAAATCACTTCAATTTCTGTTGAAAAAGAAGTAACAACAATAAAAGAAAAAGATATACCTGCACATAAAGAAGAAATTGTTGTTATAAGTTCTGAAAAAGAACTTATAATTGATCTTCCTGAAGAAAAAGGAGATAAAATATCTTTTAATGAGCAGAAAGAATCTATAAAAGAATCTAATAGCAAGATATATCAAGAACAAGAGGCCAATATTATTACTGTTAAACAGGATATAAAAACACAAAAGCCGGCAGAGAAACCTCAAAAATTAGCCTCAAAAGAAACCAGATTAGCTTCTTCTGCAAAAGCTTCCTCACAAAAAACTGAACAGCCACCAAAAAATCAGGCCAAAGAAAACTTTAAATACAACATTGCAGTAGAAAAATACAGAGAAAACAACTATGATGTTGGTTCTGTATCTATTGGAGGGATGAAAGTTATAGCATACAGATCCGATGCCGGAGGTTATTCATCATACGAAAGAGCAAAAATAGTTGCTAAAAGACTTGAAAAACTGCTTGACAGTGGTAAAGACTTGAAAGAGCTTCACCCTGCTGTTTCTAATGGCTTTTATGTTGGATCAGTTGATGGTGATATAATCTTTACCGTGGATGATAAAACAGCTAATAGAAGCGGTCTCAATAACAATGCTCTTACTGTTGCCTGGGTAAATAATCTTAGAAGGGCATTTGGCCTTCCAAAAGTGCAGAGAAATGCTTCGATATCTACCTCAAGAGGTCTTGATGCTTCGGGCCGGCCAGAAGAAATGATTTTTGAACGTCAGGAGCTAACCCAGAATTCTCAAATTATTAATATGCTGTTACCAGTTGCACCGGTAAGAAATGCACTTACTCTTATGGGGCAAGCTTCATGGTATGGGCCATACTTTCATGGCAGGCGTGCAGCAGATGGAAGCCGGTTTAATATGCATGAAATGACTGCTGCTCACAAGTCTTTACCGTTTGGTACAGTGGTTAAAGTTACTAACCTTAATAATAATAAAGAATGTGTTGTCCGTATTACTGACAGAGGGCCATTTATACACGGCAGGATTATTGATCTTTCTAGAGCTGCCGCCCAGCAAATAGGTATGCTTGGCTCAGGTGTGGCTAATGTCAAAGTAGAGGTTATTGGCAAAAAATAAATAAGCAGAAAAAAGTTAAAAAATAGACAACATTTTGTTGTCTGGTCTACATTTGCCTTACTATGTGTATTGTTTCATAGTCTTTAATTTTGAAAATGGTTGTCCTGATTAATTTTAAGCATTCTTAACATTCTTGCAATGCGTTAAACATTTGCTAAAATACCTGATATGTGTCAAATTAAGCAAACAAATGAAATAACAATTATTGATACCTGAAATTTATTATTAGATCAATAAAAGAGGTAAAAAATATGAGAAAACTTGCATTGTTAGCCATTTTAATACTTTCGATGATTGCAATCGTTTCTAATCAGAAGTTTTATGGCCAGCAGGGGCAACTGCTTCCTCTTAGTAAAAGAATTAACCTTTTTGAAAATAATCTTGAGGCTAATCACAAGCCATACAAGATGATTGGTGAAAATAAATGTAATCCCAATGGTAAGATTGTACAAAAGATTACAACCAATCAATCTTTTGAAATAGTAGCTCTTCCACTTATTGAGGCCACTGACTCAGCTTATTATCCCAGAGATTTTGCAGGCGCACTTTATGCTTCTAATGGATACAAACTATCAGAGGCTACTTCAAAGTATGGTATCAGGCTCAAAACTAAACTGCCAGAAGAAAACCAGGAAAAGAAAACTCATAAGTTTGAATTTACGAACCCGAACGAAAACCCGGTAAAAGTAAGATTCTATATTGTACAGGTTGATCCAATTAACTAACATTTCAGGGTAAATATCAATTAAAAAAAGCTAGCACTGCTAGCTTTTTCTTTTATAGGGGAAATAAAGTTAGAATCTTGTATCAAAGTTAATATTAACCCGCTTTGCACGTTCCATTGCCTTTAGCTCACTGGAGATTACATCGGCGAGCTCATCAAAAATACCAAAAAAATTGTAATTTGCATCATTAAAATCTTTTTGATCGTTTTTATTCTTTTTCTTTTTGCCCTTGGTCTTAACATACGTACCACTTCCAAGACCATTGCCATTGTTGAAAGGTGATTTTACTGCACTATCTAACATTATATTGTCCTCCGGCGTGATAATTCATTCCCTGTTGTTTAAATAATCGGATTAATTGGCCAATACTTTAGATCCCTGTTACGTAATTTTAAGTATATTTACATTTATGCTTAAAAATTGATTATATTTCGGTTTTAGCAAAATGCATTTTTGAAATAACATTAAATAGTGACTTTTCATATATAAAAAATCTTACAGAAGGCTGATAAGTAACTATAATAGTATATTTTTTGAGTTATGCATACATTTCTTATAGTAAAATAGAGCTATAGAATTTATTTTGAAGCTTATGGAAAACAAAACCATTTATATAGTTCTCGATAACGTCAGGTATAACAACAATCTTGGCCCAATATACAGGATTGCAGATAATTTTGATATTAAAAAGCTTTATGTATGCAGAAAAGGCCAGGATAAGTTTAAACAAAAAAAGCTAGATATGCTTAATAAAGCATCACGGGGGGCCATTAACTTTGTCAACTGGGAACTAAGGAACAACACTGAAGATGTCATCAAAGAACTAAAAGCACAGAAAGTCAAAATTGTTGCTATAGACATAAAAACAGAAACGTTACTCAAAGAAGCTGTTCATCAGCAAACATACCCGCTGGCGCTTGTCTTTGGTACTGAGTCAGTCGGCGTTAATCCAGAAATATTAGACCTTGCTGATGAAATTCTTAAAATTCCAATGACAGGCAAAACGCCTTCCCTGAATGTGTCTTCAGCTGTTGCTATTGTGTGTTATACTTTTCGTTATTCTTGAGGTAAAATCAATTCAATACAGCCAAACCATGAGGTATTTACTATGTCTGCAACCACAATAAATCCGCATATTTTCAGAAAGAATGATATCAGAGGTATTTATCCTGATGAGCTCAACCCTGAAACTGTCTATAAAATTGGAATGGCTTACGGAACCAGCATTAAAGAATATTTTGATAAAAATATTACAGTATCTGTAGGCTATGATGCAAGATCACACTCTGAAATTATTGCAGATGCTCTTATTAGAGGGCTTAGTGATACCGGCATTCAGGTACTGGAAATAGGTATGTGCCCTACACCTGTTCTGTATTTCTCTAATTTCATAAAAGAAACTAAATACCAGAACCTTCTAAACTTGCCTGACATTAATGGGGCTATTATGATTACGGGAAGTCATAATCCACCTGAATATAACGGGTTGAAAATGTTGATTGATAATAAAAACCTCAAAGAAGATGATATTAAAAAACTTAAAGATATTGTTAATGAAGAAAGTTACAGTAAATCACCCTCTCAAAAATCAATCAAAATAGAACTCAACAGTATTTATAAAGAATATTTGTTAAGCCAGTTTGGTATTTTTAAAGATGTTAATGTTGTCATTGATTCAGCAAACGGTACCGCAGGGTTAATTGTACCTGATTTACTACAAAAATTAGGATGTAATGTTATTCAGTTATTCAGCAAACCAGATGGATCCTTTCCTTTTCATCATCCTGACCCCACTTTACCTGAAAATATGAAGATGCTGGGTGCTATAGTGCAGGATAATAACTCAGATATAGGCATTGGCTATGATGGTGATACAGATAGACTAGGCCTGATATCTAAAACAGGTAAAATTATTTGGGGAGATGACCTTATGATTATCTTTGCCAGAGAAATTGCCAGAGGATATGCTGATAAATCTAAACTGAAATTTATTGGGGAAGTGAAGTGTTCACAAAGAATGTACGATTTTATTGAGATGATTGGGGCTATACCCATTATGTACAAGACAGGCCATTCTTTTATAAAAGAGAAAATGAAAGAAGAAAACGCAGTTCTTGCCTGTGAAATGAGCGGTCATGTGTTCTTTGCAGACAAATATTTTGGATATGATGATGCTATTTATGCAACTTTAAGAATACTTGAAATCATTGACCAATATAAACAGCGAGAAGGTGATGACTTTATTATCGATAATCTCCTTAAGGAACTTCCTGAACCGGTTAGTACTCCAGAAATTAGAACAAAATCAACTGATAACAGAAAATTTAAAATCATTGAAAAGATTGCAAAAGAAATTGAACTAGTTAAAGATATCTATAACATTAAAGACATAATAACTATAGATGGTTTAAGGCTTGTTTTTGATGATGGCTTTGCACTTGTGAGGGCTTCTAATACTGAGCCAATACTTGTAACAAGGTTTGAAGCCAGAACATACGAAAATCTCGAAAAGTATCAAAGGCTTTTGAATGATTTGATTGAAAAACATAATAAATAAACTACTTAGAAAGCCCGGGCCAATCGGCTCGTTCAACCCATATCTTCACTTTTAAAATTTTTGAAAAACGAAAACAAAAATCTATTGTTATAGTTATGCATTAGTCTTTTAGACAGCAAATTGCAGTTCATAGAGGTTTTTGTAGACCATGCTATCAGCGAGAAGACTGTCATGTGAACCTTCTTCAATTATGTATCCTCTCTCCAGAACAATGATTCGCTTTGCCTTCTTAATCGTTGATAATCTGTGAGCAATAATAAAAACCGTTCTGTCTTTCATCAGATTTGAAAGGGCTTTCTGAACGATTGCTTCAGATTCGTTATCCAGTGAACTTGTTGCTTCATCAAGTATTAAAATAGGTGCGTCTTTTAAAAGGGCTCTTGCAATGGATATACGCTGCTTCTCACCTCCTGAGAGCATTACTCCTCTTTCACCTACACGAGTATTATATCCTTCATCAAGCTCTTTAGCAAAGTTATCTACATAAGCATAACTGGCTGCTTTATATATCATTTCATCTGTAGCATTATTATTTCCGATTGCAATGTTATCTTTAATACTTCCGTCAAATAAAAATGTGTCCTGGCTTACGATTGCTACCTGTTTTCTGAGTGATTCAAGTGAAAAGTTTCTTATATCTGTGCCGTCAATTTTAATAGTTCCTCTTGATACGTCATAGAAACGGGGTATCAGGTTTACAAGAGTAGATTTTCCTGATCCGCTTGGACCTACGATAGCAAGTACTTCTCCTATATTAACGTTTAAGTTAATATTATGAAGTATGTTTACTCTATCATAGCTGAAGCTAACATTTTCAAAGTTAACTCCTTCTTTAATTTCTTTTAGAAGGAGGGGTTCCTTTGCTTCAATAACCTCTTTATCAAGATCCAGAATACTAAATATTCTATCAGCAGCAGCAAGAGCTTTGTTGACATCAGCCCAAGCCCGTCCCATTGTCTTTACAGGGGTATATAGTAAGAGAAATGCTACAATAAAAGAGATCAAAGCACCTGTTGTCATTTCACCAGAAATTACTGAATATCCGCCATACCATATGATAACAGCAATACCAAATGAGCCGACAAACTGCATAACGCCTGGTAATGCTGCAAATGGCAATATCATTTTCATATATTTCCTGAAGTAATGATTATTCTCGTTTTCAAATCTCATTGCCTGCTGTTTCTGGAGGTTATAGGCATGAATTACTTTCATTCCCTGGAGATTTTCAGTCAGTACACTCGTGAGGTCAGCCAGTGAAGTCTGCATATCATGTGTGTATCTCCTGATCATTTTACTTAATACTGTTATAGGATATATAATAAAAGAGGTCACCAGAATGCATATTAAAGCCAGCTTCCAGTTTTGATAGAAAATAACGCCTGTTAAGATTAATGCACTGACAGAACGGCTAATGAATACTTGAAGAACATCTGTGGTTATGTTTTCTAGTAGCATCGTATCATTTGTAAGTCTTGATATCAATGTTCCTGATGAGTTAACATCGTGGTAACTTAGAGATAAACGCTGAAATTTATCATAAAGATCTTTTCTAATATCTTTTAATACTCTTTGTACAACATATCTTGAATAGTAAATCTGAAGAAACCTGCATATTCCAGTAATAAAAAATATAACTAACACACCAACCGGAAGCCACATGAGATATTGTTCTTTTCTATCAATAAGTATATTGTCAAGTACAGGTTTAATAATATAAGCTATGAAGCCATCAGCACCACCAGCAGGAAATGCAATCAGTATAGCAAAAAGCAGACTATACTTATACCGTAATAAATAGTTGAAAAACCTTTTTATAGTATCCATTTCAGGCCTTTAATTTAACTGTTTTTATCGTGTAGATTTAACTCTTCAAATATTATTTCTGATACTCTAACAGAAGCAGGCTTATTAGTTAATGCTTTTTTTACATCTGCTAAGTCTTGTAACATTTTATTTTTATCGCCCGGGTTTTTGAGTATTCTCAAGGCTTCTGTTGCAATCTGATCAGGAGTTGCTTTATCTTGGATGAATTCTTTGACTATTTCTCTGCCCATAATTATATTTGGCAGGCCAGCTTTATCTATATAGCGAATCAAAAGATAGACCCAGTAGGCAATAGAATATGATTTATAGCTTAAAAGCATTGGTGTTTGATATATTGCAGCTTCCAGGGTTACAGTTCCAGATGTAAGAAGAAGCATATCCGAAGCAGATAATACTTCGTAGTTAGCCTCTTTTAAAACTTTTAAATTGATTTTTTCATTTAAGCTGCTTTTTTGAAGATATTTATTTAGATAATCATCACTAATATTAGTAGCCTGGGCCAGTATGAATTGAGTATCTGGTAATTCTTGTTGAATCAGGTTAGCTGCATTCAGCAATATTTCAAGCATGAAATGTATTTCTGCCTTTCTGCTTCCAGGAAAAATTCCTACAAGAGGTTTTTCAGGGTTCAGATTATATTTTTCACAAAAAATCTTTTTGCTAACAGCTTCTGGTAGCATTGTAACAAGAGGATGCCCTACAAATTCTGCGTTAACACCTGCCTGTTTGTGAATTTCTTCTTCAAAAGGAAATATAAGCATTACTTTATCAAAATAACGGGCAATTTTTTTCAGTCGACCCTTTCTTGTTGCCCATACCTGGGGTGCAATATAGTAAAATATTTTATAACTATTCTTCTTAAGATATTTAGCAAGTCTGATATTAAACCCGCCATAGTCGATTAATAAGATAAGATCAGGTTTAAAGTTATTTTTAAGGAATTTTAAAATGTTTTTACCCAGCTTAATATGTTCCGGTATCTTTTTTAGAGAATCAATGCCAACAATACCCATATCAGAATGGTCATGAATAAGGTTAACACCCTGTTTTTTCATTTCATTCCCACCAACACCGGCGATATCAATATCAGGAATCAGCTTTTTCAGCTCCTTAACTATGTTTGAAGCGTGAATATCACCTGATTGTTCACCTGTTACAATAAAGAGTTTTTTAGTCATACCGCTATTACAGTTATTCCATACTTATTTGCCAGTGTTTTAACTTTATCTTCATTTACAATGAGTGTTTCATATGCTTCTATAGCAAGGACTTTTCCACCATACTTGTACATCATAGAAATTGTTTTTTCGCCAATAACCGGTATGTCAAATCTTTGATCTTGATCCGGTTTGCTAACTTTCACGATAGTTGCCCTGCCTTTTCCAAGTTTGCAACCTCTTTTGATGGCCTCATCAGTTCCTTCAATAGCTTCTACTGCAAGGATCATTTTATCCTGTACAACGACAGTTTGCCCTATATCCATTTTTCCGATGTTTTTAGCTGCTTCAAAACCGTATTCAATATCACTTTGATAACATTCATTCAGTTCAGGCCCTGCAATATGACCTTTATGGGCAAAAAAATCTTTTATAAAAATAGTCTGATCAAGAACTTTTATACCTTCACTTTCAAGTTCTTTAATTGCAGCAAGCATTATAGCGTTATCGTTTAATTTATTAGCTTTTTTAATAAAGTTCATCGCACGTTTATCAAATTTATGTATCTGAAAAAACACAAGTTTAGGCACTTTACCAATAAACATAACCTGCTTAATATCGTTTTTCTTGAGGTATATAAGAATTTTTTCAACTTCACCGGGGCTATAGTGAACGGTGCTGATTGAATGTTCTTCTATTGTTCTAATATCAGACCTGTCAAAACAAACAGCATAAACTTGATAGCCTTCTTTGGTAGCTTTTTGAGCAACTTTAACAGGCAATGTGCCGTTACCTGACATTAAACCTAATTTATTATCCTGAAGTTGAATAGGGGCCATTTTAAACGTATCCTTTATCACAGACCAATGTATAACTAATTAAGAATAGTTTTTATTGTTTTCAAGTTATGCATCAGGCTTTATCATATTATATGATATTACAAATGGATTTTTTTTCAGTAAAATTTAAACAGTATTATACATAAAGGTTACATTTAATTCTTTATGTATTATACTATTTAAAAGAGTTTCAATGATTATATTGGTATAATTCAGGAATAAATACGATGGAAATAATTGAACTTTTTAAAGATTATTGTCAGTACTTAAAAGCAAGAAAAAAATACTGGTTGATACCCATTATTATTGTTTTTATTATAGTTTCGATTGTTGTTATATTTGCTGAAAGCTCTTCTCTGGCTCCATTTATCTATACTGTATTTTGATTTAAAACTGATTGTTGAAAAAATAATGAAAAACAATGCATACTATTTCAAGAATAATTTTTTGTATTTCTTTATTTAAAAGTGTTTAGCAGGTATTTGCTATGATAATAATTTGATAAAAAATTGAAAAACACATTATCTTTAAATTGATTATTACGCATTAATTAATTTCCCAAATTTCTTTTGTATTAATAATGTTCCTTATATATTTTCTTGATAATCATTAATAAATATCGAAAACACTATTTATTCTGGGTAATAAGTGCTTAATATTGAAGATTTATTTTGTTATTTTAAATAATTATGCTATGATTTCATTGAATAAACAAACAGTTGACTGCAAAAACAACCGGAGTATTAAGATGACAGAAGCAGCAAAAAACAATGTATATCTAACCATACACGGCCACTTCTATCAGCCACCCAGAGAAAACCCCTGGCTTGAATATATTGAAGAACAAGAAAGTGCTCAACCTTTCCATAATTGGAATGAAAGAATAACTTTTGAGTGTTATACTCCTAATTCTGTCGCACGTATCACTGATAACCTCAGTAAAATAATTGATATAGTCAACAACTATTCCTTAATAAGCTTTAATTTTGGCCCAACATTGCTTAGCTGGCTTGAAGAATTTTGTCCTGAAACCTATACCAGAATCATTGATGCTGATAAGGCAAGTCAGGAAATCTATAGTGGTCATGGTAATGCTATAGCACAGGTTTATAACCACATAATTATACCTCTTGCAAATCAGAGAGATAAAATAACGCAAGTTTACTGGGGCATTAAAGACTTTGAACACAGGTTTAACCGTAAACCAGAAGGTATATGGCTTAGCGAAACTGCAGTTTGTGACGAAACACTTGGCGTTTTAATTGATCATGGCATTAAATACACTATTTTATCTCCATTTCAGGCTGAAAAAGTAAAATTATCAGAATATAATGAGTGGCAGGATGTTAGCAGGGGTAATGTTGATCCTGCCAGGCCTTATCGATATTATTATAATGATCAAAAAGATAAATATATAGATATCTTCTTTTATGATGGTACTATTTCCAAAGCAGTAGCTTTTGAAGGACTGCTATATAACGGTGATAAACTTGTAGACAGAGTTAAAGAAGGTATTGTTTCTTCTAGAGATTATCCTCAACTAGTTCACCTAGCAACAGATGGTGAATCGTACGGTCATCATACTCCTTTTGGTGATAGGGCACTTGCCTATGGCCTTAAAATTAGACTTCAAAATGAAGGCTTTAAACTTACAAACTATGGAGAATACCTTGAAAAATACCCGCCAGTCGCAGAAGCAAAAGTAAAAAACAACACTGCCTGGAGTTGTAGTCACGGAGTAGGCCGCTGGAAAGAAGATTGTGGATGCTCAACTGGTGCTCAAGCAGGCTGGAACCAAAAATGGCGAAAGCCGTTACGAAATTCTCTTGATTGGCTTAATGGTCAGCTTGCTGAAATCTTTGAAAAAGAGGGTAAAAGATATTTTAAAGATGTATGGTTGGCCAGAAATAACTATATTGACATATTAATAGACAGAAATGATGAAAGCATTGATAACTTTTTCAATCAATATGCTGTAAAAAAACTATCAGATTCTGAGAAAACATCTGCACTTAAGCTTTTAGAGATGCAGAAAAATGCTATGTTTATGTTCACAAGCTGTGGCTGGTTCTTTGCTGATATCTCTGGTATTGAAACTGTTCAAATTATGAAATATGCAGCTCGTGCAATGCAGCTGGCTTTTGATTTTGGCCGTAGCGATCTTGAGCTAGAGTTTCTCGATATTCTATCTCAGGCAGAAAGCAACATTAAAGAATTCGGCACTGGCAAGGATATCTATAAAAAATTCGTTAAACCTTCTATTGTAAGCATTAAACAGGTTATTGCACACTGGGCTATTAGCTCTATGTATGAAAATTATCAGGACGAAACACATGTTTATTCTTACAGGATAAAAAAATTAGACTATGAAAGAGTACAGAAAAATTCAACATCACTTATAATCGGGAGAATTGAAATAACCACAGCCACTACACTGGAATCTAATGACATGATATTTGGTCTCCTGCACTTTGGCAGAGGCGATTTTCATTGTGTCTTAAAAGGCTTTGCAGGCAATATTGAATATCAAAGAATTAAAGAAGACCTTTTTAATAAAATTAATAATGAACCTATAACCGAACTCATTAGAGGCCTTGATGAACATTTTGGGCGTGAATATCTATCATTAAAAGATATTTTTAAAGATAAAAAAATTAATATCCTTCAGGATCTGGTCAAAGGACAACTTGAAGAATTCTCAACGCTTTACTATAAAATCTATAAAGATAGCCAGAGTTCAATAATTCAGCTGACAGAGCTGGGTCTGGCAATACCGGATGAGTTTAAAATAGCTGCCAGATATACTTTAAGCAGAGAATTCAACAAAACAATTGAAAAAATTAATGATTTATCTGATATTGATCTTTTTCATGAGGCTAAACACTACTTAAATGAAACTAAAAAAATTGGTGTTAAGCTGGAAAAAGATATCTCACAAAATATTTTTACCAGAACGATTGAAGAATCTATGAATGAGTTTATTGAAACCAAAGATACTCAACTCTGTTCTGAAATAATTGATATGATAGACGTTGCTAAAGATCTTGAACTCGAATTAAACCTTACTACACCTCAAAATATATACTTTGACTACTTAAATGATGGCCTTATAGATCTTATAAATAACCTCTCTAAAAGCAAAACATATGAATCTGATAAAGAATATATAAGCGAAGTGCTGAATTTAGGTGAGAAATTAAACTTTAACCTAAGCAAATACTATAATATATTAAGTAAAAAGCTTGTTGTTCCTCAATCAAGCTCACTTACAAAATTATAAAGACGATCATATTTAGAAAGTCTGATAAGAATGCCTGTTCAAAAAGCCAAAACGCCCAGAATAATGATCAGTGGTTACTATGGGTTTGATAACTTTGGTGATGAAGCAATTTTATGGGTATTGATAAGAGAAATTAAAAGAAATATAAGAGATATTGATATAGTTGTTTTATCAAAAACACCTGAAAAAACGGCTTATAACCTGCAAGTCAGGGCTATAGATAGAATGAATTTCTTTAAAATTGTTTCTGAACTAACCAATACAAATATATTAGTTAGCGGTGGAGGTAGCCTGCTTCAAGATGTTACCAGTTTTTTAACTATCTATTATTACCTGCTTATAATATTTTTGGCAAGGTTATTTAGAGTTGAATGCTTTATTTATGCTCAGGGTATTGGACCTATTAACAGGAAATTTAGCAGGTTAGCTACGAAGTTTATCTTAAGTGGTATTAAAAACGTTAGCGTAAGAGATAATAAGAGTCAATTGCTATTAAAAGAACTTAATATTGAATCAGATCTAACCAGTGACCCGGTATGGCTTGGACTAAAAGGTGATTGCCTTGATGTTCTTTTTGAAATACCAGAAATTAATAATAATAACAATGTTATTGGTGTAAATATTCGTCCCTGGAAAGGTATATCAGTTTTAGATTTTCAAGAGTTAGCTCTAAATATAAGCCATCTTGCCCGTAAAAATGGTGAAACGCTTCTTATTATGCCGCTTCACTATAATTATGATTTTGATATTTGTTTAAATCTTTACAATATATTACAAACAATAGCCCCCGAACAGAAAACGGTTTTAATTGACAAAAGCCTTACACCACCTGAATGGGAGGTTATTATTAGTAAATGCCAGAAAGTTATAGCAATGAGGTTTCATGCACTGGTTAGTTCAATTTACCTTAAAAAAGAACTTTTTGGTATTAGTTATGATCCTAAAGTTCAGACTTTGATGGAAAATTTTAATTGTCACTATATTACAACTCAGCAGTGGCAAGAGAAAAAACTGTCAGAATACCTTAAAAACTGGTATGAAATTTCTAATAAACAACTTAGCTATAATCCAAACTATTCTCATTATAATGATCTCGCTGGACAAACTATTGAAAAGCTGGTTAAAATAATAAAATAATCCAGACATTTTTTTTCAGGTTAATAAATGGTATCTCAATCTTATAAAAATAAAAGAGCATCCATACTCGGGTATCCTGTTGACATAGTTAGCTTTGAAGAAGCATGTAGTATTGCCTGCTCTGCTATTACGGGTAATCAGCTATTTCATATTGTAACACTGAATCCTGAAATGATTATTCAGGCTCAAAAGAATGAAAAGCTCAGTCATAGTATATCAAATTCTGATCTGATTATACCTGATGGTGCAGGGTTAATACTTGCACTGGCATTAAATGGAATAAAATTATCTGATACTGTTCCAGGTATTGAACTTGCAGAGAATTGTCTCGACTATTGCTGCAAAAATAATATACCTGTAGCTTTTCTGGGTGCTGAAGAAAAGGTTTTAGAAGATATGCTAAAAGCTTTTTCTACTAAATATAAGGATCTAAATATAGCCTATGTACATAACGGGTTTTATAATAAGGAAGAGGAAGCTAAAATTGCTAAAGAAATCTCCTCCAGTAACGCCAGGCTGATTTTAATTGCTCTTGGCGTACCTGGTCAGGAGCTCTGGATCAACAAGTATAGACACTTATTCTCTGAAGGCTGTTTGATTGGTGTTGGTGGCAGTTTTGATGTATGGTCCGGCAATGTTAAAAGAGCACCTGTAATTTTTAGAAAGCTTAAACTGGAATGGTTTTACCGCTTAATAAGTGATCCAAGACGAGCCAGACGTATTTTTAGTGCACTGCCATACTTTGTTGTTCAGGTCTTATGGAAAAAATTAAGAACCTGAATAAATACTAATTGCCAGCAAAACTTAAAATGAATTAAGCTTCTTTATTAGTCCTCAAAAAAAACATAATGACTGAATTTTAACGTTTTTTTAAAAAAAGCTCCTTAATACGACTTTAAAATTGATAGTAATATTTTTGTTCTTTTGTTAGATTACTATATAATTAATTTATTAACGTATTTATTGATTATTTAGTTGAAAGATAAGCTATGATCAAGTTTCAAGAGGTTTCAAAGTATTATAATAACCTTGCTGCAATTAAAGATATTAATTTACATATTGAAAAGGGTGAATTTGCTTTTTTAGTTGGTCCTTCAGGTGCAGGAAAATCAACTATAATGAGGCTTATATACAGAGAAGAACCACCTACTTCAGGCAAGGTCTATGTAGGTAGAATTGACGTCAGCAAAATTAAAAAATCTCAAATACCTCATTTAAGAAGGCGAATGGGTATTATATTTCAAGATTTTAAACTCCTTCCCAGACAAACTTGTTTTGATAACATTGCCTATGTTATAAGAGCACTCGGTATGAGCCATAATGAGGTAGAAAAAAGAGTGTTAATGTCACTTAAAGTGGTAGGCCTTCTTGATAAAAAAGACTCTACACCGGAAGAGCTGTCTGGTGGAGAACAGCAGCGTGTTGGAATCGCAAGAGCTCTGGTGAATGGGCCGCCATTACTAATTGCTGATGAACCTACAGGCAATCTAGATCCTGAAACGTCAATGGATATAATGAATTTGCTTGAACAAATCAACCAGAGAGGTATTACTGTTCTTGTTTCAACACACGATAAAATTATTGTTAACCAGATGCGCAAACGAGTTATATCATTGAAAAATGGAGAACTTATTAGTGATATGTATGATGGAACCTATGATTTTGATTAGCCGAGGTTAATATGGGCACTGAATTTAGAATTTTTCAAAGACTTATTATTGAAACTATTAACAATATAAAGCGTTCTAATTGGATGAATATTGTTATTATTACTACTATGGCTGCTATTTTGAGTATTTTTGGGTGTATGTTCAGAGTCACACTGGGGCTTGACAATTTTGTAAAACAGATTGGATCTACATTACAGATTTCAGTGTATTTAAAAGACCAGACAGATTCTAAAGCTTTTCTGGAAAAAGTTAAAGCTATGCCTGATATTTCAGAAATAGAGTTTATTAGCAAAGATAAAGCCTGGGAAGATCTTAAAAAGCAATATTCAGTTGTTGATATAAGCAACCCACTACCTGACACTATTCACCTCAGAGTAAAGAAGGCAGATTATATTGAACAAACAGTTGAAAACCTCAAGCAATATCAGGAGGTGGAAAACGTTTATTTTCCCGAAATGATATCCCAGCAGATGCGAAAAATAGCCAGAACAACTACAATAGTTACTGTTATACTGGTTATTCTTCTCGGCGGTATGACGATTTTTATTATTAGCAATACGATACAGTTGCTTATTCAGTCGTGTAGCAAGGAAATTGATATTATGAGTATGATGGGGGTTAGTAGCTGGTATATTAAAACGCCGTATATTCTACAGGGAACATTTTATGGACTTTCAGGTGCTATTATAGCCTTATTACCATTGTATTTTGTACAGGGGTATATTTTAAAAATATACCAGTATTTTAATAGTGTGCCTCCTCCATTGAATATGAATGTGGTGATACTGGCTATTCTCGGTATGGGAATTATTGTTGGTGCTTCAGGAAGTCTTATTTCAGTACAAAAACATTTAAAAATATAGTTATTAAGCCCATATTTTAAATGTAAAACATTACTGGTTAAATTTTTTGTCAGCTTCTTTAATTTATCTATACTGATACTTGAAAGTAATGTAATGATTCATGATTATAGAGGCCCTATTAGCTTTTTGTTTTCGATTTTCAAAACCCTTGCCATGACTGGCACCTGACCCCATAAAGGGGGTACTACCCCCTTTCGCCTGCAAAGCAGGCTATCCCCGGGGCATTGAGTGATTTCGTGTGATCTTTCTCCGCAAGTGGTTGCCTGCTCGTTCAACCCATATCTTAACTTTTAAATTTTTGAAAATCGAAAAATTTTTAAGTTATGCACTGATCTTTATTATGACAGGTTAATACACCTAAATTTGATCAAAAAAAAGCGCCTTTACAGGCGGCGAGAGAGTTGTTGAAGAAGACAAATGAAGTGGTTGCATTAATATTATTTTTTCAGATTCTGCTTCAAATTTAATCCATTATTTGAATGATTTTTTTAAACAAAATTTGAAAATGCCTGAGAAAAGAGGGGAACCTCTGATTAATTAAGAAATTACTGATTCCAGCAAAAACAGGGAGGGGGTTAAAAAAACCGCACAGCGGTTTTTTTAACCCCAGACACTAATTTCTTGAATCTGTGAACTTTTAAATTATTCAGAGATCTTGAGGCATTATAAGTGGATAAATAATTAAATTTTTAAAATAATTTTTTCCAGATGGCATCACGCCCCATGCTACAGGGGGCTATTTGCTTGTTATCTCTCATTTCTTGCAATACTTTGTTGATTGTAGGTCTTGATATTCCTGAACACTTATTACATATATCTGAAACTTTAAATTGGGCAGGCATCATGTTCACAATCATTTTTACTTGCTGGCTTTTAGCGCCTTTTTTGTTTTTGATATGAAAAATATGTTTATCCAGGTCTGTATAACCAAGATAAATAACCCGGAGAAAGAATTCTACCCAGCCAGCTATTTTGTGGCGTTGCTCATGCCAGTTTTGACTGGCATTTTGAAGATTGTAAATGTATTTTGACCTATTTTCCAGTATAATTTTGTCCAGTGAGATATATTTAGCAACCTGATAATCTTGCTGATAAAGCATTAACTGGGTTAATAACCGTGCTACTCTTCCGTTGCCAACAGTAAAGGGGTGGATACACAAAAAATCTAAAATAAAAGCTGCTATAACAATAAGATCGACAATATCATCTTCATTGATTATGCTGTGATATGAGAGGCACAGGTCTTCAACTTCTGCTGGTGTTTTTTCAGCAGATACAGGTATAAAAGAAATACTGGATGTACCGTCGTTATTGGGTTTTTCTATGATATTATCAAGAGGTTTCCACTTGCCTCCCTGATCCGGTTTATAGCCGAAAAGATTTTTGTGAAATTGTAAAACCAGGTCTGATGATAATTCAACAGAATCAAAATGGCTGTTTATTAAGTTTAACACTTTTAAATAGCGAATAGTTTCAGATTCTATATTATTATCAGGTTCTTTCATCCCCTCAAACAAACACATAAATTCATTATATTTAATGTTAATATTATCGATATTGTTTGATGCAAGAGTATTATCAATCAGGGCATTCATCTGTAGTTTATCGAGGTGTTCTTGTTGTTGATTAGAGTATAATATTTGTTTGCCTTTATATTCACCAATCTTTTTTAAAAAAACAAGACTAACTGGTGTTATTATTTCATTCAAATTATGAAGTTTTTCTTTTGAAAGTGTATTTGGCATTTTATCTAATAACTTATAATTAAAACATTAAAAAATAGGTTAACTTATATTTTACCACAAACAAATATTAATTTTTGTCCGGTATTTTTATTGTAACTTCAGAAATTTAAAATGCAATAGAAACAATATTAAAAGGTATTCATTTTTGTGTAATAACCAGTATGCTTAATAAACATAGATTATAAAAAAGACTAATGCATAACTATAACAATCAATTTTCTGTTTTCGATTTTCAAAAATT